>NZ_JAKNBL010000006.1 GCF_022410535.1 Pelotomaculum terephthalicicum JT
TCTTTGCCATGCCCATTTTTAGGAATGTCGTGAAAAGGACAGTCTTTTTAGCCTGGCATGCCAGAATTTCCAGTTGCTTTATTCCAGATTTAATGATTCCTCCCATCTAATGCCGAGAGCCTATTTATTTAGTTAAGGAGGATGACATTATGGATTACTTTTTAGGACAAATTGTCGTATTTCCATATTCATTTGTACCCATGGGCTGGTTGCTCTGCAACGGCCAAATTCTTCAGATTCAACAATATACCGCGCTGTTTTCCTTAATCGGCAATAAATTCGGCGGTAACGGGACTACCACTTTTGCCATACCTAATTTACAGGGCGCCGAACCGCAGCCCGGCACTGGTTATTATATTTGCATTTCCGGTATATATCCAACCAGAGACTAAGGGTAAATAAGATTATTCTTACAACTCTATCAAGAGATGTGAAAAAGACTCAGAAGGGGTGGAATTTTATGGGTGATAACATTGCCCGGAACAAGTTCGCTAATGCGAGCAGTTTCGTTTATCCTTATGCACCGGCCAAGGCGGTTGACGGTACTTTAACTCCGCTGGGACGGTGGCTGGGTACCTCTCCGTTGCCGCCTGAACCGACGCCGCCATCACCTGTTTGGCTGATTGTCGATCTCGGCGCTTTTTATTGGGTTAACCGCTGGTTGGTCAAGCAGATGGGTTTGATCGGCTGGTCGCCAAATTATAATTTAACCGATTACAAGTTGCAGGGAAGCCTTGATAATGCCAACTGGTTTGATTTGGATTCCGTGACTAATAATTCGGCCAACCAAACCGACCGGGCAATTGCCCCGCACAAGACCAGGTGGGTTAGAGTTTATGTGACCAAGGGACTACGTTGCAATACGAATTTTGCCTCAATCGTGGATCTGGAGATATATGCCGCCGATCCGACCAATCCCTATCTCTCAAATCTGGTATTAAGCAACTCACTGGTGCTTAATCCGCCATTTAGCCAGACGACCAATGCTTATGCCTCAAACGCAGGTTATGATCTGAGCAGTATCACAATAACGCCCACGGTGGCGGACAGTAACGCGACCATAAAGGTTAACGGTATTGCCTGCGCCAACGGGCAGCCCTCGGCGCCGGTCAATTTGAATGCCGGCGTGAATAATCCGATACCGGTGGAGGTATATCCGGCGATTGGAGAGGTGAATACCTACACGGTTAACGTGACCAGGGCCAGCAGCCCGTATTTGTCGGCGATGCTAATTGTCGGGATAAAGGGCGGAGGTCTTACGCCAACCTTCAACAAAACTACTTATGCTTATACTTCTTCTGTGGCCAATACAAAGACAACAGCTCAGATACAGGCAACAGCAGAGGCTGGAGGAAGCATAACGGTGAACGGTGTTGCAGTCCAGAGCGGACAACCATCTCAGGTTATCGACCTGCAGGTAGGAACTAACCTGGTAACTGTTATCTGCAATGCGGCTATAGGGTCGGATTTCAAGAAATATGAAATTACCATAACCAGAGCGGCAACATAAATAAAGTTTACGGTGAAAACCTGTAGCCACGCTGTGGTTGCAGGTTGATTGTTTTAACGGCTCTGGGGTAGGAGTCTTGTGAGAAAAATATCTGTTTCAATAAATGCCAAGCAATTACTGTGCCATTGAAAGAAGAAGGCAAAGAAAAACGCTGTCGCAAACGTAATACCCACTATTTCGAAGTAGTCGTAAAATACGAAGGTGTAGGGGAAGTCAAATTATATTTTTGTCGTTATCCTTACCAGAAGAGATGGAGATTGTTTCTTTCAACTGATAACGCTCCTTTAATATCAAAATTAAGTTCCAACTGGAAAATTAACGAATAGAAAGCAAGCGGATATAAATTCAGGCCGCAGGGGATGTAACTAAATCAGGCAGAGAGAAAGGGGAGAGTTGGGATATTTAGAAGAGTATTCAACAAAATAATGGTAATTTTTATTACAACGCTGATGATTTGCTGCCTGTCGTTCGGACTGAATGAAGGAATTGACAAGGCATTTGCCGCGTCGGAACAGCCGACAGGAAACGGAACAGCTGCAAGTCCATATCTTATCTCTACGGCTGGAAACTTGCAATGGCTCTCAGAAAATATCAGCACGGTCAGAGATAAAAATTTTAAGCAGATCAATGATATTGATTGCTCGGGAGTTACTTTTGACCCTATAGGTACTGAAGCGGACATGTTTAGCGGTATATATGACGGCAGCGGCAGAAGCATATCCAATCTTAATATTACTACTCCGCTTCGGACTGCGGGTTTATTGGGTAATGTATCGAATTTCAATACAGATGCACCGGGAGTAATAAAAAATCTAACTTTGAAGAACTCAGCTATTTTATGTACCGATCCAAGTTCTGTTTGTAGTGTGGGAGGAATTGCCGGATGGAGCAGCGGGACTATCCAGAACTGCAGTGTTGTGAACACAACCGTAGAAGCTCAAAGCGATACTTCATCCGTCGGAGGCATTGCTGGCAACAATCAGGGCACAATAAAGGATTGCTACAGCACTGCTACGCTTCAGGGGGTGTCGGGAGCATCGGTGGGGGGAATTGCCGGATCTGCAAGTAATGCAACGATTCAAAACTGTTACTTTGCGGGATCATTTGCCGGAGCCTCGACACAAAAAGGCGGTATTGTCTCCAATACATACAACGCTACTGTTTCCGGTAACTACTTTCTGGATACGGCCGCAACTTACGGAATCGCTTCGCCTTCCGGTAATACCGGGGCAGAACCGAAGACTTCGGCAGCGTTGCAGCAAGCGGGAACTTACAGCGGCTGGGATTTTAATGAGGTCTGGTATCTTGGGGCAGAATCTTATCCCCAGCTGCGTATGCCACCGACGCCTTCCGGGTCGATCGACAGTGACATCGTGTCGAAAACGGTCATTGTCACAGGATGTGCCGTTGATGATGTGATTAAAATTTATGACGCGGCAACAGGCGGGACTTTATTAGGCAGCGGCACTGTAGCGGCCGGTCAAACTTCCATAACGATTAGCATCCCCACGCTGCCTTCTCTTCACGAAGTATTTGTTTCAACTGCAACTGCTTCTATGCCCGAGTCAGGGAGGACCCAGCACAGGGTATTTTCCGTACCGTTCTCCGAAGGTTTTGAGAATGCGGGTTATTTTCAGGATGATTGGGAAACGGAAGAGGTAATTGGAGGTTCAACTCCTTTAAAATGGTTCAGAGTTGAAACAGAAACGCAAAGTCAGACTGGTTATGATTTGGATCTTACCATCAACCCATATAGTGGTTCCTATATGATGAAGGAAGATATATGGAACGCTAATAGGCCTCTCAGCACGCGGCTGTTCAGCCGGAGCTTTGGTTTACCGGCGGGTTCTTACGATTTGAGTTTCTATCTCTACCAGCATCCGGATGTCTATAATGATGGCGGAACAATCCTCGGTGCGAATGATTATATCCAAACTCAAATTTCTTTTAATGGGGGAGCCTGGGTAGACTTAGGGCCGCAAATTAAGCGTGTGGACGGGACTGGCTGGGTTCAGCATACAGTCACTTTTACATGCAGTACAGGGGATACTGTACGGATTGGTTTGCTGGGTTATTCCGATTGGGGGTATAACCTCTACGTCGATGATTTAAGCATCGTTCAAAATTCTACTCCGCAAATTTGCACGGTGACCTATGACCCGGAAGGCGGAACAGTAACCCCGGCAACACAGACTAAACTGTTCCAATCTGCCTATGGCAAAGCTGCCGATGGAATGACGTCTGAACCAATGCCGACACCGGGTAAGGCTGGGTATGTCTTTGACGGCTGGTATAACGGAGATAACGGAACAGGGGATCAAATAACAGACACCACGGCTGTGGATACGACAAGCAATCATACCCTGTATGCGAAGTGGATAAAGATACTCACGGCGGACACCACAGACAACAACGTGGATAATGACATAGAGATAACCTTCGGGGCGGATGCAGCGTTTGAGGGAGCGATCACGGGAGTAAGCTTTGGCGGAACGGCATTGACAGTGACCACAGACTATGTGGTATCCAGCGGAAAAGTGACCTTGAAGCCAAGTGGTGGAAATGCGGTACTACAAACCCCGGCAACAGCAGATGTAGTGATCACAGCCCCAGGCTATAACAGCTCGACGGTATCCCAGACAATAAATCACGGGGCTGCTATCACAATGGTGGTTACGCAGAACATTACTGCTCCTGATTCTAATGGAGGACAGTTTGCCCAGCAGCCCCAGGTAACCCTGAAGGACACCTACGGCAACACCTGCACAAACGATAACACGACAGTAGTAACAGCATCCAAAGTAGACACAGGTGACTGGATACTCACTGGAACAGTGACCGTGACAGCAAGCGCCGGCGTGGCGACCTTCACCAACTTGGGTGCTACCAACGCGTCGGCAGTCACAGATGCACAACTGGCGTTCGATACCACCGGGCTTACCCGAATAACCAGTGCAAAAGTCAACCTGCCGGCAACTAGCACGCCCACTCTGGCCATTACCACCGTCAGCTTGCCTAACGGCACTGTGGGCGCATTGTATAGCGCAACATTAACAGCGAGCGGCGGGACCGCACCATATACCTGGAGCGCGACTGGTTTGCCGTTGGGTTTAATTCTAGATACCGTATCAGGTCAGGTTTACGGTAATCCTGTTTCCGCCGGAAATTCCACCGTGTCAGCCACGGTATACGACTACTACGGCAGCAGCGACAGCGCTAGTTTCACCCTGACAGTGAACCCGGCATCTGGCTTAACCATCAGTACCAGCAGCCTGCCAGGCGGCAGAGTGGGAATATCTTATAGCGCAACCCTGATTGCCACGGGCGGGACCGAACCTTATACCTGGACCGCAACCGGATTGCCCGCCGGTCTCACCATCAACCAAGCCAGCGGATTGATCAGCGGTATACCTACCTCCGTCGGGACCTCTACCGTGTCCGCTACGGTATACGACAGCGGGGGCCAGAGCACCGGCGAAAGCTTCATCCTGACGATAACGCGCAAATCCAGCGGCAAGGGACCTAGTACATCCCCAACTCAACAGCCGACTTCACCATCGTCAAACGTGGAGATAATGGTCAACGGCAAAGTCGAAGCTGGAATGGCCACCGCCAGTACTACAACGGTCGGTGACCGCGCCGTGACCACTGTCGTCCTGGATCCCGAGAAACTCGAGGAAAAGCTGAAACAAGAAGGCGAAAACTCAGTAGTTACCATACCGGTCAGCACCGATGCCGATACGGTTATCGGACAGCTTACCGGGCAGATGGTCAAGAGCATGGAGCAAAAGAGCGCAGTTGTTGAAATAAAGACGGAGAACGCTTCGTACACCCTGCCCGCGGCGCAGATTAATATTGACGATGTTTCAGCCCAACTCGGCCAGAATGTTGAGCTTAAAGACATCAACGTGAACATTGAGATTGCCAGGAGCACGGACGAGACGGTCCAATTCGTCGAGGACGCGGCGGAGAAAAATAATTATACCATAGTTGTGCCCCCGGTCGACTTCAAGGTGACCTGCACATACGGGAACAAAACAGTGGAAGTGACGCATTTCAATGCTTTTGTTGAAAGAACCATCGCCATACCGGAGGGGATAGATCCCCAGAGGATAACCACGGCCGTGATCGTGAACAGCGACGGAACATTTACGCACGTGCCGACCCAAATTATAGTCAGGGACGGCAAATATTACGCGGTCGTAAACAGTTTGACCAACAGCACCTACATGGTAATCTGGCATCTCAAGGCGTTCAAGGATGTGGAGAGCCACTGGGCAAAGGATTACGTGAATGAAATGGGCTCAAGGCTGGTTGTCAGCGGCGTCGACGAGAATAATTATTCGCCTGACCGGGAGGTCACCCGCGCCGAGTTCGCGGCAATAATAGTGAGGGCTCTTGGACTCGGTGAAAAGGGCAATAAAAATAACTTCAAAGACGTCAGTGACAGTGACTGGTTTAACGGGGCAGTATCCACGGCGTATGCATATGGTATCATCAACGGTTACAACGACGGGACGTTTAATCCCAACAAGGCTATCTCCAGGGAAGAGGCGATGGTGATTATCGCCGGGGCGGCCAAGCTGGCCGGCATTGATGCCGATAGCGCCGGACCGGATGTGGACGCGCAGCTTGCCAAATTCAAGGATAATGAAAGCATCGACAGCTGGGCCAGGAACTCTGCCGCGGCATGCGTCAAGTCAGGAATAATGGTCGGCGACGACAGTATGCTCACGCCTGATCACGACATTACCAGAGCGGAGGCGGCAACCATTGTTATGAGAATGCTGCAGAAGGCAGACCTGATTTAGATATAAACTGAATAGCATTCCATTACTTGGACAGGAGAGTTTACCTGGACAAATAGTTAATTAATCCGCAAAACGGTGCAAACAACAAGCGTTTGCACCGTTTGAGCATTTATGGCCGGAATGTGTCAGGAATGGATTTTTAAAAAAAATATTTTGTAGACCATACCCCGCAACAAGTCATCCTCTTTCGTATATATATAATGGCTGATGATAATTTTCTACAGGAAATGTCATTATCCGGCAAATACCTAATACAATTGGTGGTGACTTGCATAATGAGGGCAACTGGATTTGTGCGCCGCATAGATGAACTCGGCAGGTTCTTAATACCCAAAGAAATCAGGAACTCACTGCGTATTAAACATTACTCATCTCTAGAAATACTAACCGATTACGAAGGTGAGGTCATTTTTAAGAAATTCTCTCCGATAAAAGAGCTGGGCCTATTAGTGGAAGAATACGCGCAATCCTTATATAATTCACTTGGTCACACTGTTTGTATTGCTGACAAAGAAAATATTATTACCGTGGCCGGCTCTAATAAAAAGAGATTGCTAAACAGACAGCTTAACCCGGAGATCGAAAGGATCATGGAAGAAAGAAGAATAAAGCTTTGCGCGACGCCATTGTCATTAACTGCAGACGATGTTGCGATTTCCACTTCGATTATCATTGCTCCGATAATTGTGGATTGCGATGTTATAGGGGCCGTAATTCTTATGTCTAAAAATCCGGATGCAAAGATGGGGCGGCTTGAGCTAAAAATGGCTGAAACTGCGGCAGGATTCCTGGGAAAACAAATTGCGATATAACAACAGGCAATAATATTTAACCCTTTTTTGAAGGTACCGGAATATTCTCGTCGAATTATAACAAAAGAACAATGTGTTGATTGACCGCCCTAACGGCGGTCGTTGTTATTATTGCACGAATCGACATATTTAGACAGATTAATAATGGAGGCGGTTATGTATAAAAACAAGTCAAAAGCAGCCAATGAGCATCATGATGTCTCAGAAAAACATGATCGGAAAAAGACTGAAGAACATACCTTGACACAAAAAAGTTTACACCCCGGCTTTTTACAAACTCAAGATAATATACTGCAGCTGCAAAGAACAATTGGCAACAAGGCTGTTATGCAATTGCTAAAATCCGCAACCGCCTTGCAACCGGCCGCAGATGGCGGTAATCAAGTTAGTGATAACAGCGCAGTGCTTCAAATGGCTATTGAAGTGGATGATCAGTCTCATGAAGAAGATAATGGGCGCGCGCATCATGTAACAGCGACTGTTTACGGAGAAACTTTAGAGCAAGGCGCAAACCAGCCGAGCGTTGATCCAGAAGGCTGGGATGAATTAAAAGGAGATTCGGCTTACAATACGGAAAATTTGGTGAGGATGCATTTATGGAATGGAAGATTAGGAGGACCAGGCGACAAGAAATGGAACCTGACGCCGGGTGAATCGGATTTTAACTTGCACGAAATGAGTCCGGTTGAAACAGAAATGCAAAGTGAAGTAGACGAAGGAAATATAGTTACCATTGATACGACGGTCACATACGGCAATATGGAAGAGCCGTTATACTACTACCCAACTCATGTAAACTTATCCTGGGCATCATTCGATGGTGAAAACGGCGATGCGCAGAATGAAGGCGAGCTTGATGAAGATGTGCCTGCGCTTGAGGAAGAAGATGGAGAGTGGCTTCCTGACAGTTCAGGGAATGAATCTGAAGAATAATGGGACAGTGTTGCTGGAGGGCAAGAATGGTTCCTTTATGATAAGATCAAGAATATGATATAGAATAAAAGTTGTTTAAGTTTAGATCTGGAGGGACTATCCATGGCAGGGTGGCTGATAAGGTGGATCTTAAACTTTTTTGCTGTGATTTTAACAGCAAGCATTATTAAAGGGTTTGAAGTTACTGTTCCAGGCGCAATATTCGGCTCGATCACTTTAGGGATTATTAACGCTATCATAAGGCCGATAGTAATAATGGTGACGCTGCCGTTAAATGTTATTACGCTGGGCTTGTTTACCCTGGTAATTAACGGACTGATGATATGGCTTGCCGCCGCTGTGATCAAAGGGTTTGATATCCATAGTTTTACAGCAGCAATTATTTCCGCTCTTTTCATATCAATTTTCAGTTTTGTTATCAATTTATTAGTAAAAGATTAACCCCTGAGCCTTTGGTAATTATGGAAGGTAAAACTATGGGCAAGATGGCTTTCAAATATGCGCCTGGATGATGTTCCACCCACTTTAGAGCTTGTTCTGATCGGCGTGCAATGGCTGGCCCATTTCTGTTTGCTTTCATCATTATCAATACATTGCGCAAAAGTCAGATGACGACTAAAATTCAAGCGAACGCTAACAATAAAGGAAACATCGAGATATCGGTGGTGAGCAGAAATGAAAAAATATCGTTCGCCTTTGATGTCGGCCTTGTGGTCGGTAGCCATTCCTGGTTTTGGGCAGCTTTATATCGGGGATTACCTTGTCGGCTTTTTGCTGGTCGCAATGGAATTAATAATTAACATTAAAGCAAGCCTGAATCTAGCCATTCTCTATTCATTCAGGGGAGAGTATCAGAATGCTATTGACGTGGCCGACTTTCAGTGGATATTGTTTTATCCGTGCCTTTACGCGTACTCCATTTGGCATGCGTATAACGAGGCAATGGAGAACAATCGTGGCCTTAGCCAGGTTAAAGAAGCCAGAGTCTCTACCAATACGAAATATAACGGCTTTTTTATCGGGGTTGCTATGGGAGGAACATTGGGTGTTATATATAGTTACGAAATCAGCCCGATATTCTGCGGGATTTTAGGCGGAATAACAGGCGGATTGCTGGGGTCTGTTATTGAAAAATTAGTATTGAACTATAAGCAGCGTAATTAAAATGCATCCCAACCAAGATTCAAAAGCCACCGTAAGAATTAACCAACTTAATTCAATTATATAGCGTGGAGAGAGTGTGGGATTGAAAGCAAAAACCCGGCTGAGCGTGCCGGGTTTTTAATGATCTTATAGACGCGTTACGACTGAAGGAACTAAACTAGCGAATAATAACAGCCATGAAAGTGCGGCTAGCGGTCTTATAAACTGATTAATTACCCGTGTTATGAAAGCAGTAAAGAGTAATCCTATCCCGAGAACCTCATCTAATAATGCTAATAGAACCACTCCAATGGATGATAGGGTTAATTGCCCGAATAACATGATTTCCTGCGGAATGGTGTTTTTTGCTGCTTCGGTTATTATCCTTTCACTTCCAACGGCGATATCCGAAATCGGTACCCCCATAATATAATTCCAGCCTGTGCTAAGCCATTGGAAGACTGGTATTCCATTAAAGATATCAGCCAACGCGGTTGAAATAAAAAATATCATTAGGATTATAGATAAACCTATAAACAATATATTGCCGGGACTCAGAATTTTTTTACCGCTCTTTATAGTAGGACGCATGCTAATAAGATGTTGAAGAAAACTAAAAATAAAACTATATTTGCGAATCTTGAAATAACCCAAGTAATTTACCTCCTTTTTATGAGGAATACACTGTTATTATATATTATTTAGGAAAAATTGTAAACTTATACTTTGGGGGACAAATTTTGAAGGATGAGTTAATTATAAAGAGTGCTGTTGCTGGCGGGAGTGTGTGAGAATCGAACTCACCACGGACAGGAGCACTGCCCGACGACTGGTTTTGAAGACCAGGAGCACCACCAGGCACCATCCACCCCCGCTAGAAATTATAACATACATTCTATTACCCGGCAACGAGAGCCATAATGGAATTAATTCTACTATGCTTTTCGACACTGATAAAAACTTTGTTTGTCTGTTTGTTTATGTATTTTCAACTATCTACTTAATATGGGGAGGAATTTAACATAAATCAGCGAATATTTATTAAGGTGATTTAAAACCGATAAATATGGCTAAGCATGCCACTTTGTTGGCATTTTTGTCTTAAAAACGGAGTAATTGCAGGTGGAAAAATGCTGGAGCTCTATAAAGGCATAGAGGAAGACATGCAAGTTGTAGAAAAAGAGTTGCAGGCAACACTACAGGTGCAAGACCCATTTTTGACAGAAACCTCTACACACCTCTTTTATGCAGGCGGTAAGCGATTGAGGCCTGCGCTGAGTCTGTTGGGAGCCAAGTTTTGCAACTTTAAATTAGAAGATGTAATTCCGCTGGCAGTTGCCCTGGAACTAGTCCACATGGCCACCCTAATTCATGACGACGTGGTTGATAATTCACTTATCCGCCGGGGTGTTCCTACAGTGAACGCCAAGTGGGGTCAAGGTATATCCACTCACATCGGAACATACCTTTTCGCAAAATGCTTGGTTCTTATTTCCCAATACGAAAAGAAAAAGCCATTAATCCCAAAAGTTTTATCTGATGTTAGTGTAAAGATGTGTGAAGGTGAGATCCGGCAGATTACAGCTTCCTTTGATACTGGCCAGGCAACGAAGGACTATTTTTATCGGGTCAAACGCAAAACTGCTTTTCTGATTACGGCAAGTGTACAACTTGGCGCGGTAGCTTGCGGAGCAGACAAAAATATATACCTGCCACTTCGTAGATATGGGAATAATATTGGTATGGCTTTTCAAATAACTGATGATATCCTGGATATGGTGGCTGATCAAAGCAAATTAGGCAAGCCGGTAGGAGGCGATCTCCGCGAGGGAATTATCACCTTGCCGGTTATTTATGCTCTTGAAAAATCCGGAGAGAAAAAGCGTTTGGTGGAATTGGTAAGAAAAACGGAAAAAAGTGAAGAGGAAGTACAGGAAGCAATTGAAATAATCAGAAGCTGTGGAGCTATTGAATGTTCATTTGAAGTAGTAAACAGATATTTGAGCAAGGCCAAAGAAGAACTTATGGCATTGCCGGATTTACCCGCAAGAAATAACCTTTCAATGATTGCTGATTTTATTAAAGTCAGAAAGCATTAAATTTAAAAATGTCTTTAATTTGAATATAAACTATTTATCACGGCGGAGGTTATGGATGGGGCATTACTTGATATCTCTGGACTTAAGTGGTAAATTATGCTTAGTAATCGGCGGCGGGCAGGTGGCGGAACGTAAAGTATGCTCCTTGCTTGAATGCGACGCCTCCGTTCAAGTTGTCGGTCCGGAATTAACCCCAGGTCTCAGGGATATGGCGGAATCCGGCCGGATTCTCTATAGACAGGGGCAATACCGGCCGGCGGACTTAGATAATGTTTTCCTGGTAATCTGTGCCACGGACAACAAAGAAGTAAACCAACAAGTTGCAGGTGACTGCACGGACAGAAATCTTTTTGTGAACATTGTAGACGACCCAAAGAAATGCAATTTCTTCGTTCCTGCCGTAGTCAAACGGGGGGCGCTTTCCATCGCGGTATCGACCGGCGGCAAGAGTCCGTTGCTGGCCAGAAAAATACGCGAGGAACTGGAAACGGCTTACGGCCTTCAATATGGTGAATTTTTAGATTTGATTGCTGATATTCGCCAAGACGTAATTAATAATATATCCGACCCAAAAAAGAAAAAAGAAATTCTTGAGAATATGGTTTGCGACGAAGTGCTGTGTTTTCTTAAAAGCGGCAGGATGGATTTGGTAAAGGAGCGAATAGCTAGTGCTTATCGCAGTAGTCGGACTTAACCACAGAACGGCTCCGGTTAAAGTGCGGGAGAAGTTGTCATTCAGCGGGTTTTCCCTGGAGAAAGCTTTGCAGTTGCTAAAAACTTATCCCGCGATACAAGGATGTGTTATTTTATCGACATGCAACCGGACTGAAGTCTACGCCGCCACGTCGGAGGTGGATGAAGGGCTTAACGCCATCCGGGATTTTTTATCCCGCTGGTCGGGTGTGGATGTTTCCGAAATAATCAATATTACTTATTGCCATGCTCTTTATGATGCTGTCCGGCATCTATTCAGGGTCGCGGCAGGATTGGACTCAATGCTGCTTGGTGAGACCGAAATACTTGGTCAGGTGCGGTCGGCTTACATGCTGGCCTGTGATTATAATACGACCAACCGTATAATAAATACCATGTTTCAACAGGCTATCGCTATCGGCAAGCGCGTCCGTACGGAAACCGGAATCGACCGGAACGCCGTGTCAATCAGTTATGCAGCGGTTGAGCTGGCGAAGAGCAGGCTGGGCAGCCTGTCCAGTTGTTCAGCGCTCATTGTCGGCGCCGGCAAAATGAGTGAACTGGCGGCAAAACACCTGGCGGCAAACAATGTTTCAGGTATTATTGTTTCAAACCGTTCCTTCGACCGGGCAGAGCTGCTTGCGTCACAGATTGCAGGAAAAGCGGTTAATTTTGATGAATTGTCCAAATGCCTTGAAACGGCGGATATTGTAATTAGTTCTACCGCGGCTCCCCATTGTGTAATCAAAACTGACGAAGTAAGTCACATTATCAAAAGAAGGCACGGACGGGAAATGATCATGATTGACTTGGCAGTGCCAAGGGATATCGAAACTGAAGTAGGCGAGCTCAACGGGGTTGCCCTCTATGATGTTGACGACTTGGAGATGGTCGTGGACCGCAACCTGGCCGAAAGAAAACAGGCAGCCATAAAAGCTGAAAAAATAATCGAAGAAGAATTAAGTGAGTTCATGAAGTGGTTGGGGACGCAGTTCGTTATTCCTACTATCTCCGCCTTAAAACAGTGGGGAGAAGAGATTAAACGAAATGAGCTGAGACGCGCGTTAAATCGTTTAGAAAAACTTTCCGAGCACGATCAAAAGGTAGTTTGCTCTCTGGCCAATTCGATTGTCAATCAGATCTTGCATATACCGGTAACTCAGTTAAAAAATTATGCCGTGACCAATGAAGGACATCTCTATACCGAGGTGCTGCAAAATCTTTTTTGCCTGAATGTTCCTGGGCAAAAAACCAAAAATAAAACACCAAATGCCAATGTTGAGAACAAAACCGGTCTTGCCTAAAATAATTAGGAGTTTTGAGCTTTATATGAAAAAAGAAATCGTTATCGGCACAAGGGAAAGCAGGCTGGCTCTTTGGCAGGCCAACTGGGTAAAAGACTGCTTGCAGAAGTATGGGCCGGCATATAGTTTCCGGATAGTGGGCATGAAGACTCTGGGAGATAAAAATCTTGATACAGCCCTGGTGAAAATCGGAGACAAGGGACTTTTTACAAAAGAACTGGAACTGGCCTTGCTGCGTGGTAAAATTGATTTGGCTGTGCACAGTATGAAGGATATGCCCACTGTTTTGCCGGAGGGACTGGCGGTAGGAGCGGTATGCCGCAGGGAAAATCCCGGAGACGTGTTGATTTCCCGTAAGGGCAACAAACTAAAGGATTTGCCTCCGGGCGCGCTTATCGGCACCAGCAGCCTCAGGCGCCGCGCTCAGTTGTGTCACTACCGGAATGATTTTAAAATTATCGACCTGCGAGGCAATATAGACACCCGCCTGAGCAAACTGGAAAGCGAAATGATGGATGCCGTCGTACTTTCCTTCGCGGGGGTGCACCGTCTGGGGCTTGATGACAGGATTACGCAGTTGATTCCTCTTGAAGCGTGTTTACCCGCGGTAGGGCAGGGCTCTATTGGTGTGGAAATACGCGCCGGGGATGAAGAAATGCAGAACCTGACCGGTAGAATTGATCATCATGAGTCGCGTTCAGCTATTACTGCTGAAAGGGCGCTTTTGAGGAAACTTGAAGGCGGCTGCCAGGTACCGGTCGGCGCTCTTGGTACCGTTGAGCACGGGCGCTTATTGCTGGAAGGAGCAGTAGCGGGTTTGGACGGCGGGAAACTAGTGCGCTCTTCATGGTCAGGTTTGGCCGAGGATGCGGTGTCTATCGGCGTACAGCTGGCGGAAAAGCTGTTGCAAAAGGGTGCTGGAGAATTGTTGCGGAATATGCGGCAGGAGAATTGCCATAATGTGTGAAGGTGTTGTTTACCTGGTGGGCGCGGGCCCCGGTAACCCGAAATTAATTACCGTGCGCGGTCTTGAGTTAATCAAAAAAGCCGATACAATTATATATGACCGGTTGGTCGCCCACAGGCTCCTGGCGTTTGTCCGGCCCGGGGCTGAAATTGTTTATGCGGGCAAGGAACCCGGCTGCCACGCTTTAAAACAGGAGGAAATATGCCGGCTGATGGCAGAGAAAGCCGGCGCAGGGAAGGTGGTAGTCCGGCTGAAGGGAGGAGATCCCTTTGTTTTTGGACGTGGCGGAGAAGAGGCCGAAGCTCTTCATGCAGCGGGAGTGCGTTTTGAAGTTGTACCCGGTGTAACCTCAGCCATAGCGGCACCCGCTTATGCCGGCATTCCGGCGACTCACCGGGATTATGCGTCTACCCTGGCTATTATCACCGGAAACGAAGACCCGCTAAAGGATGATTCCAGTATAGCCTGGGACAGAATCGCCACGAGCGCGGATACTTTAATTTTTTTAATGGGTATGGCGAACTTGCAGGAAATAACGCAACGTTTAATAAATAGCGGCCGTTCTTCCCAGACACCGGCGGCGTTGGTGAGATGGGGCACGAGACCGGAGCAGCGCACTCTGGTCGGAACACTGGAGAACATTCATGAGCAGGCCCAAAGATCGGGTTTCACAAACCCGGCTGTAATTATTGTGGGCGAGGTCGTTCTATTAAGGGAAAAACTGAAATGGTTTGAAAACAAACCTCTATTCGGCAAGAAAATATTGATAACCCGTGCAAGGGAACAAGCAAGTGTTCTTTCAGAGATAATTGAAGCCTTTGGCGGTGAAGCAGTGGAATTTCCCACGATAAAAATTGCTGAGCCCGAAGATTTTGCGCCTTTGGACCAGTCTATTAAAGAACTGAATAATTTCAATTGGGTTGTGTTTACCAGTGTAAATGGTGTTGGAGCCTTTTTTAAGCGACTGCGCCACCACCGGAAGGATATCCGTGAACTCCATAATGCCAGGCTTTGCGCTATTGGACCCAAGACAAGAGAATCGCTGGAAAAATACGGGCTTTTGGCGGAATACATGCCCGGTGAATACCGGGCTGAAGAAATAGCCAGGGGGATGCGCGGCAAATTAACATGTGGAGAACGTGTGCTGTTGCCGAGGGCGGCAGAAGCCCGTAAGGTATTGCCTGCGGCGTTGAGCGAAATGGGAGCTGTTGTGACTGAGGTCGCTGCTTATCGTACCGTGCCGGAGTCCGGCAGCGGCGCTGCGTTAAAGGAAATGCTCCGCCGGGGAGAAATAGATCTGGTTACCTTTACCAGCTCCTCCACCGTGCGATATTTTGCTGATATGGTTGGCGGCACATTAATTAACAATATGCGGGGGAAATTCGCTGTCGCCTGTATCGGACCGGTTACAGCCGGCACTGCCCGCGAATTGGGCCTCCAGGTTGACGTGGTGGCGAAGGAATACACAATCGAAGGATTGGTTGAAGTCATTGTTAAATTGCAGGAGTCAGGAGTCAGAAGACAGGAGTCAGAATAAGAGCATGGTTTTTTTATCTTCAAATATTCTGACTCCTGACTCCTGAATACTTGAACAAAGGTGTTGGAATAAATGATCAGCGTGACTAAGCTATTGTGCGGCGGTGACTATTTCGGCGACTCCCTGCGTTACAGCAGCGGAGCGGGAAGCCAGGCACACGGCGTAACTGCGGGATATGGGCCGGTGGTGGTATGGAACAGCACCCGAACCTGCAATTTAAAATGCATCCATTGTTATTCCAGTTCAGACGCAAAAAAATATGAAGGCGAACTGACCACCGGGGAAGCGCGGCGTTTTATCGAGCACCTGGCGGAGTTTAATGTACCTGTTCTCTTGATTTCAGGCGGCGAACCGCTTCTAAGAAATGATCTGGCTGAACTGATTGCTTACGCGGTCGGCAAGGGCATCCGGATAACTTTATCATCGAACGGCACATTGCTGAATGAGGAAAGAGTTAAATTATTCAATGAATTGGGTATCGGTTATATTGGTGTCAGTCTTGACGGCACCGGTGCAATAAATGATCGCTTCCGGGGCCGCAACGGTGCTTTTAACGCTGCCCTCAACGGCATCAGGAACTGTGTCACCGTAGGACAGCGGGTAGGATTGCGATTTACTATTAACAGGCATAATTATCATGAAATAAATGATATTTTTGACTTGATTGAAAAGGAAAATATACCCCGGGTTTGCTTCTACCACTTGGTCTACGCCGGCCGGGGAAGCAAAATGGCGGAGGAGGACATATCCAGGGATGAAACACGAGCGGCAGTAGACTTGATTATGGAGCGTACGGCGGACTTCCACCGGCGCGGTATCAAGAAAGAAATATTGACGGTGGATAATCACGCCGACGGTATATACATATATCTAAAGCTTAAAAAAACCGACCCGGCAAGAGCGGAACAGGTTTTAACGCTGCTCCGGCTGAACGGCGGCAACCGCACCGGGATGGCGATTGGAGCGGTAGATTGGAACGGCAACGTCCACCCCGACCAGTTTACCCAAAACCTTACTTTTGGCAATGTGCGGGACAGGAAATTCGGGGAAATATGGACCGATTATTCTCAGCCTGTTTTAGCGGGGTTGAAAAACAGGAAGCCCCTGCTGAAAGGGCGCTGCGCCGCATGCAAGTGGCTGGATCTCTGCAACGGCAACTTCCGGGCCCGCGCCGAAGCGGTAACCGGTGACTTCTGGGAAGCGGACCCGGCCTGTTACCTGACCGACGAAGAGATCGGACTGCAATAGAAGAAAGGACAAAGAGGACAATGGGGACGGTTCTTATTGTCTGGTACAGAACCACAAACAATGCAAACAATGAGAACCGTCCCCATTATCTTCTCACATTGTCTTCTTGTCCCACATTAATAACTATGGAGGTCTTATACAATGTCTTTCCCCGAGCAGCGTCCAAGGCGTTTACGGTCGAATGAAATTATCCGCCGGATGGTACGTGAGACGGCTTTATCCGTGGACGACTTCTTATATCCCGTTTTCGTTACTCATGGGAAGGGTATCGCCCGGCCTGTCGAGGCTATGCCCGGCATATACAACTACTCGATAGACAGACTGCTGGAAGAGTTGACGGATGTAACAGGGCTGGGAATACCCGGTGTTCTTCTTTTCGGCATCCCCGCAGTTAAAGATGAGCTTGGCTCGGAGGCGTACGCCCGCGACGGTATTGTCCAGAAAGCGGTGCGGGCAATTAAAAAGACCTTTCCCGGTTTATTGGTTGTTACCGATATATGTCTCTGTGAGTATACCAGTCACGGTCATTGCGGCGTTGTTGAGAACGGCAGTGTGTTAAACGACCCAACTCTTGAATTGCTGGCGAGGACAGCAGTGTCTCACGCGGCGGCAGGAGCGGACATGGTTGCTCCTTCCGATATGATGGACGGCCGTGTGGGGGCGATTCGCGCGGCGCTGGATGCCAAAGAGTTTGAAAATGTTTTAATTATGGCTTACTCCGCCAAGTACGCCTCGGCCTTTTACGGACCTTTTCGTGAAGCGGCGGGCTCGGCCCCGCAATTTGGCGACCGCAAGACTTACCAGATGGACCCGGCCAATGCCGGTGAAGCGCTGCGGGAGGTCCGGCTGGATATCGAAGAGGGTGCCGACATCGTCATGGTCAAGCCCGCCCTGGCTTATTTGGATGTGATCCGGCGGGTCAAGGACGAGACAGGTTTTCCGGTGGCGGCGTACAATGTCAGCGGTGAATACAGTATGATCAAGGCGGCCGCGCAAAAGGGCTGGATCGATGAGCGAAAGATTGTGCTGGAGTTGCTCACCGGCATCAAGAGGGCGGGAGCGGACATTATTCTCACTTACCACGCTAGAGATGCGGCAAGATGGCTGCGGGAAGGGGAACAGCCGTGATAGTATCCTGGAATACCACCAACGCCTGCAACATGTACTGCCGGCACTGCTACCGCGATGCCGGGGAGAGGTCAAATGAGGAACTGGATACAAAGGAAGGCCTGGCGCTGGTAGATCAGATAGCCGAAGCCGGTTTTAAGATCATGATCTTCAGCGGCGGCGAGCCGCTGATGCGCGGCGACATTTATACATTGGTAGCGCGGGCGAAGGAAAAAGGTCTGAGACCTGTTTTCGGCACCAACGGCACTTTGATCAACGGGGAAGTGGCCCGGCGGCTCAAGGAATCCGGCGCTGCGGTAATGGGAATCAGCCTGGACAGCGTCGACCCGGCCAGTCATGACGACTTCAGAGCCGCTCCGGGAGCGTGGCAGGGGGCGGTGGAAGGGATGCGCGCCTGCCGGTCGGTTGGCCTTCCTTTTCAGATTCATACCACCGTGATGGAATGGAATCTGCCTGAAATAGAGAAATTAACCGACTTTGCAGTGGATATAGGCGCTGTCGGGCATCATATTTTTTTCCTGGTTCCATCCGGCCGCGCTGTCAACATTGAGGCCGAATCATTAAAAGCCGCTCAGTACGAGGCACTGCTGCACCGGATAATGCGCAAACAAGCTGAAGTTAAAATTGAGCTAAAGCCGACATGTGCCCCTCAATTTATGCGGATTGCCGCCCAGTTGGGGGTAAAGACTCGTTTCAGCAAAGGCTGCCTGGCCGGAATATCTTACTGCATAGTCAGCCCTAAAGGTATCGTCCAGCCGTGCGCCTACCTAAATATCCCGGCCGGTAATGTCCGCGAGAAGACTTTCGGTGAAATCTGGCATAATTCTAATATTTTCCATTCATTGAGAAAAGAGGAGTACGAAGGAAGCTGCGGCTCCTGTAAATACAAACAGGTTTGTGGCGGTTGCCGGGCCCGCGCCTATTTCTATCATGGTGATTATCTGGCTGAAGAACCGTGGTGTCTTTACCGGACCGAACACTAAAGGTTATAAGTCTGAAGGGGTCTTGGTTTATGCGTTTGGACAAGATCGACCGGAAATTATTAAATTTGGTGCAGGAGAAATTTCCTCTATTGTCGGAACCATACCGCAAGCTGGGGGAAATTATCGGTATTAGCGAGGGTGAAGTCCTGGCCAGGCTGAAGCAAATGCAGGACGAAGGAGTAATCCGCCGCTTGGGCGCCGTTTTTGAATCAAGAAAACTTGGCTATAGCGGCACTCTATGCGCCATGCGTGTTGAACCGGATAGAGTGGATGAGGTAGCGGCTATAATTAATTCTTTCCCCGGCGTGACCCATAACTACCTGAGAGAACACCAGATTAATATATGGTTTACCGTGTTGGCCGGCAGCGAAGATGAGTTGGGAGAAATATTAAATCTAATGCGGGAAAAAACAGGTATTAGGGAAATAATGGAACTTCCCGCGGAAGAAGTATTCAAAATTAAAGTGAATTTCAGTCTCAGTTGAACGAGGTGGATAAAATCCTAACCGAACAAGACAAAAAGATAATCAGAGCTCTGCAAAACGGCCTGCCTCTGGTTACCCGTCCCTATCAGTCGATAGCGGAAGAATTAGAGATGACCGAGGATGAGCTTGTAGAGAAGATCAGAAGTTTTATTACCGACGGAAAAATCAGACGTTTTGGAGCGACCGTGCGGCATTTTGAGCTCGGCTTCGTGGCAAACGCCATGGTGGTGTGGGATGTGCCGGAAGAGAAGGTGTCTGAGACAGGCCGGATAATGGCTGGTTTTAAAGAAGTCACTCACTGCTACCGGCGTCCGCGGCGTCCCGGTTGGCCTTATAACCTTTTTACCGTTGTTCATGGGCAAAGCCGGGAATACTGTGCAGGAATCGCCAAAAGGCTGTCCCGGGCCACCGGGGTAACAAATTATTCCCTGCTGTACAGCACCGCTGAGCTTAAAAAAAGCAGCATGCGTTATTTTGAATAGAAAAGAGGTTAGCATCAGGTGGCCAGGAATTATACCAGGTCGGTTGAGCTTTTTGAGCAAGCGAAAAAAGTTATCCCCGGCGGTGTCAACAGTCCGGTGCGCGCCTTCAAATCGGTGGATTCAACCCCGCTTTTTATTGAACGGGGTGAAGGACCGTTGGTTTATGACGCTGACGGGAACGAATACGTTGACTACGTGGGCTCGTGGGGGCCGCTGATCCTGGGGCACCGTCACCCGCGGGTGGTTGAGGCGCTGAAGCGCTGCCTGGACGAGACCGGGACCAGCTTTGGGGCGCCGACTGAATTGGAGAATGTCCTGGCCGGCATGATTGTTGACGCCGTACCCTCTGTGGAAATGGTGCGCCTGGTTAATTCCGGCACCGAAGCCGTCATGAGCGCGCTCCGGCTGGCCAGGGGATATACGAAGAGGAATAAAATCGTCAAGTTTGAAGGATGCTACCACGGGCACGCCGATTATCTGTTGATTAAGGCTGGTTCCGGAGCGCTGACGCTGGGTGTGCCCACTAGTCCCGGAGTAACGGCCGGTACGGCTGCCGATACTATAAACGCGGCATACAACGACTTAACTTATTTGGATGAGTTGTTTAAACGACAAGGCGAAGAAATCGCGGCGGTGGTTGTGGAACCGGTAGCGGGAAATATGGGTGTCGTTCCGCCCGCCCCGGGTTTTCTGGAAGGGCTGCGCCGGTTGACCCGGGAATACGGCAGCCTGTTGATTTTTGACGAAGTAATGACCGGGTTTCGTGTGGCTTACGGCGGGGCGCAGCAGCTTTACGGAGTAACCCCGGACTTAACCTGCCTCGGCAAAGTGATTGGAGGCGGTCTGCCGGTGGGCGCATACGGCGGCAGTGTCAAAATTATGGAGCAGGTGTCACCTGCGGGGCCGGTATACCAGGCCGGAACGCTATCAGGAAACCCCCTGGCGGTGACGGCCGGTATCGCCACTCTGAAAATTTTAAGCCGGCCGGGTGTTTATGAAAGTCTCGAAGAAAAGTCGGCAAAACTTGCCGGCCAACTGGCTGACGCAGCCGGGGAAACCGGCGCGGAAGTTTGTTTCAACCGGGTCGGGTCGATGTTGTGCGCCTTTTTTACCGGAGCAAGAGTTAATAATTATTCCAGCGCGTGTTCATCAAATACCCAACGCTACACCGCTTTCTTTAAATCCATGCTGGAGCAGGGAATTTACCTGGCCCCTTCCCAATTTGAAGCGG
Organism: Pelotomaculum terephthalicicum JT; assembly: GCF_022410535.1. GTDB lineage: Bacteria > Bacillota > Desulfotomaculia > Desulfotomaculales > Pelotomaculaceae > Pelotomaculum_D > Pelotomaculum_D terephthalicicum. The sequence continues at coordinate 21,367 of NZ_JAKNBL010000006.1, forward strand.
CGTTTATTTCCCTGGTGCACAGCGACAAGGAATTGGCAAGAACTGCGGAAGCGGCGCGGAGCGCTTTCCGGGCGGCAATGACGGCAGCCGGGGCCACAACCTAAGAGCCGGGATTATTTCTGGGCTGAAAAAGGGCGCAGGCGTTAAGGTGTTCACCACAGCAGGTAACGGCGTTCTGCAGCCCGACTTTGCCGATTTCCTTCAAAAATTCCCCGATATCAATTTCAGACGGAATTTTTCTCTTCATGGCAAAATACTTGGGGATGAGGGCGGCGCACCCCATTTTTTTCTCCTCTCTGCCGATAATTATGATGTAGAACCGGCATTTTCCACAGGTGTTCACCGCTTTTTGTTTGGATTCCGGGATAAAGAGCCGGTGACTTGAATACAGGTAATTTCTCCTGTAGTAATTCGTTGTGTTGGACACTGTCAGTCCCCCCACCTGTTCTGGAGCATTACGCTGACGCCGGTCAGGGATGTCGCTTTAAAGACTGCTGTTTCACCATGGCGGTCTTTGATTTTATCCAAAGCGCGTGTAAGCTTCCTCTTTTTTTCGGTGATGCCGAACAGATCCAACTGCTCTTCTGAATTTTTAATCAAGTGGGAAAGAGTGAGACCTACCATTCTCACCGGCTTCCAGTGCGGCCAGTGCCGGTGCAGAAGTACAACGGCGGTACTGTAGATGTCCTCCGATAAGTCAGAGAAATAAGGCATGGATTGAGTCCGGTGCAGGTATTGGAATTCGGTATCCTTAAGGGTAAGCCCGACGGTTTTGCCGGTATAGCCTCCGATACGCACCCGTCTGCCCACTATTTCCGAGAGTTCGTGAATAATCACCTGGATGTTTTCATGCCCGGCCAGATCTTTGGGGAGAGTAATTTGGTGGCCGGCTGATTTAACCACCTCCAGGCTTGCCGGGTTGACCGGTGAATAATCCACGCCGTTAGCCGAGTTCTTTAAGATTAACCCGATTAGCCCGAACCGCTTTTTTAAGATATTGGCCGGATAGTTGGCCAGGTCTCCGATGGAATGTATATTAAGGAGCCACAGTTTTTTTTCCATCCGGCGCCCCACGCCGAAAAGCTTTTTTACCGGCAGGGGCCAGAACACGCGGGGAACGTCCTGAAGATCAACTTTGGTAATGCCCAGCGGTTTTTTAATCTCCGCCGCCATTTTGCTTATAATCTTGTTCGGGCCGATCCCAACGGAGGTGGGTATGCCCGTTTCTTCCTGAATATCCTTTTGAAGACGCGCGGCTATTTCCTCTGAGGAATCTGTTTTATGGAGATACTCTGTGCCGGTCAAGTCAACCCAGCTTTCGTCGATGCTGAATGGCTCCACCAGGGGGGAATACCGGCGCTTGATCCTGAGAATCCGCGCCGAGAAGTCAACGTACAAACTGTGCTGCGGGGAAACGATCACGCCTTTGTCTCCCAGTTTTTCGCGGGCCTCCCGTACCGCCATGCCAGTTTTGATGCCGTATTGACGTTTTGCTATATAGTTGGCCGCCAGACAGATCCCGTGGCGCTTTTTTTCCTCCCCGCCGACAACCACGGGAATATCGGCCAGTTCAGGATTTAAAGCGATATGGCAGGAGGCGAAAAAAGAGTTTGCGTCAATGAGAAGGATAGGGCACTTCAAAACCATCACTCCAAACAAGTGTTTGCGCAATATATTATAACCAAAACACTTGTTCGCAGGCAATGGATAATTATAGCACCATTTAAAATATAAGCCGACAGCTGTTATGCCGCCGGTCTTTATTCATGATTTTTGGGCCAAGCCGGTAAGTTCGTCGATGTTTTCGATGCCGTTTTCACAAAGGTAGTTCTCTATACCTTCAAGCACATCCATGGTTGCCCGGGGGTTGACAAAGTTGGCGGTACCCACTGCCACGGCAGTGGCCCCGGCCAGGATAAACTCAATTGCATCCTCGGCTGTCGTAATACCGCCCATGCCGATAATAGGCAGCTTTACCTCCCGGTATACCTGCCAGACCGCCCGTACCGCCACCGGTTTGACTGCCGGGCCGGAGAGCCCTCCCAGCAAGTTTCCCAACACCGGGCGTTTCTTTTTTATGTCGATGGCCATACCCAATACGGTATTAATCATGGAAAGGGCGTCTGCTCCCGCTTCCGCCACTTTTTCGGCCACCGCCACGATGCTGGTTACATTAGGTGAAAGCTTAACAATCACCGGCAGGCCTGTGCTTGCCTTCACCGCGCGGGTGACTTCCGCCGCCATGGCCGGGTCACTGCCGAACTGCATGCCGCCTTTTTTAACATTGGGGCAGGAGATGTTCACTTCCAGGCCGCCCACACCGGAGGCGCGGCTGAGTTTTTCAGCCAGCAGGGCATAATCATCCACAGTGTCGCCGGCAATGTTGACAATAACCGGCAGGTCATAATCCGCCAGGAAGGGGAGTGCTTCGGAGATGAAACGCTCCACGCCGGGATTTTGCAGGCCGATGGAATTCAAGATGCCGGCCGGTGTTTCCGCAAGCCTGGGGGTGGGGTTGCCGGTTCTCGGCAGCAGGGTAATACCCTTCACCACAATGGCGCCCAAACGGTTTAAGTCAAGGTAAGGCGAGTATTCCGGCCCGAAGCCGAAGGTTCCCGAAGCGGTGGTGACCGGGTTTTTCATCAGAATACCTCCGACGTTTACGGACAGATTCGGCTTGACTCCGCTCATTCCCATACCACCTCCCCGGCCGGAAAAACCGGGCCGTCCACACAGGCCCGCCGGTATTGCACACCGTTTTTCCCGCCCCGGGCTTTGCAGGCGCAGGAGAGGCAGGCCCCTACACCGCAGCCCATCCGTTCTTCTAGGGATACCTCGCCGGGAATGCCGGCTGCGGCAATAATATCTGTCAGCCGTTTAAGCATTCCGGAAGGGCCGCAGCCGTAAACCTTTGCATCATCGCCGCGCCGGACCGGGCCGTTTTGATTATCGCTCTTCCGTACATATTCCTCAAATAAATCGGCAACTGTTCCATGGTAGCCGGTTGAACCGTCGTCGGTGGAAGGAACAACCCGGTGACCCGATTCCTTAATTTCATTCATAAAGAATAATTGTTTTTGGGTGGCCGCTCCCAGAAAGACATCGGCGCTGATTTCTGAAACAGCTATTTCCTGCAGAAAAAAATAGAGCGGGGCAATGCCGATGCCGCCGGCCACAACGAGAACCCGCGCGTGACTTTGGGGCATCGAAAACCCGTGACCGAGCGGCCCCAACAAGCTGATCGTGTCACCGCTATTATTTTTCGATAGAAGGGCGGTGCCCCTTCCGGCAACTCGATAAAAAAGAATAACCTCGCCCTTTTCCCGATCCACGGCGTGGATGCTGACCGGTCTGCGCAACAGCGGGTCTAAAGTATGCCCGCAGCGTACGTGCACGAATTGCCCCGGTCTCGCCGCTTCAGCAATTTCCGGCGCAAATAGGTATAATCTGAAATGACCTGGCGCTATCATATTTTGCTTTATAACTTTCGCGTCGGCAACCGGCGACAATTTTTTCCCTCCACACCACATATTATGGAATAAACATCCATAATCAAGTTTTGTATCTCACACAATCGATTATTTTAACTAACAACCACCAACTATTAACCATTAGCCGCTCTTACTGCATGTATTCCTGCAGCGGTACCAGTCTGTTATGTTCTTTTTCCTTTTCTCCCGCTAGCACATCAAGGACTGCCCGGGTGGTATCCAGCGATGTCAGGCAGGGAACACCGTATTCAACTGCCGCCCGGCGGATTTGGAAGCCGTCCCGCTCGGGCGCTTTACCTTTGGTTAAGGTGTTGATCACCAGGTTGATTTTATTTGCCCGGATCAAGTCAACAATATGCGGGGAACCCTCATGAACCTTCTTCACTTGTTCCACCGGCAGGCCGGCCTCCCTGAGCAGCGCCGCGGTTCCGGAAGTGCCCAGGATACGGTAGCCCAAGTTTACCAGGCTCTGGATGATCGGCAGGGCTTCTTCTTTATCCCGGTCGGCAATGGTGACCAGAACAGTTCCTTTTTTCGGAAACATGCTCCCGGCCGCGACCATTGCTTTGAACAGAGCTACCTTAAAGTCATGGTCGACGCCCATGACCTCTCCGGTAGACTTCATTTCCGGACCCAGGGAAATATCCACCTGGAGCAGCTTGGCAAAGGAGAAAACTGGAGCTTTCACCCCGATAACATTACTTTCAGGATAGAGCCCGCTGTGGTAGCCCATTCCCTTTAAAGTACCGCCCATAATAATTTTTGTGGCCAGGTTTACCATCGGAATACCGGTAATTTTGCTCAGATATGGCACAGTACGGCTGGACCGGGGATTGACCTCAAGCACATAAATTCCGTCATCATGCAGCACGTACTGAACATTTATCAGACCTTTAACGTTTAAAGCCCGGGCCAGTCTGATGGTATAATCAACAACTTGTTCTTTTATCTTTGGACTCAGTGTCTGTGGCGGATAGACCGCGGTGCTGTCGCCGGAATGAACACCCGCCCGCTCAATATGCTCCATGATGCCCGGAATCAGAATATCCACTCCGTCGGAAATGGCATCAACCTCCAGTTCCTTGCCAAAGAGGTACTTATCCACCAGCACCGGGTGCTCGGGTGTAATCTTGACCGCTGTGGCCATGTAATTCAACAGCTCGTCATTGTTGTAAACAATCTCCATGGCCCGGCCGCCCAGGACATAAGAGGGTCGCACCAGCACCGGGAACCCGATCTCGGAAGCGATTATGACTGCTTCATCCACCGAAAAAGCAGTGCGGCCGGGCGGTTTGGGTATACCCAACTCAATCAGCAGGCTGTCGAACCGTTCGCGGTCTTCGGCCCGGTCAATATCTTCCACAGTAGTTCCCAGTATCTTGATTCCGGCGTTTTCAAGAGGTTTGGCCAGGTTTATGGCTGTTTGTCCGCCGAACTGCACAATCACTCCCTCAGGTTTTTCCCGGTCCAAGATGTTTAAAATATTCTCCGTGACCAAAGGCTCAAAGTAGAGCCTGTCGGCGGTGTCGAAATCAGTACTCACTGTTTCGGGGTTATTATTGACAATAATCGCTTCAAATCCTTCTTCCCGCAGCGCCCAGACAGAGTGCACCGAGCAGTAGTCAAACTCGATACCCTGTCCGATCCGGATCGGGCCGGAGCCCAGCACCATAACCTTGCGCCGGGATGTGGCCTGGGATTCATCTTCTTGATCGTATGAAGAATAATAATAGGGCGTTTCAGCTTCAAATTCGGCGGCGCAGGTATCCACCATTTTAAAAGTGGGCAAAATCCCGTTTTCTTTGCGTCTGGCTCTTATTTCACATTGATCCAGTCCGGTCAGCTTGGCCAAGTGGGCGTCGGAAAAGCCAAATTTCTTGGCTTGTTCCAGCAGGGCAGGGGATATGCCGTCTGCAGATGTGCGGCAAATATCATTTTCAAGCTGCAGGATACCCTGGATTTTATCAAGAAAAAAGCGGTCTATCTTGGTAATTTCATGAACCCGTTCAATGGTCAAGCCCCGGCGTAAAGCTTCGGCGACAAGGAAAAGACGTTCATCTTCCGCGCAGGCCAGTTTGGCTTCAAGCTCCTCGGAACTTAATAATTCCGCTCCAGGCAGTTTCAAATAATCCAGCCCGATTTCCAAAGAGCGGACGGCCTTTAAAAGCGCGCCTTCAAAAGTACGGTTGATCGCCATCACCTCTCCGGTGGCCTTCATCTGAGTGCCCAATTCCCGGTCGGCCAGGGCAAACTTGTCAAACGGCCAGCGGGGGTATTTGATAACCACATAGTCCAATGCCGGTTCAAAACAAGCATAGGTCTTACCGGTAACTGCGTTTTTAATCTCGTCCAGGGTCAAGCCCAGGGCAATTTTAGCCGCTACTTTGGCAATCGGGTAGCCGGTAGCCTTGGAAGCCAGGGCTGAAGAACGGGAAACCCTGGGGTTGACCTCGATTACGTAATATTGAAAACTGGCGGGGTCCAGGGCAAATTGCACATTGCAGCCGCCTTCAATACCCAGAGCGCGGATAATCTTCAGCGATGCCGTTCTTAACAGCTGGTATTCTTTGTCACTCAGGGTTTGGGAGGGTGCCACCACAATGCTGTCTCCGGTATGGATACCCATCGGATCTATGTTTTCCATGTTGCAGATGGTGATGCAGTTATTGGCGCTGTCCCGCATCACCTCGTACTCCAATTCCTTCCAGCCTACCACGCAACGCTCAATCAGCACCTGGTCAATGATGCTGTATTTTAAACCTCTGGTGGTGATGTTGCGCAGCTCATCCATAGTGTATGCGATACCGCCGCCGGTGCCGCCGAGAGTATAGGCCGGGCGCACGATTAAAGGCAGCCCGATTTCGCGGGCGAAGTTCTCAGCTTCTTCCAGCGTTGATACAATTATGCTTTCGGGAATAGGTTCCCCGATTGTCTGCATCATTTCCTTAAATAATTCCCGGTCTTCGGCGCGCTTGATTGCTTCCAGAGAGGTGCCCAGAAGCTGCACTCCTTCTTTGGCCAGAACACCGTTTTCCGCGAGTTGCAAGGCCATGTTCAAGCCTACCTGCCCGCCCAGGGTGGGAAGCAGGCCGTCCGGTTTCTCCTGCCGGATCACTCTGGCCACAAATTCAGGCGTCAAGGGCTCGATATAAACCCGGTCAGCCATGTTGGCGTCTGTCATGATCGTGGCCGGGTTGGAGTTGACCAGAACCACTTCCACTCCTTCATCCCGCAAGGAACGGCAGGCCTGGGTGCCGGCGTAGTCAAACTCGGCAGCCTGACCGATAATAATGGGACCGGAGCCGATAACCATTACTTTGTTGATGCCTTTTTTAAGCGGCATGTTACCTCGCCCCCTTATCCATCATAGCCAGGAATTGTTCGAAGATATATTCCGAGTCCCTTGGTCCGGGTGAGGCTTCGGGGTGGTATTGCACGGAAAAAACCGGCAGATATTTGTGCTTCAGACCTTCCACCGTGCCGTCGTTCAGATTGCGGTGGGAGACGACAATGTCCAGCCCTTTCATTGATTCCTCATCAACTGAGAATCCATGATTATGCGAGGAAATGTAAACCCGTCCGGTTTCCAGATCCTTCACCGGGTGATTGGCTCCCCGGTGGCCGAACTTCATTTTATAGGTCTTGGCACCCAAAGCAAGGCCCAGAATCTGGTGGCCGAGACAAATGCCAAAAACGGGAAGTTTGCCGATTAATTCGCGTACCGTTTCAATCGCGTAAGGCACGTCGGTAGGGTCGCCGGGACCGTTGGAGAGCATCACCCCGGCCGGGTGCAAGGCCAGAATGTCGGCGGCTGTTGTATTTGGGGGCACAACTGCCACTTCGCAATTGCGCTCCTGAAGACAGCGAATAATATTCAGCTTCGCGCCGAAATCCATCAAGACAACGCGGTGGCCGTCACCCCGCAGGGTATAAATTTCCGTGGTGGCCACAGTTGGGACCAGATCCTGGCCGGTGAGATGAGGACAGATGCGCGCCTGCTCCACAAGTGACTGCACATCGGCAACGCCGGTGCTGATGATGCCGCGCATGGTGCCAAAACTGCGGAGACGTCTGGTTAGAGCCCGGGTATCAATACCAGCTATGCCAATCACATTTTCTTTTTTTAAAAAACTGTCAATAATTTCGGAAAGTCTCCAATTGCTGGGCCGCTCGCACTCCTCCCGCACGACAAAGCCGCGGACGTATGACTTTTTTGACTCAAAGTCCTCTTTCATGATGCCGTAGTTGCCGATTAAGGGGTAGGTCATCACAACGATTTGGCCGCAATAGGAAGGGTCGGTGAGCACCTCCTGGTAGCCGGTCATCCCGGTATTGAAAACTACTTCTCCCCATCTTTCACCTGTCGCGCCAAAAGCCTCGCCGGTAAAAACGGTGCCGTCTTCCAGGGCCAGTACTGCTTGCATAATAACACCTCCGCAATATTTGGGGCATATATTTAAAAGAAAGATTATTTAACTTTTTAATTATGGTTATTTAATGATTCCATCACGCATTACTATCCGGCCGCTCACTATCGTTGCATAGGGCAGGCCCTTTAAAAGGCGACCGGTGAAAGGGGTGTTCCGGCCTTTGCCGGCAAACTGCGCCGGTTCTACTGTCCAGGAAATCTCCGGGTCAATAATGGTAATGTCGGCGTCGGCGCAGGTCATTAATGTGCCTTTGGAGAGTCCTAGTATTGAGGCCGGGTTTATGGTCAGCTTAGTTATTGCCTGTAAAGGCGTTAGCGCGCCGGTAGCGACAAGTTCGGTCCAAACCAAGCCTACCGCTGTTTCCAGACCCACCAGACCAAAGGGAGCGAGTTCATATTCAACATCTTTCTCCTCGACAGTGTGTGGAGCATGGTCGGTGGCAATAACGTCGATAGTCCCGTCGGCCAGCCCTTCCTTTACCGCGGCCACATCGGCGGCAGTGCGCAACGGCGGGTTAACTTTAGTGGATGTATCGTAACCGGCCACTGCCTCGGCGGTCAGGCTGAAGTGGTGAGGCGTGACCTCGGCGGTAACTTTGACGCCTCTGGCTTTGGCCGCGCGGATCAGCCGGACGGACCCGGCAGTGCTGACGTGAGCGATGTGCAGGCGGCAACCGGTTTCTTCAGCCAGCAGAATGTCCCTGGCCACCATCACGTCTTCCGCGGAAGACGTGATGCCTTTTAAGCCAAGTACGGTGGACATATATCCCTCATGCATCGCCCCGCCGGCGGAGAGATTTTTGTCTTCACAATGGGAAATTATTGTCAGACCCAGCATCCGGGCATACTGCATGGCCCTGCGCAGCAATCCGGCGTTCATCACGGGCATCCCGTCATCGGAGAACGCTACCGCGCCGGCTTCCTTCATATCACCCATTTCAGCCAGTTCCTCGCCTTTGCTTTCTCTGGTAATAGCGCCTATAGGAAAAGCATTTACAGCTCCCTTGGCACGTGCTCTATCTTTTATATATGCAATGATCGCGGCGTTATCGGCCACCGGATTGGTATTGGGCATGCAGGCCACAGTGGTAAAGCCTCCGCGGGCTGCGGCGCGGGTGCCGCTGAAAATGGTTTCTTTGGCTTCAAATCCAGGCTCGCGCAAGTGCACATGCATGTCAATCAAACCCGGCGCCACCAGCTTGCCGCCCGCATCCAGCACTTCAACGCCGCCGGCGCTCAAATCAGTTCCTGTTTCAGCGATCTTGCCGTCAGCGAGCAAAATGTCCTTTTCGACAACTTTTCCTGCGGCAGGGTCGATTACCGTTCCGCCTTTAATGAGTAATTTCATGCTGGTTACCACCTCCCGTCAGTAGGTAAAGCAAGGCCATGCGCACCGCCACCCCGTTAGTTACTTGTTCATTAATAACGGACTGAACTCCGTCCGCCACCTCCGGGGCAATTTCCACGCCGCGGTTCATCGGACCTGGGTGCATCACCAGCGCGTCCGGCGCGGCTAGTTTGAGACGCTCTTTATTTATCCCAAAAAGCTGGCTGTATTCGCGCAGCCCGGGGAATAATCCCTGTTGCTGCCTTTCCTTTTGAATCCGAAGAATATTGATTACATCAGCGCCGGTCAGAGCTTCCTCAATACTGGCGCAAGTTATCGCACCCATTCTTTCTGTTTCCTGTGGGAGCAGTGTAGCCGGCCCCGACAATCTTACCTCGGCTCCCATTTTGGTGAAACCCCAGATATCGGAGCGGGCTACCCGGCTATGCAATATATCACCGATGATTGCTACTTTCAGCCCTTCCAAACGGCCCTTTTTCTCTCGCACCGTGAACAGATCCAGCAGAGCCTGGGAGGGGTGTTCATGGGCACCGTCTCCGGCATTAATCACCGGGGCGCCAATTGTCCGGGCAAGCATATCAGCCGCGCCGGCCATCGGATGTCGGAGCACCACCACATCCGCACCCATGGCGGCGATGGTACGGGCGGTGTCTTTTAGCCCTTCTCCCTTGCTGACACTGCTGGTGCCTGCGGCAATATTAACGGTGTCCGCACTCAAGTACTTGGCCGCCAGTTCAAAGGAGACCCTGGTGCGAGTGCTGGCCTCGTAGAAAACAGTAACTACGGAACGGCCACGCAGGGTAGGCACTTTTTTAATTTGTCTTTTGATTATCTCTTTCATCGGCACGGCAGTATTCAGAATTAATTTTATTTCCTCAACCGGAACAAACTGCAGGCCAAGTAAATCTTTGCCACTGAGTCCCATTTTTTTGTCTTACCTCCTAAGCTCAAAAATAAAGACCCCTGTCTGGTTTATTACCGGGTTGGGGCCTTAAAAAGGGAAGCTTTCCGGAACCTGTTCCCTTTCCGGCCTCACAGGACCGTACTTTATTAGGATGGAGCCGGATAGTCGTCAGATTGACGACCTGATTTTTAATTTAGCCAGGAGGCTCGAATATTACCACTTTGTCCTCACCGTCTATCTCGGTTAAACGTACTAATACTGATTCTTTGCTGGAAGTTGGTACATTTTTACCGATATAGTCGGATCTGATAGGCAATTCGCGGTGGCCTCTGTCAACAAGAACAGCTAGTTGAATTACTTTAGGTCGTCCCAGATCCATCACCGCGTCAAGGGCGGCTCTTATGGTGCGGCCTGTAAAGATGACGTCATCCACCAGGATCACTTTTTTACCGGAAACAGGGAAGGGGATTTCCGTTGATCTGACCAGAGGTTGATGGGCTAGAGTAGTCAGGTCATCGCGGTAAAGAGTGATATCCAGAATGCCAACCGGTGTCGTACACCCTTCGATCTCCTTGATCCTTTCGGCGAGACGCTCTGCCAAAGGAGCCCCCCTGCGGCGGATACCAATCAAAACCAGGTTATCTATACCCTTGTTGCGCTCAATTATTTCATGGGCGATGCGGGTTAAAGAGCGGCGGATCCCTTCTTTGTCCAGGATCTGCGCTTTCTCTTTGATCATGCCAAACCTCCGGTGTTTTATAATGAACTCTAACACATGCCGGCACAATCAACTTGCCGGGCGGTAAACTGCAGTAAAAAACCTGCTCACAACCGGTAAGCAGGCATAGTTGGCCTCATTTAACCATTTCTATGAATCCTTACCGGTCTCACGGGACCGATTTCAAGGTGTTTATCCTTACTAAGCTTATAAAAAATTAAGCAGCATGTCAATAGATAATTCTATTTCTATTTGGCAATGCGCTTATTTTTTGAAACGGACATCGCGCCGTCTTTATTTAACTCTGCTTTGATATTGCTCTGCATCGAGGGGAAGCTGATTTGGCGATCGCCAATTTGAATGCGTACACCTTCATTGGCTTTATTAATGTAGACTTTTCTTTTTTCATCCGTCCTGATCAGCGTTTTAGCGCCCAACTCGGAGCCTGCTTCGTTGATAATAACGTCGCCCCCGGCTGTTATTTCACCGCCGCGGAACACGCCGACAACGTTTACATTACCGCCGGCGCGAATAGAGGTATTAATGCAACCGCGGCCACTTACTTTTACATCCCCGGAAGCCTCGATTTTACTGTTTACGGCATACGCGAAAGAGACACCGGCTTTTTTCTGAGCCATACTATTTATGACCTCATGCGCCGCGTCCATTTTTTGGAGGATGCTTTGCAAACAATCAGGCGACTCAATTTTCAATAAATTTAAACCCCTGAGATACCTGCCGATATCCACCATTAGTTCTGTTATTTCTTGAGGCAGACCTAATGAGTTGTCACCGGTAAATTTGAACAACTCGTTAATTAGGTTGGGAACACGGGAGTATTTCTTGTCAATTAAAACCTGGACTAACTGGCCGGTTTTAACACCCTTCAACTGCGGGTGCTGGGCAAGTCCGGGAAGCAGTTTGCAAATTTCAGTCAAGTCGGAATGAATAGGGTTAAGTATTTTAAAAAAATTATGGTAAAATGTGTTATTTCCCCCGGCTACCAGGTTGCTGCCGGTAAGATTTTGTTTTACACTAATTCCATCCAGGGCGCTGATGTTAGCCTCGTAAACCATACCGTGAATGTCGACTTTGCCCGATGCCTGCACGGACATGCCCTCACGGACAGTGCCTTGTATTACTACGTCGCCTTTGAAACGGATATTGCCGGATGAGATATCAACATCACCTCTTTTTTGCAGCACAGGGTTAACATCAATTATATATTTGTTGCCAAGTCTCTTTACCACAGGACTACCGCTAATCTTAGCTGTTACCTTGCTGCCGTCGGAAGTGACTTCCGCTCCTTTGCCGGCGGAGAATTCCCAAACCTGGGGTTTGGCCGGGGCGATGATGTCGCCTGTGACCTTTTTTCCTATGGTTCCCTGGACTCCCGGATGTTTAACCGCCAGCAGCGTGCCCGGATCAACTGAAAGTATTTCAACCATATCGCGAAAATTTACTTTACTATCATCAATCTTTTGATCAGCTTTTTCACCGTCTGATTTTTTCTGAAAAGTTAGTTCAACTTTTTCATCTACTGTAGTTCCTGGAGGATCGCCTTCGGCTATGACATACGTTCCGCTTTCCGGTTTTGCCAGTAAGTCGTGGACAACATTGTGCTTTACCCCGTAATTAATATTTTTTTTCGAAATCTCCTGCATTATATCAGCCAGGGTGAAAGGACAAACTTCTTCACTCTCGCTGGATAGTCTCAACATTAAGTCGTTTACAGGTTCGTTATCCTGCACATATTGACGGTTAATAATACTTGTCTTCATTTCAAGCACGGCCTCCAAACCGCTGGAGGAAATCTTTAACTGATACATTCCCTTTTCTTCTTCTCTTGTTTCAGTTTTTAATTCGATGATATCTTTTTCACTAACGGTAGTTTTTTCTTCAATTTTTGTTCCGTTAATCAAAAGTTCTATGCCGTTACATGGAGTGAGCGTAGGTAATTTTCCGTTTTCACCAGGGTTCTTTACGAATATTTTCCCTTCTTTTACCCATACTTTACCCAAGTTGTTTTTCTCGCTATTGTTTTGACCAGTAGCAGATTCCATGGATAAACCCCCTTACGGCGTTATATTATTTGTGATATAATGCCATTCAGTCAGGAAATGTAATCCTTACTATTAGTAAAAAATATTATAACATAAAATTAACAAATATGTAAGATGTAAATAACAACTTAGCCATATTATGTTTGACAAACCATAAAAAGTATTATTTGATACAATGAGAACGTCCGTATTAATTTTGGAGGTAAAACAGTGTCATTAATTAAAAATCCACTGATTATTGCTCTAGATGTTGATACAATTAAGGAAGCATCTATTTTGGCGAATAAGTTAGGCCCTTATGTCGGTGCTTTTAAGGTGGGCATGCAGCTTTACAATTGTGAAGGTCCGGAAGCAATTCGCATTCTCAAAGAAAAAAACTTTCCGGTTTTTATTGACCTAAAGCTGCACGATATACCGAACACCGTGGCAGGAGCCGCCCGGGTACTCACCAGGCACGGGGTCTCGATCCTCAATGTGCACGCAGCCGGGGGGATGGCGATGATGAGGGAAGCCGTCAAAGCTGCGCGGGATGAAGCCGTCAAGATCGGGATAAATCGCCCCTTGGTGGTCGCGGTTACTGTTCTTACAAGCATCGACCAGCAAGTGTTCAACAATGAGATGGGGGTTCCCGGTTCTATTCAAGAGCGAGTCGTTTTATGGGCGAAGATGGCTAATGAAGCCGGACTGGACGGTGTGGTCGCTTCGCCTCATGAAATTACGGCGATCAGGAAAGCGTGCGGAAATGATTTTGTTATTATTACTCCCGGCGTGCGGCCGGCGGGAGTAATGGCAAACGACCAGAAAAGGATCATGACTCCCGGTGAAGCTGTGCGGCAGGGCGCCACTTACCTGGTGGTGGGAAGGCCGGTTACCGCGTCTCCCGATCCGGCGCAGGCGGCCAGGGCTATTCTGAAAGAGATAGAAGAAATCAGAAGTTAGAAGATAGAAGCCAAAAGATAGAAAATAGAAATTAGGAGATAGGAGTAAGAATGAGGAAAATGATTTATTATCGCGAGATATTCTGAATTCCGACTCCTGAATACCTAAGAAAGAGGTGTATTGATGCTTACAATGAATGAAGTTCAGTCAATATTTCTTGAAACCGGAGCTATGCTCAACGGCCACTTCCTGCTGACTTCGGGTCGTCACAGCGACAGGTACTTTCAATGCGCCATGGTTTTGCAGCATCCCGGTTATACTGAATATCTTTGCCGGGAATTGGCCGGGCGGTTTGCCGGCGAGAAGATTGCGGCGGTCGTTGGTCCGGCCATGGGCGGGATCATTGTGTCCTACGAAGTGGCACGGGCACTTGGAGTCCGCAGTATGTTCGCCGAACGGGAAAACGGCGTCATGAAATTAAGGAGAGGTTTTTCTATTAAACCCGGTGAAAAAGTACTGGTTGTGGAAGATGTAATTACCACCGGCGGGTCTGTGCGTGAAGTAATCGAAGTTGTCCGGGAGCTGGGCGGTGAGGTCGCCGGCGCCGGAGTGCTGGTGGACCGGAGCAACGGAACGTTGGACCTGGGCGTAAAAACTGAAGCGCTCCTGGTAACCGAGGTATTATCCTATGCGCCGGAGGAATGTCCGTTATGCAAAAAAGGGGGCGCGGCGGTAAAGCCGGGGAGCAGAAATATTTGATCAGTAACTTAATCAATCTTCCTTATTATTAACGATAATGAGCCTCTCAACCAACTCCCCGTCAGGTGCGCCCATTATCGTTTTTTGTCGCTCATAAACAACCATTCCCGGCCGCGCGTTTTTAGGTTTACTGACATATTTTATTCTGGTATAGTCGACAGGAACATTACCCGATTCCCGCGCTTTGCTAAAAAATGCCGCTAAACTTGCCGCTTCCATCAACGTTGTTTGGGGTACTTCCTTGCCCTCTGTCCGGATAATCACATGGGCGCCCGGAATGTCTTTCGTGTGCAGCCACAGGTCATTCTCCCGCGCAAATTTCAAGGTCAAAAAGTCATTTTGTCTGTTGTTTTTTCCTGCAAATAACTGAAAACCCTCTGAAGAAAGAAAAGATAAAAATACCGGTTTGTGTTTTTCCATCTTCTTTTTCCTGACGCTTGAAGTAAGCGGCTGTTTGATAAAACCCTGTTCGATGAGTTCCTGTTTTATTTCTTCTAAATCGGCTATTGCGCCGGTTTGCTCCACGGCTGTTTTGACTCCTTCCACATATTCCAGTAACTCGCGGGTCCGGGTAATCTGTGACATGAGCGCCAGACGCGTATTTTTGGACTTCAAGTATTTTTTGAAATAAAGCTGAGCATTCTCAGCCGGAGAACGGTGCGGATCAATAGGTATGGTAACAACCTCTGGTCCGTTTTCGTGATAGTTTTCTAAAGACACCTCCCGGATCCCCTTTTCCAACCGGTAAATATTCGCGGTGAGCAATTCTCCGTACAGCTTCAGCTTACCGGCCTCAGCGGTTTCATCCAGTCCTTTCGTGTGCAACGCCAACTTTTTCCCCAACTTGTTAATTTCTTTATTAAGCAAGCTTAGGATGATCTTTTTTTCTTTTTGAATTCTTTCCCCTTTTTCATATTCAGAAAAGAAAAGGTCTAACAGGAAGTTCATTTCCCCTTTTTTTCTCATTAACCCGGTATGCGCCAAATCAATCGCGGCAAAATCCACGAATCTTCCTTTCGTACTGCTTGTTAGACATGGCTCAAAACAACCCTTGCCGGCCGGCACGATAAATTCGCGGAATGCTCTCCACAGTGAACTGAACTCATAATCGCCGCACTGGTCCAGGATAGTGTCCGGCGATAGATTGGCGCGAAAAACAATTTCCCGGCAAGTGACGGTGCTCATACCCCCCAGGCATTTTTGCAGAAGCGCCGGAAGGGTGGTTTCCAGCGGCAATTTGAGGCAGGCAAGGCGGAACTGCTCCTCGTCAACCTGATAAGGGTTCAATTTTTTTTGACGCGGCGGAAACAGGTACTCACGTCCCGGTAAAACTTCTCTGTACCTGCTGACAGCATGTGAATAACGTTTTATACCGTCAACTATAGAATTATTTAATGGATCAAGCAGGATGATATTGCTGTGCTTGCCCATGGTTTCACAGATCAGGTGCTTGGGTGAAGGGTTGCCCAGCTCGTCTCTAGACTCAATTCTCATTAAAAAAACCCGTTCCAGTTCTGGCTGCTCAATGCCAATGACGCGGCCGCCCTCCAGATATTTACGCAAAACCATGCAGAAGAGAGGCGGGCTGGCGGGGTTTTCCCTGGCTGAAGTAGTTAGGTGGACACGCGCGTTTTGGGCGTTTGCCGATAGAATTAAACGGCCCCGGAATCCTTGCCGGTGCATTAATAGGATGATCTCGTCTTTACTTGGCTGGTATATTCTCTCAACTCGCCCGCCCACCAGCTTTTCCTCAAGTTCTTTTGTTACCGCCGCCAGCACAAGGCCGTCAAAAGGCATCCTAGCTCCCCCTCCCAAAACAATTTGTCGCTGATTAACGTCTGTTTTTTATTTTATAACAAAAGCCGTGCATTGAGAAATAATTAGTTTTGCAACTGTTTGGTGCTGTGTGATAATGGTATTTATTTCAAGTGATATGAATATGTTTAGGAATAATCAGGAAAAAGGACAAGGGGTGATTGTATTGCCCGGCCAATGGTATGCCTTGACCGAGAAAGAGATCTTGGCACATTTTAAAACTGACCCCAAGAAAGGGTTGTCTGATCTGGAGGCCGCTGAAAGATTATCCAGATTTGGTCCAAATCAATTGCTCAGGACGCCAAAAGTTTTATTTCATCAACTATTTTTTAAACAATTTAAAAGCTTTGAATTTTTGGCTCTTCTTGCGGCAGCTGCTGTGTCGGTTCTGTTTCTTGAATGCACTATTGCCGCAGCTCTGATTGTTATAATAACGGCGGCGGCGCTTCTTGGCGGCATCCAGGAACACCGCGCGCAACGTTTGCTCAGTACGTTAAAACAAAAAACCATGCCTGCGGCGAGGGTAATACGTGGCGGACACGAGCGCGAACTTCCTGCAGCGGAGTTGGTGCCCGGGGATGTCGTGCTCTTGGCCGAAGGGGATTTGGTTCCGGCAGACCTTCGCCTGCTGCAGGCTGACAAATTAGAGGTCGATGAATCAATTCTTACCGGAGAATCAGTACCGGTCAGTAAAACAAAAGAAGCTCTCGCCGGCAAAGAACTGGCCTTGAAAGATACCCTGAATATGGCCTATATGAACACTGTGATCGTTAAAGGGCACGGCCGCGGCATTGTTGTCCACACCGGCATGGCAAACGCGATAGGTTATGTTAATGGAATGATGCAGGCCGGCGGGCGAGATCAGACACCGGCACAGCGAAGTTTGGAGTTATTCAGCAAAAGTCTGTCTGCTTTTTGTTTTTTTACCTGTATGATGGTGCTGGCCGCGTTGATACTCAAAGGCGAGGAGGTCCGCGAGATATGCCTGGCGGTTTTAAGCCTGGCTGTAGCGGCTGTCCCTGTCGGTCTTCAAACACTTCCCGCCGGAATACTTGCCGCCGGTGCGAAGCGAATAATCAAGCGCGGCGCTATTATCCGAAAATTCACGGTGCTTGATACTCTTGGCTGCACCACAATGCTCTGCTTAAACAGAACAGAAATCTTTACAAAGAACGAAATGACCGTGCGCAAAGTTATGGTCGGCGGACATACTTTTGAGGTGACCGGAGACGGTTATGATCCCAAGGGCGAGTTTACCGGAATAGGGGACAAGCAGGATATGCGGTTTACCTTATTGGTTAAAGCGGCTGCACTCTGCAACAATGCGGTTTTAAAACGCGGCAGTATTAATATCACAGGTCTTTTTCGAGGCCTGACAGGAGGCCGGTCAAGCAAGAAATGGTCGATAACGGGAGACGCCACAGAAGGGGCGCTTCTTGTGATGGCCGCTAAAGCTGGATTTTGGCGGGAAAGATTGGAATTGGATGAACAGCGGGTGGCCGAACTGCCGTTCGGACCCGAGCGCAAACGGATGTCTGTGGTATACCGGGAGCCTTCCGGAACTATGGCGGTTTACGTAAAAGGAGCGCCGGAAGTGCTGCTGGAACATTGTACTCATATTTACCTTAACGGAAAAATAGCGCCCCTGTCGGCCCGGGACAAGGGGGAGATCATGGCTTATAATACCTCAATGGCTAAAGAAGCGCTTCGGGTGCTGGCTTTTGCTTATAAGCAGATTCCCGCCGGTACCGTGGATTTTACTGCAGAGGTAATTGAACAGCAATTGATTTTCCTCGGTTTAACCGGGATGCTTGCTCCGGTTAAACCGGCAGCGGCAAAAACGGTACGAACTTGCCACCGGGCCGGTATTAAAGTAATGTTGATTAACGGTGACCAACGGTTCACCGCGCATGCGCAAGCAATAAAAATGGGAATTATTAGTAAGGAGGAAAATGTCCTTACCGGTAGTGAGCTGGATCGTATGTCCGATGAGCAGTTGCGGTCATATATCGATCAAGTTACTGTATGCGCCAGGGTTGCGCCGAAGCAAAAGCTGCGCATAGTAAGAGTATTGAGACAGTTGGGACACGTAGTGGCGGTGACTGGAAGAGGATTGGCAGATGTCCAAGCGGTCAGTGAGGCGGATATAGGGATCGCTATGGATTATTCCGGTACCGGCATGCTCAAGGATGTTTCCGCCATGCACCTCGAGGAAGAGCATTTTGGCGGTGTCGCCGCGGCGGTTGAGGAAGGACGTGGTATCTATAACAATATCCGCAGATCGATATGTTTTCTTCTTTCCTGCAACGCAGGAGAAGTATTCACCACGTTTCTCGCTTTGCTGGCAGGTCTGCCTTTACCTCTGATACCAGCTCAGCTCTTGTGGGTTAACGTCATAAGCAATGGTCTCCCGGCAATGGCTTGGGGATTGGGTCCCAACGAGCGCGAGATCATGAGGCAACCGCCCCGTCAATTAAGGAACGGCATTCTTGACGGAAAACTGGCCTGGCGGATTATTAGCGGCGGGGCGGTTATTTGTTTGACTACAATGCTGGCGTTTATCACGGGGTATGCCACGGGAGACACGTTACTGGCCCGCACCATGTCCTTCAATACGCTGGTTTTTTCCCAGTCGTTTTTCATTATCGCCTGTCATTATGAATCGCGTGCCAGTCTGCGTGAGAGTGTTTTTGTCAATCTCTATTTAACCGGTTCAGTGTTAATATCGTGCGCGTTACAGGTAGCGATGAATTGCGCGCCATTCGCGCAATCATACTTCCATGTCGTACGTCTGAACTGTCTGCAATGGGCTTATGTTTTGTCTGTTTCTATGATACCTGCCGTCTTTGGTTCCTTATATCGACATATTTTTGGTAAAATTGAGAAAAAAATAATGTACCTGCGGGTGCGATTAGGGTAAAATAATAAATATCAAATTTGGAGGAATAAATATTGCGTTTTACAAAAGTACAGGGTCTTGGCAATGATTTTATTTTAGTGAATTGCATGGAAGAAAATTTCCATCCGGAGGAGTTTCCCGGCATTGCCGTGAAGGCTTGTGACCGCCATTTTGGAGTTGGAGCTGATGGTCTGGTGCCGCTTTTTTCTTCGGAAGTGGCTGACATAAAAATGCGCGTTTTTAATGCGGATGGAAGCGAAGCTGAAACGTGCGGGAATGTGCTCCGTTGTGCCGCCAAGTACCTTTACGAGCACGGCATAGTGAGTAAGAATAAAATAAAAGTGGAAACTCTGGCCGGGATTATGGTTCCGGAACTGATCATTGAAAACGGACGGGTAAGTTTGATCCGGGTGGATATGGGCGAGCCCCGGTTGCAGCGCTCAGAAATACCCATGGCAGGACCGCCCGGAAGGGTTGTAGACGAGCCGTTGGAAGCAGGCGGCGTGCTTTACAACATAACCGCTGTTTCCATGGGTAACCCGCATTGCGTCATTTTTGCGCCTGATGTGGAACAGATCCCTTTGCACGTAGCCGGTCCTTTGCTGGAGAAACACCATTTATTTACTTTAAAAACAAATGTGGAATTTGTTCAGGTAATCAATCATGATCAGGTGAAGATGAGAGTCTGGGAAAGAGGAGCCGGTGAGACCATGGCTTGCGGCACAGGCGCTTGTGCCGCGGCAGTGGCTGGGGTAATCAATGGTTATACCAAACGTCAATTATCTGTTCACATGAAAACCGGTGCTCTTTTTATTGAATGGGCGGCAGACAACCATTTGTATATGACCGGCCCCGCGGAAGAGGTTTTTATCGGGGAATACCCGATTTTAAATGCTAAATAAATGTTTTATGAAAAGCAGGTGAGGAATATGGAAAAAATTGAATTTAATATTTCATTCTGCACCTTTAGGCTGGAAAGCATTAATGCTTTGCTGAAAATATTTATGGGAGAAAAGAAAAGAGCTGTAGAAGATTTAAAAAACATCTATGAAAAATACTTTGTTGAAAAAAGCCAACCGGAAGATGAACAGGATTGGCAAGACGGACAAGATTGGAAAAAGGAAATAGTTGATAAAATAAAACAGTTCGAGGATTTTACAAATAATTCCGACCTGGACGATATATTTGCTAAGTACGTGAACTTATCATTTTCTGTTACTACGGGAGATAGGACATTGTCAACAAGTGGCAGCAACTGGTTGGAATTATTAAGTAAATTAAAGATATCCGTTAATGCGATAAGAATTAAATTTGAATGCGCAAGTTTAAGAAGAAAAATATTATTTGTTATTAGAGAACACAGTGGAATTGTTAATACTTATGATAATAGATATGAAATAAGAGGAATCAATTCAGAATGGGTTAGTGAAGTCGCGTCATTATTCGATAGCACTATTAATTATTGTTACAATAAGAGAAAAAATTGGTATGAAATGAGTTTCTTCTTGGAACTGATATTCAGCGTTGTGCTTGCTGGTTCTATTTTTTCTTTGTTAAAGGTCTGTATGATCTTTTTTGATCAAAACCTCTTTGATTCAATTGATAATTATATAATAATATTCTTAGTTAACTCATTGATATATATATTTATATGGTTATTATTAGCGATAACCCTTACCACAAAGTTATTTGAATATATGATTGATTTGTACCCCTCAGTTGAAATTATGCTGGATGAAAAAAGAGTTAAAAAAAGGAAGAAGCTATACTACTCACTTATTGTCATTTTTATCCCATATGTTTTAATATTTTTTATTAGCTTTTATGGCAGATAGAATCCGTTTCTTCCGGTTAATTGGTGAGTAATGGTTTGATTATGGAAGTATTTGTTAGGTTTTTGCAATAATAATGTATACATATTAATATAGTATTGCACCTAAATAGCATTATGGCTAAAATTGAATAAGCTGTATATGGGAATTATGCGTTTAATTACACGTTCTTGTCTAATTAAGTGTAATGACGACTTGGTTCGGTGTTGAGCAAGGAGGAGCAATATGAGATTATCCAGCAGGGCGCAAATGATCAGTCCATCCCCGACTTTGGCCATAGATGCTAAGGCAAAGGAAATGAAAGCTCGCGGTATTAATGTTATTGGTTTCGGAGCAGGCGAACCGGATTTTGACACGCCTGCTCATATTAAAGAAGCCGCTGTTGCCGCCATGTGGGGCGGTATGACTAAATACACGCCTGTGGCAGGGACAAATGAATTAAGAGAAGCTATTTGCCAAAAATTTAAGATTGACCAGGGCCTGGACTATAAGCCGGCCCAGATTGTCGTGTCCGCAGGCGCAAAACATTCTCTTTACAACGCTATGCAGGTTCTTGTGCAACCGGGAGATGAAGTGATTTTACCATCTCCGTACTGGGTGAGCTATTTGGAACAAATAAAACTCGCCGGAGCTGAAGCAAGGATCGTAGAAACGAGGGAAGATAACGATTTTAAATTAGCGCCGGCGGAGTTGGCATCGGCAATTAATTCACGCACCAAATTATTAATATTGAATTCCCCCAGTAATCCTACAGGCGCTGTTTATTCTGAAACAGAGCTTAAAGCTCTTGGAGAGGTTATCGTTAAATATGATATTACCATAATTTCCGATGAAATATATGAGAAGTTGATTTACGACGGTATCCGGCATGTCAGCATAGCGACTCTTGCGCAGGAACTAAAAGAGCGGACAGTAATAATCAACGGCGTTTCCAAAGCCTATGCGATGACTGGCTGGCGAATCGGTTATGCGGCCGCAACAGCTTCTGTAGCGGGGGCGATGACCGATCTGCAGAGTCACTCCACCTCGAATCCCACCTCAATCGCGCAGGCGGCCAGCACTGTCGCGCTTACCGGTGATCAGGAACCAGTCAGCAGGATGGTGGTTGAATATACCAGGCGGAGAGATTATGCGCTGGAGCGGCTACGGGGTATTCCTGGTGTAACTTGTTCCAAGGCAGGCGGCGCTTTTTACCTGTTCCCCAACGTTAAGACCTGCTTCGGCAAGTCGTATAAAGGAAAAACTATTAATAGCGCGAGCGATTTGGCCGCTGTCCTGCTTGATGGAACTCAAGTAGCAGTAGTACCTGGATTGGCTTTTGGAAACGATGATTATATACGGCTGTCATACGCCATATCCATGGATAGTTTGAAAGAAGGTTTGGACCGGATTAACTGGTTGTTCGGTGAATTAGAATAAGCTCCGGGATCATTTAGAGTGAAGTGTAAAGCGCATAAAATGCGCTTTTTTTTGTCAATGCTTGCTCTAAGTGACTTGAACATGATGATAATTTACCAAGATATTTTTTTGATTCTGAAGGAATTTCTTTTACCAAGCGCGAATAACACCCCATTCCTTGACAAAATAATTTTTACAGAATAGATAATAATAAATAATTGTTAAAAATAGTTTTAAAACCGGGTGGTGGGGATTTGTTAAAAAGCATGACTGGATATGGGCGTGGAGAGGTAAACGCGTTTGGAAAAAGATTCAGCGTTGAGTTGAAAGCGGTAAACCACCGCTTTTGTGAAGTGGTTTTAAGGATGCCGCGCTCGCTTATGTCCATGGAAGAGCAAATTAAACGATTTATCCAGTCGCAGGTGGCTCGCGGACGAATTGACTGTTTTTTAGGAATAGAGAAAAGCGCTGAAGGTACAACTGCCTTAGTCAAAGTTGACAAAGACCTGGCAGCGGCGTATTATAAGGCAATGAAAGAACTGCAGGAAGAGCTTGGTGTCGAGGGCGAAATCAAGCTAAAGCACCTTACAGTGCTGCCTGGTGTGATGGTATTGGAAGAAGCCCCCGAAAATATAGAAGAATGGTGGCCCGCTATACGGGAAGCAGTGGAAATCGCCCTTGAAGATTTGATAAAAATGAGAGTGACAGAAGGAGAACAACTGGCTAAGGATATTGGGAAAAGAGTAGGACAAATAGCTGGCTATAATGTTAGAATAAGAGAAAGAGCGCCTTATGTCGCAGAGGATTACCGGACAAGATTAGAAACACGCCTTAATGATTTTCTAAATGACGGCGGGTTGGATCCGGAACGTCTTGCAGCGGAAGCGGCGTTGTTTGCCGAACGCTCCAATATTACGGAAGAGACTGTCCGATTAGACAGTCATTTGAGTCAGGTTTATGCTTGTTTTGACACAAATGAAGCTGTCGGACGCAAGCTTGATTTCTTAATTCAGGAAATGAACAGAGAAATCAATACAATTGCTTCAAAGGCAAACGATCTGGAGATTAATCGTTTGGTTATAGAGGTAAAGAGTGAGTTGGAAAAAATAAGAGAACAAGTTCAAAATATTGAGTAAGATAATGGTTATATCTTAGGGAAGATAATACTAAGGGGGAAGTTTTGTGGAGATCAAGTTAATTAATATTGGTTTTGGCAACATTGTTTCGGCTAACCGGATTATCGCCATAGTCAGCCCGGAATCTGCACCTATTAAAAGAATTATTACGGAAGCCCGGGATCGAGGTATGCTGATCGATGCTACCTACGGGCGCCGTACCAGAGCTGTAATTATTGCCGACAGTGATCACGTCATTCTATCCGCTGTTCAGCCGGAAACCGTGGCCCATCGATTGGTGTCCAAGGAAGTAATTACCCAGAACGAAGATTCATCTGATTAAACATGAGGGAAACAGCAGTGCGGGAAAAAGGCGCGTTACTGGTAATATCCGGTCCTTCCGGTGCGGGAAAAGGAACCATTTCCTTAGCTCTTCAAAAGGATCATCCTTCATTACGTCTTTCTGTTTCGGCCACCACAAGAGCGCCAAGGAAAGGTGAAGTGGATGGATTACATTATCATTTTTTGCAAAGAGAGGTTTTCAAAGATTTAATTAAAAATGACCAGCTTCTCGAATGGGCAGAGGTTTATGGTAATTATTACGGGACTTTGCGGAGATTTGTGCAAGAAACCCTTGAACACGGGAACGATGTAATACTCGAAATTGATATTCAAGGCGCCCTTCAGGTGAAGCGAAATTATCCTGACGCGGTGCTGGTTTTTATTGCGCCCCCGTCCAAATCCGAGTTAAGGTCGCGTCTTATTTCCAGAGACACCGATTCAAGGGAAGAAATTGAAAAGCGTTTAAGTTGCGCCGTAAGTGAGATGGAATTAGCCCGCCAGTATGACTTTTTTGTTATAAATGACGATATCTCTCGCGCGCTGAAAAAAATCCATGCGGTTATCACAGTTGAAAAATTACGCCCCCGGTATCACGAGTTGTTTATCACGCAGTTCAAATAGTTATATTTAATTGGAGGGTGGATATGAACCAACCAACTCTCGATGAGCTTATGGAAAAGGTAGACAGCCGGTATACCCTGGTAGTGGTTGCGGCGAAGCGGGCCAGGGTACTCACCGAGAGGGGAAATATTAAGCTCGACATGGCTAGCGACAAGCCAGTAACAACCGCGCTTAAAGAAATAGCCCTGAACAAGATTATTTATAAAAGAAACAGGACCGGAATCAAGTAGCAGGGAGGATTGCTAAATGCTGGCGGGTAAAAATATTACCGTGGGAATAACCGGCGGTATAGCGGTTTTTAAAGTAGCGCAATTAGTAAGCAACCTCGCTTCCGGCAAGGCCAGGGTGCGAGTGATAATGACCCGGGCCGCCCAGGAGTTTGTAAGACCGCTGACCTTCCAGACACTATCCGGGCACCATGTGTATACTGATTTATTTGAAAGGCCGGCAGGTGGTATAGTTCAGCATATAGAACTGGCCACCGGCTCGGATCTGATTGTTCTTGCGCCTGCGACAGCGAATGTTATCGGCAAGGCCGCCAACGGTATTGCCGACGATTTGATTTCCACCGTGGTTATGGCTGCAACGTGTCCTGTTCTCATATGTCCGGCAATGAATGTAAATATGTATAATAACCGGGTTGTTCAGCGAAACTTGTCCATACTGCGCAACCTTGGTTACCATTTTGTCGATCCCGGTGTGGGACGTTTGGCTTGCGGCACGGCAGGACGCGGCAGGTTGGCGGAATTGGATTTAATAATGGATAAGATTAATTCCGTTCTTTCCAATAATGAGGATTTGCGCGGGCTGTCGGTAATGGTAACGGCAGGTCCAACTACAGAACCCGTCGATCCGGTGCGGTATTTGACTAACAGAAGTTCGGGCAAAATGGGTTATGCCGTTGCGGATGCCGCGGCAAAAAGAGGCGCCCGTGTTTTATTAATTAGCGGGCCGGTTGCGTTGAATCCGCCGCCGGGGGTTGAAGTAATCTATGTGCAAACGGCAAACGAGATGTATGCCGCGGTGATGGAGAGTTTTTCAATGGTTGACGCTGTAGTTATGTCCGCGGCCGTGGCAGATTACAGGCCGAAAACAGCGGCAAAGCAAAAAATAAAAAAACATGAGAGTTCTCTAACAATAGAGCTTGAAAAAAACCCCGATATTCTCGCTGAATTGGGTAGAAAGAAAAAACAGCAGGTGCTTATTGGCTTCGCCGCTGAAACTGAAAATTTGGAAAAGAATGCTGTATTGAAAGTGGAAGGCAAAAATTTGGACATGCTGGTGGCTAATGATGTCACTCTGCCCGGCGCCGGATTTGGCACAGACACAAACATAGCGAAACTGGTCTTCCCCGGCGGCAGGATTGTTTCCCTGCCTAAAATGGACAAGTTATCGCTGGCCAATCATATTTTGGATGAACTGACGGTTTTAAGAAAAGGTGAAGAAAATAATTTGAAAGTTTAGCTCCAATTCAAGAAATGTGAGTGAAAGGGCCTGCAAAATACCTGAATATTGAAAATATTTTAACGGTAATCCGGTAATCCATGAAGCTTGATTTCTTAAATATTTCAAGAGGAATCTATTATTACATGTAGAATATTTATAGTATTTAATTAATTATTAACTCGGGCAGGAGTTAATTTATGGTTCATTTAAATAACATTCTCGGTGTTTTTTTACGTTGGGGACTTGTCCAGATAACGGCTGTTCTGATAATATTTCTAGTCAGTCCGGAGCCCCGGGAGATTGTTATTTTAATGATTATTTCCAGTTTAACGGCTACCTGCCTTGTTGCCGCCTACATCTGGAAACATCAAAATGCCAAAATAAAAAAAGCGGAACTAGATTTCCTGCATGCCCAGATAAACCCGCACTTTTTATTCAATACCCTGAACACCATAGTATCTTATTGCCGGACTAACCCCGAAACGGCACGCCGTCTCTTAATACGCCTGGCTTCCTTTTTACGCCATGCGTTAAAAAGACACGGGCATTTTAACAGTCTAAAAGAAGAGATTGAATATATAAACACATATCTGATTCTTGAAAAGGCGCGTTTTCGCGAAAAATTAATAATTCAAAGAGATATTGACCCGGATTTGCTTGGTTGCCGGGTACCTGCGTTAACGCTGCAACCTATTGTTGAAAATGCCATAAAACACGGTATCCAGCCTAAAATTGGGGCGGGGACGGTGCATATAAAAATAAACGCGTCAGCAAAAGAAATGTTTTTTGCGGTAATGGATAATGGTATCGGGATGAACAATGATCAGTTAAAGAATATACTGCTTCCCGGTTTCGGCTCCGGTAACGGAATTGGTTTAAGCAATGTTCATGAACGACTGATCAGTTTGTTCGGCAAGGATTGCGGTCTCCGTATTGAAAGTAGTGAAAATAAAGGCACCTGTGTATATTTTAAGGTTCCTTTGATAATGAATGAGGATTTTGAAGGGGGTCTCACCGGTGAAGCTCAAAGCGCTAATCATTGATGATGAGTATCCTGCCAGGCAGGAACTTCGCTTAGCCTTGAGCGACTTTGGCAATATTGAAATAGTAGGTGAGGCAACCAATGCCAACGAAGCATTGGAATTAATCAAGGCGCTCAATTATCAGGTTCTTTTTCTTGATGTTTCCATGCCCGGGATGAGCGGTTTGGAAGTTGCGGCGGCAATTCAGGAGATGGACCCTAAACCATATATCATATTTGTAACTGCCTATAAAGAGTATGCTGTTTCCGCTTTTGCGGTAGATGCCGTCGACTATTTATTAAAACCCGTTGAACCGGGACGGTTGAAAAAAGCAATCAGTAAAGTAAATAAGATGGCACAGGATAATATTGTGCTGACTGAGTTGGCGGCAACGGCGGACAGTTCCCCCGGCAAGCAAACCGGCGGGCAGAATCGCGAAAAAAAAGCGGATGCCTGTCAGCGTCAACTACAGGATCACATAAAAATAGACCGTATTCCGGCGGGCAAACAAGGTAAAACTATATTGGTCACTGAATCTGATATATTTTATGCATTTACTCTGCAGGATAATGTTTATATTAAAACGGAATCCGATAAACTTTTTACACGTTTCACATTAAAAGAGCTGGAGGTAAGACTTAATCAGCAATGTTTTTTCCGGACCCACCGTTGTTATTTGGTTAACCTGCACAAAGTAAAAGAAATAGTGCCCTTTTTTAACGGCACATACAACCTTATTGTTGCAGATAAGGAAGGTAGTGAGGTTCCAGTTAGCAGGGCTCAAGCAAAAAAACTTAGAAGGATTTTAGGATTTTAAATTATTAATAGCTTGAAAAAGCTTATATGCACTGCCTAACGTGTTTAGAAACGGGTGGGTTGACCCGTTGTTAAAGGGTAATAATCACTATTGGCAGGTTTTTTCTTTTTACTGACGAAAGATTAAGGTAAAAAATAGGAGTTGGGTACTTTTTGGGAGTTGATTGCGTTAAACTGCCGGCGGAAGGTTTGGCCGGCATTGGGGTGGACATTGTGGAAATTGACCGGCTGAAAGATGCGGTGGAACGTATCGGTGACCGGTTTCTCAACAGGATTTTTACACCTTCTGAACAATGCTACTGCGACAAGAAACGGGATCGTTATGCCTGCTATGCTGCGCGATTTGCCGCCAAAGAGGCTGTTTTCAAAACTATGGGTACTGGTATCGCCGGTGCCCGCTGGACCGATGTCGAGGTCTGTAAAAAAACAGGCGGTTGTCCGACTGTGCGTTTGCAGGGCAATACGGCTATTCTGGCTAGGGAGAAAGGGATTTGTGAGATACTTATAAGTCTATCGCATGACCGGGGCAGGGCAATGGCTTTTGCCGTTGCTATAAGAAAGGAGGCGTAATAAATGCGGGTTGTTACTGCCGAGGAAATGAAGAAACTCGATCAAACCGCTATCAAGGATTATGAAATTCCAGGTATGGTTTTGATGGAAAATGCCGGCCGCCAGGTGGTGGAAGTAATAAGAAGAGTGCTGGGTAGTGTGCGCGGTAAAGTGATCACTGTATTTGTAGGTAAAGGCAACAATGGTGGTGACGGCTTCGTAATAGCGCGTCACCTGCTTAATATGGGTGCGGAAGTTAAGGTGATGGCCGTCGCAGAACTGGAAGAGGGCACCGGTGATGCTGCTAATAATCTTAACATCTGGCGGAAAATGGGGCAGAAGGTGTACTCTTTGCAGCATGGGGACGGGATTAATATTGTCCGTTTAGTTCTCATGAACACGGATCTAATCGTTGATGCTATTTACGGAACTGGCTTTCGAGGGAAAATGGTTGAAAAAACGGGGCGGATAGTAGAGGTGCTGAACGGAAGCGGCAAACCGATAGTTGCCGTGGATATACCGTCGGGTCTTGAAGCGGATACCGGTAAGGCAAACGGACCCTGTATTCAAGCTGCTCACACGGTTACCTTCGCCCTCCCCAAATTAGGGTTGATTCTGGAGCCCGGCGCTGATTACACCGGCGAACTGCACATCGCCGATATTTCTATACCGGCCGTTCTTATAGAAAAAGAAGCGCCGCAAAGATATTTAATTACCAGAGAAATGATTAAGGAATGGCTGCCTCCCCGCCTGTCGGCCGCACATAAGGGCAACTTCGGGCGGGTGCTGGTTGTGTCTGGTTCGCGTGGAATGACCGGAGCGGCTTGCCTGGCAGGTGAAGCCGCCCTGCGGGCGGGAGCCGGGCTGGTCACCGTGGCGGTGCCTGAATCGCTTCATGATATAATGGAATCAAAGCTGACAGAAGTAATGACTGTGCCTTTGCCTGACACCGGAAAGGGAAACTTGAGCCGTGGCGCGCGCCAAAAGATTCTATCCTTGCTGGAAAACGCGGATGTGTTGGCTTTAGGTCCAGGTCTGTCAACTGTGCCCGAAGTTGTTGCCATGGTTAGAGAACTCTTGCCGTCAGTGCGAATTCCGTGTGTGATTGATGCCGACGGTTTA
Source organism: Pelotomaculum terephthalicicum JT (assembly GCF_022410535.1). GTDB lineage: Bacteria > Bacillota > Desulfotomaculia > Desulfotomaculales > Pelotomaculaceae > Pelotomaculum_D > Pelotomaculum_D terephthalicicum. The sequence goes on from NZ_JAKNBL010000006.1 coordinate 50,935, forward strand.
AATGCCCTGGCTGGAGAAGTAGAAATCCTAAGGAAAATTCAGGCCCCGGTAGTAATCACCCCACATCCCGGTGAAATGGCCCGGCTTATGGGTGTTACGACAAGGAAGATTCAAGAGGATCGTCTTGCGGTGGCGGCAAAAGCGGCTACTCTTTGGAATGTGGTCTCGCTGCTCAAGGGTGCCCGGACAGTGGTGGCCGCTCCGAACGGAGCAATTTATATTAATCCTACCGGCAATCCTGGTATGGCCACCGGCGGCAGCGGCGACGTCCTGACAGGAGTAGTTGCGGCGCTTATCGCACAAGGCCTGAGTCCGGCCCAGGCGGCTTCCGCCGGAGCTTATGTGCACGGCCTGGCCGGTGACATGGGAGCCAGATTAAAAGGAATGATCGGCTTAACCGCGGGAGACATATTATTTAACCTACCGGCGGCAATGATGAACGTTCTTGACACCGAATGAATATTTTTTTTCAGGAGGTGTTATTATTGTGATTATCGGAGTACCCAAGGAAATAAAAATAAATGAGGACCGTGTCGCGCTTACCCCGGCCGGTGTGCAGGCATTTACCGGAGCCGGACACCATGTTTTGATAGAAGAAAAAGCCGGTCTTGGCAGCGGTATTACAGATGAAGCGTATATTTCGTCGGGAGCTGAACTGGTTGCCACCGCCGCCGAAGTCTACAAACGGGCAGCTATGATTCTGAAAGTGAAAGAACCGCTCCCCAGTGAATTCCAGCTATTAAGAGAAGGCCAGATTCTTTTTACTTATCTTCACCTTGCACGTGAGCCGGAGTTAACGGCCGCTTTAATTAATGGCAAAGTGACAGCCATAGCCTACGAAACCATCCAGCTGGACAACGGTGTTTTGCCTTTGCTCACCCCGATGAGTGAGATTGCGGGAAAGATGGCTGTCCAGGTTGGCGCTCATTTCCTGGAAAAGCCTTATGGGGGTAAGGGAATATTACTGGGCGGGGTACCAGGGGTGGCAGCTGCGGATGTGGTGATCATCGGCGCCGGATCGGTGGGTGCCAGTGCGCTCAAGGTGGCGGTTGGCATGGGAGCGCAGGTTACCATTATCGAGCAAAACGCCGAACGGCTTCACTACCTTGATGATCTGTATGGCGGGAGAATTAACACCCTGGTGTCAAACCAATACAACATCAGGCAATCTGTTCGTTACGCGGATCTTTTGATTGGGGCTGTGCTCGTGGTTGGTGCAAAAGCGCCCAAGCTGGTAAGTGAGGAAATGGTCAAAAAAATGAAGCCTGGAGCAGTCATTGTCGATGTTTCCGTTGACCAGGGAGGCTCAATTGAAACGATCGACAGGGTTACCACTCATAATGATCCTGTTTACATTAAATATAACGTGCTTCACTATGCAGTTGCCAATATGCCTGGCGCCGTCGCAAGAACCTCCACCTTCGCCTTGACCAATGCCAACCTTCCTTATGCTTTGGCGCTGGCGAACAATGGTTTTTCTGAGGCCGTCAAGAATAATAACGCTTTAATGCGCGGGGTAAACACATATAAAGGCAATCTCACCTGCCGGGCGGTAGGAGAATCCTTGAAAATAAATTATACTGATATAGCTGATTTATTGTAATCATTGACAATTAATATTAACTGCTTTTTCAGGAGTGGAACTTGAATGTCTGCATATCCGGTTTGGGCTGAAATCGATTTAGATGCGATTGCCAATAATGTAAGGGAAATTCGCCGGGTTACCAAGTCTACAGCTAAAGTATTGGCAGTGGTTAAAGCTAACGGCTACGGTCATGGCGCCGTTGAGGTAAGCCGGGTCGCTTTGGCCAACGGCGCCAGCTGGCTTGGTGTCGCCAGAATATCGGAAGGAGTGGCGCTTCGTAAAGCGGGGTTGGAAGCGCCGGTGCTAGTTTTAAGCTATATCCCCCCGGAACAGGCCGGTGAAGTTGTGCGCCACCGCTTGTCTCAGGCAGTTTATACCCGCGAGATGGCCCTGGTACTGGCGGAAGCTGCGGCGCGGCGCGGGACGCGGGCAAAAGTGCATATAAAGGTTGATACCGGTATGGGGAGAATCGGCTTAATGCCAGGTCCGGATATTGTAGAAGAAATATTGCGAATGGCCAAAATACCAAATCTTGAAATAGAAGGCATATTTACACATTTTGCTGACGCGGACGCTGCAGATAAACATTATACTAATATGCAATTGGAACGTTTTCTCGGCATAACCGAAGAGCTGCGCAGGGGCGGCCTTGATATCCCGCTGAAACATGCCGCCAATAGTCCGGCGTTGATGGAAATGCCGGAAGCCCACTTGGACATGGTAAGGGCGGGAATTATTGTCTATGGGCTTAGTCCCTCTGACAGATTTAAGCAAAGCAGCTTGAAACTTATTCCGGCCATGAGCTTAAAGGCTAAAGTCGCTTATGTTAAAAAGGTGCCGGCTGGTTTTAAAGTAAGTTACGGGTGCACCTTTACAACTGTTCAGCCAACTGTTATCGCCACTTTGCCCCTGGGCTACGCCGACGGCTATCCGAGGTCGCTTTCTTCAAAAGGGGAGGTTTTGTTGAATGGACGCCGGTCGCCTGTAATAGGCAGGGTTTGCATGGACCAAATTATGGTTGACGCCGGCAGCGCCTCAGATATAAAAATGGGTGATGAGGCTGTCATCATTGGACGACAGGGTGACGAAGAAATCACTGCTGACGAGACAGCGATGAAGTTAGGCACGATCAATTATGAAGTTGTCTGCATGATTAGCTTGCGAGTCCCTAGAATATATGTGAAGTAAAAAAAGGAGTGAGAATTCAGGAGTCAGGAGTCAGGAGTCAGAATAAAAGATTATTTATTGTCTTTATATATTTTGAATACTGACTCCTGACTCCTGAATACTTGAATGGTTATTGACAAATAAAGTTTCGAGTGCCATAATGGTAATGTTTACCAGGGGGGAGTGTCGGGAACACAGCGAGGTCCGGAGCCCGCTACGCGGTTCGATTCCGGTTCTTCCCTAAAAAGGAAGCCCTGGCTTTTAGCTGGGGCTCTCCGATTACACCGGCCACTTCCGGTTATTCACATGTCATACTCATAATAGTATTTTTAATATGGTATTCTTAAGAAAGCCCTACCCCGAATACTCCCCCAATCGTACCGCTACCCAATATTATTAATAATTTGTAAAAGATATTAAGTCCGGCCTGCCCGGGTACAAATAGTGCCGCTGCCGCCCAAACGACTATGAAAAACAGGAGACCTACGGCTAATCCATGATAAAGTCCCTTATTCCCGGCTTGCCTGCCGGCGGTTAGAGAGCCGCCGAAAGCGCCTGACGCCAGGATTATTGCCGCAAGCAGGGGAAGAGTTTTTTCAGAGAGTGGTGATAAATGATAAATCAGACCGGCGCACAAGCTTAACAGCAAGGCAATGGACAACGCGAAAAGAATACCTTTTACCACCGGACCAGCACTAATAGGAAACTCAAAGTTATCCATATTGACGGATGGCATTGCAACACCCCCGGAAAATTATTATAATTATTTTTATGTAAGTATTTGATGTATTATGAATAATTGTATCTTATTAAATAAACAATTAGGAGATTATTCTATTGACTGAGAATGTTTATGCTTATAAAATTGGTGATTCGTTATATCTAAATATAACCAACAAATGCACAAATGAATGTGTGTTTTGTATCAGGCAGACCAGTAATAAACTCACTGAATACAGTCTCTGGCTGGATAAAGAGCCGGATCTGAATGAACTATTGTCAGCCGCGGGGGATGTTAGCCGGTACCGGGAAGTGGTTTTTTGCGGCTATGGCGAGCCGTTGATTAAGGCCGATCTGGTTATTGCGGCATCCCGTGCGTTAAAAGAGCGGGGGGCGGCGGTAAGGATCGATACAAACGGCCAGGCCGACCTTATCCATGGCCGTGATATCGCCTTGGAATTAGCCGGTTCGGTTGACGCTGTTTCGATTAGCCTGAATGCTTCCGACGCCATGCAATATGTGTCGATTTGCCGGCCGCAGATGGGAGAAAAGGCTTATTGGGCAATGCTTGATTTTATCGCCAGCTGTAAAACACATATTCCCAAAGTTACATTGTCGGTAGTCAGATGGCCGGGTGTGGATATCGAAAAGTGCCGTGCGATAGCACGTAACCTCGGAGTGGAATTCAAGGTAAGAGAATATTTCGGTACGTTTACTTATTAGATGTTTTTGGGGAGGGCGGTATTTTATTTTTCTCCGATTCTCCGTCTAGATTAACCATTGGAGCTGAACCTGTCATTTCGCGCAAGAAGGCATCGCCTTTTTTATTCTTGTTTTTTTTGCCCATGATTAAACCTCCATGTCTTTGACCCTAGCTTTCTCTATCTGGTTTTTTTTATGTATGGCACATATAGGAAGAATACTCCTGGGTGGTAACGGAAAAATTAAGAAATATAGAGAATAAGCAGCAGCAAGTACCGGTTATAAAGTCGTGATATAACACAGGTTGTCTGTGACGGCACTAAATAGAGTGAGGGAGGATTACACCGCTATGTATGAGCTAACTGTACGAACACGTTTCGCGGCGGCGCACTCATTAATGAACTATGATGGGCCATGTGCCCGGCTGCACGGCCATACATGGCAAGTAGAAGTTGTTTTTCAGGGGCACCAACTGGACCAGAGAGGCATGCTGGTTGATTTTAAAGAATTAAAAAGTAGTGTAAAAGACGTAATCGATGAACTTGACCACCAGAACTTGAATATGCTGGAACCATTTAAACAAAACAGCGAGAACAACCCCACTGCGGAGAACCTCGCCAGGTACATATTCAATAGTTTGAAAACTAAATTTACTAACTCGCTAATGGAGGCGAAAATAGCGGTAGTACGTGTTGGTGAATCTCCGGAAGCCTCGGCTGCGTACCGGGAGGAGGATTGATTGTATTGAAAGGCATTGTGCTTCTTTCCGGCGGTTTGGATTCGGCCGTGTCCCTCGCCTGCGCTTTGCGGGAATCTGATATTGTTTTATGTCTTACTTTTGATTACGGGCAGCGCGCCTCGCAGAATGAAATAAAGGCAGCCGCGTCCCTGGCGGGCCATTATCGTTTGCGTCATCAAGTTGTTGAAGTTCCTTTTTTGCGGGATATCACCGGTACGGCACTGGTAAAAAGCGATTTGGAACTGCCGGAACCGGAAATAACAGCTCTTGATGAAAAAACAGCGGCCGGCGCTTCCGCCGCCCAGGTATGGGTGCCAAACCGAAATGGTCTTTTTATCAACATTGCCGCCGCTTTTGCCGAATCCAACGACGCCCAACTGGTTGTAACCGGTTTTAACAGTGAAGAAGCGGCTACATTTCCTGACAACAGCGCCGGCTTTGTAAGAGCAATAAACGACTCCCTGTATTATTCCACTCTTAACCATGTTGGAGTGGTCAGCTACACTCAAAGGCTTGACAAAGCAGATATCTTGAAACTCGGCATCAAAATGTCGGTTCCTTTTCAGCACATTTGGAGCTGTTATCGCGGGGGAGAAAAAATGTGCGGCCGTTGTGAAAGCTGCCTGCGCCTAAAACGAGCCGCCGACCTGGCCGCTTTTGATTTGAGCGGCATGAGTATATTGAGGGGGATCTGATGAAAGAACTTTTTATTAAGGAAACAATTACTTATGACGGCACGCAGCTGTCATCACATTGGGCTTACCGCAATTTCGGCATGCAGGGGGACAGCGTCGTTTCGTTCAGGGGACCCTGCCGGGTTGAGTTGACAGAAATGGTCGACATTAAAGACGTTTTAAGCAATTCGCCCATATTTAGCAAGGACATGCTCCATTTTATCATTGAGCACTTTGATCTCGATTTGGAGAAGACGATAGTCAGGCAGCGGCTGCTGATTGCTATCTTAAAAGACATCATTATTGAAAAATCAGGGGCTGCTCTGAGCCGTTCCGGAGATGACCTTTTTTTTCACGATCGTAAGCTGACCGTGTCGATAGCCACTCTTACCCCTGTTTCGACCATGATTCACACAGGTGTTAACGTTACCGGCGAAGATGCGCCCGTACCGGCCATTGGACTGGCGGAAATTGGGCTAAAACCGGGAGAAATCGAGGCTGTCGGCAAGTCGCTGTGTAGTGAGTACATCAAAGAGTATCAGCAGATCAAAATGGCGCGCTGTAAAGTGCGGGGGGTAAAATAAATGCCCTGTCAGGTCGCGGAGATTTTTTCCTCAGTGCAGGGTGAAGGACTGCTGGTCGGCTGCCGTCAGGTATTTATCAGACTGCTTGGCTGCAATATTAATTGCTCATACTGTGACACGCCTGCCGGCGAGTCCGGTTTCTGCAGAATCGAGCAGCATCCCGGGCACAAGGATTTTAAACAGCTTCCCAATCCCTTGTCGGCTGCAGAAGTTGCCGCCGCGGCACACGCATACGATCTTTCTTTACACCACTCTGTCAGCCTTACCGGAGGAGAGCCGCTGTTATGGACATCATTTATCAAGGAATTGGTTCCGCTGCTCCAGGGCACCAGGCACGGAATATATCTTGAGACTAACGGCACTTTACCTGAGAAACTTTCAGAGGTAATCGAGCTTATTGACATAGTCGGCATGGATATAAAACTGCCAAGCATTAGCGGTCAGCCTCCTTTTTGGGAAGAACATAGATTATTTTTAAAAGTAGCTGCCAAGAAGCAAGTTTTTGTTAAAGTGGTTGTCGGAGAAGATACCACTGGGGAAGAAATCGAGCAAGCCGCCGGTTTAATCAGCGATTTTGGCACAGGTTTGACCATGATAATCCAGCCGGTCAGCCCGGCAGCTTGCGGAATAAAAAGTGTTTCACCCGGCCAGGCGCTGTATTTGCAGCAGCTTGCGCTTAAAAAACTGGCAAATGTGCTTATTATTCCTCAGACTCACAAGATAATGGGCCAGCTTTAGCTTGACTACAGGTGGCATTAGGAGGGAAATTGTGTACGATCGGCAAAAAATAGAAGCAGCGGTAAGGATGATTATTGAAGCTATCGGAGAAGATCCGGAAAGGGAAGGTTTAAGGGAAACGCCGGCAAGGGTCGCCCGTATGTATGAGGAAATATTTAGCGGACTCTGGGAGGAACCGGATGCCCATTTAGAGAAAAAATTCTCAGGAGATCATGAGGAGATGGTTATCGTAAAGGATATACCACTTTATTCGATGTGCGAGCACCACTTGCTGCCGTTTTACGGTAAAGCGCACGTAGCATATATTCCACGCAAGGGAAATGTGACCGGTTTATCAAAACTGGCCAGGCTGGTGGAAGGTTTCGCCAGGCGGCCCCAGCTCCAGGAAAGGCTCACTTCCCAAATTGCCGATTCGATCATGAAAAGGTTGAACGCCCAAGGCGCGCTTGTAGTTATCGAGGCTGAACATATGTGCATGACCTTTCGCGGTGTAAAAAAACCCGGATCAAAGACAGTCACTTCGGCGGTCAGGGGCATCTTTCAAAAGAGTGAAGCGACCAGGGCGGAAGCGTTTTCTTTAGTTAAAGATTGAAGCACGTCACAGAAATACTTTTATAATCTTTTAAGAAGTTGATATCAGGAGGAGTAAATTGGATAATAATGAAACCACCAACACTGGGAAACTGGAGCTAATCGCCGCCAAATCATTTAAAGCCAATGACGAAATGTACAAGATCATTGATTTTCTGAACAAGACATTAAAAGGCAAGAGTATTATTTTGGGCCTGACCAAGGATGTCGCCAAGGATTCCATGAAAATATCAATTTATGAGACTTGAAGACGGAGACATTTATGAGAATATTAATTAGTAATGATGACGGTATCAATGCGGAGGGAATTATACAACTCAGAAAGTCTCTGGAGGATCAAGCGGAAGTCTTCGTAGTCGCCCCGGACCGGGAGAGAAGCGCCACCGGTCATAAAATTACCATGCATAGGCCGCTAAGGGTGAAAGAACAGTCATATCCGGGTACAAATTCAAAAGGTTGGGCGGTTGACGGCACTCCTTCAGACTGTGTCAAACTCGGTTTGGAAGCGTTGCTGCCGGTCCCTCCGGACTTGGTTGTCGCGGGCATTAACCTGGGTCCGAATCTTGGTACTGATGTCTTATATTCCGGCACGGTTTCCGCTGCAATCGAGGGGATCATCAATGATGTTCCCGCTATCGCTATATCGCTGGCCAGCTATGAGTTTCAGGACTTCACGTATTCAGGCAAGTTTATAAAAAAACTTGTGACAAAGTGTGGTAAAGAACTGCACGGAGGCATCCTTTTAAATATCAACATACCACCCGGGGTGCCACGCGGTATAAGAATAACCAAGTTGGGAAACAGGCGCTATACGAATGTTTTTTATAAGAGAACCGACCCGAGGGGGGGAACTTACTTCTGGATGGCAGGGGAGCCCTTTGACGTTGACGGGAACGACCCTGACACTGACGTATGGGCGGTAAATGAAGGTTTTATATCGATTACGCCGGTTCATTACGACCTGACCAATTACACGGTATTGGATGATGTGAAAAATTTAGTTAAGGAATTCAACACGTTCTAATTTCGGTTTTTTAAATTTATTATCGATTTTAGCCTTCTCAAATCGTTGGTACTAATACCTTCATTTAATATCAATATCAGGATATAAATAACCAGGCCGCTAATTACAGCTCCAAAAGTTACCAATAATAAAGATTCTGTGTAGACATGCAGGTAACTTTGGGAGAGCAAAATCACGAAGCCCATTCCCACCCCTGCCAGCAACGGTTTAAAGAGTAATTTGCACAATTCTATTTTTAGGCCGGTAAACCTGCGCACGTCAATCAGATTAAGCAAAGACATAATTATGAAATAAATAACAAAAGCCGCAGATGTGCCTTGCACGCCTAATTGTGGCATTCCTGTAAGGTAGTATATGCCGGCAATTTTAAAAAAAGAGGCGATTACCAGGTTTCTAAACGGCCGGGAAGCTTTGCCGAGCCCTTGTAGAATACCGGTGGTAGTTTGCACGAGGTACAGGAAAGGTCCCCCCAGAGCAATTACGCTAAGACTTGCTCCCGCTTTTGGATAGCCGAAAATCAATCCGCACAATTCTTCTGAAAGCATCATATAGACAACGGTGCTAGGTATCCCGGCTATTAAGGTAATTCTAACGGCGTCTGCGCAGCGAGTTTTGACAAGTTTTATATTATTTACCGCCAGCGCGCCTGATATTGCCGGGAGCAGGGCGGTGGCAAGTGAAATAGTAATAATCGCCGGGGCAAACAGCAAGCTTTGGGATATGCCCACAAATTGACCATAATCAGCAGTAGCTTCAGATAATTCCATGCCGTTTGCTAAAAGACGCTGGGGAATTAAAACAGCATCTATCCATAAAAGAGTGGTAGACACAATACGAGTCAATGAAACTGGAAAAGCCAGATTAATAACCCTGACAGCAATTGAACGAAGCGATTCAAAATGCTCTGCCTTCAGGCCGGATGGTACATAAGGACGATTTCGCGCATAAATCAGCAGAATGGATACAAATCCGGCTAATTCTCCTGTCACTACCCCTAGTGAAGCCCCGGCCGCCGCATATTCAATACCTTTCGGCAGCAGTATGCAGGCAAATATCAGACCGGAAACGCACCTGATCAATTGTTCCAGAGATTGGGTTAAAGCTGTCGGCTTCATTTGCTGAAGTCCCTGAAAAAAACCACGGAAGGCAGAGCAAAGAGATACTATTATAATACCGGGAATGAGAAATAAAAAGCTGTAATATACTTTGGGATTGACAAAAACATATTTTAGCAGCAAGGGTGCTCCGAGGCAACACGATACGGTGACAATAGCGCTGCTTGCCATAAGGGTTAACAAGCAAAATCTAAAAATGCGGTATGCCCCGGTTAAATTGCCGCGGGCCACCTCTTCCGAAACCAATTTGGCTATAGCTACCGGAATACCTGCCGTGGCCATTACCACTACCAAAACATATGCAGGATAAATCATGTTAAACAGGCCAATACCCTCAGGCTGGACCAGGCGAATCATAAAAACTTCGTATATGAAGCCCATTATTCTGTTGAATAGACCGCTTAACAATAGGACCAACGCCCCGTTGATTAATGATTGGCCAGCCATATTTTACCTGCCCTTAAGGTAATTTATAGTAATATAATGTTAATATCTATGCATCCTTCTTTTTCCTATGAGGTAAAATTTATAGCACACATCTTTTCACCTAAAAAAAGTCCAGGTTATTTTATAAATAACAAGGAATTTGCCCACCTGCTGTAGAATAACACTTAATATTTGTGCCATTTATTTGTACCATTGGCCTGGGGTACCGTAATAATTGCTCCTGAGGGGGGGTTCTTTTTGTTTTCATCCAGAAAATCCCTGCTTGGGCTCTAAGTGGTATAGAAATAATGCTTTAAGGAAACCATTATTTACAAAAGGGGGAACACGATTTGAAGAATTATCAAACCAGTCAGATACGCAACGTGGGTGTGGTTGCGCATGGCGGAGCCGGGAAAACATCTCTCGTTGAAGCCATGCTTTATAATACTGGGATTCTTTCCCGGTTGGGCAGGGTAGAAGACGGCACCACGACTGCCGACTATCATCCGGAAGAAGTTGCCAAACAAATAACCATACATACCAGCCTTGTTCCTTGCGAGTGGAACGGCGTGAAAATTAACTTGCTGGACACACCCGGTTTTTCTGATTTTATCGGTGAAGTAAAGGGAGCGTTGAGAGTTGCCGACTGCGCCATGTTTGTCATATCCGCCGTGGACGGCGTGGAAGTGCAGCATGAAGTAATTTGGGATATTGCCGAAAAATATAACCTGCCGAAAATAATTTTTGTAAATAAAATGGACCGGGAAAATGCCAGTTTTAACAAAGTCATAGATGAGCTAAAAACTAAATTCAAGGGTAATTTTGCGCCGCTCCAGATCCCCAACGGTTCATTTGATACCTTTACCGGTGTGGTTGACATCATTGACAATAAAGCATATACCGGTGACGGCAAGGGCAAAGAAGCGCCGGTACCGGGAGAGCTTGCCGGTGAAATCGGCCAGTTTCATGAATTGCTTGTTGAAGCTGCGGCTGAGGGAGACGACGACCTGACCATGAAATATTTGGAGGGAGAGGAACTCTCTCTGGATGAAATAAAGGATGGTTTAAAGAAAAGTATCGCGCAGGCAAAGGTTGTTCCGGTAATGGCCGGTTCAGCAACAAAGAACATCGGCGTGGTTCAGTTGATGGATGTCATTGTAGACTACCTGCCGGCTCCCAAGGAAGACAACGGTCCTATGTCGGCCCTGATATTTAAGACAATAGCGGACCCCTACGTCGGCAAGATGAATTTCCTTCGCGTTTTCAGCGGTATTTTTAAGAGTGACACGGTTGTATATAACAGCAAGAAAGAAAAGACTGAAAAAATCGGCAATGTTCTTTATGTCAGAGGTAAGAATACAACCCAAACCGATGTGGTTCCCACCGGTGATTTGGCTGTTGTTGTGAAATTGCAGGATACCGCTACAGGCGACACTTTATGTGATAAGGACAAACCGGTTGTCCTGGAAGGGATTGATTTCCCGGTACCAACACTGTCTGTGGCAATCGCTCCCAAGAGTAAAAACGATGAAGACAAACTAGGTGACGCGCTTAACAAACTGCTGGAAGAAGACCCGACTATGAAGGTTGAGAAAAATACCGAAACAAAACAGACTCTTATTACAGGTATGGGCGAGTTGCACATAAATATTATGATTGAACGGCTGAAACGCAAGTTTGGCGTTGATGTAGTTACGAATGATGCCAAAGTACCATATCGTGAGACCATCAGGGCAAAAGTTGAAGTGGAAGGAAAACATAAAAAACAATCAGGTGGCCGCGGCCAGTACGGTCACGTGTGGATACGATTTGAGCCAAATCCTGAGGAGGATTTTGTTTTTGAAGAGGATGTTTTCGGTGGTTCTGTTCCCAGAAACTATTTCCCCGCCGTTGAAAAAGGTCTCCGGGAAGCAATGACGGAAGGAGTGCTGGCCGGTTATCCAACAACAGGAGTGAAGGCCACCCTTTATGATGGTTCTTACCATACGGTTGATTCTTCGGAACTGGCTTTTAAAATCGCCGCTTCACTTGCGTTTAAAAAAGGAGCCATGCAGGCTAAACCTGTTCTCCTGGAGCCGATGATGGATGTTGAAGTTTTAGTGCCCGACAACTTTATGGGTGACATAATCAGTGATTTCAATACAAAACGCGGCCGGGTATTGGGCACCGAACCCCAGGAGAAACAAACCTTGATAAAAGCACATGTTCCGCTATCTGAGATGTACCGTTACGCCATTGATCTTAAGTCAATGACCCAGGGACGCGGTTCTTTTACGATGGAATTTACCGGCTACGAAGAAGTGCCGGGACGCTTGGCGGAAGATATTATTAAAAAGGCTAAAGCAGCTCAAGAAGCTGACAAGTAATAAAGCATTATATTTGCCTGTGTTTACTACTACCGCAGGGGTGAAGATAAAGGAGAGCGCAAGCTCTCCTTCTTTATAAACAGAAAACAGTTGATACATGAGGAGGGAATGGTTCTGGACTTGAAGGAATTGGCCGCGCAGTTTATATCAAGCCATGGTTATACCGGATTATACCTGTATTTCGTATTGGACACCCTGGGGGTGCTGCTTCCTTCCAAGTCAATCCTCACCTTAATAGGTTTTTTCGTGGAAAGGGGCATATTAAGCTTTGTGCCAGTAGTGATTACGGCTGTTCTGGGAAGCCTGACCGGCGTGTCCGTGAGCTATTTTATCGGGAGGAAAATAGGAAACCCCTTTTTTGAAAAGTATGGCCGCTTTATTAGTGTAACGCCGGAGAAGCTTTTAAAGGCAGAGGCATGGGCGGGAAGATACGGGGCGCCGGCCATCGTCCTGGCCTATTTTGTGCCAGGGTTAAGGCACATAACGCCTTACCTGTCTGGAATCACCAGGTTGCCTTATTGGAAGGTAATGTTTTTTTCAGCTGCCGGAGCATTACTGTAGGTGACTGTTTTTATTAACCTGGGGCTTTTTCTCGGTGATATCTGGGATAGGAACGCCGGCAATTAACGTGATTGAACATGCCAACGGCCTTTGTCAACAGCACCTTGTATCATGCCGTGGCTGGCCTCCAGCCATGATCAATTCTGAGTAACCTGCTGCAGAGCCCGCCCGATAGGAAGGAAGAAGAGTTCCTCCTGCCTAACTTTCGGGTTAGTGTTTGAACTCAGGAGGGATGCCAACCTACCCCTTGGGTTTACCATTATTTCTTGTGGTTGTAAGTTTCAGGTAAAAGTGAAGTCCCGAATGACCGTTTGGATGTGGGTTCAGTAGGACAGGGAACAAATGTTTGACTACAGTAATTCTCTTTAAACAATGCTAATGCGTAACCTAACAAAAAAGATAAAATTAACCAGTTTTGAAGGGGTGAGTTTACATAATATCTATTATCGGAACATGAATTTATATTAAAAAGTAGTGATGCTCAATAACAAGATGCAGCAATTTTTATTCAAACTCGGTTTTTTGCGAGAGTTAAGACCTATGTCTTCCGTCAATGTTCCTCTTTAGCGGCCAATTTGTCCCATATGGACACACTGGGACACACCAAAAATTTTTATATCATATATTCCAAGCCTCCGCCCTGGATTTATTATACAAATTACCAATCTTATTATATAAGGATTGCATATAATTAGGTTAAAGGGTTATTATGGAACATAAGTTAGACACCTTTACTGTGAGGAACAAAAACGGGGTATAGAAAACGCCAAACAGATATATGCGGTTATAGGTGACGACTCTGAAATTGCCACCAACAGCGGCGTGCAATTTTTTATAACGATCAATAACAGCATTGCCGCCAATCCCCAACTCAAAGAACTGATAGAACAGGGCGACCTGAAAGCGGAGCAATATACGGGTAAAAAAATTGAATTTCTGATTTATCAGATAAACAATTTTAAAACCGATAACTATACATTCTACTGTTTTGCTTTTGACGATGATAAAATGATTGCTTATACGCCCAAACCGCATAAGCAAAAGACTTCAATGCAAAAAAAGAAAGTTGATGTTTGGACATTCCAAAAGAAGTGTTCCAAAACATCAACCGTCGTTCATTATGGTCGGGATGACACGACTTGAACGTGCGACCTCACGGTCCCGAACCGTGCGCTCTACCAAACTGAGCTACATCCCGTCAACAAACTATATTATGCAATAAGTTATAGGCAAAGTCAAGTTTGATTTAAGTCAGGATGATAAACGGCTTACAGTAGGCCAACCTCATTGTTAATCCGCTTTGCAGCCAAAGAAATGATGCGGATGAGAAATTGCTTCAGGGCATTTGAGCAAATCTATTCAGTTTGTGCTTTATAGTGAAGGATTTCCCCGTTGAGTAATTCCAACAGGAACTTGGCTTTTTCCCGCATTAATTCGTCCTCGCATCCCAGAAATTGAGAAAACGCATCCTCCTTTATAAGGGAGGCCTCGTCCAAAGTCTTCCCTTTCACCAATGTACAAAGAATCTCTATGGCTACTTTGGTTGCTGGATCACCGATACATTGATACTTGATATCAGAAATGAGGTTGTTGACCACCTGGATGTAGAGATTCATAAAATCGTCCGTGCTTGCACCACAGGCTGCGCTGACTTCTCCTAAAGCTCGCAGGAATATGGATGGATTTTCGAGTTTACCGGTATACTCGGATCCCGTTTTTAATAATCCCTGGTAATACGCTATAATATTTTCGTGCATTTCGTTCTCCTCCTTTGTTCGCTTGACTTGTTCGCTTGACTTAAATCTCAGATATAGCCGCGCTCTTTGAATATCTCATCCAGTGTTTCCAGGAATATCCGACATTCATCCATGGTATTGTAGAAGTAGCAGGAAACCCGATACACCATTCTATGCTCACTGTGCGATATGGGGCGGGTCCATTCCGGTCCGAACTTCTCGTTAAAATAGGAATGCACACAGAAAACACTGTCCCTGATCATGACGTCATTCTTTTCGCTAAGCTCAACGGCTATCCCCACCGCATTCGGCCGTTTGACCTCCCCGTATCCCCATAACGGTTCATCAGTTCCTCGGTCAGAAAACGGTTCAAGCTGGCCTCATGGTCCTTTATCCTGCCCAAATTGGGTACTGTAAAATCAACCTTGATATGCCCTGCTTTCTGCAACTTCAGCCAGGGAAGCAAATTCGAATTGTGTTCCTTGTCGGTCAGTAAAACAACATCCCTGGGCTAAAAAGGGAAACCAAGCGCCACCGTGTTATATTTATGGTATAGAAGGCTCTCTGATGATGGGCGATGACATTGTGATTCAGATGTCTACTCGGTTAATATTATTGAGTTAGTTGGGCAACTTTCTTCACAGGCGCCGCAATCAAGACAGGCATCGGGGTAGACAACTGTGGAAATTTCTTTGATTTCAAATACCCTGGGTTCTGCCGGGCACAATTCATAGCATGTTGCGCAAGCAACGCACGTCTCACCATTTACAACTGGATAAATGCTGTAACCCCAAACATGCGGCATATTAATGCCCTCCCTTTTTCTACTCTTATAAATTTGAACCTTTATTACTGTTAGCCTCGGCACAAAAACAACTTTACTTTGTCCTCCTATCGGCGGCAGGTCGACTACACGCTTGTGGCTGAAATGCTACGTAAAAAACTTTCCAAGATCTCAGTCTTCCTTAAATAACTCTTCAAATAACTCTTCCAAGATTTCAACAGAATTCCGTACGAATTTAGGGCACACGGAGGTAAAGAGGTTCTTATCTATAGCATACTTTATCCCTTCAGAAGTACTAATGTCACATTTTATTAAATCCTTGCAAATTGTAGATCCGTTCAGTATTTCAAATTGCTTAATAAATTCCCGCGCAACAGCATAAGACTTTTTCATAGCTTTATAATTTTTTGCGTCTGTATCCGCATATTTTAGCCCTATTACCATGAAAGCGCCATTAACAGCACCGCATGTGCCGCCTGTATGGCCTACTCCACCCCCAAAAGCGCCGGCTACCTTTATAGCTTTTTCTTCCTCCATACCTAGTTGTGGAGCAAATGAAGCAAGGACAGCCTGAGAACATTGAAATCCATTACTAAAAAGTGATAACGCTGTTTTTAATCTACTCGTAATAATAAACCCTCCTTAAAACATCTCGGCTAATTAATATAACGGCTGTCCCCTACAGTTTTTTCTTAGATAATTGCTTTCTTATTGTGATTATTTTTTCTCATCATCAGGAACAATTTTAAAATCACAACAGTCTTCTTTATTTTTTTCTTCTTTGTCCACCTGGACAATTTTCATGTCACATCATGACGTCTTCAGCTTTTTAAAGAAGCCAAATAACCCTTTCTTCTCATCTTTTTCTTTACTCATTTTCAAAACTCCCCCGGCATTACCTGCCTTATTATTAAGATCTGGCTATATAGTTTTTATATTCATTGTGCAGAGCTATCTTATATTCCCTTTCAGCGCTTTCTGGGATATAATTTCTTCTTATAGATCTTGGGTGCATCAGGATCACAACAGCCCATATTTTCAGCTTACCCCCTTTCGTCTTATAATATCGGCTGGAGAATTTGAAATATGAATCCGGACAGTATGGCTACGGCAAAAATAGTTACTGTAAAAATGGCTACCAGCTTAGGTTTAAATATGGATGCGAGTAATGTTAATTCAGGAATACTGGCCCCGGCACCACCGATTATCAATGCCATTATCGCTCCCAAACTCATGCCTTTCGCCAGCAACACCGTACCAATGGGAATCATGGTTTTAAAAACCACCGTGGAAGCGGGGCTCGCCGTTAATCACAGTCAAAGGAAGCTTTACTCTATCCAGGATTTTTATAATATCCGGATAATTCTCTATCTCTTTACTTTGCACATCCACGTAAGCATATTGGATGGCTTCGACAAAATTTTGCACAAGAAATTCTTTTAAATCCTCAGCTTCTTCTTGCATTGGCTTTGCAGGGCCGCAACATGCGGCCTCCGGGGATGGGCCTCAGCAACTACCGGAAGGCATAGGTGCATTAGTTCCGAATATGGCTATACTGACTTCTTTCACTTTAAATCGACCTCCAACTTTAAAATAGTCCGCAGTAGCGGAAAGTAATTTTTATATAATTTGCTGTTATTATAGCTTTGTTTTACCATCGTTCCGGCACGGGCTCTTTGCGCGGCTTCAGCCAGCAGGCCAAGAAACCCCGGCGGGAAGAAGCCCCGTGGCGATACTGGGGTAAAGGGTAAAGCCGGGGTATGGTCTCTATATTGTGTGGGGTTACGGAAGTAACCACGATATGCTTTAACCCCGAGACATTGACCGCTTCTTTTAACCGAACCGGCTCTTCCTGGTCTGCCTCACCCGCCTTGCTGTGGCTGACCGCACAGAAGGCGCAGTTCCTCGTACACACGTTGCCGAGGATCATAAAGATGGCGGTGCCTCGTGAGTAGCAACTGCCCCGGTTAGGACACCTGGCTCCCTGGCAGACGGTCGGGGTACTTCATCCATAAGATGGCAGGACTCCAGTCCAGTCGTTACTTTGCCTCCTGCAGTTCATTTGCAAAATATTTGCGTTTGAACCCAAGGGCAATGTTAACCAAACCGATCATTACAGGCACTTCAATGAGGGGACCGATAACCGCGGCAAAAGCCTGACCCGAATCAATGCCAAATACCGCTACAGCCACCGCGATGGCCAGCTCAAAGTTATTGCTGGCAGCCGTGAAAGCAAGTGTTGTGGCCTGGCTGTAATTAATTCCGGACGATTTACTGAGGAAGAAGGACAGGAAGAACATGATTACAAAGTAGACTAGCAGCGGTATGGCGATTCTAGCTACATCCATCGGTAAGGTGATGATATAGTTTCCCTTCAAAGAGAACATCACGATAATAGTAAATAAGAGGGCGATTAGCGCAAGTGGGCTGATTTTGGGGATAAATTTTTTCTCATACCATTCTTTGCCCTTGACCGGCATCAGGGTAAGTCTGGTGATCACTCCGCCAAGGAAGGGAATACCGAGGTAAATCATTACGCTTTTAGCCACTTCCGCCATGGAAATATGGATGGCCATTGACCTGATCCCCAGCCACTGGGGCAAGAGGGTAACAAAAAAGTAGGCGTAAACTGAAAAGAAAAGCACCTGAAAAATTGAGTTTAAGGCCACTAGTGCTGCCGCGTACTCTGAATCCCCTTTGGCCAAAGAGTTCCAAACAATGACCATGGCAATGCACCTAGCCAGACCGATAATAATTATACCTACCATATATTCAGGATAGTTTTGCAAAAAGATGATTGCCAAAAAGAACATCAACACCGGCCCGATAATCCAGTTCTGTAGCAAAGAGAGTCCCAGCACCCTGACGTTTTTAAAAACTCCACCGATTTCCTCGTACTTAACCTTGGCCAGAGGCGGGTACATCATCACAATTAGGCCGACGGCAATGGGAATCGAAGTGGTGCCAACCTGGAATTCTCTTAGCAGGTTCGCCACTTCCGGCATAACATAGCCCAATCCCACACCGAAAAACATGGCCAGAAATATCCATACCGTTAAATAGCGGTCGAGCAAGGAGAGTTTTGCCGCAGCTTTTTCCGACATACTGTTTACCGCCGCTTTCTCTTTATAATGATTTTTTCTTTATCAATCATTTTTTCGCAACATTCCGGGTCGAAACCCATTTCTGTGCAGAGATTAGGATTTTGTCTGAGCGGCGATGGTTTCGGCGGGGAACAGGAAAAACAAGCCAGATCGTCAAGAAAACCGTCCATCTGCTTGTAAAATTCCCTGATACCTTCTTTATTCAAAGTATAAAAGACAATTTTACCCTCCTTCTCACTATTAATCAGCCCCGCTTGTTTTAAGATTTTTAAATGGTGCGCAATGGCCGGTTGCGACAAGCCGATGGCCTGGATAATCTCACATGCCCCCATTTCCTGGCAGGTCAACAATTTTAATATATTTAGCCTGTGCGAGTCTCCTAACGCCTTGAAAATGTTGATCATCGTATACCACCTAAACTTACATATTTAAATAATTAAATGTTTATGTTATATTGTAAATATTACTGGATTTTTAGTCAAGTAAGCTTCCTAAAATATATTGAAAGGCGGTTGACCTAAACATGGAAACTAAGCCGTTAATTTATTTTCTTTGCACGGGCAATTCCTGCCGCAGTCAAATAGCGGAAGGTTTTGCGAAATATTATGGTGGTGAAAAATTTAAGGTTTTTAGCGCTGGAATAGAAAGCCACAGTGTTAACCCGACAGCCATACAGGTGATGGCGGAAGTTGGCATAGATATATCTAACCAGACTTCGGATTTAATCGATGAAAATATTTTAACAAAAAGTGACTATGTAATTACTCTGTGCGGTGATGCCAATGATAAGTGCCCGGTAACTCCCCCCGGTGTAAACAGGGAACACTGGAATTTACCCGACCCGGCAAAATCGTCCGGTAACGAAAAAGAAATTATAGAAACTTTTCGAATGGTTCGTGATGCTATAAAAGAAGAAGTAATGGATTTACTGAAGAGGAGCTCACCCACAGAGTAAAGTACCACCGCCCCATATCTAGTAATTATTTATGGGGGGAGTTAATGAGTTAGTTTACAGTTAACCAAAACTTCTCTGTTAGGGCTTTAAGAAAGTAGAATTTTTCGTGAAATGGCTAGAAGATCCTCGTTTAATCAAACCGCAGGTATCGATTCTAATTCTAATAATAATTTTTTCGCGTCAAGTCCACCACTGAAACCGCCCAAGGAACCATCGGAGGCAAGTACCCGGTGGCACGGGATCACTAGCGGTGTGCGGTTTGAACGCATAACCCCTCCCACAGCCCTTGCCGCTTTTGAAAAACCGGCTTCAATGGCAACTTGTTTATAAGAACTGACTTTACCATATGGTATTTGTTGTACTACTGCTAAAACTTGTCGTTGAAAAGAAGTGTAACCGGTCCAGTCTATTGAAGCGGTGAAGTTGACCAATTCTCCTCGAAAATATTTTTCAATTTCTTGGACAAGTTTTTTTTCAACATCTTGCGGCTGTTCAGGTAAAAGCATTGAAGAGTCAACCCGTAACTGAACAGCTAATTTCGCTATTGCTTCTTCATAACTTTTTTGAGGCAATACTAAACCTCTCAATCCTGCCTCGGACCATCCGGCAGCCAGCCAGCCATGTTGGGTGCAAATAGTAACGACCCTCATAAATTCACACTCCCAGTTAAAAAAACTAAATAACAATACCTGCATAAAATTAAGGAAAGGAAGGGTAAATTGCACCCTTCCTTAATTATAACTGATAATTAACAAATCTCATATTAATTAAATCATCTTACATCATGCCGCCCATGCCACCCATGCCACCCATGCCGCCCATAGCCGCCGCGGCCGCCATGGCGTTATCCTTATCAACTTTTTCAGCTACCAGTGTCTCGGTTGTTAAAATCATGGCCGCGATGCTCGCTGCGTTTTGGAGAGCTGACCGGGTCACTTTGGCGGGGTCTACTATACCAGAGTCAATCATATTAACAAACTCGCCAACAAGGGCGTTAAATCCCACACCTGCTTCTGAGTTCTTCACTTTTTCAACAATTACCGAACCTTCGAGACCGGCGTTGTTGGCAATCTGACGCAGAGGCTCTTCCAAAGATCTGCGGACAATATCTATGCCTGTCTTCTCGTCAAGGTTATCGGATGTAAGGTTTTCCATACCCTTTACAGCGTTGACAAAGACTACGCCGCCGCCGGGCACGATTCCTTCCTCGACTGCCGCTCTGGTAGCGTTCAGCGCGTCGTCGATACGGAGCTTTTTCTCTTTCATTTCAGTTTCCGTGGCAGCGCCCACCTGGATTACCGCTACACCGCCGGCTAGTTTAGCCAAGCGCTCCTGTAGCTTTTCTCTGTCGAAATCAGATGTGGTTTCTTCTATCTGGTTTTTAATTTGGGCAACCCGCTTGGTAATATCGTCAGTATTGCCCGCTCCGCCAACGATAATTGTTTCTTCTTTCTTGACGCGGACTTTGCTGGCCCGGCCAAGTTGTTCAATCGTAACGCTATCGAGCTTCAAGCCAAGATCTTCTGTAATCACGCCACCACCGGTGAGGATAGCGATATCCTCCAACATTGCCTTGCGCCTGTCGCCAAACCCCGGGGCTTTTACCGCAACACACTGGAATGTGCCGCGCAGTTTGTTCAGAACCAGGGTAGCCAGCGCTTCGCCTTCCACGTCTTCAGCAATAACCAGAAGCGGCTTGCCTGTCTGTACGATTTTTTCCAGAACCGGCAGGAGATCCCCAATGGCCGAGATCTTTTTATCGGTGATCAGTATGTAGGGATCACTTAAATTAGCTTCCATCTTGTCTGTATCAGTAACCATATACGCGGAAGTATAACCCCTGTCAAAGTTCATGCCTTCAACAACTTCCAGGTTGGTTGTAGTCCCTTTTGATTCTTCAACGGTAATAACGCCGTCTTTACCCACTTTTTCCATCGCGTCGGCGATCAAGCTGCCGATAACTTCATCATTGGCTGAGATGGTGGCAACCTGGGTGATTGCCGACTTGCTCTCAATAGGCTTAGCCTGTTCTTTAATTACTTCTATCGCTTTTTCAACAGCTTTTTCAATACCGCGCTTAATAATCATCGGGTTGGCGCCCGCCGCCACATTCTTTAAGCCTTCTCTTACGATGGCTTGAGCCAGCACGCAAGCGGTTGTAGTGCCGTCACCGGCGACATCGTTAGTCTTGGTGGCAACTTCCTTGACTAATTGGGCGCCCATATTTTCAAATGGGTCGGCCAGTTCTATTTCTCTGGCAATGGTAACTCCGTCGTTGGTAATCATCGGAGAACCAAATTTTTTCTCCAGTACGACGTTGCGTCCTTTGGGACCTAAAGTAACCTTGACGGCTTCCGCCAGTGCGTTAACACCTTTTTCCAGAGCACGCCTGGCATCTTCCCGGAAAATTATCTCTTTGCCTGCCATTTTTCGAACCTCCTTTTAATATCTACTTCTCGATAACACCGAGGATATCGGCTTCACGCATAATCAAGTATTCCACATCATCGATCTTAACTTCGTTTCCGGCATATTTGGAGAAAAGGATTTTGTCTCCCGGTTTTAAATCGATCGATACACGCTGACCGGTTTCAAGCAATCTTCCATTACCGACTGCTACGACCTCGCCCTCCTGTGGCTTTTCTTTCGCGGTATCCGGCAACACTATACCACTTTTTGTTTTTTCTTCACTCGGCATGGGCCTAACTACAACCCGGTCACCTAAAGGTCTGATCACATAAACCCCTCCTTACTGGTTAGTCTGTTTATTGTTAGCACTCATTGTTGGCGAGTGCTAATACCAACGTAAATATAATATTAAATAAGAAAATCAAAAGCAAACAACATCATCGCATAATTTCAATGAAAATATACAAAATAAAGAAATTAGCTTGATAAGCCTTTGATTTTCTCCCTCTGTTTCAAGATTACCTCAGTTTCTGGTATTATTTTTATCTGCCTAGAAATATTTTCCCACTGATAATATTTTTTATACATAAATTTTAAAAAATACCTTTTAATTCCCATTATTGCCGCTATTGCCGCAATCACCGGCCTTGCCGGATAGTATTTCAAGCCCATGCGGCAACACGGGCAGGATTACTCCCAGGCACTCCCGGACAGCCTTGACGCTGCCTGGAAGATTGATAATCAAGGTGCTCCGGCGCACTCCCGCTACAGCCCTGGATAGCATAGCCCGGTTGGTCTTTTTTAAGCTTTCCATTCTCATGGCTTCGGCCAGTCCGGGGACTGCCCGCTCAATTACCGCCAGGGTGGCTTCCGGCGTGTTATCGCGAGGGCTTAAACCTGTACCGCCGGTAGTCAAGATCAAGTCAACTTTTTCAATATCGGACAGGTTAATCATTAATTCTTGAATTAAGTCAAGCTCATCAGGAACCATGTGACAGCTTACCACTTCACCCAGGGATTCAATCATTTCGCAAATTGCCGGACCACTCTCGTCCTTGCGCTCTCCGCGTGAGCCCTTGTCGCTTACCGTAATAACAGCAATTTTATACAGATTCATTCACCTCTTCATAATTCAGCTTTCGTGCTCCCGCTCAAAAATACCGCTTTTGCCGCCGCTCTTATGAATCAACCTGATTGCGCGAATCGTCATTTCACGGTCGACTGCTTTGCACATGTCGTATATCGTTAAAGCAGCAATTGAAACAGCTGTAAGCGCTTCCATTTCCACACCGGTTTGCCCGGTGATTCGCACACTGGCTTCTATTTCTACTTTATTATGTTCCTGGTCGGGGCGGAATTGAACATCAATTCCGGTTATGTTCAAGGGGTGGCATAGAGGAATCAGGCTTGAGGTTTGCTTTGCAGCCATAATCCCAGCCAATCTGGCCACGCCAAAAACTTCTCCCTTGGCCACCTTGCCGGAGATGATCATTGCCAGCGTCTCCGGACGCATTACTATCTCACCACGGGCTACCGCCAGCCTGCGGGTTATTTCTTTGCCACCGACTTCGACCATCCTCGCTTGTCCCTGTTCATCCAGGTGAGTAAGATTATTCAATAATACGCCCTCCATCTATAATAAACTGTACTATATTTCCAAGTTATTAGCTTTGCCACATTACTTTGCCGCAGTCACGAAGGTCATATAAAGACACCACTTCCAGCAGCCTTTGTATATACGGTGTATCAAAATATTCTGCAGGTATACATAAATCATAACGCTCTTGGGCAATGCCAATATACTTCAGTCCAAGAGCCTGCGCTGCGGCGCGAATACCCAAACCCACGTCGGCCGCTCCTGCTTTCACGGCCGCTGCCACGGCCATATGGGTATATTCCTCATGGTCGTACCCGTGGATAATATCTGTATCAACTCCAAGTTCCGCGAGGCGGTAGTCAAGCAAGATCCTGGTGCCGGACCCGCGCTGGCGGTTGACAAAGGTGAGCCCGGGCCTGGCCAGATCTTCAAGCGAGCGAATATTTTTCGGGTTCCCTTCGCCTAGAATCAGCCCTTGCTCACGGTATACCAGGTTCACCAGCAAAACTTTACGGTCAGGCAGCTTTTAAACATGTAATATTATAAGAGCCAGTCTTCTCGTCCAGTAAATGCATGCCGGCGCAGTGCGCTTCACCGCGCTTAATAGCTGACAAGCCCCCAAGCTCCCGACATGGGCGGAGGAAAGTGATGAGGAAGGGTATTTTAAACGCAGGTAATAAATACCGAGCACGGGTTCGGCGCAAAGCCTGCCTTCCCGTAAAAAAAGCCTTACGCGGATAAAATCCTCACGTCCGGCCGCGGAACGGAGATTACGTACAATCTCCGCTTGCAAGGGGTACTCTATTAATGTATCTTTTTTTGATACTAAATATTCACCGGAACGAATCAGCGGCGCTACCAGGAGATCAAAAACCAAAAACCACCATAGCCAAAGCATGATGACCGGGCAGACCGAAAACCGGTCTGTCACCTACCATGGCTCCCAGGGCCGGCTTTCCCGGCTTGATGGAAATCCCGTGGAAGAGTACGCCCGGTTTACCCATCGAATCAATTGCTTCCATGGCAACATCGCGCGCCCACGGAACTTCCCCCGGAAAAGCAGCACGATATCATTTTCCGCAATTACACGTTCTAAAACGTTTCTTAATTCTTTATAATAGTCTCCTACAATACCATAGCAGTGTGGTTCTCCGCCGCATGCCGCCACTGCTCCGAACAAGGTATAAGAGTTTATGTCACGCACTTGTCCCGGCGCGGGAAATTTAGACGGCGCAACCAGTTCGTCACCTGTGGATATGATTCCGACACTGCGGGGAGGGATTACAGCTACATGCGTAACGCCGATAGATGACAGCATACTCCACCATCACCACCGCATCAGCGCCGGATGGCAGCATTCCGTCCGTAGATATTGCGCCAAGCCTGCCCGGCGCTCAATCTACCTTGCGGCATGCCACTTCCCATCAACACCTCGCCGCTGATATCCACGTATGCAGGCAGACTCTCCGAAGCTCCGTATGTATCCTTAGCCCGTACTGCAAAACCATCCATGGTTGATTTGAGCCGACAGGTAGCGGGTTAATGCCGCCTTTGCTTCTTCCACAGTCAAAGCTTTAAATAATTCAGCCACATCTCACCTTGTTAAAGGTTGCTCCTTCCTTAAAAACATCCCAGTTCACAAACTCTGATTTTTATTTTTAGCTTGTCGGCGGCATCACCGATAAGCTTGGGAGATACTTTTAGTTCCTCTGCCAATTTCCTTGCCTCAGTGCATGTTAAAACCTTTTCTCTAGAAGCTTTTTCAACAGCTTCTAGAATCTCTGAACTCACTTCCAATAATGACACATCCTTTACTACTTTTTTATAACATTTTTTTTCATAAACATTAATCGGGTCACCCACTTTAATTTCTCCGCCAAGCAGGATGCGCACAAAAATACCCTCTCTGGGCATAACACAATCTCCGGCCTGGTAGTATATTGCGCAATGATCATGGCATTCCTTGCCGATTTGCGTTACCTCACCTATCGCTTCGCCGCCTATTTTAAGGCGGGTGCCCAGGGGGAGACTAACCAGGTCAATACCTTCGGTGGTCAGATTTTCCGCAAAGTCGCCGGGCCCCACTTCCAGCCCCAGCGCCCGCATTTTATCGATGCTTTCGACAGCAAGCAGGCTGACCTGGCGATGCCAGTCGCCTGCGTGCGCATCGCCACACAAACCGTGTTCTTGAATTAACTGCCCCCGGCCGATATTCTTCTTGCGCATTCCTTTATCAGGGCTTGTACATATTGCCTTTATTATTCCCATAATATCGCCGTAACCCTCCTCTAATATTTGTTATCCGCCGATTTGAGACATTACCCGCTTGTCCTGCCAACCGTCAAGCATGTGGTGCCGATCCGCTTTTAAACTAACCGCTTTTCTAATCAGACCGGCTATCTCTTTGATACCCGCCCCGTCGCGCAGCGGGGTTCTCAAATCTATCTCGCATCTATCATATAGGCATGGTCTCAAACTTCCAGTTGAAGTCAGTCGCAGGCGGTTGCAATTACTGCAAAAATGATCGCTCATTGATGTGATAAAGCCAACCGTACCTTGGGCGCCTTCAAGGCGGTAGTACTTGGCCGGCCCGCTGCCTTCGGGTATTTTGGCCGGAATAAGCTGCCCAAGCTTGGCGCCGATCCGAGACATTATTTCTTCCGCGGGCACGAAACGGCCCGTAACCCAAGAGTTAGAGGAGCCTATGGGCATAATTTCAATGAAACGTACATGCAATGGTTTTTCCATGGTTAATCTGGCTATGTCTACCACCTCGTCATCGTTGAAACCACGAATGACGACTGTATTCAACTTAACTGGATGAAAACCGGCATCCAGAGCGGAAATGATCCCTTCCCAAACTCTGGACAACTTACCATAACGGGTAAATTCGTGGTATCTGTCACTATCAAGGGTATCAAGACTGATATTTACTCGCCGCAATCCGGCTTCTTTCAAAACCTCAGCATATTTTGGCAGGATCAAACCATTGGTAGTCAGAGCTATATCGTCTATTCCGGGGATGTTGGAAATGCGCCCGACCAGTCTCTCCACCCCCCTGCGCACCAAAGGTTCTCCCCCTGTCAAGCGCACCTTTTTTACACCTATATAAGCAGCCGCTCTAATAACGACCTCGATTTCTTCAAAGCTCAGGATCTCTTTATGAGGAACAAATTTTACACCTTCCGGCGGCATACAGTAGACACAGCGCAAATTGCACCGGTCAGTCACAGAAACACGCAAATAATTAATCTCCCGCTGGTACTTGTCCCGCATACTACTACTCACCTTCTCGTCTTTATGCCAATATTGTTATTTAGTCAACTGTAATAAATTGCAGGTATTACCTTCCTCGCTGCTGCGCCGCTGAATCCGGTAATTATCGGTGCCGCGATGATGACCTGGGCCGTAATCATTGCCGTGGGAGTATAAAGCAGTCCTAGCAAGCCCAGAGGACCATAGCGGCTTAAAGTCAGGCATACCCACAGGCCTACGACAACCGGAGGCAATCCCATCCCTAAGTTGATCATGCTAATCGCCAAGCGTCGTCCCGGAAAGGAAACGAGGGCTATTTAAAGTACCCAAAGGAACGCCTATCACTGTTCCGATAATTGTGGCCGTGCCGGATACATGAAGGATTCGCAGTATTACCTCCAGGACATCACGAGCCCCGCTCATTAACAAATGGATTGCTTCCACCAAGCCCTGCCAATACACACTCAATAAAATCACCTATTAGTATAAAAAGAACTAATTCAGCAGGATATTATTTATTATACCAAACTTCCTCTTAGACAGGCAATTTGAATAAATTTCTGTTTGGGTTATCTTATTAAGCTTTTTCTTTTGTTGCCCTTTCAATCATCCTCGTAATCGTATTGGCCATTGCGCCGGCGCCAAAACCATTATCAATGTTAACAACACTAACACCTGACGCGCAACTGTTCAACATCCCTAATAAAGCCGAAAGTCCGTTAAAACTGGCGCCGTAGCCCGTACTGGTCGGTACGGCGATTACCGGCTGGTCTGCCAGCCCGCCGATCACGCTGGGGAGTGCCCCTTCCATACCGGCTGCGACAATAATTACATGCGCCCAACGTATTAATTCCAGCTTATCCAACAAGCGGTGGAGTCCTGCCACCCCGATGTCATATGCTTTCCTGACATGACTCCCCATCACCTCGGCGGTTACGGCAGCTTCCTCCGCCACAGGCAAATCAGCAGTACCCGCGCTCAAAACCAAAACGTTGCCTGTTTTATTTGGATTCTCACCATGACTAACCACTATCGTCCTGGCTAACTCGTTGTATACAGCCGCAGGATATATTTCCCGCACAGATAAATATACTTCCCTTGAAGCCCTGGTTCCCAGGATGTTTTTATTTCCAGCGCCAAGCCTGGAAAATATCTGGACAATATGCTCAATTGTCTTTCCCTGACAGAAAATCACTTCCGGAAAACCCTTGCGCAGGGTTCGATGGTGGTCAATTACCGCGAAGCCGAGATCTTCAAAAGGCAAGTCTTTCATTTTGGTTAATGCGGCATCCACACCAACGGTGCCGTTTTTTACGTCTTCCAGGAGCTGGCGCAATGTATTCCGTTCGATTACCATCATCCCCGCTTAATTAGCGAATGTTAAACAATATTTTTAATTATTGCCCTGCGCGAAGTATTTTTCCAAAATAGCTATAGTTTCTTTGGCGCAGCGACCGGCGCCGATTCGACGAATGCATGAAGGATCCTCGCCCGGTCCGTTCAGACCTTGATTATTTGTAAAAAGGTAGGTATAGCCGGCCTCATTGAGCAATTTAACCAGGTCTTCGTTATAGGCGCCGTAAGGAAAGGCGAAATCCTTCGGCTCGCTCACGCCGGCCAGTTTTAAGGCCATGGTGTTTAGATTAATATCCTGCCAAACCCTGGCCCGGTATTCCGCTTCAGATTCCAAACGAAAATCTCTTTCCATCAAGCTGCGGGTTGTTAAATAAGCGCCTTCTTGATTATGTGCCCCCCGAATCAAACGGTGTCCGTCATAGCTGTGGCCGCCAATCTGCCACAGGCCTGAGCTTAACAACTCCTTCGCTTCTTCTACACTCAGGTGTTCGCGGCTTTTCTCCGGTCTCGGGTACCGGTCGAACCACTTTGTGACGGCAAACGACACAGCGGGGTAGTTGTAACGCTTTGTCAGCGGGAAAATCATACTGTAGACATCGCTGTACCCGTCATCGAATGTAAGTAAAACCGCCCGTTGGGGCACTTCAGCCTGTCCGTCGATAAATGCATGAAATTGTTCCAAGCTGATCGGATGGTAATCACTATCCTGCAGCGCCTGAAATGTTTCCTCCAGATCTTTCAGAGGCATCGTGTTCGGATTAGACGGTTCTTCACCAACCGCGTGAAAAAATAATACCGCCACCCGCTGGTCTGCAGGCACGGACTGCTTTGCCTGCGCGCTGGCTTCGTGTGAAACGTCTGAGCCCGGCCAAGCGAAATAGCATATAACCGTCACTAAGCAAAAAATAAATAATCTGGCTGCTGTAAAGATTGTCTGATTTTTTAATAATTTAATTGTTATCATTAAGTATACCCCTATCTCATGTATAATACCAGGCTCATAGACCTGGTATACTCGTTCATAACCTTAAATAATTCATATTTCGCCAAATAATTAAATAACCCTTTTCAAATTGTCATTTTTTTTAGGCCAACCATTAATTGGTGCGATAAGCTCATTTCTCCCGCGGCAAAATTTTGATTAGCCTTTTTTCTGTAACCAGGTAGTGCATCGCTATATCATGAACGGCAGGATATACATATCGCCGCACTTGGATCTCGAAGGCCAGGGCGATAAAAACCGAGCGGGAACTAAGTTTGGCTAAAAAGCGGTCATAATAACCGCCGCCGTAGCCTAAACGGTTGCCCCGGAGATCAAAAGCGACTCCAGGCACAAATACTAAATCAATATCGCCCGGTTCAACCGGCCGCAGGCAATGCGGTTTAGGCTCCAGAATACCCCAGTTGCCGGGCTGGAGGTCGCCGGGGTAGTCCACAATTAAAGAAGGTATCAACACGCTGTCTTTTTTTTCGGTAGCAGGAACAACAACCCGCTTACCGTCATCCATAGACCGCGACACTAGGGTTCCTGTGCGCACTTCGTTGCGAAAATCCAAGTACATCATTACAGTTTTTGCCTGACAGTACTCTTTCATCGCCATTACTTTATTTATAATAAGCTTGCTGTTCTCTGTCACTTCAGCAGAGCTTAAAGCCATCCTCTCCTGGAGCACTGCTTTCCTTAACGCGCTTTTGGACACTCCCCCACCCCGTCATGTTTTCTTTGCTAAAAGACTTATAATATATCGATGACCGTGCCGTACTTTTCTCCTAAATCCATATATGAAAGATCTGTAAGGTCCCTGCCCTGGTGGTCGAATGCCAATCCCGGCAAAAGAACCAGCTCCGGCTGCCATCCCGGATGCTCATTGAAGAAATCCGCCAGGGCGATTTGAAAATCTTTTATAGTTAGCAGACCGGCTGCTTTAATTGAGCCTCCAAAAAACATGTTGCGCACTACTACTACCCGGATTTCCGCGGCTCCTTGATAAAATTGCTTCAGCGCCATATTAATCACCGGTCCGGCAAGTTCAGAAGTGAGGACAAGCGCCTTCGACACCCGCCGGCGTCGGATCACCCGGTTGATATCCTTTATTAGATCCGGGTCTATATCATAATCCATCACCAGACCGGAACGTTCACGCGAATTTTTATCTAACCGGACATATTTCTGTTCATCTCCTCTTTTTATTTTTAGCACCGGTGAAGCTGTTTTATAAATTTCATTAAATGCCTGCACGCGGGTTAAAGGTCTAACTTTGTTTACAGAAACAATTAAATCGCCCGGTCTAATATCTGCCCGCCCGGCGGGTGTACCGTCGATTACTCCGGCGATACGCGGCTCCAGATCTTGGATTGCCGGGGGTTCGCAGATTAAGGGAGTGGATAATTCTTTCCTCAGCCGTGTTACCAATAAACGCAATTCAGGCAAAACAGAAGGCCCAAACTGTAAAGCAGCAGGCGCCAGCCTGGAATAACCGGGCAGCAATATTCTAATGGTTTGAGCGCCGCATTCGGATAGATATTTTATTGTTTTGCAGACATCCTGCCACCCGACCAAATGAGGCATGGCCACAACACTGCCATGAAAAGGAACTTTGTGTTCTTGCAACAAAATCGGGCATTTTATTGAGCTGAGAGCATTTTTATCACCCATTAATAACGCACGGCCTGCTTCAGTGGCGCTGTTCAAAGAAAGGTTGATCACAACTTTGCCCAGTGTTTTCAACATCTTTACCATACTCTCATCCAGCAGACTGCCGTTGGTAGTGATCTGTATTGTCGTACCGGTAAACCTGTCACGGACCAGTTGCAGAATATCTTCTATGCCTGGATGGGTAAATGGTTCTCCTTCAATAATCCTGGTAACCGATTCGCCGATTACCACCGGATAGGCCCGATCCATAAATGATAGTGTTCTTGCGACCTCCGCCGCGCTGCGGGGCGCGATCCGGTAGACTCTCACACATGATGGGTTTTGGCTGTGTGAGCAAAATATACAGCGCATATTGCACATTGATGTTAGAGGTAAAATATTGCCGTTTACAGCTCCATGCAATATATAATTTTCAACTTGGTTTTCATTCATATCTCAAACTGATTTCCCACAGGGCAACCCCTTTATTTATAAGTTATTAACAGACTTATGCACATTATCCACAGCATTATTAATTAACATAACTATTTTCCTGGCAAAATATATAACAAAAATACATAATAGCAAAATTATTAATCTATTACATGATTTTACCTCTGAAATTACCTTCGTACCTTTCCTCGCCAAGTTTTAAATCAGGAACTGCGTTTAAAGTCAAAGGGGCGAAAGCACTTCTTAGATATTTATAATAGGCCGCCGCGGCAATCATTGCCGCGTTGTCGGTACACAGCACCGGCGGCGGACAGATTACCCGGCGGTTTATTTTAGCGGCCTTACCGGTCAAATCCGTCCGCAGCAGGGTATTCGCGGCCACTCCTCCGGCCAGAAGAACAGTGGACACTCCTGCTTTTTGGGCTGCATCCAATGTTTTATCAATTAATACATCTGTCACCGCCTTTTGAAAACCGGCAGCCAGATCCGCTCTATTCACCTCTTCACCGTTTTGCTCCTCCCGGTGTATATAGTTAATTACCGCTGACTTCAAACCGCTAAAGCTGAAATCAAAACTACCTTCTTCCAAATAGGCTTTGGGGAAAGCAATCGCGTCGGGCTTACCTCCCCTGGCCAGGCGGTCAATTAAAGGTCCCCCCGGATAACCGAGTCCCAAAGCTCGCGCTACCTTGTCGAATGCCTCACCCGCCGCGTCATCCCGTGTCCTTCCTGCAACTTGATAATAACCATGTTTCTTAATCATTACCAAGTCGGTATGACCTCCTGAAACAACCAAGCAGATCAGGGGAAAAGCAATATTGGGCTCGGACAGAAAGTTTGCATAAATATGTCCTTCGATATGATTAATGCCAATCAAAGGCAGATCCAGCCCGTAAGCGATGGCTTTTGCGGCCGACACTCCTACAAGAAGCGCGCCAACCAGACCTGGTCCATATGTTACCGCAACTGCATCCAGTTCCTTGAAGCCAAGTCCGGCCACTGACAACGCTTCAGAGATCACGTGGTTAATCAGTTCCAGGTGTTTACGGGAAGCCTCTTCAGGTACCACTCCGCCAAACTTACCGTGCACATCCACCTGAGATGAAATTATATTCGACAGTATCTTTGTACCGTCAACTACCACCGCCGCCGATGTATCATCGCAAGATGTTTCTAAAGCAAGGATCACAACACTCAAAAGAACACCCTCTTTACGACATAACTTACTTGCTGGAACGGCTAAGCTTTTATTAACCTTAACTGCTTGCCGGAAAATCATGCATTTTTTTAATAATTATATCATAAAAAAAGCGGAGCATTTTTCCAGACAATAAAGAAAACCGCCTGTTTTTACTAGGCGGCGTATCTCATCCGTGTCGCATATAATTAGCTCCATCCCTTTACTACTTCAGACGCAATCGCCTGCAAGCCTTCCTCCCTGTGGAAATACTCCTGGTGGCCTTTTATCGGATTAAAGGGATTTATTATAAAATCAATATTTCTGTCAAGACCCGGAAGTATTTTCGGCACCATTTGCGGCCAAGCTATATCCATAACTCCGGCGATATTGGTAAAGCGTCCAACTGCCGGTCTTGATTCTAGATCAACGTGTCTTGCCACTCCCTGTTTAAACCAGAAAAGCGGGCTGCCAAGCAGCAGCAGATGGCTTACCTGCCGCGCGGTAGCCGGATTCTCCACGAGGGCGCAAAAACTGACAATCGAACCCAAGCTGTAGCCGACTAAGTGCACAGGCTCATTACTTTGGTCAATTGCCTCGTATAGACGTTTATTAACTTCCTGATAAGTTTTATCCCAGTACAAATAAGCGAAAATATCTCCGAAATTGTCTACGATTGAGTCTGAAAGCTTACGGATTGCGCCTGTCTCTTTGGCGTAAGGCGAGCGAAGTGAACCTAGTTCTTCTTCCGCTCGCTTTTTTAAACCCATTATTTGAATTTGCAGCACGCCTTCGGTTTGCCCCTTACCATATTTGGGGCCGGGAACAAGATCATAGTAATAAACTCCGCCAAACTGCTCATCCTTTAATGCCAGGCTCTGTTTCGCCAGTTCATTCTGAAGAGGAACCGCCCAATCCTTCCAATAATCTCTATCGCTGCTGAAGCCCATGCCGTGTACAAATAATATCATCCCAATATCCTTACCCCCGTATATAAATTTAATACATTATATTCCGGGGATTACCATACAGCTACGTTCAACAGGCGATAAATACGTTTACCCAATATCAATCAAATAAAGTTATTGTATCTCTGTTGCTCGCCACAAATTCCACTTTCGTACAGCCGCACTGTCTGCATATGACAGTAAGCACATCACACAAGTCAATTTGTGACACGTAGACATCGAAGCCTCCCTGGTCGTCATCATTTCCGCAATCACATTGGAACCGGATCATGAATAATCACCGTCCCTTAATATGCAGCTTATATAAAACCATTGATTTTAATCAATATATTTCTAGACGCTGATCAGCAATTCCTTTTAACAATAAATAGCACGTAATAAACAAGCAGGAAACCCTCCAAAAATCAGAGTAGTTTTCTTGCTTGTTTATTGCTGAAGCATAACACCGCTGGGTTATTTGTTCCTAATAATTAACATAATCCCTATCTTTACTCCGGGAAAAAAGCTTTACAAGCAGTATTCCGGCAATAAACCCGCCGATATGCGCCCAGAAAGCGACACCCTGGGCGGTCTGATCCGTTAAGCCGGCAACGCCGCTGAGGATTTGCAGGACGAACCAAAGTCCCAGAAATATTACCGCCGGGATAGGTATGATTTGAATAAATATAAACAGAAAGACTAAGGTAAGCACTTTAGCCCGCGGATATAGAATCAAATAAGCCCCAAGAATTCCCGCGATCGCCCCGCTGGCGCCAATCAATGGCGAATTCGAAAACGGGTAGTAAAAAATGTGGGCTATGGTGGCAATATAACCTGTCAAAAGGTAAAACACCAGGTAACGGAAATGTCCCATGCGATCTTCAACATTAT
Source organism: Pelotomaculum terephthalicicum JT (assembly GCF_022410535.1). Lineage (GTDB taxonomy): Bacteria > Bacillota > Desulfotomaculia > Desulfotomaculales > Pelotomaculaceae > Pelotomaculum_D > Pelotomaculum_D terephthalicicum. The sequence continues at coordinate 85,226 of NZ_JAKNBL010000006.1, forward strand.
CCCCGAAAATCCATAAATAGAGCATGTTGCTCAATACATGAAACCAACCTCCATGTAAAAACATGGCCGTAGTAAGCCTCACCAATTGATCTGCGGTCATACCTACAGATGAAAGCTGGATCGGGATTACCGCATGAGAAAAAATAAACTCGTCCAAATACCTTCCCAAATATACTTCATACCCGAATACTGCCAGATTAATAATAATCAATAGCATATTTACTATCGGGAAACCCCGGGAGGGTATATTATCTTTTAAAGGAATCGTGGCCAGTTTCCTCCTTATATTCAGGTACTAGGAATTCAGCAGTCGTAAATACAGAATATTTCCAGATGATAAATCTTTTCTCATTCTGTCTCCTGACTCCTTTTATTTATTGTATGACTATTTACCAATTTTCGTTTTAGCAATTTTTTTTTATTTTTTCCGTATTAAACGCAGATTAAAGTAGGTGAATATTGGTTAATAATTTTTTTAAGAGAAAAGCAGGATTAGGAAATGTGCTTATCTTCGATAAGGTGGACTTTGTCCGGGCTGAAACGAATCCATACATCACTGCCGATGGTTAGTTTGCCATGCAAGGCCTGGTCATGGCTTATGGCAGCGGTTAATGGCATCCCGCAATCCACTACTGCTAATGCCTCTTATCACGTTTCTGCTCATACATCGATTTATCAGCCTCGACTAACATTTGCTCAATAGTGTAGTTTGATTCCGGATCATAATGCGTTATCCCAACACTGATTGACAGCTTGTAGTAATTTTTATGAGCGTTGCGGACATCCAGCTTCTCACGCAGACGTGCTATCAGCGCTTCAGCGCTGGACACAGGTACTTCGAGCATAAGAATAGCAAACTCATCTCCACCTATGCGACCAATGATGTCAGAATCCCGGAAAGTGTTTTTTAAAATATTGGCGGTCTCGATTAACGCGCGGTCACCTTCGTGATGGCCTAAATTATCATTGATCCACTTCAGGTTATCCAAATCTCCATATAGCAGCAATACTTCCCTTTTTGTGCGGCTGGCTAATGCCAACTGCTGTTGGGCAAGGGTTAAAAATCCACGCCTGTTGCATAGGCCGGTAAGTTCATCGGTAAGGGACATACTGATCAATTTTTCTCTTAACTGCACATTATCAGTAACATCCCGCAGTGTTGCAATGAGGGCGCTGTTGCCTTCCCAATTCGTATCAGCCACACGCACCTCAGCGATAAGCTCAACTCCATCCTTGCGGGTGATGTTAACCTCTTTTGTTTCACCAGCCATAACAGGAAAATCAAACAATTCACCCAGCAGTTCTTCCTTATTGCGGCCCAGAAGAATTTCCGCAGCCGGATTGAGATAACGAATCACTCCTTCAGTATCCACGACAACCATGGCGTCGGCATTCCTCTCGAGGAGCGCGCGGTAATCAGCTTCCAGAATCTTTATGGTTTCAAGCGCCTTTGTCAATTCTTTGTTTGATTGCTCAAGTTCAATGTTTTTTTGAACGGCATTTTCAAATGTGGAAAGAAGCAAGTCCAAAATCTGGATACGTTCTGAGTTAAGATAATGCTTTTGGCCAGCGAAAAAAACCTCGATGCCCATTTCCGCCGCAATCCCGTTTTTTCTCAGTTCCATGTTTGCCAGGATGTGGCGGATGCGGGAGAGAAGAAATTGCTCGTTGTAAGGCTTAATAATAAAGTTGCTTGTGCCGCACTTTAGCCCGTTGATAACATCAACAGGTTCCGACAATGATGTCAAAAGTATAACTGGAATGTCCTTAAATCTTTCATCAGACTTGATCTGCCGGCAGAGTTCATAACCATCCATTTCCGGCATGACCACATCACTGATCACTATTGTCGGTTTTCTTTTCTTAATATTTTCAATAGCTTCTAAACCATTATACGATACTGTTACATGATAGTCGTACTGTTCAAGGGTATATCTCAGTTGCTCTGCCTGGGTCAGACTGTCTTCCACAATCAGAATATCGATGTCGTTCATACCATTCCCTCCCAGATGACAAAACAAAAAGGATAGTATCTCAACTAGTTAGATAAGTTTATCAATGACCTCTAATAAATTGCCATGGTCGAAACTACTTTTCACAATATAAGCGTCAGCTCCCGCATCTATGCCGCGCTCCCGGTCTTCCCGGGAATCAAGACCAGTCACCAATACAACAGGCAGCCGCGCATATTTCTTATCCGCACGCATCCTGGATGTGAGCTCAAACCCATTCATCCTCGGCATTTCAACATCTGACACAACCAAATCAAAATCCTCAGTTTTCAGCGCAGTTAACGCCTCAATACCATCAACGGCGGTTTTGACACTGTACCCGGATGCCTCCAAAATATTTTTTAATAACATTCTTGAAGTAATTGAATCTTCCACAACTAAAACTAATTTTTTATTTGCGCTCAATGTTTCGGCTGCCGAGACAGTTCCAGCGGAGGTATTAATCTTTAGCGTTGATTTCAGTAAATCTGGAATATTTAGAATAGGAACTACCCTTCCGGAGCCAAGGACAGTGGCGCCGCTGACATTCCTCACCCGGGGAAGCTGCTTGCCGAGACTTTTGACCAGCACCTCCTGCTCACACACAATTTCGTCAACAGCGAAGGCAATCCGCTTTTCAGCAGTGCCAAGAAGCAGCACCAGGATATATCCTGAACTCTTATCTTTATTATCTTGCCGGGCAAGCTCCAATACATCAGCAAGCCTGACGAAGGAAACGGCGCAACCCTTCAGGGATACGAGCTCCTTGTCTTCGGCTGTTTTTATCTCCTCTTGTCTGATTCTCGTAACTCTTTCCACGTTAGTTGAAGGTATTACAAACAACTGCTCAGCCGCTCTAACGAGAATCCCCCTGAAAGTAGCCAGGGTCACCGGAATAATGATGCGGAAAGATGACCCGGTTTGAGGCCCGGTTTCCACTGAGATTATTCCGCCAAGCTTTTCCACCTTCTCTCGTACAATGGCAAGTCCGAGTCCTCTGCCTGAGATATCGGTAATTATCGGACTTGTAGATACTTCCGACTGAAATATCAGCTCCAGCGCTTCTTGCTTGCTGAGTTTATTATAATCCTTTTCAGACAATATCCCCTTCTTTACAGCAGATTCTTTAACTTTATCCAAATTAATTCCAGTTCCGTCATCAGAAACAAGGATCTCAACCTTGTGGCCGGTTATCTGTGAAATAGTCACGGTAACTTTCCCGCACCGCGGTTTTTTGTTTTTTTCCCGCTCTGCCGGTGTCTCTATTCCGTGATCAACACAATTCCGCAATAAATGGATAAAGGGATCCTTCATATCTTCGAGGATGCGTTTGTCGATTTCTTTCTCACTTCCCTGCAAAATCAACTCCACTTCCTTGTTTTGAACCCTGGACAGGTCGCGAATCATTTTGGGGAAAGTTGCCAGAAGTGAGGAAAAGGGAAGCATCAGTGCTTTTCTTATATTTTTTTGGAAATTATCCACGTTTCCGCCAATCGAACGGCGATCGTTTTCCGTTAATTTTATCAGCGTATTTACTTTGCTTTCCATTAATTTAACACAATTATGATTCCAATCAAGAAACTCCAAAAGTTTGGCAAACTGCAAGTTGTCTTTACCAGTTCGTATAGCTTGATGATTTTTCGCACATTCCTTATCCCAGCGGCCAAGCATATCCTGAAGATCCTGCAAGTCGGTGACATACCGGTCCAGTGCCAGTTTTATGGACAACATTTCCTCGGCTTGCCGCAAAAGGGAGTCCAACTTTTCCGTGGAAATCCTCACCGTTTCTGATACGGCCGGCCTTTCTCCAATATCTGGAGCATCTTGACCGGCGGTGCCGATCCCGGTGTCGTGACCCGGCGGATCCGCCGGGAAGCTTATTTGCAATTGTGGTATTGGTTCCTCAGTTGTTGTGCCGCTTGTCTGCTTGCCGGTCTCCAGGTCGGCTAACTGTTGAATGAGTTTTGTTATTGGGACTTGTCCTCCTGCGGCAGTGTAAAGCAGCTTGTTTATCGTGTCGACTGCATTATGGAGCTTGTCAAAAAGTTCAGGCGACGGGTTAATCTCCTTGCGCTTCAAAATAGCCAGAACACTCTCCAGTGACTGGCAAATCGTTTCAATATCCGTCATGTTGACAGCCCGCGCCGCGCCTTTTAAGCTGTGCGCCTCCCGGAAAACAGCTTCAACAAACGCCGTTTGCTTTTCAATAGACGTTGTTTTCTCTAATTCAAGCAATCCGGCGGACATTGCTTTAAGACGCTCTTCTGCTTCAATTTTAAACAGTGACCGAAGTCTTTTAAGCAAGTCGGTTTCTTTTTTATTTTCTTGCATGGGCATGTTGGCTCCCCCGATTCTTTATACCTGGTACTGCTCAACCAACTCCTTCAACCTCCGTCCCAGTTCGTCCAATTTGAGCGCTGCTGTTTCCAGCTGTCTCGCGCTGTCAACGTTCTGATTGCTTGCTTGCTCGATATTATTCATCGCCAAAGCCACCTGATCAATTCCGGTTAACTGCTGCTGGGCGGTTACCGCAATTTGTGTTACCGCATGCGTTGCTTCAGAAATTGTATTTGCCATAGTCTTGATCGACTCGCTCGCTTCAGTGGATTGTTTTACACCGGCATCCACCGCTTTGCTTCCTTGTTCCGTAGCCATTACTGCCGCGCTGGTGGCTTTTTGGATGTCGTTCAAAATTCTCCGCACCTGGGCTGTCGCTTGCTTCGATTGTTCCGCCAGGCTCTTGATTTCATGGGCCACCACGGCAAACCCCTGCCCGTGTTCCTCTGCCTTGGCCGCCTCAATCGAGGCGTTGACCGCCAAAAGGTTTGACTGTTCCGCCACGTCGTCAACTATGGAAATTAGTTCCCCTATAGCCTGGCTCTGTTCACTGAATTGCACAATACTCTCAGCGATAGAGGCCATCTGTTCTTGAATCAGATCCATTCTCTTGATCGTCTCATTGACCGACTCCTGACCATTTTGTGAAACCTGCATTGCTTTTTGGGCAATCTCCGAAATATATTTGGCTTTTTGACTGGAAACCTGAACTATCTGTCTAACTTCTTCCATAGTTGCAGTTGTCTCACTAACCGAAGCCGCGGATTCCGCCGCGCCGGAAGCAAACTGAACGGTTGAGACTGATATCTCGGTGGCGGAGGAAGCCAGAACGCTTACCCCTTCCATAATCTGCCTGATTTCCTCCCTTAAATTCTCCACCATCTTGTGGAATGATTGAATCAGAAAACCTATTTCGCTCCGGCTCTCATTTGCAGGCACATTGACTCTCAAATTCCGCGCCGCGATCTGTTCGGCGACGCCCACTGCTGTTTTTAAGGGATTTGTGATGCTGCGCGTGATGAAGAAAGTGATCAACCAGGAAATAAGTATCCCCAATAATATCGCTGTGCCGCCGGTAATTAACATAAACAAACGAGTCCTGGTGTATTCATTCGCCGCCTCATTAAAACGTGTTTTGCTGCGCTCCTCCTGGTAATTGACAACTTTTTTCAATGAATCCTCTATCTTAGCCATCCCAGGCATAGCATCTCTGTTAATTTCAGAAACTGCTTCGGCGCTTTTACCGGCCAGGCCTAAACTAACCACTTTATCGTTGGATATCTTGCCTGAGTCGATAGCGTTCTCCACATTTGCCAATAGAGCCTTACCTTCAACAGTGTTGTCCAGCTCCTTAAGACTGGCAAAGTCCTTATTGTATCTCGCCCGGGCTTCTTCGATCTTGCTGCTGGATTCTTGTTTGGCGTTAAAATCCTCCAACAGCAGAATAGTTCGGGTTTCACGCGAGATGATGGCCATCGAATCCAACATATCATAAGCTAATTCCATACTGACAACGTTAACGTTATAGATCTGATTCATTTCATCTTGAATCTTCCCCATACTTCTATTCCCTACCAGCGTGGAAATAACGAGCAGGACCAGGACCAGCCCGAAGCCTAGACCAAGCCGCGTACCTATTTTCATGTCTCTAAAATTCATTTTGTCACCCCTGTGTATTTGTTTTTCCTCCGTTTCACACTTATGCTTCTTCGCTAACGACAATCCGCTTGTCGGATAGAATTCTTGCCATATCAAGAACAATGAACTGTTCTCCGGTCATACCTCTCAGATATTCCGCGCGTATGTTGGTCAAGGTTGGCGGCAATGGTGGAATTTCATCGCGTGCAATATACCCTACGCCGGTGATGGTTTCCGCCGGTATGGCAAACTCCATTTCAGATGTGTGCACAATAATGGTTTTATTGAGGACGTTAGCTCCTTTTCCCGGAATGCCAAAAAATTTATTTATATCAACGACCGATAATATTTGTCCCCGGACATTGATTATTCCAAGAACAAACGGCGGTGTACAGGGCAGCGGTGTTATTTCCTTTAGTGAGCAGACCTCACGGATAAATGCCGAGTCAACCGCATATTTCTCACCGTTCAAAAGAAACTTGACGATTTTCAGATGCGTTTCAGTAGATTCTTTATTTTTTGGTGCTTGAGCAAGTATTTTCGCTCTGGCTCTGAGGATCATTTTTTTTTCTTCATGAGAAGGTGTTAATCCCCTCTCGGCAGCCGTCCTGGCATTTTCCAGACGGTTATAAATTTCATTCCAGACAATCTTCTTCATTCTCGCACCGTCGCCTGCTCATTAATTGGATAGCACATACTCAGGCCTGTCTTCCTTATTTCAAAATCTTTCTTCCAATTATATTAGTGATAACCTCCGAGAGCCTGCCGGCGGTAATACCTTCGGATTCCGGCAAAATATCTTCTTGAGCATAGTTGTTTAAAACTATAAGAGCATTCTCATAGTGTTTCTCCGATTCATGATAATTTCCCTGCCGCATGGTGATATTTCCAAGCGTAAAATGTGCAAGAACAAATTTGGGGTCAAGATAAAGCGCGCGTTTTAATGATATTATCGCTTCTTCGACTCGCTCTTGTTCTTGCAGAATTGTAGCAAGGAGATAATACAAAACTGAATTGAGTTTATCGGCGCAAATAGCCTTTTCACACCATTCCCGCGCTTCAGCCAGTCTTCCCTGATTAGCGCATGCCCGTGCTGACTGAATCAATGTTATGTCGTTGCGGCACTCTTCGTTGAAAGCCTGCGCGTCATGTAATAAACCGTTACCAACTGGTTGGTCGGCTGTTTTTTCCGACAGCTCAGTTCGAATGATATCTGCGCGCTCAGGCAGATATTCAAGACCGGAAATAAAATCCGGTTTATTGTCGGATATTGAAAACATTGTTTCTGCATTATTTATCATATAATTCTGTTTGTTATCTTTTTTAAACAAAATTGTTCCACCAAAATTTATCTTAGTAAATTGCGGAAAAAAAACGGGCGAGGTTTCGGAAGGACTGGTGATCAGCCAACCACCAGGCTTAAGAGAGTGGAAAAGACGTTTAATGACTTTTTTCTTTTGTTCAGGCGAAAGGTATATGAGCACATTACGGCAAAAAATCACATCCATCTCATTAGTACTATTTACCATCGACGGATAAATATCATCTGCCAAATTAAGATGAAAAAACCGAACCATTTTTTTAATATGGGGCAGAACCTCAAAGCGGTCATCCTCTGACCGCTTAAAAAATCTTTCTTTGATCCATGGCGGTGTGCCGCGAAACGACCATTCACTGTAAATACCCGCTAGCGCTTTTCGAATAAAGTAAGAATTAATGTCCGTGCCAAGAATAGTAATATGCCAATCCTTTAAATAATAAGCCATTTTATCAAGCAGGATCGCGATAGAATATGGCTCCTCGCCGGTGCTGCAACCGGCGCTCCATATTCTCAATCTTTGCTCTTTTCCACTATAGGTACGTGAATCAATTAATTCGGGGAGAATGAGTTTCTCAAGCGCCTCAAAAATTTTCATATTACGAAAAAAATAGGTTTCACCGACAGTCAGACGGCCAGCCAAAATTTCGATCTGTTTTTTTGATAATTGTGATGACATTAACCAGCGGATGCACGATTCGGTATCTCCAAAACCGAAGTCTAGAGCGGCGGCGCTAATCCCTCGCTCGAGCTCATGACGGCGCTTTTCCGGAAAGTCCAGACCCATTTGAGCGGCAAGAAATTCATTGAGTTGTGAAAGGACGATATCCGGTATACCGGCGGTCATTTTTCTTCCTTCTTTCATATCTCCTTTATTACTTCGTTCAAGGCTTGTTCTTCTTCGTGGAACAGCAGCCTGCCAAGATCAAGGATCATGATCATACCGTCTTCAAGTTTTATTACGCTTTCAACGTACTCAATACCGGGCATGATCTCTCCGGCTGCAATGACCTCTTGTTCCGGCCGTTCAACAACACCGCCTACCGCGTCTGCCACCAGGGCTATAGTTCGCCTTGACGTATTGGCAATGATGAAATGGTCGCTCAAAGATATTTCCCGGCAGGGCAACCCGAATCGGTTCCTTATATTAACAACTGGAATAATCCTGCCCTGCATGTTGATCACACCAAGTACAACTTCCGGCGCTTGCGGCAATGGGGTTACTTCTACCGCTCGAATGATTCTTTCTACGTGGGAAAGATATAATCCAAACAATCGTTCTTCTAATTTAAAGGTAACGTATCTATTCAAACTGTTCATTAAATTACTGTCCCTTTATCCCCAGCGCCGCCAGGGTGTCAATAAATACTTGCCCGGATTTCTCGTTAATGACCAGATCTGCCTGGCTGTCCCAGGGAGTCTCATCCTGATTGATGATTACCAGTTGTCTGGCGTAGTCCGGCAGCGAAGCGACCGGGTAGACCTGCAGGCTGCTTCCGACAACAATCAGAAGCTGGCAGCCGGAAATAACCTTTGTTGCTTGCAAATAGTCATCACCCATTGAATCCTCGAACAGTACGATGTCAGGGCGCAACACACCGTTGCATTTTTCGCAGCGTGGCGGGTTTTTCCCGCTTTCAAACTGATTAATCAAAATTTCAAAAGGATAACTGTTTTTACAATCAAAACAATGACAGGTCCGCAAATGACCATGCACCTCCCATACCCTTTTGGAACCGGCCTTCCGGTGCAGTCCGTCAATGTTCTGGGTGATTACCCCAATTAATAAGCCTTCCCGTTCCAGTTGGGCCAGGGCATAGTGCGCCGGGTTAGGTTCAGCCCCGGAGTAGGTTGTCCAGCGTTTTAAATTATTCTGGTAAAATGCCGCCGGATCACGGCGCAACGCCGAAACGCAGGCAACTTTCATTGGGTCGAACTTATTCCAAAGACCTGTACCGGGACTGCGGTAATCCGGTATGCCGCTCTCTGTGCTGATCCCTGCGCCAGTCAGGGCGAAGGTGCGGGAAGAATCTTTTAAAAGATTTACAAAAGCATCAATTTTTTCTTCGTATTTCATTTTCTCACCCCACGTTAAATATTTTATAAAATATTTGCGTTGTCAAAATAATATTACATCTTTTGCCGTCATGTTTATATTATAATAATCAAGTCTTTTCATCAAGACAAGTCCCACTGGACCGGTGTTATTTTTACCTTCATGCTGGAAATATTTTATTGCATGATTCGACAACAGGTAGTATATTCAATATATTACTAGATGACTAGCTCACAAGAGGCACTAAATGTTTTATAAATGTTCCATACCATTATTCATCGTCTTAATACTCCTGGCTAATTGCACAAAAAGCCCGCTGGTTGCCATGGATAGCCGGACAGGTAATTCAGCCCAAGTAGAAGTGTCAAACCAACTCATGGTCCTTGAGCAAGCTGCCGCCGACCGGCAACCTGTTGATAATTCATCAACTGAGCCGGCTAAATACGTTTATCTTACTTTCGACGACGGACCTAATTCACATTATACGGGCATAATTTTAGATATTTTAAAGAAATACGATGTAAAAGCAAGCTTTGTAGTTATCGGCAGTAACATAGAAAAAAACCCCGAGGTATTAAAAAGAATTGTTAATGAAGGACATGGCTTGGTTAACCACACTTTCAGCCATGATTATAATAAAATCTACGCCAGTCCAAGAGCCTTCTTGGAAGATCTGCAAAAGTGCGCTCAAGCTATTACCGCGTTAACAGAAAAAAACGTGAAAGTATTTCGCGCCCCCGGAGGTCCTGCTAAACTAAACAAAAACATTGATGAACTGCTTAGCAAAAATGGTTATCTATCGTTGGGATGGAATGTATCCGCCGCCGATACCGATCCCAACGGCGCCACGCCGGAGCAGGTTTACGGCAATGTCGCAAACGGGGTTGTAAATATGGAAAGAATGAAGCGGGTGCCAATCATTCTCATGCATGACGGTACAGAAATCAACCTCAGTCAGAGTTCGCCCGGAACAGCAACGCTGAATTATATTAAGAACCGCGAAAGCGATGTTGCCGCCCTGCCTAAAATAATTGAGTTTTTACAGGCGAGGGGCTACTCATTTGCCATAGTCGACGAAAAAACACCTTCAGTATGGTAACACATGGTAACACGAAAAATTAACCCCGGAGCTCTGCGACTGACAAATGCGGCTTATGTTTTATCCGGCCCGAATCCTTTTAGAGGGTCGGTATTCACGATACTCCTGCCCAAGTAAAGGCATATAGTGCCCATGAAGATGTTTAACAATGCAAAAGACAGGTAAAAATAGCTTAAAAAAGTTGTGCCGCGCATCAAAATATATCCTCCATACAACATCAGACCGAACAAATAATAACTCTTAGCCTTTTCGAAACGAAAAACAGAGTCCCAAACAACTGGAAATGTCGTCCGGCTCTCATCCGCTGCCGACAGGGAAATCCCCTGCTGAGCATCTTTTTCCCGCAATGATTCTAAACCGGCGCGCAACGCTATGTTCACCAGCCCATACCGGTCAATCGGTTTTATATTGATCCCTCTGCGGAAAATTTGCTTGACTACCCGTGTCACGCCTGGACTGTGTTCCCCAGTTGTAACCAATAAGCCGTTTTTATAACCCCCAAGGCTAAGCGCGCCGGCAAATGACTGGATGTCAGAACGCTTTATTTTTCTATTTCCTTCCGGGCACGCACACAGTATTGCCACTGGTGCCCCCTGATAAACGCCTATTAAATCGATTTCCTGTTTTTCGCTGCTGTTTAAGCTTATAGTCTGGAAACCAGGTATCCTTCTAAATAATTCCAAAACGATGAGTTTTAATTCATGCCGGGAATTCACCTTCGTTATATCATCAAAAATCTTTTTACCAGCCAGCCGGAACTTCCGCCGCAGTTGCCGCTTTCGCTCTATGATGAAAAAAAGCTTTCGCAGCAATACGGCTTCCAGAACAAGCAGCGGGACGGAAAATATGAAAGCCGTTTGCAATCTTTCCATTAAGCTTGCCAAAAGCAGAAAACTTGCCAGCCAGATAAGGAACAGCCCGCACAATTGATCAAACCGGCGGCCTAAAGCACTTCTTGCATCTTTTTTTGACTTGCCCGTAGCATAGACCATTAATAGCACCTCAGCGTTTTTTACTATTTATTTTTCCCAGAATATTGGAAATAATAACATGTCAACTTTGCTAAACTTGTCAGGTCAGGCCATTTGGGTTACAATTCGTTATATGACGGTGTAACCAGTTATTATGGGAGGGCTAACCATGTTGTACGAAAGCACCAGGGGCCAGTTCAAAAAAATTTTATCAGCGGAAGCAATCAAACTGGGCATTTCACCTGATGGAGGTTTATTTGTTCCTTTTGAAATACCACAGATTACCATAAACTGTTTAAAGGAAATGGCTGGTCAAGGTTATCAAGCCCAGGCCGCTGTCGTTTTAAAAAAATACTTTACAGATTATAGCGGAGAAGAAATAGATGAGTGCGTTTCTTTGTCTTATAACCGGGAAAAATTCGATTCACCCCTAATTGCGCCGGTCCGCCAATTAAACGATTCACTATATGTTTTAGAGTTGTGGCATGGACCGACTTGCGCTTTTAAAGACATGGCCCTGCAAATTCTACCTCATTTATTAACCAAGGCGGCGATAAAAACAGGTGATGATTCAATCATTGTGATTCTTGTGGCTACCTCCGGCGACACGGGCAAAGCCGCCCTGGCAGGTTTTAAAGACGTACCGCGCACAAGGATTATTGTTTTTTACCCGGAACAAGGGGTAAGCGCGATGCAGCAACTGCAAATGATCACTCAGGAAGGAGATAATGTAGATGTAGTCGCCGTCCGGGGCAATTTTGACGACGCTCAGAACGGGGTTAAAGATATTTTCGGCGACATTGGGTTTAACCATGACCTGCAAAATAAAAACTATCGTCTTTCTTCAGCCAACTCAATTAACTGGGGACGCTTGGTGCCACAAATCGCGTATTATTTTTCCGCTTACTTGGACCTGGTAGCCAAGGGAAATGTGACCTTGGGAGAAAGAATTAACTTTGTAGTGCCAACAGGCAATTTCGGCAATATTTTAGCTGCCTATTACGCTTTAGAGATGGGCCTGCCGGTAAACAGGTTGATTTGCGCTTCCAATGCCAACAATGTACTCACCGATTTTATCCGTACCGGTGTGTATAACCGTAACCGGCGGTTCTGGAAGACTGTTTCTCCATCGATGGATATCCTTATCTCCAGCAACCTGGAACGTCTGCTATATCATCTGAACGGCAGCGACCATATAAAAACCAGAGAATGGATGGCTAATTTAAAAGATTCGGGAATATTCCAGGTGGACGAAATGACTTTAGCGCGCATTGATAGACTTTTTTGGTCTGGATTTGCGGATGATAACGAAACAATTAAGACAATTCGCTCAATATTTCAAGAATATAGCTATGTAGTTGATACTCATACCGGTGTGGGCATAAATGTATATAATAAATATATCAACTCCACAGGCGACCATACCAAGACAATTATCGCCTCAACAGCCAGTCCTTTTAAGTTTAACGCCAGCGTGGCCCGGGCCATCCTGGGGGACGACGCGGTGCGGGGCAAAGACGAGTTCGAACTGTTAGAACTGCTCTCTGTTTTAAGCGGCATGGAGATCCCCCCGGGTCTCAAAGACCTTGATAAAAAAACCATACTGCACCGGAGAACGGCATCTAAGAATACTATGCGTGAAGAAGTCAAAAAAATCTTGACCGTATAATTAACCGGGTTAATTTCCTCAAATATATTACAATTTCTTTATAATAATGCATTAATTAATAATTATATGATGAATTATGACAATATATACAAGTTACAATTAAGGACCCTCATTATTGAGGGTCCTTAATTGTCTTATTAATATTGACATACAAAGCCCTTTCTTTTTCGTCATATTCAGCATGGAATTTACCTTTCGCTGCAATTCCAAAGTGGTTAAAAAATCCTCTGCCAAACACTTTAGTCTTTTTTATATTTTGGCCTTCACTGCTGGCTTTTATCCTAATAACACTAGAATCAGGATCAAAGGCCAGTTCAACTTTACTGACATTCAATTTCCCCCGGGCATATTTGTTCAACACTATTGAATTCTTTGAAATTGTTACCAATGGTAACTTAGGTACTCGTTCGCCACGTGGTTTATAAACTTCAAATGCCATATTTCACACTCCTATTTTTGACATCAACTAAATTATAAATTGAAAACTTGTAATTGTCAATCATTATGTCAAATAAAGGAATTAATTATTTTAAAGCTTAAGTATCAAAATATTTGCCAGCGCTTAAATAGTTCTTTTTCAATGCAACATATATTATGATCGTCAAAGTTTATCCGGTCATGTATTAATTTACAGTTTTCATTATTAGCAGAAACTTGACAAAAACAAAGACTATTTTAGATATTAGCAGGGATTTAGACCTTTTCGGGGAAACGTTATTTAACAGAGGTGTAATTCATGCATAGGGTTGCGAGTAACGCGCTCCTGCCTGGAATGGGAATAGGTCATACGATATATAACAGCAATGGCGAAATATAATTAACAGTAACATTGTTCATTTAAAGCTTACGGACAATAACGTTTTGCCCCCCAGTATTCTCCACCGTAAGCTCTACTGTCAATTGCGCTGATCTGTATGGACGAACCGCTGTTGGGTGAATGAATCATCATACCGTCGCCGATATACATAGCCACATGGTGGATTTGGCCCTGTCCCCCTTTAGCCGCGAAAAACAACAGATCACCCGCTAAAAGAGCGTTTTTATCCACCATCTGACCTTCTCTTGCTTGTTCGTCTGCATCTCTCGGAATGGATATGCCTTGTGACTGGTAGAGCCGCATGGTATACCCGGAACAGTCGAAACCATAGGAAGACGTACCGGCCCATATGTACCGCAGGCCCAAGAAGCTCATTGCTTCATTTACAATTTCCGCCCGGGAAAAAGCTAACTCATTTGTAAGCTTAACATCCTGCCGCGGCAGGTAACCGGTACCGCCGTCGGGCAGCCGAACCGCAACGGCGGTTGTTTCTTCCTCCAGCGCCGGAAGTCTGGTTTGGTAACAAAGCTCGGTAATTGTCTCAGTTAATTCTTGATTTGCATAAAGTTTCGTGAACGGTTTTACAACAACAATATTAGGCTGGGTTTCCAACTCGCTTAAAAAAACCTGTCCGTTAACTATATGGGCCGCCGGCACCCAACCAGGATAGCCTGCATTATTAAGGTTGCTTTTTTGTTTAACAGCCGCCACTTTTAACCATTCACCGCGTCGTTCCAAGACTGTTACCGGCTCTCCATAAAGAGCCTGGGTCTCAGTCTTGCCAACCAGCCACAACCTCATCTCAGTGTCCATGCCGGCAGCCCAGGCGGCCGGATTACTCGGTTTTTCCAAGAGAAGGTGGTCATAGTCGCGGAGTGGACCGGGTTCCGACCAAAACATCGTTACCGGCTCAGTTACCACTCCTTGGGAAAGCACCGCCGGCGCGCCGGTTCCCGTCGATTCAGCCGGCGCTGCCGGTTTGGCCGGTGTAGCTTCGGGGCCGGACTCCAGCCCTGAAGTTAACCGGCATGACATCAACATCAATAATGTCATGGTGGACAATAAAAGAACGCAGCTGCGGGAATAGTTCATTTAATTCAGCTCCTACGTTTCTTCAGGTAGTCAGTACGATTCCTTTATTCTGACTCCTGACTTCTGAGAGTTAATAATATTATATCCCTTAAAATGTGTTTCAGACCTAAACCTCATCTGCGTTTTATAAATCCATTCCGGCTAAACGCCGCAGCTTAATTGCTGCGGCGCTGTCCCTTACGTTTATTTTCATTGGCAATCTATTACTACTCAGGAGTTAGAATGAGAGGATTGTTTATTGTCTCGAAACTCGTGAATACCTAAATACTTTAGAGACTTTTTTCATTTGCCAGGTTAAATTTATTATGCAAGGTATGTACGGCCTTTTCCGCCTCCGCTGCTTCGATGACACAGGACGTTTTAATCTCGGAAGTGCTAATCATTTCCAGGTTAATTCCTTCTTCCGCAAGCGCTTCAAACATCATGGCGGCTACCCCGGGGTTGCTGACCATGCCGGCACCTACAATGGAAACCTTGGCCACACTGTCTTTACTGGTGACTCCGCTGGCGCCAATTTCCGGCAGGAGGTCTTGCACGACAGACAACGCTTTTTTCAAATCGCTCCGTGAGCATGTGAAGGATATATCATTCCTTTCGTCACGTGTCGCGCTTTGAATGATCATATCGACGTTTATTTTTTCATCGGCTAGCGATTTAAATAATTTATAAGCAATGCCGGGCTTATCAAAAACATCGTACAATCCTATCTTGGCAACATTTAAATCGTATGCCACACCGGTAACCACAAGCGACCTTTCCATACTGTCTACCTCCCTTACTATCGTTCCCAAATTAAGATTAAAGCTTGAGCGCACGTGCAGGGGCATCCCGTATTGCATGGCCAATTCCACCGAGCGGGGGTGCAGCACAACGGCGCCGAGATTGGCCAGTTCCAACATTTCATCATATGAGACCACATCAAGCTTGCGGGCTTCGGAGACAATCCTTGGATCCGTTGTGTAAACCCCGTCAACGTCTGTATATATTTCGCACAGATCAGCTTTCAACGCGGCGGCAAGAGCTACGGCGGTAGTGTCTGAACCACCGCGGCCCAGAGTGGTAATGTCGTTTCGTTCATTTATTCCTTGAAAGCCGGCCACAATAACGATGTTGCCCTCGTCCAATTCTTTTTGCAGGCGGGCGGTATTAACATTTAATATCCTTGCTTTTGTATGGGCATTATCAGTTAAAATACCTACCTGCGCCCCGGTAAGAGAAATAACCGGCGCTTTTAGTTCCTTGATGGCCATAGCCAGCAGCGCTATTGAAACTTGCTCCCCGGTTGACAAAATAACATCCATTTCCCTTTCCGGCGGGCTGTCGGTTATTCCTTCAACCAGATTAATTAAATCATCAGTCGTGTCACCCATCGCTGACACCACTACTACCACCCTGTGACCTTCAGCCCGCACATCATTAACCCGGCGGGCAACCCGCCGGATCCGTTCAGCGTCAGCCACGGAACTGCCGCCGTACTTCTGCACAACTAACAATAATATCGCCTGCCCTTTCACTCCCGACGGTTTCGCCGGACGTTAAATGATTTATATCCATAATAAAATTTTATTTTACTTCAAGTGCTCTCGCACCAATCGGACTTGGTTTAAGAACCAAGGTTCTGCACTTTACGCCATTTTGACGGAATGTATCGCCCATCACCCGGGCAATTAAATCAAAGTTGCTGTCAGCAAGAGCAATCACTGACGGTCCCGCGCCGCTCAGAGTAACACCTCTGGCTCCGGCCAATTTTGCCGCGGCCAGCACCTTTTTCATACCCGGAACCAGAACTGAACGGAAGGGCTGGTGAAGGTGATCCTCCATCGCTGTCCCCAACAAGGTAAAATCACCCTTTTGCAAGGCGGCAACCAAAAGAGCAACCCTGCCTAAATTAAAAATAACGTCTTGAAAAGGCACCTGAGACGGCAGAACGTCCCTTGACGCTTTCGTAGCGAGAATGAAATCCGGAATAGCCACAACGCATTTAATGCCTTGAGGCGGTTGTATTTTCATGTTCTTTAATTCACCGTCGGCCTGAACCGAGATCACTATACCGCCCAGGACCGCAGGTGCTACATTATCCGGATGGCCTTCCAGCAAACTGGCAAGGCCAATTATTTCTTTTAAGGAAAGCCTCCCCCCAACAAGTAAATTAGCAGCTATTACCCCGCCAATAATGGCGGCGGTACTGCTTCCCAAACCACGGGCGACTGGTATCTGGTTAATCAGTCGAATTTTCAAGCCCGTGGGTTCGAAACCCACTTGCTTGAAAACTTGCTGCGCGGCCCGAAAAACAAGGTTGTCCACGTCCCTGGAAATATCGGCCGCACCTTCGCCTGTCACTTCGATGGTCAAGCCATGAGGAACTTGGATAATCTCCACTATATTGTATAATTCCAAGGCCATCCCCAGGCAGTCAAAACCGGGGCCGAGGTTGGCGGTGGTAGCGGGTACCTGCACACGAATCATTTGAGGTATTAATCCCCCTCGGTGCGAATCACACTTGTTATATCATAGACAGCGGGCAGTTCTTTTATTGATTTCAATGCCTCCTGGAAATTTCCTTCCAGTACTTCATGCGTTACCAGGACAATTTCCGCTGAATGACCGGAAGTGTGCCTTTGGATGACAGAAGCCAGACTCACTTCATTATTTCCAAAGACTAAGGCAATCCCGGCCAACACTCCGGGCTTGTCGGCAACATGCAAACGCACGTAATATTTGGTCGCGGTTAATCCCATAGGTTTAACCGGCTTTTCCTCAAAACAAGTACAGCTGATTATGCCCGGCACATTTCGCAGCAAATTACGGGCCGCGCTCATCACATCAGCCGTCACGGCGCTGGCGGTAGGCATTTCACCAGCGCCCCGCCCGTAAAACATTACGTCTCCGACTGCGTCGCCCCGGATAAAAATCGCATTGTAAACGTCATTCACCGAAGCCAGCGGGTGGTGTTTCGGAAGCAAGGCCGGGTGCACGCGCACTTCAATGCCTTCATCAGTTTCTTTAGCGATCCCAAGCAGCTTGATTACATAATTCAGTTCGTTGGCGTAAGTTATATCTTCAGCGGTAATCCTGGTAATACCTTCAACAAATACTTGATTTAAAGGCACTCTGGTATTGAAAGCAATTGAGCTCAGGATTGACAGCTTGCGCGCCGCGTCGTAGCCTTCCACGTCGGCGGACGGGTCGGCTTCGGCATAACCGAGTGCCTGCGCCTCCCTGAGCACCTGTTCAAAGTCCATGCTTTCATTGGTCATCCTGGTCAACATGTAGTTTGTTGTCCCATTGATAATACCGATAACCTGCTGGATCCGGTTAGCCGCCAAACATTCTTTCAACGGCCTGATTATGGGTATGCCCCCGGCGACACTTCCTTCAAAAAGGACATCCGCATTACTTGCCTCCGCGGCTTCGAAAAGCTCTTTGCCATGTAAAGCGATCATGTCTTTATTCGCGGTAACCAGGCTTTTGCCCTTTTTTAGCGCCGTCATTGAATATTCCAGGGCCGGGTTAATCCCGCCCATGACCTCTACCACCAGGTCAATCTCAGGGTTTTCAACAATCTCACTGACGTTGGCAGTAAGCAGACCATCACTCAGATCGACGCCCCGGTTTTTCGCCGGGTCCCGCACCAATATTTTTTTTATCTCAACCTTTGCGCCTACTTTTTGCTCTATTCCCTTACTATTATCTTTCAGAATGCGGTACACGCCCCGGCCTACGGTGCCAAGGCCCATCATGCCAACACGAATAACTTTATCAGACACTCTCACTCCCTCTTTCCTTAGACTAATTAACTGTATTGTCACAAACTAATTCGCCTGAAATAGTCCGGTTACCTGCTCTTAGTTAAACATATTCCCAAATTTCATCTTTATATAAACGTATCAAGGGTTAAATTCCTTAATATGCGCGTTCACAACAGTTTATGAGAATTCACCCCTGGTGACATTATACCGTCTCTTTTTTCCAGGTGTCAAACAATGCTTCAGCAAATTTCAGGACTGGCGATGCAAGAAGTTATCGCCAATCCGCACCGCACCCTGCCGGCTAAAATTCCTGCCTGACAAACAGGGCGTAGACGGCCAGGGCCAGGACAAAGGCGGCCAGCACCAAGACCCCGATCCCGCCGCGCTTGTATCCGTTCTTTAGCGCCCATCGGCCGTAGGTATATGTATAATAAGTAATTGCCAGAGGGAAAAGCAGCAATAGCCACTTCATGTTCACTCACCAGATTTTACTTGAGTGGTTTTCAACTGGAGGCCGGTCCGCCTGATCCTGGTGTGCACCGTGACGTTAACCTGCGCCTCCGGGTACTTCTGCAGCCAATCAAAATTACGCCATGACTGCACAGTCCAAAAATGGCCCTTCACTTGTTCACCGAAACCGAAAATATCTGATTTGAACTCTTCCTGTGTGCGTTCGATTAGTTTCTGACACCCTTCCCGGATATTTTCTGAAAAAGCTTCTTCCAGGATTGGCTTGTTGTCCGGGCTTTCGTAATTGATGCCGCTTAACATCGCCGCCAGGTCAGCCTCCAAATAAATATCCACGTCAACCGTCACGCTGCCGTCTTCATTAAAGCGGGTAGCGTATTTGGGACTGCGCGCCTGGTGAACACTCAGGCCAATCCCCGAAGGCTCGGCAACAAGCGGGTCAAGGATAATTAAGAAACCATTTTCGAATTGACCACGCAGCATCAGGTAATACCTGGTTTCCTCACCGTTCAAAGTTCCTACCATCTTGTCTCCCCGGAAAACAGCGGTACCGTCAAACTGGGCCTTATTTTCCCCGGTAATCGGCACTTCCCCGGCAACATACCTGCCCAGAGTCTGTTCCCCCCCTTTGACCACACCCGGTTTGGCTGTCTCCAGTCCGCCCTCATGGATAGCCGCCAGCGGCAGGCTGGGTTCTATCGACCAACTCTTGTAATCCTGATAAAACTCTTTAAACATGCTGTTTTGGTATAGCCCGTGGGCTGCCGACAAACTCCCGATCAGTTCGTATTGTTTAGTAGGGCTCAACTCCAGGGGCGGCTGGTTTTTTTCCAGGAAATCTTTCGCTTTGCCGCGGCAGACGAAAACATAAGAGGTGGCCCGCAGTTCATGGTACCGGCTTAAGGTGCTGAACCAGCTTCCCAGACCTTCTCTAGCCATATCCTCTGAAAAAATGTACGCCTTGGTATGAAGCAACGATAAATGCCTGCTGGTTGACGTGCCTAACTGCTCGATCCCGGCAAGCGGGCCGTAGGTCTCCACGCTTTGCACGACAACGTTTTTCCCTTCCCCTTTAGCGCTCCCTCCCCCTCCCCCTCCCCCGCCCATTCCGGCAATAGCTTTGGGGTTGGCTATGCTGACGGTCACTACCATGTTGTCCTTCTCTCCTTTATCGAAGCCCATGGCCAGGACGTAAAACGTCTCGTCGGTCTCCCTGCTGCCAAAACAGCCGGTTAGGAAGAGCAAAGTGAGCGCTGCCAGAAAGAAAAAAAATATCTTAGCTGCCCGCACGCGCACCCCTCCCTTTAAACCAAAGCACCGCGAGAATAAGCAAGGGCAAAAGGTAGTCGGGTAAAAGCATGGCCGACCTTATATAAACCGCGTCCACCTCAATGACGCTGGGCATGTCCAGCGGCAGGAGACTCAAGATAAACATGGCCAGGCCAAGAGGCCAAATCAAGGGACGGTATTCGGGCAGTTTCAGCGACCTGGCCAGGGAAACCGCCGCGGCGTAAAGGAGCAGGGCGATCTTTATAGCCCCGACAATGCCCCAGATCAGGATAAAGATGGCTTCCGGCCGCTGAAAAAAACGGCCGAGATAAATAGTCCTGGCCAGTCTTAAAAAAGGAAGCGTAAATTCTTCGCTGACCGGCCAGCTATAGGTTAAAACAAGGGTTGTTAAAGATAAAAAGAGAATTCCAAAACCCATCAGCATGGCCCGGTATCCGATCCCGGCGAAAATTTTGGCTCCTCCCATAGCCTGGACAATCACTCCCGCTATGATTATCTCAGCTATTCCGGCAGTACTGTAGGTGCCCATTAGAAATACTTCTTTGGGCCCCTTACCGAAAAACGGCAACATATTGTGGAAATTCCAAAAAGGTATTAAAGAAAAAATTAGAATGGACAATCCACCCAGCACATACAGGTAAGTCAGCCGGGCTGTCCGCGCCAGCGCTTCCACGCCGAGATACGCCCCTAATAAACCCATTGCCAAAAACGCAGCATCTATTAGACTGATTGGCGCATAGCGCAAGGTGGTGGTCAGCATCGCCTCACTGAACTCCCTGATAAAAACAGCGCCTGTTACCACTAATATCTGGAACGTGACAAGAATGTTCACGGCCATTCCAATAAACGGACCGAAGGCCTGCTCGGTAATTTCGATAATCGTGCTGCCGGGGCTTTTTTTCAGGACCAGTGACATGAAATAAATCCCGGCTAGGGCAACGGCCAGACCGCCGAGCGGCATCATCCAAACGGCCGGACCGCCGGTATCGACGAGCAACCTGGGATACGACAAGAATATCCTTGCCATACTGGATATTCCCAGAAGAACAACCGCCTCACCCGGGCCAAATCTGCCTTCTTTAATTATCTTTACCACCGTCCTTTTGCTCGAGCCACCCTCTTGAAACGTCAGGCTGCCGGGCAATTTCCAGCGGGTTCAGGTAGTCCGGCCGCTTTTCGTGAAAGAACACCGGCAGCCGGGTCACCACGTCCGCGCCGGTGACCGTCCTGGGCCCGATTGGAGCAAGGTACGGCACACCGAAAGACTTCAGGTTGGCGGTTAAGATGATTTGAGCGAACAGGCCGATAGAGATCCCGAAAAAACCCAGCATCGCTCCCACGGCAATGTAAAAGAAGCGGTAGATCCGCAGAGAAAAAGCCAGGGAGTAATAAGGAATGGCAAAGGAGGACAGTCCGGTCACGGCTACCAGGATCACCAGGATCGGGCTGACAATATTGGCTTGGACGGCGGCCTGGCCTAAAATCAGCGCGCCGACTATGCCGATGGTCGTGCCCATAACGCCGGGTATGCGCAACCCCGCCTCCCGGATCAGTTCAAACGATATTTCCATTAACAGCACCTCGACCAGCGATGGAAACGGTACTCTTTCGCGGTTCCCGGCGATGGCGAGGAGCAGTTCCGTGGGGATCATTTCCTGGTGGAACAGCACAACAGACAGATATAACCCCGGCAGCAAGAAAGACAAGTAAAAGGCCAGGGCGCGCAGGTAGCGGATAAAGGTGCCGAATTGCCAGCGGGTGTATAGCTCCTCACCGGTATGCAGCATCTCGTACATGGTGGTGGGCACGATCAGGGCGAAGGGGCTGCCGTCGACGATAATGCCCACCCTTCCTTCAATAATGCTTGCGGCCACGCGGTCCGGCCGTTCCGTGGCCATCACCGTCGGGTTTAAATTATAAGGGTTGTCCTCGATTAATTCTTCGAGCGTCCCGCTGTCTATAATTAAATCCGTCTTAACGCTGTCAATCCGCCTTTTCACCTCCGCTACCAGGGCGGGGTTGGCCAAGTCGCGCAAATACATAACCGCTACGTTAACTTGGTTACGGGTGCCGACTTTTATAAACTCCGTGGTCAGGTTTTCATTTTTAATTAACTTCCTGATTAAGGCTGTGTTTGTACGCAAAGTTTCCCCGAAAGCTTCCTGCGGCCCGCGGACAACTTGCTCAATCGTTGGCCTATCTATTCCCCGGTGCTCCCAACCCTTGGTTTCGACTAGCAGCGCATCAGCGCATCCTTCTAAGAATAAGGCCGTATCGCCGTAGTTCACCGCGTCTAGAATATCACGAAACCGGGACTGCAGAGTAATCTGGTTGCCCGGCAGCAATCTTTCTTTCACGAATAAAGCCAGTTTGCCTTTCTCCGGCGGGGCGGTCCGGGCGGCAAAAAGCATTAAAGCTTGAAACAGCAAATCCTGGACAGACTTATCCACGAGACCGTCGATGAAAATGACAAAACCATTGATAACCGGTTCTGTTCCGATGACTATATCTCTCATAATGATATCCTTGTTTTCCGGCAGCCCGTATAATATTCCGACAGTATCCCGGTTTTCAGCAAGTGAGGCGCTAACCGACAACTTATCTACCACTGGTTTTTCATTCACTCGCCCGGCAGTTTGCCCTGTTTGAACAGCTCCCGCCTCACCGCTGTCTTTTATCTTTCGGGGTTTTTCCGTAACTTTACCGGCGGGACGAACAGGCTTTTTAAAAGAACCGCGACCGGCCTGTGCTTTTTTTTGTTCGTCCGGACTATTTTTGCCTATAGAGGGAGCTTCGTTCTTACCGGTAGCTTTTTGATCAGCGGAAGTTTCTTTCAGAACAAACCCTTCACGGTCGGGGTTTTCCTCATAGGTGATCAACTTGAGTAAATTTGCTAGAATACTCATACCACACCAGCCATTTTCGGTCATTTAGTGAATATATTGCCCTTAATGGAATGTACTATGCTGTTAAATATTACAAGCGATAAAGACCGCTCTGTTCTTCTTTTTGTGATGATTTTGCAGTTCCGGTTTTTTTATTTTATTAAGGGCAAAATATTTGTAAATCCCACCCGCTGCAAAATAACAGGAAGGGTTTGAGGTGATTCCATGCCAAAACTGACCCAGAGTGAATTTCTGAATTACGCTTTCAAAGAGGCCGTACACCGGGAGGAACTCCAGGGAGTATACTATACTCACTTAGCAAAAACGATCGCGGACACCAGGCTTAAAATAATTTTTCAAGACTTTGCCAGGACCAACTGCGAACATCTGGAACAACTAAAACTTGAAATGAATAATTTGAACATTAAAAATAGTTGATCGGAGTAGAATATTACTTGGATACGCTAGATTTTCTTTATCATGCTCTTGAAGAAAAAATTAACAGTCAGCTATTTTACAACGAACTGTCCGTTAAAGTAGTCAACCCGGTTGCCAGGGAAATTTTTAAACGGCTGCGCGATGAGGAAATGGCTAATGTTATGTTGCTTCAGAGGGAAATAACAACAATCGAAGCCAAGCAATTACCTGTCCATAAAATTATTCCAAGGCTTAAAGTGTGACCCGTGAAGACACATTCCCGGTCTAGCCGGGGGTAACCGGTAATCACCGATTTGACCGCGTTACTTAGAAGGACGGGGCACCATACTATAGAAAAAAGCGAGCAGAGTTAAGCCGCCAATTAATAGAAAATAACTGTACCCCAGTCTCCAGTTTGGGTAAGCAATGCCGCCAAAGCTATAAACCACGGCCTCTATAGTAAGATAAAATACGGAAATATATGCTGTATATGGAAATATATCGCGCCAACGGCCGGGCAACCAGTATAGATAAATTATTGACATCGCATATGTGCCGAAAAATTGAAATAAAGGTATCTCTCCGATATAAATAACGCCCCTGGGGTAGCTGTACAGGTTTAATTTAATCCCAACGTAATCAACTAAAGACATTATGGCAACGCCGATAATACCGGCCAGCCAAAGTTCTTGAACACGTTTTTTCACAAATATTAAACATATCGCCCAGGCGAACAATGCAAAAAGTATATGGGACATAACCTTACCTTTCTGTGTGACTAGCGCAATCCGTTTAAATACTTAAACCAGATAAAAACCAACAACCCGATTAATATTGAGTACAAAGTAAAATTTAGCAGGCTCAAAGTTTATTCTCGCCTCTCTTTACATGCAGCGGTTTAATTGAAGCGTATTCACAAGCCAAGTAAAGCTGGTGAATACAAGCAAATTAATAAAAATACTGGCCGAATGGCTCCAGTGGGTATACTCCAACACGCCAATTTTCAAATAAAGAAGTTCTTCAATGGAAAAAAGGGCTACTACAATCAAGATGTTCACGGTTTGCATCCAACGTGACACCGGCAAAGACTGGGCAAACAAAACACCAACGGTAAAAACTACCCCGAAGGTAAAAAAAACAGACGAACCCAGGATATGAACCAAATTTTTTACATGATACAAATCCAGCTTCATTGCCGCGGTGTCAACCAGTATTTGCAGGATTGAAGCGATAACTCCGCCCCATACCGAGTATTTTAACCGGGACCAGTCCACCAGCAGAAAAAAAATAATCCATGCTATGGCTGCGGTGATCGGCCAGGCGTATTCAGGCAAATTCACGACCTTCTTTCACGTAGAAACTATAAAATAAATCCCTTGCATGATTAATGTATCCCTCATGGGTAAAAAATATAAATTACAAATTATATTTAAGGTGATTTTATTGCGGGTGGCCATCATCGGCGCAGGCCCCAGCGGCCTGGCCTGCGCCCTGGAATTGGAGCGGCGGGGCATTAATCCGGATATTTTTGAGCGCAGCGGTAAAGTGGGCTACGCTGTTCCCAGGGTGGAAATTTTGCTGCAACTATTTCAACGCCCGCAGCGGGACCTGCTGCATTACCTCTTTAACAACTTTGGGATTAAACTTAAACCCCTTTCCAGAGTTCAGAGTTATATCATGTACTCTTCGCGTCATACCGTTCCAATCAAAGGGAAGCTTGGCTATCTGATAGAACGCGGTCAAAGCCGGAACGCGGTTGAAGTGCAGCTTGCCAAAAGTTTACGCTCGAAGATCAAATTCCACACCCATGCCGGTTACCGGGCGCTGGCCAGTGAGTATGACTACGTGGTGGTGGCTGAAGGAAACCATGCCGCTGCTAATGAATTGAAAACGTGGGAAACTACCGTCACCGCCTGGGCCAAAGGGGCAATAGTGTTAGGTAGGTTCGATCCCGGGACCGCCTTTGTTTATTTTAACACTGATTTTGCCAGGCACGGCTTTGGCAGTTTTAAGCCGTTCAATAGTGAGCGGGCATTACTGTCACTTCAAGTACCTTATATAGATCATAGTGAGTTGAACTATTACTGGAACAACTTTATGGAAATAGAAAAATTTCATCCGGAAATCATTGAAACTTATGAATTATTCTATACCGGCGGCGTCACCAGCCGGCAGCAGGTGGATAATATCCTGCTGACCGGCAATAGCGGCGGATTTACAGATAGCTTCCTCGGGCTGGGTCTTTTACCAGGAATGATTAGCGGAGCCATGGCGGGTAAAGCGATTGCCGAGGGGCTGAACTACGAGCGGCTGGTCAGCCCTCTAATCAGTCAAGTCAAGCGTCTGTCCGCATTCAGAAAGGCCTTTAACACTATGAATAATGATTCCCTCGACCATTTAATCGGCACAATCGGTCTGCCTGGGATCAAGCATATTATTTACAACACCAACGTAGATGTGCTCAATCTTTTATATCCCTTTATTGTCAAGTACTTCAGGAAAAATTAAACCGGCCTGGTGACCGGTTAACTTTCTTAGATTATTATACAAATCAGTCCGCCCGAGCCGTCGTTGACAATGCGCTGCAGAGTCTCTTGCAGTTTTAGCTGGGCGTTTTCCGGCATGCGCTGAATCTTGTTCTGAATTCCTTCCCTTACCAGATCATGCACGGATTTGCCGAAGATTTCCGACTTCCAAATTTTTTGCGGATTTTCCTCAAACTCATTCAACATATATCTGACCAGTTCTTCGCATTGTCTCTCCGTACCGATGATTGGCGTAATTTCAGTGGTAATGTCAGCCTTGATCATATGCAAAGATGGGGCGCTTGCCTTTAATCTCACCCCGAAGCGGTTGCCCTGGCGGATGAGTTCCGGTTCGTCCAGGATCAACTCATCCAAGGTTGGTGTTACCACACCGTATCCGGCGCCCCTGACTTCGCTCAAAGCGCTTGCCACCTTGTCATACTCCCGCTTCGCCACACTCAGGTCTGTAACCAGGCGGAACAGGTCTTTCTCCCCTTCCACATTAAATCCGGACTGCTCGCTCAGCACCTGGTAGAACAATTCCGCAGCGGACGTAACGTTTATTGAAGCAGAGCCGGTACCCATGTCCAAATTCCGCAGGGTGGCCTGATCGATGAAATCATAGTCCGCCAAAAACTCCACCGCCCCGTTGATATCCCTCAACCTGCGGATATTTTTGACAGTCTCCCGGATCGATTCCTCAAACTTCTGGCGAAGCCAGTGTTTGAAATCCAATACTTCAACCCAGGGGGGCAGGCTGATATTTACTTCGTTAACCGGAAATTCATACAGGAGCTTCTCCAGCACATATAATACATCAGCCTGGGACATTTGCGAACAGTCAATGGGAATTACCGGCACGTCGTACTTTTCGCTTAATTCCGCGGCCATTTTTCTGGTTTCATCCTCATCCGGCGCGGTTGAATTAAATAGAACAAGGAAAGGACGGTTGATATCCTTCATTTCTTCAATGACCTTTTCTTCAGCTTCGACATAGCTTTCCCTTGGAATATCTGTAATTGACCCGTCCGTAGTGACGACCAGCCCCATAGTCGAATGTTCGGAAATTACTTTTCTGGTCCCAACTTCAGCGGCTTCCTGAAAGGGAATCGGCTCTTCAAACCAAGGTGTCGACACCATCCGCGGCTCGTTTTCTTCTTCATACCCGAGTGCGCCCTCGACACGGTAGCCAACGCAATCAACCATTCTCATCTTAATATTCAAATTAGGGGTAATCTGGATTTCCACAGCCTCGTTTGGAATAAACTTCGGCTCGGTGGTCATCACTGTCCGTCCGGCCCCGCTTTGCGGTAATTCATCCTTGGCCCGCTCACGGTCATAAATATTTTTCATGTTGGGTAAAACCATTAATTCCATAAATCGCTTAATAAATGTGGATTTGCCGGTGCGGACGCCTCCAACCACACCGAGATACATATCCCCCCCGGTGCGTTCCGCAATATCGCGGAAAATATCGGTTTTTTCCATTTTTCACACTCCCTCCCGTAAAAGATTTAATAAGGATTTTCTCAAAAGGTGAATCCGTATGAAGCGCACGCATCCCTCCTCCACAAGAGAAAAAGTCATAATATTAAACTCATTCGTGAAACCTAGTCCACGGTTATTTTTTTCCAGTGGCATACAATAACAATATATATATATGGACTGTTTTAAGTGAATATAACCTGGGAAATGAAAAATCCAAAAAATATTTTCCATAATTAACCTGGCACAAATCAGGGCGCTCATAGCTGGTATCAATGTTTATTTCAACGGATATTATAATATTAAGAAACGGCTAGCTTAAGCTTGATAATTTCAGACTAAAAATGGATTTCAAAAATACCACCTTGATAACTAAATATTCTTAATGGAAAAATGAGTTTTTATATTAGGTAGATGAAAACAATGTCTACCTAACTTTTATGAGAGGAGAAATTTTCTTGTCGGAAAGCGCTCAAGTCATTTTTGCCACTGCGGTATTCTTAATTACATACGCAGTGATAGTATCAGAAATAGTTCATCGCACTGTGGTTGCATTGGTAGGAGCTAGTTTGATGGTCTCAACGAAAATATTAGGTCTGGACCAAGCTGTCGCAGCTATAGATTTCAATACCGTTGGCTTACTGGTGGGTATGATGATAATCGTTGGCATCACCAGGCGAACAGGCATTTTTGAATACCTGGCAATTAAGGCTGTAAAAAGTTCGAAAGGGGAGCCACTTAAAATTATCGCTGCTTTGTCTTTGATTACAGCTGTCTTGTCTGCGTTATTAGATAACGTTACGTCTGTGCTTTTAATTGTGCCGGTAACCTTTGCTATAGCCAAGCAACTAGAACTCAACCCGGTGCCGTTCCTGATAGCAGAAATTATATCCTCCAATATTGGCGGTGCAGCTACTTTAATAGGTGACCCGCCCAATATTATGATTGGTAGTGCCACTGAACTAGGCTTTATGGATTTCCTCATTAACCTGTTGCCTGTAATAATTATCATATATATTTTGACCATATTTTATATGCAAATTATATTTCGAAAACAACTAGTATCTAGACCGAAACTTCAAGATATTATTATGAAAATTGATGAAAAGGATCAGATAAAAGATGCCAAGTTATTAAATAAATGTCTGGTAGTTCTTTTTATTACCGTCCTGGGTTTTGTTTTACACCAATATATACACCTCGAATCATCAGTTATAGCCCTGTCGGGGGCCAGCTTGTTGCTTCTGGCTACCGGGGATGACACGGAACATTCCTTGCAAGCAGTTGAATGGCCCGTTATATTCTTCTTTATCGGCCTATTCGTGGTAGTGGGAGCTTTAGAAAAGGTAGGTGTGATTGAATTAATGGCTAAGTGGTCTCTGGCGGTGACTGGCGGCAGCATGGTTCCAACAGCCATGCTGATTCTTTGGTTATCTGCCATAGCTTCGGCCTTTGTTGACAATATTCCCTTTGTCGCCGCAATGATTCCATTAATCCAAGAGATGGGCCGTTTGGGAGGTATTGCGGACTTAAATTTTTTCTGGTGGTCGCTGTCGTTAGGTGCTTGTCTAGGTGGCAACGGGACTGTTATAGGTTCATCGGCTAATGTGGTCGTTATAGGTATGGCCGAAAAGCAGGAGTTAAATATCAGCTTTATAAATTATATGAAGGTGGCTTTCCCACTGATGTTATTGTCTATATCGGCATCCACTGTTTATCTTCTTTTCTGGTATTTGTTCAATACCATGACAAATATTGCGGTAACTTTGGGTATAGCAGTAATTCTTGCTTTAATTATAAAACCACTCACCAAGATGCTAATAAAACAAAAACGTGTTACAGATAAGTAAGCCGTTACCATCTAACGGCTGGTTTAAGTATAAAAATGCTCTAAATTTCAGGATTATATACTTATATTTGATAAAGGCTAATATGAGCAGTTATTATTCAGCAATTTTACGGTCATCCTGGCCACTTCTTCCATTTCCCGGGTGCGCCCCCTGCTCATTAGGTTGTTTACAGCAGTCCCCGGGGAAAGCTCCTCGAAGAGTACCTTGTAGATCTGAGCAGTTATAGGCATTTCCACGGCATAACGCGCGGAAAGCTGGTGGGCGGCGCGAGTGGTGCGGACACCTTCAACTACCATGCCAACCAGTTCCAAAGCTTCACTAACTGAACTTCCTTTGCCAATGGCGATACCTGCCCGCCGGTTGCGGCTGTGTCTACTGGTACAGGTTACGATTAAGTCGCCCACGCCGGCCAAACCGGCAAAAGTCAGCGGATTGGCGCCCATGATTACGCCCAGACGGGTAATCTCTGCTAAACCGCGTGTCATCAGGGCTGCTTTAGTGTTGTCGCCGAAGCTTAAGCCTTCAGCGATACCGGTACCCAGGGCGATAATATTTTTCAAGGCGCCGCCCAACTCCACACCAAGCAAATCCGGGTTGGTATAAACTCTGAAGCTCTCACTCATCAACAATTCCTGGACATATTCAGCGGTCTCCATCTGGTGTGACGCCGCTACTACCGCCGTTGGAAGATCCCGGCCGACTTCTTCAGCATGACTGGGGCCGGACAAACCTGCGTATTTTTGGAGCAATTCCGTGCCGGCTTCCTGGGCAAAAACATCCGACATGCTGATGAGACTTGTTTCTTCAATACCCTTTGCAGTATTTACATAGATCACGTCATTCGCCAGAAGGGGACGGCTTTGGCGCACAACCTCGCGAAAAGCGTGAGAAGGCACGCTAAAAAAAATTACCCCTGCTTTCCAGAAAGTCCGCTCCAGATCAGCTGTTACTTCTATATTTTGGTGAACCGCCACGCCGGGCAGGTAATGTCTGTTTTCTCCGGCGGCATTTATTTCTTCAGCCAATTCAGGCCGGCGGGCCCACATCTTAACCCGGCAACCCTTTTTGGCAAGAAGCACCGCCAGGGCTGTAGCCCAACTCCCGGCACCGATAACTCCGACCAGTTCCCTCACCTGTTTTACCTCCTATTTTTTTCTGATTGTATACTATGTCGAAAATATTAGAATAACTTTCTCACTCTGGGTTCCGTCCCCGTAAACAACCTCTTAATATTGGGAATATGTTTAACCACCGCAAAGGCAGCGATAAAAACGCCCAGCGCAAGATAAGGCCGCTCCAGGTGAAAAGCCAGCATCAGGAAAGGTATTGAAGACACCGCCAGTAAGGAACCAATGGATACATATCTGGTAATGACCACGGCAACAACCCAAATTGCCGCGGCTAAAGCACCGACAGGAAGGGAAACGGCGGCCAGCACCCCAACCCCTGTGGCAACCAGCTTGCCGCCTTTAAAACCGAGAAAAACCGGCCAACTGTGCCCGGTCAGCACCGCCACGGCTGCTAGAGCCACTAGTGATGGTCCGCCGAAATGCTTGGCCAAAATGACGGCCAGCACTCCTTTCCCGAGATCCCCCGCCAGGGCGACAACCCCCGCCGCCGGCCCCGCGTTGCGCCACACATTGGTGGTGCCGACATTGCCGCTTCCCAAGCCGCGTATATCAATTCCCTTCCAGTAACGGGCAGTCAGATAACTGGCGGGAATAGAGCCAATTAAGTAGCTAGCCAATACGATCCAGATATAATGCAAGAATATTATCTCCCTTTCATTTGAACAAACAGGTATTCATATTCTACTGTTCTTCTTTAGAGCGCCTGCGCAAGCCAAACCAAATCGGTGTCCCTTCAAATCCATAAGCGTTTCTGAACTGGTTTTCCAGGTAACGCCGATAAGAAAAATGCATTAATTCCGGCTCATTCACAAACAAGATAAACTTAGGAGGTTTTACCCCGCCCTGAGTCGCATACATAATTTTCAACCGCCTGGACTTGTCTCCCGGCGGAGGATTATGCATTACAGCTTCTTTGATCAAGTTGTTTATGTTAGGGGTGCTCAGCCTTATCGCATGCTGTCCCGCGACAAAATCAACCAGTTCCAACACCCTGGGCACTCGCTGCCCGGTGAGAGCCGAAATATAAACAACCGGAGCATATTGCATAAAGCTTAATTCCTCGCGAATATTTTCGGTAAAGCGGTTCATTGTGCGGTCATCCTTATTAATCAGGTCCCATTTATTCACCACTATTACCGTAGCCTTTCCCGCTTCATGGGCATACCCGGCGATGCGCTTGTCCTGCTCTGTAACCCCTGCCACAGCGTCCAGCACAATCAATACAACATCACTCCGGTCTACAGCCTTTAATGCCCTTATCGCGCTGTATTTTTCCGTAAGTCCGCCGACCTTGCTCTTACGCCGCATGCCAGCCGTGTCAATGATTACATATGGCCTGCCGTCCCGTTCAAAAGGAGTGTCGATAGCGTCGCGGGTAGTACCGGATATTTTACTGACAATTACCCGCTCCTCGCCTAAAATGGTATTGACTAAAGAAGACTTGCCGACATTGGGGCGGCCGATCACAGCAATCTTGATTGTGTCTGCCGGATACTTTTCCTCTTCTTCATGGGGGAGCAATTCAACCAGCCTGTCCAGCAAGTCGCCGGTATTGAGACCCTCCGCCGCTGATACGGGAACCGGCTCTCCCAAGCCCAGGCGATAAAATTCATAAAGCTGGGTTTGGGAACCGTAATTTTCCACTTTATTGGCGGCAAGTACAGCTGGTTTATTTAAACGTCGAATGATTGCAGCTGCGTCTTCGTCGTCGGGATTTAACCCCGCCCTGGCGTCAACCACAAACAATACCACATTGGCCTCTTGTATGGCGAGCTCAATCTGCCGCCGGACCCCCCGGTTAATTTCCCCGTTTTCTTGGAAATCCAGCCCGCCTGTGTCCACCAGGGTAAAGCTGCGGCCGGCCCACTCGGCTTCCAGGTAAAGGCGGTCCCTGGTTACTCCGGGCTCATCTTCAACTATAGCCACCCGACCGCCGACAATCCGGTTAAAAAGAGTTGACTTGCCCACATTAGGCCGACCTACTATTGCTACTACCGGTTTGGGCACCGGTCTTCACCTCCAAAATAACTTTCAACAGTCAGCGGCCGGTGGATGGAATCAGGATTTCCACTAACTGCCGTGGACCGCCGGCCACGGCAACCGGCTTATGCAAATGCCTGGATATTTCCGGCAAGGTCAGTCCATCCAGGAAAATCTCCTCGTCTTTTTTTAACATCACTGCCGGGAGCACAAGAAGATCCCCTATCTCGCCGGGATTAAGCTGAGCAATCAAATCTTGACCGGTAACCAAACCGGCTACCGTAATCTGCTCACCGAAAAAATGATTTTTTATTACAGATATGGAAACATTCAGTCCCTTAACGTTATTAAGTCCGGCCGCCACCGGCCTGAGCGCTTTTTCCCCCAGCATACCTGTGGCTAAGGTAGCCTTGAGCTTTGGCGCCTTTCTGGGCAATCCGGCTTTAGCTATCTCCCACTCGTCCAGAAAAAGGCGGGTTAAACCAACTCCGTTTTCCACCTGAGGAAAACCGGCATATCTTTCCGCGTTAGGGATCTGTTCACCGGACAGCAGGTAAAATTCATCCGCAGCGTAAACAAACGGGTTATTCAGACGTTCAAGAAAATCGTCCTGCTTTTGAGTGACCCATTGTAACAATCGCGCCGCCTCGTCACGATGGAAAGTCCGCAGTTGACAGCAATCTTGTCTGAACCTGGTCAGTCCTACCGGCACCAAGGCCAGAGAGCCAACTGCCGGCCACAGGCCAACCAGGTCGGCTAAAGTCCGTTCAAGCTCTTTTTCATCATTTAATCCGGGACAAAGCACCACTTGGGTATGCATTTCTATACCCGCCCCGGCCAGGTATTTAAGCTGTTCGGAAATCAGGCCGGCTTGTTTGTTCCCCAGCATCCGCTCCCGCAGCTCCGGATTGGTTGTATGAACCGATATATACAGAGGACTAAGCCGCTGCCTGGCAATCCTCCTCAACTGCTCATCCTGCAGGTTGGTAAGGGTGATAAAATTACCGTTCCAAAAGGAAAGCCGGTAATCATCATCCTTTAGATAAAGTGTCTGCCGCATGTCAGGCGGCATTTGATCAACAAAACAAAAAAGGCATTTATTAGCGCAGTGGATGGTGTGTCCGAAGTTGCGCGGACCAAAATCAATGCCCAGAGGCTCGTCGTAATCTTTTTCAACATCCAGAAGCCAACGGCCGCCATCCCGCTTTGTTATGATCATATCCAAACTCTCGTCAGTTTCTAAAAAACGGAGGTCTATTAAATCCCGCACCGGTTCGCCGTTGATCCGCACTATCCGGTCACCCGGTTCCAGCCCAAGCTCGCCGGCGATACTGCCCGGCTCCACCCTGAATACTTCCAGGCCTAGTTGCCTCACGGGCGCCCCTCCCTGCCGCTGTTCTCAAACCATTATCTATAAATTCCATTATATAGTCAAGGGAGTTTTCCTTTCCCTTGTTTCTGCTCATGCACTAATTGGTTTAGAGAATCAAAGATCTTTTTGACACCGGCTAAGACAATTGTTCTCCCCAAAGGAGTTAATATTACAGAACGGCATAAGATTTGTCCCGCCCGCAATAAATAATTTTCTCTGAATTTAATATCCACCATGTATAGCTCTTCTGGCGCACGTTGATAAATGCTGATAAAGCTGTCAATCAGACGGTTGATCAAGGCACGGTCACCTTTAATTGAAAGGGCGAATATTTTATTGCCTTGTTCATCCTCTCCCAGGGATATTATTTCTCCTTCATTGTTTTTATTTAATTTCATAAAAGGAAGGCTCCACAATGCGCTGACGGCCGGCTCCTTACCCGCCGGCAGAGAGCCTGAATGAATTGCGCCGGCCAAACCGGCGAGGGGAAATTTACTGCCGCTGACGTATAGAATTTTCTTCACCGCAACACCTGATTGCTTTTTTTACTTGCCGAACTAAATTAATAACCTGTAAATAAGCCGCCTGAGTGCCCAGCGTGACTATCGGACGTCCGACTCTGATAAAACCGCACCGCCTGGAGAGATAACCGCCTAACTTCATTGTCCAGTTCACATTTTTCATTACATCAACCAGTAGATATTCTTCCGCCGGTATCTCAAAAATACCGGCCAAACCTTTGAAAATGTTTTGGAAAACAAGCGGTCTGCCCCGGCACGCCGAAAAATATATCTCATTACCGGCTTCGTCCAGGCCCATAAAAAAAATATGCCCGTGCTCATCTTTTTCTTGCCGGTCATAAAAAGGTATTTCCCAGAATGCCTTCAGGCCCGGCACACGGTCCGCGGGTAACATTCCCAGATGGATGGACGCGGCTGTGACCGAGGAATGGGCGCCGCCGTAACAGTGATAGATTATTTTCATCAAGCATGCTCCTCTAATGCCGGACAATTACCAATGTCCCGTTCTCTAAATCATGCACCGTCGCGTCCAGCATTTTTGACAAGTAACGGGCCATTTTTTCCTGTTTTTCTTCATCACCGGCAAAAAAAATAGGGGCACCCCCGCTCACTTCTTCCATATTAAGGGTGATAACAGCTAATATTGTGCCCGTTGTCGCATTAAACAATTCACATCACCTTATCTTCAACAGACTTGATGCTTGGTCCCGCATTCAACGGCTTGCTCCTGGCGCTCTCCAGCACTGGCGTGAGCTTTACCGCGGCAATCAACTTTTCAATGTCCTTATGTACAGGTACAATATAAAGTCCAACCTCACCGGTATCCGGGTTTTTCCTGGCCAGAGGGGTAAACTCAGGCAAGTCCACATCTTTCTTTGTTCCCAGGAAAACAGCGGCGGTAAAGGCAATCGCCGTCCGCTGGCCAATATCATGAATAGTGGCGCGGGCGTTGCTGTTCTTTGGCTTGATCATCACGGCCAATCCGTCTTGCAATATTTTATCCCGCATTGATTTGAGACCGATATTGATTAAGCCAATCTCGTCAATTTTTAAGATACTTCCGTCGAAGCTCAGCCTTGCGGGGACCACATCACAGATATCACCGATGATCTCACCCGACATAAAATAATAGCTGGCGTAAAGCATGAGAAAGGCTGCGAATACCGCTGCCGGGACCCCGCCAAACTGGGCTGCCAAAGCGGTAATCAGAGATGTCCCCATTACCAGGTAGTTCCTGGCTTCAAAAGTCCTCGCTATTCCTTCGATGTAATCCAGACCTCTTTTTACCAGTTCTGTTTTCTCCAGGCTTTCCAGCGTCTGCCGCTCCATATTGCGTATTTCCCGGAATTGCTGCGCAGCTAATGTTAAAAAAGTAACCGCGACAAAATCGGGCTTTAATAAAGCGGGAACAGCGACAGCGCCAAGCGCGGAGGCTATTAAGCCAAGGGCCGTATGGGTCAAGTAGCCGTGTGGGTACCCGGGATATTGACGGTAGTCAATCCGCAGCAAAATAATTCGGGCCGCGGTGCCGGCTAAAACACCAATCAATATCACAGCCAGGTAATCAGGATAATAATGAGACAGTCCCCTCACCCCCTGAAATATCACAAAACCCAAGATGCGGCTCTTATCCGTGCGAAGGGTGACATAACCGGACTGCAGCGCGAAAATTGGCGGCAGGGCCGCCAATTTGATGCCGCAAGTCCGGTCAGATTAGAGCGGTTCTAATAGCGGCGGGGAGTGTCGTCTTGTTGCCGGGACGACACTGTACCTAATCCTTAGTCAAGTCATCTTTCCGCTCTTTCAATGCTTCGTTCACCAGAGGATCGTCACCCGGAACATTTTCCCCGGTTGCTTTTTGGTCTGGCTTAGAGAGTTTACGCGCAGCCACGCGCGGACCAAGGAAGCTGTTAAATTCCCTGCCAAAACCGGTCAGTCTTTTTTTGGCGTTTTCCAGGCCGCCTGAACTGATCAATAAGAACGCCAACCCTCCAACTATCGTCAACCCCAGGATCCACCCCAACGCCTTCCAGGCTCCGGTCGTTGTCCCGGACGGTCTATTAGTGACGGGCGCGCCTGGAGCGGCGGGCGCAGCTGGCGAAAGACCGAGTACCACGGGAATAGCTTCTGAAAACATCGACATGCCCATCTCTGCTTCTTCCTTGGTATTTGTATGGGTGCCAGCTTCGATCAGCAAAGCTGTCGGCGTTAGATCTTGATTATAGTCACCTTTTCCGACAAAAATCTCTTTTACCACTTTGGGGTGCAGATTATTGGCGGAAGCCATCATCTGTTTTGCAAAGTCCATGTTGGCGGACATCCTCGGGTTTTCCCGGCCGATCACCAGACGAAGCTTGGCCACACTCTTGCCGTCTATAGTTGTCCGGTAATAATTAGGGTCCGGAACCCCGTCCCGGTGCACGTCAAATATGGCCGACGGATTTTTCTTCATTAAACTGGTCGCCGTCCGGCGGGAACGTGTATAGGCGTTATTATCGTGCGGGTCATGAGGCGTCTGGTCGTAATCGACTTGGTAACCCGACCCTTGAAGCCGGTTGGCCATAGTTTTGCCTACCTGATAGATGCCACCCTTAAAAGGGATTGCGTCTGTACCGTCCGAAGGGACATAAGATTCATCCGTGTGCGAGTGGTATACAGCAAAAGTGCTCTTGCTCTTTTCTGCCAGGTTTTTAACTACTACCGCGCTTTGATTGGCGTAATATTCATTATAGGCCAGTATTTGTGAATCCATGCCCAGGAATTTTGCTTCAGCTTTGTCCCCCTGAACACGTTCCACCCGGTAATGCCTGCCTTCCGAGGTGTATAATTCATCTCCCGACGCAGCTATTCTGGCCATTTCACTGATAGTGCTTCCCTCTTCATCAACGATAGTTGTATATCTGCCGATTAGATGATCAGGTGTTTCTTTATTAAAAAACCCCGCAGTGGTAAAAGCCGGCCATAACAAGAGATTATTTGAGTGACAATAAAATAAAGAGCATCCCAGCAGCACCAAAACGCTCAGCCCAATAATGAGTTTACTCTTGTCCTTCATGTTTATCTGCATCCACCTTTCTCCGGTTATCACTCGGCGCGCCTCTCTTCGCTTCCCCGTGTTTTTCGCCGTTATCTTCACCTGAAACCTCAAATTGCGGTTTTTGCAGTCCTTGCACTAATTTGCGCGACCTTCCTGCTACACCCGGTCCACCTGATAACCTCTCAAAAGATTCGCCAATCAGTTCAGCCAGAAGAATCGCCACAATACCGGCCAGAATAATTGTGTCGAAAGCGCCGCCGCCACCTATGGCAACATTATAATTACCCGGCGCGCCATTTCCTAACAGCCAGACATAGTGAATGATATCAACAAAAAGCACGCCTAATGTCGCGGAAACAAAGGCTGCCCGCCGGGACCTGCCGAAAATGTAAGCGACAATCCCACCTACCAGCGGGTAAAGATAAATTGCATCCAATACCGCATAACGACCGGCCGGCTCAATGGTGGAACCGGAGTTAACCAGTGATCCGATTATGTACACTGATATCGCCGTTACCACCGCGCCAATGAGGGCCCTGCTCCATTCTTTTGCCGTACCTGCCTTAGACAAGAGATATATGGCCAACCCTATCGGCACCAACGCGCCCCCAACGTTAATTGAAGTGTTGAATGGGGTAAAAGGTACGGGAATATTAATAAAACTGCCGATAATGATTGCGGCGATGACAAGCAGCGCTCCTCGGTCAGACAGTCTCATCCGGTCTAGAGCGCGTTGGGCCAGCCCAAGATAAACGACTACTGATCCGAGTAGCAGAAGGGTGATGCCAACTGGAAATCGCTCCAAAGTAATTCAGCCTCCTCATAATTGGGAAATAACATTGTTAGACTGTCCACTCATTTAAAAAATATGCAAATCGCTTTTTCTCCAAAAAGAAAAAGCGGTAATAGATTTGCCTCTATCACCGCTTTCCGACTTGTTAAAGTTGCTCTTTGAATGTACTTATTACAAGCTTAATCTTCTTTTTTCTCAAACACATCGCCAACCATGTCACCTATGGTGATAACCTCATTCCCGCTTTCCTGGCCCATGGCGCTGGAATAATCACGGGCTTCCCGGTCCTGTTTTTCCTTGTTGACCTCTCTTATTGACAGGCGGATGCGCTTATCAGTCTTATCCACGCTTAAAACTTTGACATTTACCTCCTCACCCTCAGTTACCACTTCGTCCGGTTTGGCCACGTGATGATCAGCCAGGTGAGATATATGCACGAGTCCTTCCACGCCGGGTTCAAGCTGAACAAAAGCGCCGAAAGGAGCAAGACGCACGACTTTTGCCACTATAATACTGCCCACGGGATATTTCTCTTCGACACTGTCCCATGGATTCGGCAATACTTGCTTTAGACCTAACGATATCTTTTCATTTTCACGGTCGACCTTCAGCACCATCACTTCCAGTTCATCGCCAACCTTGACCACTTCGGAAGGGTGGTTAATCCGGTACCAGGACATTTCAGAAATGTGCAGGAGTCCGTCCACGCCGCCGATGTCGACAAAAGCTCCAAATTGAGTCAGACGACGCACGGTGCCTTTGACAATTTGGTTTTCTTGCAGGTTTTCCAGCATTTCCTGGCGAATGCGGGCATAATCTTCTTCAAGTACTGCTTTGCGCGATAATATTACTTTTTTTCTGCCGCGGTTTATTTCTATCACCCGGGCAGTAATCTCCTGACCGAGATATTTCGAAAGGTCTTCAACATAGCCCCTTTCAACCAGCGAAGCCGGTAAAAACGCGCGCGCGCCGACATCCACCAGCAGGCCGCCCTTAACAACTTCACGGACTGTTCCTTGGACAGGTTCTTGTGTATTTAGCATATCCTCCAATTTACCCCAGGCTTTTTCAGCATCAGCCTTCTCTTTGGATAGAATTAGCTTCCCTTCGTTGTCCTCTGCCTTCAAAACGCATACCTCTATTTCATCCCCCACCTTGACAACTTCTTGGGGGGAAGTAACTTCACAGCATGACAGTTCCCTGATGGGAATAACTCCTTCGGATTTCGCGCCCACGTCAACCATAACTTCATCCTGGCCAACGTGAACTACCACTCCTTTAACAATTTCACCATGCCGTAGCGCCTTTACCTCTACAGCGTCCTTCATGCCTTCTTCAGCGCTGACCATCTCTTCGTTGTCACTCATTCGTCTTTTAACCTCCTCTATAATCCAGTCAGGTGTGGATGCACCCGCTGTTAACCCTGTAACTTTTACTCCCCGAAACCAGGCCGGATCCAGATCATCCGCTGTTTCGACGTGATATGTTGTCTTTCCCGATTTCCGACAGATATCAACCAACTTCCTGGTATTCGCACTGCTGATACCTCCTGCTACAACCATCACGTCTACCTGCCGGGTTAGTTCCAGGGCAGCTCGTTGCCGCTCTGCTGTAGCGTGGCAAATCGTATTAAATACTTTAATTTCCGCACCTGTCTTACTAATAGCCTCAACAGTTGATTCAAAGTTATCCAGGGATTGCGTGGTCTGAGCAATAACCCCTACTTTGCCGGTCATTGACAACAGGCTTGATTCATCCGCATTCTCTACCACCAAAGCCTGCTTGCCGGCCCAACCGATTATTCCGCGTACTTCCGGGTGATGCTTATCCCCAACTACCACCACTTGAAAACCTTCCGCGGTGAGGTCTCGCGCAAGAACATGTGCCCTACGCACAAAGGGACAAGTGGCATCCACAATATTTAAACCCCGCGCTTTGGCTGTTTCCAGAACGGCAGGCTCGACACCATGAGACCTGATTATAAGCGTTCCGGAATCTGCCTCCACCGGATCCGAGATTTCTCTAATACCCATTTCAGCTAATCGAGCCTGTACTTGCGGATTGTGAATTAACGGACCCAGGGAATAAACGGGGCCAGCCCCTTTTAATACTGTGGCCTGCGCCATTTCAATAGCCCTGTTCACGCCGAAACAAAACCCGGCTTTTTCAGCAACCCGCACTTCCATAACTAAACACCGCTTTTATCACAAGAACATTCGCTATGCAACCTTAAATTTCCTTCTAACTATTTTTACAATTTTTAATTAATTTATTTAGCAACTTTTAAGTAAATCAGCTATTTGTTCCATCATATTATTACTGGCCTTTTCCATATCCAGCCGCGAAACTTTTGAGCCTGCTTGATAAAATACCGGTTTGCCGATATTCACCCTTACTTTGCCCAAAACCCCTCTTGAACCTTTAATGGCTACCGGCAAAAATGGCACCCCCGCTTTTAAAGCCAGCATAGCCGCACCCAAATGCGGCTTTAACAATTGGCCGGTATGACTCCTGGTTCCTTCGGGGAAAACGCCTACAATTTGGCCCTCATCTAATAGTTTCATCGCCGTACGGATTGCTGCCCGGTCTAATTGATTCCGTCTAACCGGAAAAGTGCCCACGGCACGAATGAACGTGCTTAGCAAAGGGATATCAAACAGCTCTGATTTGGCCATGTAATTAACTC
The DNA here is from genome assembly GCF_022410535.1 of Pelotomaculum terephthalicicum JT. Classification (GTDB taxonomy): domain Bacteria; phylum Bacillota; class Desulfotomaculia; order Desulfotomaculales; family Pelotomaculaceae; genus Pelotomaculum_D; species Pelotomaculum_D terephthalicicum. The sequence goes on from NZ_JAKNBL010000006.1 coordinate 126,402, forward strand.
TCCGGTTAATGGCACAACCGACAACAACCGGGTCCCAGTAACTAGTATGGTTAGAAACCAGCACCAGTCCGCCTTCCGCCGGCAAATTAGACAATCCGCATATTTCCCAACGCCTTAACAATAATAGAACAACCCGGCAAATAGACCGGGCAAAACTATAAAACACTTTTATCTCACCGCCAAAACCCGGTCTATAATCATTTTTACAACCATATCGACAGTAAAAAAAGAACTGTCGATTATTTCCGCGTCCGGAGCTGGAACCAAGGGGTCGGTCTTTCTGGTAGTATCGATTCTATCCCTCTCACATATTTCCATCTCCATCTGCTCCTGATTGACATGGTAGCCTTTGCCAATTAGTTCCTCCCTGCGTCTCCTTGCCCTCTCTTCAGTTGAAGCGGTAAGATAAATTTTAATCCGCGCGTCCGGAAGAACGACTGTTCCGACATCCCGTCCCTCCATTACCACCCCGCCTCGTTTGGCCATAGCTTGCTGCAACTTTACCAAATGCTTTCTTACCGCTGGAATACTGGCGGTTAGAGAAACGTTTTGAGAAATGTACGGGCTGCGTATCTCTTCAGTGACGTCCTCACTGTCCAGCAATATTTTTAAATTGCGATCATCTCCGGCAACAAGCTCTACGTTGGCGGCTTCCGCCATTTCACCAACGGCAACAGGATCATGCAGATCAAGCCCTTCGCGAATGGCCTTCAATGTTATTGCCCGGTACATTGCACCCGTGTCTATATATAAATATCCAAGTTCTTCGGCAACCATCCTGGCCACAGTGCTCTTGCCGGCTCCGGCAGGCCCGTCTATGGCAATGTTAGGCTTCGAATCCATAACCCCTCCGGATTCATAATGTATTTTCAACTTAAGTTATTTCGACATAATTGATTTTTTACCTTTTTTTTAACAGGATGGATACAAAATAACCTAATTTATTATCCTAATATATCAGAATCATTTAAATTATAGGCAAAAAATATCTAGATTATATTATTCTACCTGAATATTTTTTAATACCCATTACAGCACAATCCATTAAAGAAAACATCCGCCAAAAAGCCAAGCAGATGTCATGTTTGTTTAAACTATTGTTTTAACAGTACCCTTTTCATTGAATCAAAGTGATAATTAAGGAATAAATGTAATCATTGCATCATTTCGCTAACTGCTTCCGAAATCATTTCTTTTGAAAAACCGCCATGGAAGCGGGGCTCACCATTAATAACAGTCAAAGGGAGCCTTACTCTATCCAGGATCGCACTGATATTAGGGTAATTCTCCATTTCAGCGCTTTGCACATCCACATAAGCATAACCTATGGCTTCGCCAAAATTCTTCACCAGAAATTCTTTTAAATCTTCAGCTTCTTCTTGCATCGTTTTTGCTGGGCCGCAACATGCGGCTTCAGGGGATGGGTTTCAGCAACTATCTAAAGGCACAGGCGCATTAGATCCGAATACAGTAATGCTGATTTTTTCCATTATGAAATTTCCTCCCAAGTTTTAATAAGGCTTTTCCATACTAATATCATTATTTTATCCCAAGCTTCACCTACGGTAAACATAATATTGACACACCATAAAATATTAATGCGCACTTTTTATAATAGAGGCAAAGCCCGGAAAGGACACATCAATACATTCCGCTCCGCGCACCAAGGTTTCTCCCTCTGCCGCCAGTCCGGTAACGGCAGCTGCCATGGCTATGCGGTGATCGCCGTGGCTCTCACAAACGGCGCCTTTAAGCTGACGTCCGCCCCGCACAAGGAGGCCGTCCGGCAGTTGTTCCACATCGGCCCCAAACATGCCCAGCATTGTCGCGACGGTGGCAATACGGTCACTTTCTTTTACCTTTAACTCAGCAGCGTCCTTAATTACTGTGACTCCCTCGGCCAGTGCCGCGGCTACCGCCAAAACCGGCACTTCATCAATCAGGCGGGGAATGGTTTCACCTCCGACAGTTACCCCGGATAGTGCTCCGGCATAGCGCGCCCTGATGTCCGCAACCGGCTCTCCGCCTTCATCCCGCCGTTCAAGTAATTCAATAGAAGCGCCCATCTCCCGCAGCACATCCAGTATCCCGCTCCTGGTGGTATTTATCCCAACTCCAGGCAGGGTGATGTCCGATCCGGGGATTATTGAAGCTGCGACAATGAGAAAGGATGCTGAAGAAATATCTCCTGGAACAACCACCTTTTGTCCTTTGAGACAAGGACGGCCGGTTAAACAAATCTTATTGCCGTTAATCTCCACCTTGGCGCCAAAGTATTCCAGCATTCTTTCCGTATGATCCCTGGAGCGGTACGGCTCACTCACCGTAGTCGCCCCTTCTGCATATAAGCCGGCCAAAAGCACTGACGACTTGACCTGGGCGCTGGCCACGGCGCTTTTCAAATAAAAAGGTTTCAGGTTACCGCCCCTTACAGCCAGGGGAGCCAGGTTCGCACCTTGCCTTCCTGCTATTCCAGCGCCCATTTGTCTCAGCGGTCCGGTAACCCGGGCCATAGGGCGACGCCTTAACGAAGCGTCGCCGGTAATTACGCTAAAAAACGGCTGCCCTGCCAAAATACCCAGGAGCAGTCGCATAGTGGTACCCGAATTGCCGGCGTCCAGGATATCTTCCGGTTCGGCAAGACCGTCCAGGCCCCGGCCGCGTACTCTAACCACGGCGTTATCCGGACCTTCTATCTCAACACCTAGCTTCCTCATGCAGTCAATTGTTGACAAACAGTCTTCTCCCGGGAGAAAATTCTCTATCAACGTCTCGCCTTCAGCAATTGACCCCAGCATTACCGCTCTGTGTGAGATTGACTTATCACCCGGCACCGCCGCTTTTCCCCTTAAAGCGCCTGCCGGTTTGATATGCAGATCCATGCAATTCCCCCCCATCAAGGTGCTTTCAGTAAGATCATAATCAAGGAACAGTACCTACTTTTTCCTGACGGTATATCCTTTTTCCTTGAGCACACTGAAGGCGTTAGCCAGATCTTCTTGAGCGGCGAAACCCACTCTGATAGTGCCGCCTTCACCTTCACGCACCCGCATTATTTCAATATCGCTGATATTTATGCCCGCATTTGCCAGGTGAGCGGCAAATGCGGCGATTGCGCCGGGCCGGTCCGGCACCGTAATTATAATCTCAAAAAGGCTGGAAAGATATCTGCTTGTCTTCGCGGGAAGGCCGGAACGAACATCTCTGGCGCTTTCAAGCTTTTTCTGGATATTCGTTCCGGCACCGGCGGCGACGGCGTTTTCATATGTGACGAGTTCTTCACGGAAACGCCTAATCATGTCAAGCACCTGCTCCCGGTTGGCCAGCAAAATATCCCGCCACATCTCCGGCTTGCTGGAGGCAACCCGGGTGGTATCCCGGAATCCGCCTGCGGCAAGGGGCAAAATACTGTCGCTGCCGGGCATTTGCGCCACGGTATTAACCAGCGATGAAGCAATAAGATAGGGCAGGTGGCTGACCGCCGCGACCGCCTGGTCATGCTGTTCCGGTTCCATCTTAATTACTTTGGCTCCCACTCCGGCAACCAGTTTCCCAACTTTGATTTCCGCAGCCGGAGGTGTTTCAGGAGTTGGAGTAAGAATATAAAAGGCGTTTTCAAAAAGATACGGGTCGGCTTCCCGCACTCCCGGCCGTTCAGCGCCGGCCATCGGATGGCCGCCGATAAAGCTTGCGCCGGGCGGTAAAAGCCGGGCGGCGTCACGGACAATAGCAGCCTTGGCGCTCCCGACATCCGTTACAACCGAAGACGGGGAAAGGTAGGGAATAATTTCTTTCAAAACCTTTATCGTCACACTTACAGGAGTGCCGATGATGATTAAGTCAGCCCCGTTCACGCTATCAGCAATTGAATCGGTAAAACGGTGGATGGCGCCGAGTTCAACGGCCAAGCGCAGGCTTTCGTTTGACGATCCCGCCCCGACCACTTCCCCGGCCAGGCCCCGCGCGCACAGCGCCATACCCAGGGAGCCCCCGATCAAGCCGACACCGATAATCGCCACCCGGTTAAAATCGGGGTTCACAGTATTCTCCTCCCCATTGCCGCTGCAACTTGTTTTAACTCTGACATCATTTTCATAAAGTTCGCCGGAGTGAGTGACTGAGGTCCGTCGCATAAAGCCTCGGGCGGGTTCGGGTGTACTTCAACCAGCAACCCGTCGGCGCCGGCGGCGACAGCCGCTTTGGCCATTGAAGGCACAAAGCGCCATTTGCCGATGGCATGGCTGGGATCTACTATCACCGGCAGGTGGGAAAGATATTTTACAATAGGGACAGCGGTCAGATCCAGAGTATTTCTGGTATAATTTTCAAAGCTTTTGATGCCCCGCTCGCACAGGATTACATTATAATTACCGCCGGACATAATATATTCGGCGGCCATCAGCCACTCCTCGACGGTAGCTGAAGGTCCTCTTTTCAATAACACTGGCTTGTCTACTTTGGCCACTTCCCGCAGCAATGAAAAATTCTGCATATTGCGGGCGCCTATTTGCAAAATATCTGCATAATCAGCGATCATCGGCACGGCGCGCACGTCCATCACTTCCGTTACAATCAAAAGACCGGTAAGGTCCCTTGCTTCGGCCAGAAATTTCAGTCCTTCCTCCTCCAGCCCTTGAAAGGAATAAGGTGACGACCGGGGCTTAAAAGCACCTCCTCTGAGTATGGTGGCGCCGGCTTTTTTGACAATTTCCGCCGTTTCCAGGACCTGTTCGCGGCTTTCCACAGCACAAGGGCCGGCCGCCACATGAACGGCATCGCCGCCTATTTGCAGACCGCCTATCTTAATGACAGTACCTTCTTCGTGAAATGTCCTGCTGGCCAGTTTATATGGTTGAAGAATGGGCACAACCCTTTCCACACCGGGCAAAGCCTCCAAACCGATGTCTCCAAGACGGGTCTTATCCCCGATTGCGCCGATAATGGCGCGTTCGACACCACGAGACAAATGAATCTGAAACCCCGCTTTTTTAAGCCTGATTATTACCGCTTCTATTTTATCATCATCGGCATGATGATCCATAATGATAATCAAAATTTATTCCTCCTCGAGCTTTAAATAGCCTCTCGGCATTCGCCGAGGCAGATGGCACAAGGCTTTGCTTGAACCATCGTTATTGAATTCCTCCTACTTACCATAGAGGAATTTTTTTTAAATCCGCATCCAATTGGGAATTCGGA
>NZ_JAKNBL010000060.1 GCF_022410535.1 Pelotomaculum terephthalicicum JT
TTAGATCCGAATTCCCAATTGGATGCGGATTTAAAAAAAATTCCTCTATGGTAAGTAGGAGGAATTCAATAACGATGGTTCAAGCAAAGCCTTGTGCCATCTGCCTCGGCGAATGCCGAGAGGCTATGTAATTAAATGGAGGAAATTATTCCGCTATGAATATTTTGCTAATTAATACCAATTGTTCCTATAATAAGGGTTCTGAGGCCCAGGTTGTCAGTACAATTTCCGCTTTTAGAAAAGTATATAGAGATGCAAAATTTCTTTTGCTTTCATATGTTTATGAATTTGATCAGGAATCTGCAAAAGCAATAAATAAAGAGAATGATATTTTATCTGTGCGCGGATATCCGATGAATGGCAATCGGCACACGTTTATCTGTTATTCATATCACATAATAATATGTATCTTGACAGCTATTTTACAAAAATTCATATGCTTAAATAAATTAAAGCTGAATCAGACTTTCTTGAAAGCCTATAACGAGGCTGACATGGTAATTGACTTAAGTGGTGATACAATTGCCGATCATAAAAATTTTTATTCAGTTGCCATAAAAAATTGCTTGGGAGTTCTGCCGGCTATTATTCTTAACAAGCCCTATGTTATCTATTCACAATCAATAGGCCCTTTTAGATGGTATTCACGTTGGCCTGTACGTTTTTGCTTTAATAGGGCCAAAGCAATAATACTGCGGGAGAAAATAAGTATAAACGCTCTGCAATCAATAAATGTAAAAAATAAAAATGTTTTTTTAAAAGCTGATTGCGCGTTTGCTCTCGATCCTGCTCCCCATAGTAGAATCAAAGAAATATTAATTTCCGAAGGTATTCAGCTAACTGATAACGAGCCGCTGGTGGGCATCTCGGTAAGCAGATTGATTGAAATCAGGAATGATCAATATGTATCTCAAATGGCAAAATATATTGATGCGATTATTGAGGAGATGAAAGTAAAAGTAATATTAGTGCCGCATGTGGCTCATTACGATGAATCAAGTCAAGATTCGCGTGATACGCAAAGAAGAGTATTTGAAAATCTCAAGAACAAGTCCAAGGTTGTGGTGGTTAATGGCAACTACTCCTCCCGGGAACTAAAAGGCATTATAAGTAGGTGTGATATGTTTATGGGCTCTTATATGCATGCCTGTATCGCGGCCTTGTCCTCGGGTGTTCCAACCATTGTTTTAGGGTGGGCTCATAAATATAAAGGAATTATGTCCCTGGTCGGCCTTGATGAGTTTGTCTTCGACTACCAGTCCACGAGCCTGGAGCACTTAATAGAAGCGACATTAAAACAATGGAAAGATAGAGAAAAAGTTCGTCGATACTTGTCGGAAAAGGCTGAACAAGCCAGGGAATCTGCTTTGCAGGCTGCTGAAGTAGTTAAGCAAGTAATTGAGTGATGAATATGAAACCGTCAAATAATGTGGAATCTGCCGGGATAATCAGCTCCTGGCTATGTACGGGATGCGGTACGTGTGCAGCCGTGTGTCCTAAAAAATCTATTATATTAAAAATTGATCAGAAAAGTGGTATATATCTTCCTAATATTGCTAAAGACAAATGCAATCTTTGTGGAATCTGCTTAAGCGTCTGTCCGGGGCGCGAGATTGATCTCAAAAACCTAAACCAGATCGTTTTTGGCCAAGAGGCAAATGATCCTTTGCTCGGCAGCCTCATTAAGTGCTATGCCGGTTGCGCCTCCGATTGCCACATTAGATATTCCTCGTCATCGGGAGGAATAATCACGGCTTTATTAGCTTACGCTTTAAAAGAAAGAATAATTGATGGCGCTTTGGTGGTCAGGGCCGATGAGAGAAAGCCATTAGAGCCGTATTCTTTTGTCGCAAGGACGATAGAAGAGATTATCTGCGCCAGAACTTCACGGTATTGTCCCATACCAGTTAATAATTCACTGAGAGAGATTCTTTACTCTGAAGGGCATTACGCGGTGGTGGGGTTGCCGTGCCATATCGCCGGCGTTAGAAAAGCGGAAAAAGCAAATGAAAAATTAAAAGAAAAGATAATTTTGCATTTCTGCTTAGTATGCAACCATACTCCTACCTTTCGGGCAACTCAATATCTTTTGAGCAAGTTAAACACCGGTCGGGCGGTTAAAGAAATATTCTACCGGGGTAACGGTTGGCCCGGCGCAATGACCGTCAGGTATCAGGACGGAAGTGAACGCTTTGTTGAACACTTGGATTTTAAATACTGGGGTTTCATTTTCCAAAGGTTTTTCTGGCCTCGCAGGTGTTTTCTCTGCGATGATAAGAGCGGTGAGCTTGGTGACGTTTCCTTTATGGATCCCTATCTTCCGGAATATAACAGGAGCGAAAAAATAGGAAGCACTCTTTTTATTGTGAGAAGTCCTTTTGCCGATGATTTAATTAATAAAGCAATTGAAGACGGAGTGATTGCCGGTTCGGAAATCGGAAAGGAAAGAATAAAGGAATCACAGCTTTTGCAGGAGGTTAGACAGCGCAATAGAGCACGAAGGATGCTGGTAAAATTTTTTAAACAAAGTATACCTCTCTACTCAGGGCGTCCAAAGGGAAAAGTAAAAATTACGGATTTGTTCAAAGCGGCATTTGATTACCTGCTGATCCGGTCCGGCGATTATTCTTTTTATGCAGTTGATTTATGTTGTTATACCTGGAAAGCTGGCAAAAGAGTCAAATCACTTTTCTTGAGGAATTAACTTTAGATTAAATTATAATAACCCGGCTAATAAAAGCTGGCGATTTCCCCGCTCGGATTAGCCGTAAGAGGTTTGAAGATAATTGACGCTAAACAAGCAAAAAATCAAGCGAAATATCAAAGAATATTTTTATTTGAAAAATGTTCATGGCTCCTCCCTTTATAACAATGCTTTTTACCTCGTGCTGAACAGTTTGACAACGTCGTTCTTGGGCTTTGTTTTTTGGAACCTCATGGCCAGGTATTTTACGCCTGCTGAAGTAGGCATCGGTTCCGGGCTCGTATCCGCCTCCGGGCTGGTGGCCATGCTGGCCAGCTTGGGATTGGGAATAGGGATGATCCGTTTTTTACCGCAGGCTGGAGAAAAGTCCGGCGCATTGATTAACAGCGGATTTACTCTGGCCGGCATAATCGCGGTGCTGGGGTCGATTGTTTATCTTTCCGGCATGGCTCACTGGTCGCCGGCGTTGGTTTTTGTGCGAGAGAGCTTTTGGATGTCTTTTCTATTTGTGTTGTTTTCCGTAGCCACGATTCTGGCGCTTCTCGTTGAGCGCGTGCTGACGGCCGGCCGTTCGGCAAACTATGTTTTTTGGCAGAACACGTTTATCAGCCTGGTCAAGCTGCCCCTGCCGATATTTGTTTTTGCTCATTTGCAGGGCTATGGCATTTTTACAAGTAATGGAGCAGCCACTCTGGCGGGAGTGGCCCTCTCCTGGCTCCGGTTTTTGCCCGCGGTTTACAGGGGCTACTTTCCCAAGCCTTTATTGGACGGGAAGATGATGAAGCAAGTATTGCCCTATTCCTTTGCCAATTATATCGGTAATTTGTTTAATAATATCCTCGGATTTATTTATCCGTTAATGGTTTTAAACACACTCGGCTCTGAGGAAAACGCTTACTTTTACATTGCCTGGATGATGGTGCAGGTGCTGACCTTCATCCCCGCGGGAGCGGCCCAGTCTCTTTTTGCCGAGGGCTCCCACAACCAAAAGAGGCTGGGCCGGGACGGCAGGCGGGTCCTGGCTGTTACTCTGCTTCTATCTTTGCCGGCGGTAGGAGTGATGATCTGGCTGGGCGGGTGGCTGCTCCATTTCTTCGGTCCCGGATATAGCGAACACGGCACGGGTGTGATGCGCTATTTGGCGCTGGCGGTAATACCCCAGAGTGTCAATATCCTTTTTATTACGGTAAGCCAGGTGAAAAAGCGGGTTCACTTGATTATTATGCAAACGTGGACTCTTTCCGCCCTTGCTTTGGGGCTGGGGTACTGGCTGCTGGGCAGGATTGGTTTAAGCGGCATCGGAGCAGGTTATGCCCTGGCTAATTTCTTGATAGCGGCAGTAGTTGTGGGGCCGCTGTTGAAGGTGCTGCGTCAAAAACAAATATCGGATGACAATACGTCTTTTGCAAAGGTGAATTTGTAATGCTGCTTTTAGCGCATGTTGGAATAACCCTTGGCATTACCAAGGGTTTGGCAAAGATTTTGAGTCGCCGGGGAATAAAGAAGTTTACGGATCTGATAGATTTCAGGCTTGTTTGTCTGGGCTCTATGCTGCCGGACATTATTGACAAGCCGCTGGGGGGACTTGTATTGAAAGAAACGCTCGGAAACGGGCGCATATACTCGCATACCCTTTTATTTCTGCTCTTTCTAATTATCTCAGGCATATTTGTATGTTTTAAATACAAGAGGCCGGGACTGTTGGCGGTGGCCGAAGGCAATGCTGTTCATTGTTTTCTGGATGGCATGTGGCGCTTCCCCGAAACTTTCCTGTGGCCGGTATTCGGTTGGGGCTTCCCCAAAGGAGATCCGGAGAACTGGCTGCGTTTGTGGGTAAACCTCTTGACCGACCCCTGGTACTACGTACCTGAAATACTTGGCGGCGCTATTATCATGCTCTTTATTGCAGATTTGGTTTTGAGCAAGAATTTATACTGTTTTATAGTAAACGGCAGAGTGAAAAGCACTATTACATGAAAAGTAAGCTAGCACGCCGGGAAGGGCAGTTAAATTATTGATAGAAGGGGGTAGTGAAAATGAATATTCTGGTTACCGGTGGAGCAGGTTATATCGGCAGTCACACTGTCCGTACGCTTGTCGGCAAAAAACACCATGTGGTGGTGCTGGACAATCTCTCCAAGGGACATGAGGCCGCCGTGCGGGGTGTTCAACTGGTACGGGGGGATATCGCCGAACGCTTGTTATTGAAAAGCCTTTTTCGGAAGCATGATATTGAGGCGGTGATGCATTTCGCTGCCAACAGCCTGGTGGGGGAGTCGGTCCTTCAACCTGCCGGGTATTATTATAACAACTTGGTTAAGGGACTATCGCTTTTAGACAGCATGGTAAAGTCAGGAGTACGTTACCTGGTCTTCTCTTCAACCGCGGCGGTATACGGGGAGCCGCGAGAGAATCCGATTCCTGAGGAGCACCCTGCCGTTCCGACAAACCCTTACGGTGCGACCAAGCTCGCCCTGGAAGGGGCGATGCGCTGGTATAGTGAGGCCTATGACCTGCGCTATGTTGCCCTGCGTTATTTTAACGCTGCCGGAGCAGACCCGGCGGGGGATATCGGAGAGGACCACGCTCCCGAAACCCACCTAATCCCGTTGGTACTGCAGGTGGCCATGGGGCGTCTGCCTTGCCTGGAGGTTTTCGGTGCCGATTACCCTACTCCGGACGGCACTTGCATCAGGGATTATATCCATGTCGATGATCTGGCTGACGCTCATGTTTTAGCCATGGAGGCACTGGCTTCAGGGGCTCCTTCAGCGGTATACAATTTAGGAAACGGCAGCGGTTACTCTGTTTTGGCAGTAATCAGGGCGGCCGAAGAGGAGACAGGCAAACGTATCCCTGTGCAATACGGGGCGCGGCGGCCGGGAGATCCGGCGATGCTGGTGGCCGGTTCAAAAAAAATAAAGGCCGAGCTGGGCTGGCAGCCTCGCTTCACCGACCTGCGGGCGATCATCGAGACAGCTTGGCGTTGGCACAGGAACCACCCCCAGGGCTTTAAGAAAAAATCTGAGAATATTTCTCAGTGAAAAAGTTTAGAACAATAAAATTTTATAACGAAAGGGTGTGTGAAGTATGCCTTTTGCCGTAATCATGGCCGGCGGGCGGGGGGAGAGGTTTTGGCCCCGCAGCAGGGTGACGGTGCCCAAACAGTTTTTGAATCTCGTCGGCGACAAAACGATGCTGCAGCTTACTGTGGAGCGGGTGCAGGATTTGGTTGGAATATCCGGCACTTACATAGTGGCGGGTTTGGATTTTAAAAAAATAATCATGAAGCAGGTGCCGCAACTGCCGGAGGAAAACATTATCATCGAGCCCTTTGGGCGGGATACCGCGGCTGCCGTTGGACTGGCTGCTTTGGTCCTGGAGCGTAAAGACCTCCGGGAAGTAATGATTGTGCTGCCGGCGGACCATTACATCAGTGATGTGCCCCGCTTCCAGGAAATACTGAAAAGCGCGGTGGCGGCAGCCTGGCGGGGAGAAGACATAGTGACCCTGGGCATCACCCCCCACAGGCCGGAGACGGGCTATGGCTATATTTTTCAGGGGGAATTGTTCGACACCTTTACCGGCGTGCCGGCATACCGGGTTGTCCGTTTCCTGGAAAAGCCCGACTACGCCAGGGCGGTGAGATTTCTTTCCACAGGGAATTACCTGTGGAACAGCGGCATGTTTATCTGGCGGGTAGATTTAATTAGTCAGCTAATAGAAAAATATACTCCGCAACTGGCTCGGGGCTTGAATATTATTGGACAGAGCATGGGGACGGAACAATACCTGGCCGTAACGGGAGAAATCTATGCGAGGCTGCCCAAAATCTCGGTGGACTACGGTATTCTGGAAAAGGCGGAAAAAGTCCTGGTGATGAGGGGAGATTTCGGCTGGGACGATATTGGCTCCTGGACGGCTTTGGAGCGCTACGCTGAAAAGGATGAGTGCGGCAATGCCATTGAAGGCCGGGGTGTATTTTTGGACACAAGCAACACTTTCGTTTATTCCCCCGGCAAGACGGTTGGCGTGATTGGGGTGGAGAATTTAATCGTGGTGAACGACCGCGACAGTCTCCTGGTATGCCGCAAAAACCGGGCCCAGGAGCTCAAAAAGGTGGTACAGGCTTTAAAGGACGAGGGCCTGGACGAAGTGCTGTAAAAAAGGAGGTAGCTTAAATGGCAACTATTAATGAACATATATTTCGCCAGTATGACATTCGGGGCGTGGCGGAAAGGGACCTTACGGATGAGACTGCAACACTTCTGGGCAAAGCTTTTGGCACTGTGGCGCTGCAAAAGGGTTCATGTAAAGTGCTGGTGGGGAGAGACAACCGCTTAAGCTCCGAGCGCCTGCGCGACGCTCTGGTGAAGGGACTTATGTACGTAGGCTGCGACGTGGTGGATCTGGGCCTGGTGGTCACGCCAATGCTCTACTACGCGAGGGTCCACTTTGGCATTGACGCCGCGGTGATGATCACCGGCAGCCACAACCCGCCGGAGGAAAACGGGTTTAAAATGGCCCTGGGGGCCGGGACCATCTACGGAGATGATATCCAGAAGCTCAAAAAATTAATGCTGGACGAAGAGTGGCGTTACGGTTCCGGGAGCCTTGAAATGGTAAATGTCGTCAAACCGTACCAGCATATGCTGTTAAAAAAAATACGGCTTGGGCCGAGAAAGTTAAAGGTGGCTGTCGATTGCGGCAATGGCACGGCTGCCTTGTTTGCCGAAAAGATATTAAACAACTGGGGCTGTGCTGTGATCCCGCTGTATTGTGATTCCGACGGCTCCTTTCCGAACCACCAGCCGGACCCGGTTAAAACAGTCAACCTGGCAGAGTTGAGAAAAGCGGTGCTTGAAGAGAGGGCGGAGCTCGGCGTGGCCTTCGACGGCGACGCGGACCGCATCGGTGTGGTGGACGAGGCCGGGCACATCATCTGGGGAGATCTGCTGATGTGCCTTTACTGGTCGGAAATCATGCCAAGGCATCCAGGCGCCGAGGCCATCATCGAAGTGAAGTGCTCCCAGGCCTTGGTGGACGAGGTGGAGCGTCTTGGCGGAAAGCCTTTCTTTTACAAGACGGGTCATTCCTTGATCAAAGCCAAGATGAAAGAGATTGGGGCGATCTTCACCGGGGAGATGTCCGGGCACATATTTTTCGCGGATGAGTATTACGGTTTTGACGATGCCTTTTACGCAGCCGGCCGCCTTTTGCGGCTCCTTTCCAATTCCGGCGCGCCGCTCTCAAAGATGCTTTCAGTTATACCAAAGTATTACTCGACGGCTGAAACCAGGGTTACTTGCCCGGACTGGGATAAATTCAAGGTTGTCAGTGGGCTGGCTGAGCGTTTTAAGCGGAATTATCCCGTGGTTGATGTGGACGGGGCAAGAGTGCTCTTTGGCGACGGATGGGGTCTGGTGCGGGCTTCCAATACCCAGCCGGTGCTGGTGGCCCGCTGCGAGGCAAAAACTGAAGCAGGAATGCAGCGTATTTGCTCCATTATGAAAGAAGCCCTGAAGGAGTTCCCGGAAGTGGCAGACTTTGAGTGGGAGTGCTGATTGCATTAAGGTCCCGCGCTAAACCACACTAAAGGTGATAATTGTAGAAAAATGGGGATGAGGGCTTGTCGTTAATGTTTTTTTCCATTCAAAACGCTTTTCGTAAAAAAGCGGTGGCAGCCCTGGCAGTGCTGGGGGTGGCTTTTGGCACCGCGCTTATGACAATCCTTTTTTCTCTCGCCGCGGGGATGGAACACCGGGTTGAAGGCACTTTTAGCGAGCTTTCCAACAGGATCACGATTTCCGGCAGGGACGCGATCTTTGGCGGGTTGTATTTAGGCATGGGCACCCGGCCGATACCTTCTTCCTATATTGATGACATCAGAAGCATAGCCCATGTGGAAAAGGTTTATTCCCAGGTTTCGGTGGTTTTGCGGCCTGAAAATAATGATTACGCCATGCCTTTGTTTGGCTATGGTTTGGAAGAAATTCGTGATCTGGACAACAATCCGTATAACAAAATTGTTGAGGGAACCGCCCCACGTAATGAAAAGGAAATCATCATTGGCAAAAGCCTGCAGGAATATATGAGCTTATTAAATTCCCCGTTTGCAATAGGGGAATCCTATCCCTTCCTGAGCATGGAGGGGGGCCGGGCAAAAGAACTGGACTTAATAGTCGTGGGTGTTTACCAGACCGGCAACGAGGTTTTGGACGGGGCTTTCAGCGGTTCTGAAAAATTGGCCAGGGAGATCGGCAAGATAACGGAGGGGAGCGTTTCCGCCATCAACGTCGTTGTGGACAGTATGGACAATGTGGAATCCACCGCTGAGGCTATTCAACAAGAGCTAACGGGTAAGAAGCCGGAACTGCAAGTGGTGGTGCCCGGAGAGGTTTTAAATCCGGTCAAAAATATAATTGACGTCCTGGGTAAGTTTCTAATGGCTGTTTCCCTGGTGGCCGTGGTGGCCGGGGGACTGTCCATCATGGTAGTAATGCTTTTGTCCGTAATCAACCGGATGCGTGAGTTCGGTATTCTGAAGGCTCTGGGGTGGACTCCGGCTAATATCATCTGCATGGTGCTGGTGGAGTCCCTGACCTTAAGTCTGTGCGGCGCCGCCCTGGGAGTGGCTTTGGGCTGCGCGGGGCTTGCCGCGGCAAGGGTTTTGATTGCCGCGGATATCGCCGTTCTCTCCCGGCAGGTTACTGTCAGCGTGTTTCTGACCGGCATTCTAATTGGGGTGGCGGGAGGAATTTACCCGGCCTGGCGCGCGAACAGCGCGGCGCCGGCAAAGATTCTCAGGGAAGTTTAAAGTTTGGAGGGTTTGCCTTGGTGCAGCCAAACGTATTGATTGCGGTTAAAAACTTGACCAAGGTTTACGGGAAAGCTAATCTCGCGGTAAAAGTGCTGGACGTTGGAAACCTGGCAATCAGGAGAGGGGAGCTTGTAGCGCTGACCGGCCCCTCCGGGTGCGGTAAAACCACCCTGCTGAACCTGCTGGGCGCTCTGGACCGACCCACAGCCGGCGACATTTTTTTCGCGGGCAAAAGGTTTACCTCGCAAAGAGAGACCGCCCTTTGCAGGTTCCGCCGGGAAAAAATCGGCTTTATTTTCCAGACTTATCACTTGATTCCTACTTTAAGCGCGCTGAAGAATGTCTTGGCGCCTGCTTTGCCTCTGGGGAAAGATTACCGTAAGCGCGCGCTGGCACTGCTGGGCATGGTGGGACTGACAGGCAAAGAGAACCGCCGTCCGGGCGCGCTATCCGGGGGTGAACAGCAGCGGGTGGCCATTGCCCGGGCGCTTCTGCTGGACCCGGAACTGATTCTGGCGGATGAGCCCACAGGCAATTTGGACTCGGCAGCTGGAGCGGGAATCATAGATTTGCTGAAGGAGTTGAACCAGCAGGGGAAAACAGTGCTGGTGGCCACCCATGACCAGCGGGTGGCGGATAATTGCGGCAGGAATATCAGGCTGGTGGACGGGCAGGTAATTAGTCATTGCAAATCCAGACAAGATATTGTAAAAAACAGACAAAATCCTGCTGCTTTTAAACAATAATTATAGACATTTATCT
Organism: Pelotomaculum terephthalicicum JT; assembly: GCF_022410535.1. Taxonomy (GTDB): domain Bacteria; phylum Bacillota; class Desulfotomaculia; order Desulfotomaculales; family Pelotomaculaceae; genus Pelotomaculum_D; species Pelotomaculum_D terephthalicicum. The sequence goes on from NZ_JAKNBL010000060.1 coordinate 10,287, forward strand.
TGTAAATGTTATTTTAATTAAAAAAGACATTTTGAGTAAGTCACTAAAAGAGTTGATAAAAAATGATCTATTTAATGATCTATTTAATGTAGAGAATTAAATTTAAGTAATTATTAATTCTGTGAGTTTATTGATAATCAATCAGTAAACACCTATTGTAAAAATGTTAATAGGGGGTGAGGCAGAGTTAAACGGATTGGAGGAGTACCAGCAAAGGAGCTATGTAGTGCTTGGTGGAGGCCCGGCTATAGACAGCCGGGCTTGTTACTAAGGAAGGTTGTACGTTTATATTTTTAAATAGGCTCTCGGCATTAGATGGGAGGAATCATTAAATCTGGAATAAAGCAACTGGAAATTCTGGCATGCCAGGCTAAAAAGACTGTCCTTTTCACGACATTCCTAAAAATGGGCATGGCAAAG
>NZ_JAKNBL010000061.1 GCF_022410535.1 Pelotomaculum terephthalicicum JT
AGCGGTATAATGTTGCCGCTTATTTTATTTTCAATACTATTTTGATGTTCAGATTGATTTTTAAATGAATATATATGCGCTGAAAAAGCCACCGCTTTATAAAATAGTGGCTTTTTCAGTGCCCTTGATTATATTGGCTTTATTGATTTTGGTGTGTCAATTGGTGTGCCTACTCTGTCAATAGGTTGGCGATGCTCTCCCCCTGCCTTACAGCATGAGCGTAGATCGCCGCCGTGGTAGCGGTACTGGAGTGACCCAGAAACTCGGATACCGCCGCCAGAGATTTCCCCTCGTCAAGAAGGATAGATCCGGCTCCATGGCGAAGTGCATGTAATTTCGTATGCTCCAGCCCTGCCCTTTTGAGTGCGTAGTTCATTGTACGCCTGATGGCGTCTTCCCTGACGACTCGCCCCTCGTGATGAAATATCAGGCCCGTTACCGACATAACCTTGCGTTCCTTCATGGCAGCAAGCAGAGTCAGGGTTTCGACATCCAGTTTCATTGTGCGCGGGCTGGCTTCCGTTTTTGTATCATCCTTCTCCTTTCGGTGCCTTACGTCCGCTGCCCTCATGATAGTCAGCGTCCCTTTTGCAAAGTCTACGTCTGACCAATGCAGCCCCAGTATCTCGCCCAACCGGGCGCCTGTAAGGGCTAGGAGCCGGATTACAAGATAGTATTTGTACTGTTTGGCCGCTGCCAGCAGCCGGACTAATTCGTCGATGGTAAGAACCTTCGGTTTTTTCTTCGGCACTCGTGGGGTGCGTAATCCCACGGTAGGATCCACGATCAGGATGCCCCATGCGACCGCTTGTTTCAGGGCCGTCTTCAAGGTGCCGTAGAAACCTTTTACGGTCTTGGGCTTGACATTACCGAAACACCCTTTGGGCAAGGCGTCCTGTAGGGCCATGCCGTTGAGATTATACATCGGCAAGTGGCCCACCAGAGGCTTTAACCGCCGGACGTGGTACGTATATGTCTCATGCGTCCTATCTGATACGCTGTCACTATTCTTTATCCCCGGTAGCCACTTCTTCTCAAGATAATCGCCCACGGTCATTGCCAAGGAAGTCGGCCCCAGCCGCTTTTTTAATTCCGTTTCCCATTGAGATGCCCATTTTTTCGCTTGTGATTCGGTGCCGTTGAAAAGCTCCCGTTCGTAAATCCGCTTACCCTCGGCATCCCTCCCATGAAAACTAAAACCAGGAACTTGTTGGGCCCTTTTTTGCGTATCTCGGCCATATTTATTTCCCTCCAAAGTGGAAGGACTAGACAGGGATATTAATTCGCCCTTGTCTAATCCTTCTCCTGCCTAACCTAGCTTTTTTGTACTTTTTTCCAGATACTCTTCCACCGCTGACTCCGGTATCCTAATTCGTCGCTCAGAAAGCCGGATGAACTTTAACCGATGGCTGGCAATAAGCTCGTAAACATATGATTTCTTAACTTGAAGTAGCTTAGCTACCTGGGCTGCAGTATAAATCTTCTGCATGATAGCGACCTCCTATAATTGACAAATATAAAACCCCCGGCAAAAAACCGGAGGTTCAAGAAGTATTTAGTTTCCTGGTTTGTTTATTTAATTTGGTATTAGTTCTTTTAAGGCAAGTTCAAATTCTTCCATGGTTCTAGCCTTGACTGCCCGGCGCAGGATTTTCTTCAGCAAATCTCTATCATTTACTGCTGATAAGCTTTCTTTAATCCAGGCTGGCCTCTGACCGGTGTTTTCTTCAAGAGCTTCAATTATTGCTTCAGCTATTCCTTCACCGAGGCCCTTAGCCTCGCCCCTGGCTTCCCACTCTTCCCGGATGCCGTCAAACAGCGGTAAGTTTTCCAACTTGCTCACCTCCAGCACTTTTAAAATTAGGTCCTTCGGGAACCTCAATGATGACAGAGCCGCAAGTGCTACATACAGGATCGACCTTTCGTCCTCTGTTTCTACTTCGCTTTGCAAACGCTTGGCGCATTTATCTAGTACCGCTTCGGGCAGTTCATCATGACTCATCAGTGGTGTCAGGGGCAGTAGGCCCACCGGTCCCCGGTAAAGCAGTTCCCGGCCGGCAATGTCCTGTAAATTGATTTGTCGGTAGTTGAAATCAACTACTGTCAGGTCAAGGCATTCTAACAGGTACCGCCCATCATGCCGGCTGCCGCCGGTCAGGTTGATTATTACCGGGTAAACTGGTTTTTCGTGCCGGCAGTGGTGCATGGCCGTATATTCCAGTAGCCTTCTCGCCATTTTTCGGTCCGGCCTGGCCTGAAATTCAACTAACATTAGATACTCGTAGCCGTCTTCACGAACTTTGACCAGCGCGTCAGAAGTACGTTGTACGGCCACTGCTTCTTTGTCTTTATCCTCGATTTGCTCTGTGGCAACCGGTACACCCCGGACAAAAGAGGCGATCTTGTCCATGTACCGTTCAGCCAGGGCTTTGATGATCATGTCATATTCGGCCAAAGGCATCAACTCCTTGGTGGTTATAATTATATCAGAAATATTAATTAGAAAAAATTATTTAACTAGTGGAACAGTAGGACTATTTTTATAAACAAGCTTAATATCTTTCACCGGATTCGGAGCACCCAGGGGGATACTTTCTAACCCAGGCATCGCTAATCTGATTACTCTCTCGTTGTGTTGAAAAATATTGTCTACGATTCTTTTATCGGCTTTAAGCCAGCCCGATTTTTTTGTATAATTTGAAATAGTGCCTAAAAGGATAATTTCCTTGTCAGTTAAGACAAGAGGCTTTTCATGACTCCAAATTTGTTTATATTGAATAAGATTATCAGAAATTTTTCTTGCACGCTTTCGCTTTATTGCTCTCGTAGCTGTAACGGGATCAAGTCGCTCCTTGATTTCTCCTGTGCCGTCTGCTGCAAAAACAACCTTCGTAATAGGTGGAAAAAGCAAAAAAATCCCTCCCTTAATAAACAGAGCAAAAACGCTCTCCCGCAGTGCGGGGGCGGTTGAAACCGGGCCGCTACCGGTTATTCCAGCAAAATTACCCTGTTTGTAATTATTTCGACGTATCTAAGGGGTAGAATGGCTCTACTGTCTCGCTAATTGGTTAACATATATTACATATTTACATTATACGGCAACAGTATATTATAATCAAGAACAATTTTCTCATATTTATGTTTTTCGTATACCGTGATATTATTAAAAATGGAGGTGTACGTACCATGTGGTTAAGACCAGGGACACTGCTTGATTTGACTATAATTGCACGAAGCATAACATCTTACACTCTGGCAAAGGAGCTTGCTCTGTCAGCTGGCTCTATTTCCAATTATGTTTTAGGTTCAAGAAATATCAAACCAGGTGCTATTCATGACCTTGCACAACGGTGGGCAAGTTGCATTAGACCGACAATACCTGAATTTAGTCCAGCAATTCCAGAGGGTTGGACAGCCGAAGAGTACCTTAAAGATGCCTTTCACAGCGCCTACGATGCGGATGATTCATTACGATCACTTGTCGAGGAAGAACCTTGGCTTACTGGTTTTGCCTGCTGCACTGCTCAGGTATTGTCACCTTGGAGTAAATCAATTAACTTTGATGAGTTCAATAGTAACGAAGCGCGATTACTCATAGAAACAATAGTCACTAAACCACAAGATAATGAAATGGGTTTATACCTTGCAATGAAATATATTTTATGGCGTATTAAAACACGTGAAGGCTATTACCTAGAAGATTCTACTGAAACAAAGACAATTGAGACCAGAGAAATTTGGCCTATTCCGTACATTAAACGAGAAGATAGCGGTAATAGTTTGCTACGAGATTTGCCATATGTGCCGTGGTTAAAAAAAGCTTCAACACTAGATGTCCTAGCACTCTGTAATTTCGTTTCTCTAGGAATCGCTAATAATCAACAAGATTTACCTGGAATCCTACTTGATTATCCTGCCTTTACATGTTCTTGTAACTTAAGAGACGATAAGATAGAGTTTCTTATTCAGAAGCCTTTTTCTCGTCGCTAAACAGATCATCAATATCCACTTGCTTTATACGAATACTCCCGCCTATTCGGTGAGCTTTTAACTGACCTCGCTGAATCATCCGGTATACCGTAGCCTTTGAAACTCTTAAAATTATTGCAACTTCCAAAACGGTTAATAATGCATTATCATTAGATACACTTGATAATTTCATGAAATTACCTCCTACAATGTTTTTAAACGCCCCCGCGTAAATCCGTGCGGGGGTTCCTATCACTTATTACTTTCTTCATCATAATCCTTAGAAGAACATCCAAATATTAAAGCACCTGAAACCTCTCTTTCAACCATATCCAGGTCAATAAGCCAATTACCTGCCTTTATGCGTAATATAGACGTTGGGCGATTAGGTTTCGCTTTTGCCGTTACCACCGGCCACTCATACCGAAAAAGTTTCCCCCAAATTCTTTTCCCCATAATACTCTTGACCTGTTCTGATACTGTAAAGTCAGCAGGTATTCGCATACACATTTCAAAACGTTCCTTGCTTTTTTTATCCGGATAAATCGTATAGACCTCATTACATTGCGGCTCATAAATGAAAATAATACCGCAAAAAGCCAATTTAAGGCGAAAAGCCGCTTCGTCCCTTCGAGATTCTATAAAATGACATACACGATTACTTAACATATGACTTAAAAAAAGTCGGGCAGTCTGAAAATTTCTTTTGGTTGCTGGCTTTCCAAGTATGCGGCTTAAATACATTTCAGTCGCGTGAGAACTTATATAAACTCGTTTTGGAAGTACGTATTTATCTAACATAAGCCCCTACTCCCAGGTTGACTTTCCATCGATAACCACTCTCCAACCAAGATTGTCACTCAGAGTTCAACAAATTGGCCGGCGCGTAGATGTAAGTTACCTCTACCCTGCCATGGCCAAGGACCTCGGCGGTCTCCTTCCTGGCCATGTCCATAGCTTTTTCCCTGATCATACCAGAAGACAAGCTTTCCCTAAACCGCGTGATAATGAATTCACGGCCAAAAGAGTGCCGCAGCCCGTGGGGCGTAAGAGCGCCCCTATCACCGGGAATCAAGTTATGGCCGGTAATTTTCCGCTCCTGATCTTGAATTTCCTTACGGTGATTGTAAATAAAATTTTCCACTTCCTTTTTGTAAACGTGGACCTTCATACCAGCAGGAGTAAAAGCGTAGCCGCCCCTGGGAGAGTTCTTCAGCGCCTCGTTAAAGACAGCTACAGCCCTGTCACTAAGAGGCACATCCCTGGGGCGGCCACCTTTGGTGTTTTTCAAATGTAATACGCCAGACTTCAGCGCATCCTCAACCACGGAGCGCCGGAGGCTGGCCGCTTCGTCCAGCCTCATTCCCGTGGCCCTGATCGCTTCCATGGTCCTGGCGATATCATACCGACCAATTGACACAGCCCTGGCCTTCATCTGAGAAAGTTCACGTTCCGTCCAGGCTCTGTCCGCCCTCCCGTCCGGAGTGCTGCCCAGCCCCATTTCCTTATTTGCCGTCTTACTATCTTTTATGCTATACCTTGCCTGCGGGATCTGCCGGTGCAGGTATCTTATCCCGCTCAGATCGTTTTTTATATACTTATCGCTACAGCCGCGACTTTTCATGTGCGCCGCGTAAGCCTCAAGATGCTTGTCCTGGATATTTTGAAGCTTTTTCAGCTTAAAGTGTCCTCCCACAAATTTGATAAACCTCTCAGCAGCTGCGATGTAACGGTACTTCGTTTCAATGCTCCCCTGGCTGGCTCCCCTGATCAATTTTTCTAACTGTGCACCGAGATTATCCACCACACCCATGCCAGTTTTCTTATACTTGTACTTGATAATGGAAATATAAACCACCCCCTAAAAGATTAAAACCGGCTACATAGCCGGTAAGTATTTGATATATTGCTATAAAATCAAAAAAGGTTCAGACTATATCTGACCCTTTAAAAAAGCATACATCCACTTAATCCCCTGATGCCATCTCTCGCGGTTCTCTTTTTAAGCGAACCCTGAAGACCTTGCGCTCCGCGAACTTGGCGAGGTATTTCTGGCCGTCTCTGTCTTACTCCGCTCCTTTAAAAAATCGCATCAGCGATTTTTTAAATCGCTCCGCAGACAGAGACGGCAACGGGTGTTATATTATCAAAGTTCAGTTCGTTGAACACCGGGGTGCCACACAACCCAAAGGGCGGAGCTTACGCTCCGGTGGCGAAGGCACTTACGTCTTTTTGAGACTGCTCGATCATCGTGCTGTGCCTTTTTAGCCGTATTTTATGGGGTCAGCTGCCAAATCCCCACTCAACCAAGCATCCACTTGGTTCGGTAAAATAAACCCGGCGCGCTATAGCGCGTCCATGCCGCTGCCCGGCAAGTGGCCTTTAATACCCGGAACACACGTCTCCACCGTGGTTTTTCCTCCGGTGAACCTGCTTTCGTCCAATTCTGGTGAAACTCATCTTCGCCTTCAGCAGTCGGTTCAGATACACCGCACCATATTGTCTACACACAGATCCAAACCTGGGCTTTGCCTGTCGCCCTTTTCCGCACAGCCTCGCTCTTCGCTTTGGCCTTGCTCCCCAAGTTACACCCGCTCTTCGCTGGGACTTTACCTGGAGCCGATTCTTCAGCAGTTGCGCTCATCGCCCTCAACATGCTCCGGAGCTTCCATCCGCACTATTCTTGGAGATAGAATAGTAGAAAAATCCCATAAACCTTACCTCATCAGATGTGCAATATGCCGGCATCACGCCTGCATCTGATGTTTTTCCTTCTTGCCGTTTGGCGTCACGCATTAAGCATGAAGGGTACGTAGTGTAGGATTAATTATACAATACAATAATACCATAGACACCATAAAATGCAAGGTCTTAAAAGTATTATCCCAGCGGATTGAGTGATTCGTATTGTGCCACCCACTTACCACGGTCTAAATATATTTTTTTGAGGTTAACCCCTTTTGCAAGTTCCAGCAGGGCATATCCTTCCAATTCATTGAAACCGGTATCAAAGGGATGCGGCAGATATTTCTCCAAAAAATACATCTTCACTATTCTATTTTTTACGACTCGGTACTGGAATCCTTTTTGCTTTAAGTCTTTTGGCGGTCGTAAGTCCTCGCCGATGGCTTTTTTTCGCCATCTGCCCAGGGCGTCTCTCAAGCCTTCTTCCCGCCTGGTTAATACTTCTATCTGTTTTGTAAGCTCTTCTGTTATTTTCTCCCTTGCCTCTATTTCACCGTTTATCTGCTGACGGGCTTGTTGTTTTATGTTTTCCACCACTTCAGGATGAACAAGTGAGTTTTGTAGTATTTCAATTTGTTTTTTCTGTTTTTGGTTTTCCTGCTGCAAGGTATTAATTATAGCTATGTTTTTGTCTATTTGAGTCTCGTAGCTGTTAATGAGGGTGATATATTCTTTTTCCGTCATTTCCACGGTAATACTGCCCTTACGGCCTTTTTTATCGAATATGATTTTTGTCGCTTCTTCCAGGGTGTCATAATAGCTGCTACTAAATAGGCTCAGGCCGTCAATTCGGAATTTCATATTCTCCCCCCTCAAATTTAAATGGCAGTGGGGAAGTCTTACCCGCTGCCATTTAATAAGTATTGCTTATATATTATCATATACACTATCTTCCTCGTTGTCCCAGTCGTCAAATGCTGATTCGGCTATTTTCAGCCATTCCATAAGGATATCATCCGCATCGTCCGGTATTTTAACCACCAGCTTTCAAGATGTTATTAGATCAGGAGTAGGGCACTGTTTATATGTTAGTCATCCGACAGCCCCAGTTCTTTCCATACCTCTTCGGCCTTTACTCCCAGGCCGGCCTTTATCTCAGCTTCGCCCTGGGCTATTGCCTCTGCATCTTCCGGTGTTATATCCTCTTCCGGCCATATCATTGATTCAACAATTATTCTCAGGGCATTCGTTTAGCCGATCAATTAAGGCTTTTACAATTTCCTTTGAGTCCATCCTAATCCTCCCACAACTATTATATCCTTTGGATTTTGCTCTAGAAAAGATATTTTATTTATCATCCCGCAGCACTACCTCTGCTTGGGCAGGCAGGTAGATCTCAATGTCGTTTTCCAACATCGCCTTATAACCTTCTGCCACTTCTTCTAAATGGTCGATTTTTTGAGCCACTTAAAACACCTCCCTTCGAACGATGGAAAAAGCACCCGGCAGGTTTTCCCCACCGGGACTTTTTTTCTAATCCAGTTGTACACTTTGTACTATCGCGTAATATGCCATTGGCACATTTACACTTTGCTGACCTATCAAGGGCACGTTTACCGCAGGTATTTCCACAGTTATGTTTGCAACATAACCTGATGCTTTGGCTGTGATATCATGGGGAACTGAATCGCCGGTATCGACTGTTTGAAAACTGTTGATAGTGTAAATTCTGGATTCCATCATTTCATCAAACGTGTCTTCAAAATAACGTTTCGCTTTAGTTTCGTTTAAAGCTACATCTTCTAGATTGCCATCAATATTAGCTGCGCTGGCGGCGTAATTCATCGCTTCTCCAAACCATTCGTATTCGGCATTGGCTACCCGCTAGACCGAAACTCCTATACCTGTTCCAAATGCCAGTATTGTTAGAAGAAAAATCATGAAGATGGTAAGGAGATATATGCTTATAAAACCTTTTTCGTTTTTAAGCATTTAAGTAAGTCACTCCTTTATTGTGCCAGACTGTTTACACCTGACCCATATACCTCTAGTTGACCAGTTATTGAATCCAAATTCTGTTTATCATATTTTTCTTCCACCGATCTCACACAATCCCAACTAGCAAAAACAAGTTTTTCTTCGAATGTATATTCCTTATAGTCAATATTAACAACGATATTGGAAACCGTTATGTCATAGTTTTTAGGTTCTGTACAAACTTCCTTACCTAAAAACACGTCATATATATTTGCCCCGTTCATGGCCCATTGTTCTTTGAATGTCGCGGTAGCTGTGTGGCCGTCTTCTGATATTTCCATTGGAATTGTTGTTACTCCTACCGGGTCCAGCGGGTGCCCAAAAGTGAAATTCGGGTTTTGTGTCGGATATGAGAGTTCGGCACTCACTATACGCCATTCTGTTATTTTGTTACAGTTTGGTTCTTTTGGTTCGCAACCGCGTTCTGTTGGTTTTGGTGGTGCTACTGTTGTGTCGTAGTCAACGGAACTGTCCTTCGTTACTTTTGTCTTTACCGGCAAGGTGAGTGTTGCAGTAACAACATCTGTCCACATTGCCCTGTTTGGATCGCGGTATTGTTTTCCGTCTTGGCTCACTGCCTGGAATGTTAAACTGCCATTGTTGCTTGATGACGGCACTTCTTCCTCTTGTTCCTCAACAACCAATTCTGCTTGACCGGTAATAGTAGTACCACCTACTGTATATGTTGCTGTAATCATAGTATCGCCCTGGGACATGCCGGTTGCCAAACCGGTATTGCTTATTGTGGCGATTGATTCGTCATCTACTATCCATGTGCATGAGGCAGTTACGTTTTGGCCGTTTCCTGCTTGCTTGCCCTGTGGGTAATAGGTTGCGGTGTACTGCTGGGTTTCGCTTTCGTATATTGTCGCGGTAGAAGGCGTCACAACTAGTTCAGGCGTGATGAGTGCAGCGCCGGGGACCAAAGGAACAGTTATATACCAAATGCTGTTGTCGCTGCGCTGGTGCCACATGCGTCCCATACCCCATGTGTATTGTGTGGGGGGGACAAGGATGTGGACATACTGGGACCAGTTGTTCCAATATGGGGAGCTGCCGCCTAGGGAAATATCTGAATAATAAATTGCTATGCCTTTTTGTATGTTTGGTAGGTATTTGGTGTCGCCGTCAAAAGAGTTTAACACAGCTCCTTCAATGTTGTACCAAGGATCAACAATCCATTTTCTGTCTTCAAGATAACCACCAGCCCAAGCATCGTGTGGGTATGCAGGGTTACTGTAGTCCTCATCATTGTAGGTGAAACCTAAATATCGATACTGAATCTCATCACTATTAGTCTGTGGACCAAGACTCTCTGATTCTGTACTAGTATCGCCATGAGGATCGCCGTAAACCAAAGCACCATAAGTGTTGTTGCTACTGCCTATAGTGACACCAGAAAGTCCACCTATTTGAATCCAGTTTATTTGTTTATCTACAATATTCGTTTCAGTAAAATATTCTGGTCCCAATAAATCTTTATACTGGCTATACAATTCTTGGTTTGCATAATTTACAGCTTCTTGCTTGTTTGTTGGGAATTGATTTTGGTTAGCATATGTTTTTGTCAGAAAAAATAAAAGTGTTAATGCTACCGCATAATGACCAAAAACAGCTGGTATAAGTTGTCCATGTTTTGACGGATAAAGTGACCAAAAATGAAAAAGTCCGTTAGTCCGCCTGTCATCTTTTTTGAATAATATTTGAGG
>NZ_JAKNBL010000062.1 GCF_022410535.1 Pelotomaculum terephthalicicum JT
CTTCTTTGCCATGCCCATTTTTAGGAATGTCGTGAAAAGGACAGTCTTTTTAGCCTGGCATGCCAGAATTTCCAGTTGCTTTATTCCAGATTTAATGATTCCTCCCATCTAATGCCGAGAGCCTATAAAAGCTATAAGGAGGGTGTGCAAAAACGTATATTCAATCAGGAAACAGGTACAGGATAGCACTATTATTCTGTCTTTGCCTGGCAGCATTCTTGTTCTGCGCCTTACCGGCGCTGGCAGCGTCAGACTCGACTGCCGCCGGTTCGCCCACGGGAGACGCGGCTTTGCAGACAAGCGGTCCTAGTTTTACTGACCTGCCTGTTGACAGTTCTTTATATCCGGCTGTCCGTTATCTGGTCGGCAAGAACATCTTATCGGGTTTCCCTGACGGTTCCTTTCGTCCCGCGGATTCCATCACCCGCGCCGAGGTTGCCCGGATGATGGTGCTGGCCAAAGGACTGACGCCGGCAAATGGCGGAGCGCAGACTTTCAGCGACGTACCCGGCGGACACTGGGCCTACGGTGTGATCGAGGCCGCTGCTCAAGACGGCCTGCTCAAGGGCTACCAGGACGGCACGTTCAACCCGGACGGCAGCATTACCAGGGTAGAAGCCACTTCCTTACTGATGAGGCTTTCCGGGGGCGACCTTACCGGTGAAACCGTGGAAATCGCCGACGTGCCCGCCGGCCACTGGGCCTACCGGCAAGTGGCGACAGCGGTGCAGGCCGGACTGGTGGAGCTGCCCGCCGGCAATTCGTTCAACCCGGAGGTAAACTTCCAGCGTGGTGAAATGGCTAAGAGCCTTTCCGCTTTATTTACCTTGAGTCCGGTTTTACGGTTAAACGAGCTGAACGGCAAACTTACGGTTAAGAGCGGCACAGTGACTGTAAACGGCGTCAAGGTTGGAAGCGCTGTAAAGGTGAGCGCGGGTGATGCAATTGTCACCGGCGCCGACAGCAAGGCGGAGATTACCTTTGACGACGGCAGCGGCTTTTTGCTCATGCCCGGTACCGAATTCGCCATTACGACGGCGCAAGGCTTCAACTACATGAAGAAGGACGGTACCGCCGGCGTGGCTGTGGACAAGCTCACCATCGACCTGAAAAAAGGCAATATCTTCGGCGCGCTGGCCAGCCGTTATGATAATAACAATAATACTGCTTTCCTCGACGGGAGAATTCCGTGCTGCTCGCCTCGCTTGATTTACCGCCCGGCATCCTGCTGGCCGAGGGAGAGAGCGAGGCGGCCTGGTGGAATGAGCCTTACGCGCAGAGGACGAGAGTGGAAGTCGACATGCCCTGGGGCGTGGCCGCAATCCGGGGAACCTTCTGGAGTAGCTTGGTTACCGCCAGCGGTCAGAGCAGCACCAACGTGCTGATCGGTGACGCTACATTAACGTCAGGCGGGCAAACCGTATCGCTTGCCGGCGGCCAATCCAGCACCGTCACCTCTTCGGGTGGAGCGCCGCCCACGCCACCGGCTCCTATGAGCCAGACCGAAAGGCAGGCTTTTGCCGGGGTGCAGGACTGGGTGAACCAACGCGCCCAGGAAATCCAGAACAATTTGCCGCCGGCTCCGCCATCCGCGCCACCGGGAGCGCAAGGACCGCCTAACGTCGTTAACGCTGTTACCCGCGCGCTGGAGCAAGTCACGAGCGGCTTGCCCCCTGCTAACCAAACACCAGATAATGATGGTGGAAACAATCACAATAATTCCACACTGACTGTGGCACCGGTAACGGCTGACCCCGTGACCGGCACGACGGTGGCGATTGGCGCTCATGTCACTCTCACCACATCCACCAGCGGAGCGGAGATCTATTATACGACTGACGGAACTGATCCGGATGCGGTTTATGGGACGCCTTATAACGAACCAATCGCAGTGACAGAACCGGTTACCATTAAAGCTATCGCCGTAAAGGACGGGTATCGCGACAGTCAGGTCTCCACGTTCAGCTATGATGTCCGGGTAGCCACGCCGTATGTCGTTGATCAGGATGGTGGGATACTATCACCGGGTTTCATAGATATGGGCGCAATGTTAAGACTGCGTTGCGCTACGGATGGCGCGTCTGTTTACTACACCTACACCACTGACGGGTCTCCGCCGGCAACACCTAGTACACTGTACACAGACGATGAGATAGATGAGATATATGTGGAAGGGCCTTTGCACGTCAGGGCGATTGCCGTTATGTCCGGATGGGCAAACAGCGAGGAACTTGATTGCGTATATTATGCGCCTCCGAGCACGGCAGAGCTTGGTGAGGCGTATAATGAAAACAGTGACGAATTTTACCTTCCATCAAGAGACGATATAAAACTGTTTGCTTTTCGGCTGAATTTAGACGGAGAAGATGTCACTGCGGGTGAGGTTGTCATTAACGCAATTGGCGTGGCAGGTACTGTATACGCGTCTGATTTAAGTGACTTAAAGCTTTATATTGACAATTACGAGTCCGGACAAGAACTGTTAACTGACGATGTGACCGCCCAGGCGGACGGAGACGGGATGCTTACCGGCGTACAAATAAGCGGTTTTCAGTTGACAACTTCTCAAAGCGCATACGATATAATTCTGGTGGGAGACGTAGCAGATCTAGAACTAGGTGATACTGTAACATTTAGCATTACCGCCGCAGGCTTTACCACCGCCGCAGGCTTTACCGGTCTTACCGGAGTTGATTCCGGATTGACCATAATACCGGACGGTGATCCTCCTGTTGTAGAGGGTAATCCGCACAGCTATGGTTCTTAGATAATGGTATAAGAAGAATCCCCTGCGGTCAGGACATTTCAGTTATGGCCCCAGGGGATTTTTTTGCTTTTTTTTAAATCTTTGATACTCTTATAGCATGACGAGAGTGACAAATTCCGACAAATTATGACAAAGAAAACCCCTTGAATATTTCTAATTTATTGTTATTGTTTAAGGGACATTACCAAAGAAATGGGAATGGATTGAAAGACACGATCCGGAATTGTTAAAATGGTGGAACTGGAAGGATATCGGATCGTTTAAATACACATATTGGGCTAATCGCCCGACGGAAAGGAGATGAAGGCCGTGAAAAGAGGAAGCCGTCAGGACTGTTGCCGAATTATCGGCCATAGTCATAGTAAACGGGGAAGAGAGTATTTGCCCGCGTTAATCCTGGTGCTTTTGCTGCTTGCCGCGGCAAGCAGCGGCTGTTCCGGCACTGACAGGCTGGAGGCGGCGAGCATCGACGCAACCTTTACCGGGTATGAAGACCTTCCCGTCCAGGTAAACCCCGCCGTCGAGCCATATGCGGTGAAGCCGGATATGGGCAATATCACCAACAAGGACATGTTTGAACTGTCCCCGGCGGCGAAAAACCTGTTAATTAAAAATGGCTTCGTCGTGGTTCCCAACAAGTATGAGAAAGAGTTTTTCTCGCTATACGAGAGAAATCGGTATGAACCGGTTCCGTTGTTTATCACCACCGATTCCGTGCTGCACAACTATCATTTGTTTTTTGACCACCTGTTGCGGGTTGTGGAAACGGAAAAACTTGCCCCGGAACTGAAAGAGCTTAACAAATCGATGTTGAACCAGGCGCAAAAGCAGTACAAAGATCTCCAGGGCACCATCTGGGAGAACGCCGCCAGGCGGAATGTCGGCTTTTTCGCCGTGGCCTGCAAGCTTGTGGACCCTGACGAGGCCATCCCTTCCCTGGTGAAAAATGAAGTGGAAAAAGAGCTGGACTTGATTGAAAACCACCAGGGCATCGCTGTTTCGCCGCTGATGAACATCGGCGGGAACGATGAGCTTAGCGGCGCTTTCCAGGAGGATTACTCGCAATATGTGCCGAGGGGTCATTATGACAAGACGGATTCGCTCAAGGCATATTTTAAGTCCATGATGTGGTACGGCAGGCTAAACTTTCGCTTCAAGAGCGAGGATGAAACCAGGTCCGCCTTATTGATCACGATGGCTTTGGGCAAAGGGGAAAACAGGCGGATGTGGGATGACATATATGCCACCACCAGCTTTTTCGTCGGTAAAAGCGACGATATCTCCTATGCTCAGATCAGGGAAACAATCGATAAGATATACGGGATAAACGCCGACCTGCAGACAGTGCTTTCCAGCCCGGACAAATGGAACGCGCTCCTGGAAGCCGCCGGGCAACTGGAGCCGCCGTCTCTGAACTCCATACCGGTTAACGCGGGAACATCCCAGGCTGAACGGAAAGAAGAAATAAAGGGTTTCCGGTTCATGGGGCAGCGGTTTACCATAGACGCCTCTGTTTTTCAGCGGCTGGTTTACCGGGAAGTGGGGGAAAACAGCCAGGGCGAGCAGAGGATGCTGCCCAGGGGAATGGACATTCCCGCCGCCATGGGTTCGGCGGAAGCCTACGCCATTTTGCAATCCATGGGGGAGACGGATTACCGGAACTACCCGGAAAACATGGCCGAAATGAAAACCTATATCAACAGTTTGAGCGACGAGACCTGGACCCAGAACCTCTACTGGAACTGGCTTTACGCGCTTATGCCCTTGATTCAGGAAAAACCGGAAGGGTACCCTTCGTTTATGCGCAGCCAAGCCTGGGCCAGAAAGGAACTCAATACCTATCTGGGCAGTTGGGCGGAGCTAAAGCATGACACTATCCTATACGCCAAGCAGGTTTACGCTGAGGCCGGCGGCGGCGGGGAACAGGTTGACGACCGCGGGTATGTCGAGCCCAACCCTTATCTGTACGCCCGCCTGGCCTCGCTGGTGAAAATGACCGGGGACTGCCTGCTGGAGCGCGAACTCTTAAACGAGCGGGATAAGGAGAGTCTGGAACGGATGGAGACACTGGTTACTGCCCTGAAGACTATTTCTGAGAAGGAATTGGCAAACACCCCTTTAACCGACGAGGAGTATGAATTAATCCGCTCTTATGGAGGACAACTGGAGCATTTCTGGATTGACGCCCTGAGTGACGAGGGAGTTGACCACCGTTCCGCCGCAAATGACCGGCCCGCCGCCTTGGTGGGGGACGTGGCCACCGACCCCAACGGCCAGGTGCTGGAAGAAGCGACGGGCCGCGTTTTCAACATCTATGCGGTTGTTCCCGTGGACGGCAAGCTGAGGATCGCTGTCGGCGGCGTGTATTCATATTACGAATTTCCCTGGCCGCTTAGCGACCGGCTGACCGACGCCAAATGGCACAAAATGCTGGATGACGGCCAGGCTCCCCCGCAGCCGGAATGGACCAAGTCCTTTATTGCTGAGTGAAGACGTGATAATTATTGAGGATGTAAACTGTAGATGATTTATTCGTAAAGAGGAGGAGAATAAATGAACTGGCGGAACTGGACGGCATGTATTGTTGGATCATGCTTTATCCTCGGCGTATTCTTATTGCATCAGGGGGTTGCCGTGGCGGAGGTTGCGCCTGCGGACCTCAAGGAGGCAGAAACATTTGAGAATGGCGCCGCGATAAATCAAAAAGCCGCGGCAGACGGCGCGCGGTATGCGGTAAGCTTGGAGCAGGCCATCCAAATTGCCAGGCAGGCGTTTGCCGTTCCGGGGGAATTGGACCAGTTTTCAAGCGGTTTCAGCCAGTCTGAGCAGAATTCTTTTTGGAATCTGCGCTGGTACCGGAACAGCGAACCGGGCGGCGAAATGAATGTAAAAGTTGACGCCGGGACGGGGGAAATCTGGAGCATGTATAAGTGGCTGCCGCGGGGGCCCGGAGTGGTGTACCGGGGATTGCCCCGATATTCCAGGGAGCAGTCGGAAGCTATGGCCGCCGCCCTTGCTCAAAAGTTGCAGCCCGGGCGTTTTGGGGAAACCAGCTTGCAGCCGGGCAGCGACTATGTCCCGCCCCTGTCTGTTAATGAGCGCGAGCAGGTGGAATACAACTTTTACTACGCCAGGTATGTTGACGGTGTAATCTATTCTGACAACGGTATTAGTGTGGCGGTGAACGGGGATACCAATGAAGTGATCCGCTTTGATGTGAACTGGGAAGAAGCGCGGGATTTTCCGCCGCCGGCCGGCAAAATTGCCCCGGAGCAGGCTGAACAAGTTTTTTACTCTGAATCAGCTCCCGAATTGTATTACTACCGCCCTTACGCGCCATACGGCGTGGAAGCGCCCGTGCAGCTGGTTTACAAGCTGCCGGAATCCCGGCGGCAGGTTGTTATTGACGCTTTGACCGGCGAGCTTCTAAATAATGAAGTAAGCTATAACTATAAGCAAGCCAGCATGCCTGACGGCGCCGGAGGCGCGGGTAATTATCTATTCGACCAAGCGATTAGGCTCAACCCGGCTGAAGAAGACCAGGTTGACAGGCTGAAGAATGTTATTCCGCAGGATGAAGCTCTGAAAATAGCGAAGTCCGCCGTAGCAATACCGCCGAAATATGTTTTAACCAGCAGCAGGTTGGAACAGGACTACTCGTTTAAGGAGAATAAGTCGTGGGAATTTAGCTGGCAGGCCGGCGATGGTTCGGACGATGGCGGAATGGATGTCTCCGTCAACGCCGTCAATGGAGAGTTGGTGGCATTTAGCCGTCGTTATAACAGGTATGAAGATTTAAAGTCACCGGTAGTAAAGTTTAGTGATGAAGAAGCCCTGCATATAGCGGAAGATTATATTGAAAAAAATCAGCCGGGCAGGTGGGCGCAGGTGGTGTTTGGTTCGTTGAGACCCGTGCAGGGGCTGGTGATCGACCCGCTGGAGGAGCCGCGGCCGCGCGCGTATGCCATTAACTACACACGGGTGACGAATGGAGTGAAATTCCCGCAAAACGGGTTCGACCTGGAGGTGAACAGCGCCACGGGTGAAATAAATTCGTACCGGATGACCTGGTGGGATGTGCAATTTCCCGACCCCCAGGGTGTCATCAGCCAAGAAGCGGCGGCGGACAATTACCTGCGGGAAGCCCCGCTGACACTGGGCTACCTGCGGACGTGGGCGCCGGAAAAATCCGTAAAGCCGCGCGAGGAGGGCAAAGTTCACCTGGTTTATTACCAGCCGAACCGCAACTTTGCCATGCTGGATGCTTTCACCGGCCGGATTCTTGATGAAGAGGGAAAGACAGTTACTCCAGCCGGGGAAAAAGAAAGCTTCAGCGACCTGGCGGGCCATCCGGCGCGTGAGGCGGTGGAACTGCTGGCCGAAGCGGGCATCGTCACGGGGGCTGACGGCAGGTTCCGGCCTGACGACCCTGTGACGCAGGCTGAATTAATCGCCATGCTGGTGAAAAGCTCTGGACGGTCGCCCGGGGCGGCTGCCGGCGGCAAGGAACCGTGGTACCGGAGCTATTACGACACGGCGGAGCTGCTCGGCATTATTCGAGCCGGGGAAAAGCCGGAGCCGGATGCTGCCGTCAATCGTGAAGATTTGGCCCGTTTAGCCGTCCAAACCATGGGTCTTTACAATGTGGCCAGATTAAGCAACATTTATGTGCTTGATTTTCAGGACGCTAACGATATTTCCGAAAACTTGCGGGGACATGCCGCCCTGTCCGTGGCGCTTGGCTTAATCAAGCCGGTGGAGGGGAAATTTGAGCCCAAAGCTGTTGTGACCAGGGCCGAAGCGGCGGAAACGATTGTAAGGTTGTTAATAAACGGCAAGTAGCACAAGAATGGGTGCCATAGCTGCATAAAACCATAACCTTGCTTCATTTGCGTTTCAACGCGCGCTGGTGAAAATAAACAGGAACTAGCCTGCAGTTGCGAGTCCTTGCACGAGCGCGATAAGGAGAATTCATTGCTTAGCTTAATGAAGACGCGGAAATTATTGATAATTGCCTTGCTGGCGGCGATTGGCTGCCTGTGGTTCATAACGGCGGGGAGTTGTTCACCGGAAGAAGATTTTACGGCGTACAAGGAAAAAAAGTTAAAGCTTCCAGCCGGGCAGGAGCCTGTTTGCCTGGTGGCGGCGGGGGATATTATGCTTTCCCGGGGCGTGGCCGGGGAAAGCAAAAAGCAAGGGAATCTCCGGCACCCTTTTGCGAAAATTGAAAAATACTTGAAAAACAGTGATATTGTTTTCGGCAATCTGGAAAACCCAATCACGCCGGGCAGGGAAATCGGCGCGCCGGAGATGATCCTGCGCGCCGATCCGGGTGTGGAATTCGCTTTGCAAGACGCCGGCTTCACCATCCTTTCCCTGGCCAACAACCACTTGCCTGATTTCGGCCCGCAGGGTGTGCGGGATACCCTGCGCTATCTTGATGGCGCGGGCATTGGGCATGCCGGGGCCGGGAGAACGGAAAACGAGGCGTATGCCGCGGAGCTTATCGAAGTGAAGGGAATGAAGCTGGCGTTTCTTGCTTTTGCCGATCCCGGCCTCGTGCCTGAGTCTTACCTGGCAGGAGTTGAGCATCCCGGTATCGCCTTTCTTGACCGGGAAAAAGTAAGGGCGGCCGTAAAAGACGCCGGAGAAAAAGCAGATTTTGTGGTGGCGTCCATCCACGCCGGCAGGGAATACGAGCACGAACCGGACCAGACGCAAATTGAATACGCGCGCCTGGCGATAGACGCCGGCGCGGATCTCGTTTTGGGGCATCACCCGCACGTGGTCCAAAAGGTGGAAAAATACAAAGGAAAGTACATCTTTTACAGCCTGGGCAATTTTATTTTTGATCAAAAATGGTCCCGGGCTACGCGCGAGGGCCTGGCGGCCAGAATATTCATTACCCGCGCAGGCTTGGGGAAGATTGAATTTCTGCCGGTTTTCATCAATGATCAAGACCAGCCGCAGTTGTTGGAAGGGGAAGCGGCCAAATCTGTTCTGGCTAATTCGGGATTAAAGCTGGAGGAAGCGGCCGTCCCTGCCTGGGATCAGGAAAACCGTGTTTTTGAGAAAAGTATTAGATATGTTTTTTACGCCCAAAGGCCACTGCCGGAATCCAGGCTGGCCAAAAAGCAGTCCTTCGACCTGAATCAAGACGGCATTAACGAAGATTATTCTTTGCAGGATGGCGCGATGAAGGTTGCCAGCGGCTTGCAAACAATCTGGCAGTCGCCCGGTGAGTGGTGGGTGGATAATTTCTTTTTGGGCGATTCCAACAACGACGGTGTTTCCGAGTTGAACCTGCTGGTCTGGAAGTCGGGGAGCTTTGGGGCGCACAAGCCTTTTTGGGTTACCCAAGATGATCAGAGCGTGAAAAATCATCTTTTTATCTTCAAGCTGGCCGGCAGTTCCTTTAAACCTGTTTGGCAATCGTCCAATCTGGATCGTCCGAATTATGAAACGGTCCTGGAAGATTTGGATGGCGACGGCAGCAACGAGCTGGTTGTCACGGAAGGCAGCTATGTCAATCCCAAGGAAAGAGAAGTAAATATATGGAAATGGAACGGTTGGGGTTTCAGCAAAATTTCTTACGGGGAACCTCAAGATTCATAAAAACAATATTAATAACACCTTAATGGCTCTATTTTTTTTAACAAACCCGCCGAATAAATCAAAAGGAGTAAAAATTCAGTGGAGGTGATAAGGTTGAAAGACTTTGTATTTTATGATGGGCGAAAAAAGGCATAGCAAAAAAAGCCCCTAAATAGCGACTTTGAAAAGTAATGGAAGAGGTCATTATGCTGTAGGAAGAATGATTTGAGCACCCAAGCTTTCAAGCAGCAAGATAGCTTGTTCAGCCGTAAATTTTAATAATGGCTTTGGCTTTGAAACAGTTTCGATTCGATACCGCTTATAATCGAACGGCTCATTTTTAGAAAGCATGTGGTAAATACAGTTTAATAGCATATGAGCAATGGCAATAATTGCTTTTTTGTGACCCCGGCGGTACTTGATCTGTTCGAACTTCACCCGGAAATAAGGGAAGTCCTTGCTTTTAACGGCGGCATTGGCGCATTGAACCAACAGTGGCTTAATATACACACCTGCACGGCTTACACGTACAGATTTCT
>NZ_JAKNBL010000063.1 GCF_022410535.1 Pelotomaculum terephthalicicum JT
TAGATCCGAATTCCCAATTGGATGCGGATTTAAAAAAAATTCCTCTATGGTAAGTAGGAGGAATTCAATAACGATGGTTCAAGCAAAGCCTTGTGCCATCTGCCTCGGCGAATGCCGAGAGGCTATTCAGGTAAGAGTGTTTTAATCCGGGTGATGATATTCCGAGGGGGCATACCCAGATAGAGCATTTCCGACAAAATTCTGGAAAGCTCGTTTTCCAGAGTTTGCATGCGGGCAGTGTTGTCCTCGGGAACAGCAGGCCGGATAAAACTGCCTTTTCCCGGAATGGAATAGATATATCCTTGATGTTCCAGTTCCCGGTAGGCTTTCTGGATGGTATTCGGATTAATGGTCAATTCGCCGGCCAAAACACGTACGGCCGGTAATTGCTCGTCAGGCTTCAGCACCTTGCTTATGATGAGTTCTTTGATTTTCTCAACCAGTTGTTCATATATAGGCGCGCGGCTGCGTAAGTCCAGTTCAAACATAAAGCCCCTCCTTTCAATATTATCCGTACTATTACATATAGTACAATCAGTACAGTTGTGATTATATACCCATTATCCGGCTTTGTAAATACGTTTATCAGCCTAAATTTCTATATGACTAGAAGGTTTGGCTTAACGGGTGGAAATCCCGTCCGCAAAATTAAAAATCCGTGAATGGCAGCAACCGGCGGTTTTATGGTATTGTTACGTAGAGGAGCTTTACAAAGAATCAAGGTTTGAAAATGCCTGCGGTGGAGGACGAATATGAGAAAACTTCTATTAGTTGAAGATGATTTAAGCTTGATTGAAGGATTGAAATTCTCTCTTGCCAAGCATGAGTTTGAGGTAACTGTGGCAAGAACTGTTAAGGAAGCCAGGCACTGTTTTAATCAAAGCGAATATAATCTAGTCCTTCTGGATTTAATGCTTCCTGACGGCAGCGGCTTCGATATTTGCAGAATGATCAGGCAGACCTCAAACATTCCTGTAATATTCCTGACCGCTTCCGATGAAGAAGTGAACATTGTCATGGGATTGGACATGGGCGGGGATGATTACATAACCAAACCTTTCAAGCTGAATGAGCTTTTATCAAGAATAAATGCCACGCTGAGACGTTCGGAACCGGTAAAAGAACAGGTGACCGAATTGCATGCAAATGGGATTGCCGTAAAGCTCTTGGAAGGCAGGGCGATAAAAAACGGGACCGATCTGGAGCTGACATCCGCCGAATACAGACTGCTGTGTCTTTTTATGCGCAATCCGCGAGTTGTATTATCCAAAGAAAAGATAATGCAAAGCTTATGGGATTGCCGTGAAAGCTTTATAGATGACAACACTTTGGCCGTTTATATCAGCAGGCTGCGTGAAAAAATTGAAGACAATCCCAAACAGCCGTCATTTTTGACAACAATCAGGGGGATGGGATACAAGTGGAATATTATGTGAGGAGTTTGCTATGAGCAGCTTATTTACAAACAAAGATGCGAAAAAATTTTTTACAACACTAACATTGGCCTTACTGCTGGGGGTTATAATTGCTCAAATAATTGCCTATATAAATGCCGTTCAATTCAAAAATGAAATGATCATGCATGATTATGAACTGGCCGGATATTTGAGCGGCGAACATCCGGAACTGGCTTCAGAAATCCCGTCTGCGTTTACGGCGGATAAGTTTAAAAATCATTTTGAAACGGGTAAAACCTTGCTTGAACAAGCGGGATACAAAGATAGCATGCGGCTGCATTTAATACCCAGGGTGAATAAGTTTTATCAAACAAATATGGCAACTAATTTTATATTTTCCGTTATAATGAGCCTGGCGATTTTACTTGCCGCCTTTTTGTTTTTGAGAGGCCATTACCAAAAAATAGACCGGCATAATGATGATGTCAATAAAATAATGAGCGGGGAAATAGCCGCAAGGCTTGGCGACAGCGGCGAAGGAAGCCTGGCGAAGCTGGCGGCGTCCATTAATATGATGACCGCGTCACTGCACACGCATATTGAAAGAGAAAAACAAAACAGGATTTTTCTAAAGGATATTTTGACCAATGTATCCCACCAGCTGAAAACACCGTTATCGGCGCTTAACATGTATACCGAAATCATGAAAGATGAAAATATCGATAATAAAGTGATCGCAAGCTTTTTAAGTAAAAGTGAAAGTGAACTCGACCGTATGCAAATCCTGATCGCCAGTCTTTTAAAGATGGCGAAGCTGGATGCCGGAATTATTGAGATTAATAAAAAAGATTACATCCTGAACGACCTGATCAAACAGGCGGCCGACAGCTTTGAAATCAGGTTGGGCAAAGAGGGCAAGACCTTTGAAATAAAAGCCGGCGGCAGGGTGTCATACGCCTGTGACAAGGAATGGATGCTCGAGGCTTTGAGCAACTTGATAAAAAACGCCGTGGAGCATACCAGGGCGGGAAACCGCATCGAGGCTCTGATTGAAGAAACGCCGTTAATGGTAAAAATAACCGTCCGGGACGACGGAGCAGGCATTCACCCTGATGACATCAACTACATTTTTAAAAGATTTTACCGGAGCAGGTTTTCACAAAACAAGCAGGGCACAGGTATCGGACTTACCCTGGCAAAATCAATTATTGAAATGCATGGCGGCTTTATTTCTGTCGAAAGTGCGGTTGAAAAAGGCGCAATATTCACCGTGCATCTGCCCAAGCTTACAGAATTGTAAGCTTAAATTCATATTAGAGTAAGGTTGGGATGTTATCTTGTTGCTGAATAAGATAACTGAGGTGGGAAAATGGAAATACTTAAAGCCGCAAAGCTGTCAAAAACATTCGGAGAAGGCGAGACAAAGGTGGAAGCCTTAAAGGACGTGTCCTTTTCCGTTTCCAAGGGCGAATTCGTTTCCATCGTCGGGCCTTCCGGTTCGGGAAAAAGCACGCTGCTCAATCTGCTTGGAGCATTGGATGTCCCTACTTCCGGCAAGCTGTATTTAGACGGCAGGGACATATTCGCCATGCGGGAAAAGGAACTGGCGGTTTTCCGCAGGCGCAGCATAGGCTTTATCTTTCAGGCTTATAATCTGGTGCCCGAATTAAACGTTGAAGAAAACATTATCCTGCCGTTGCTGCTGGACTATAAAAAGCCGGACAAGCGGCATATTGACGAACTGCTGAACGTACTGGGGCTGACGGACAGAAAACACCATTTGCCCGGTCAGCTGTCGGGAGGGCAGCAGCAGCGCGTGGCCATCGGCCGGGCGCTGGCAGCCAGGCCGGCAATTATTCTGGCGGATGAGCCGACTGGAAATCTTGACAGCAAGAACAGCAGGGACGTGATCAATTTGATGAAAATGTCCGTTGACAGGTATCATCAAACCCTGCTCATGATTACGCACAATCAAAATTATGCTTCCTGCGCCGGCAGGGTATTCAGCATGGAGGACGGCATGCTAAGCGAGTTGGGGGGCGCCGGACGATGAAAAACTATCTCAGTCTTGTCCCCAAATACCTGTCGGCCCACGCAAAGAAAACCAGGCTGACCATCGCCGGTGTTGCCGTATCGGTCGCCCTCATCACCGGTATTTTCTCCATGCTGGATGTCTTTATGCAGTTTGAAAAGATACAAGTTATCCATGACTACGGGAATTATCATCTTCTGCTGAAAGAGCCGTCCGGCCGGGAAACGCATGCCATTGCCAGCCGTATCGACGTAGAAAACGCCGGGGGATGGAAAGATCTTGGAGAGGCAAGTATCAACGGCGTCATGTGCAAACTCGGCGCGCTTGAGCAAAATTTCGCGGAAAACCTGAACATAAGGGTTATTGAAGGCGAATATCCGACAGCGGAAAATGAAATCATGCTTGAGCAGTGGGCGGCGGAGAACAATCAATGGAATTTAAAAACAGGCGACGCGGTTAAAATCGCTTTTGCTGACGGCGCGGCAAGAGAATTTATAATAAGCGGAATATTCAATGATCTCGGCGGCATGAAGGCGAAGGGAGTGCCGGGCGTGCTTCTTTCTGTCGGCGGCGCCGCTGCGGTGCATTACGCAAAAACGGATTTTTATTTTATTAAGTTTAAAAGCGGCGTAAATATACTTGCGGCGGAAAAAGAAATAAAAAGCGCCTTGAATATTGCCGACGACAGAATCGAGCGCAATGAACGCCTTCTTGCCGTCATGGGACAGAGCGGCCATAACGCGGCGACGGACTTTTATAAAATCGGGGCCATATTATTTTTTATGGTGCTCGTTGCCGGCGTTATTATGATCTATAATACCTTTAACATATCGGTCATGGACAGGGTGCGTCAATTCGGGCTTTTACGGTGCATCGGCGCGTCGCAGGCGCAAATAAAAAAGCTGGTCCGCAGAGAAGGGATTTATATCACCCTGCGGGCAATCCCCGGCGGGCTGCTGGCCGGTATGCTGATCACCTTTATTTGCTCCGGCATATTGAAGTTCTATAACAGCAGTCTATTCGGCGCCATTCCTTTGTTCAACTGCAGCCTGCCGGGCCTGGCCGCCGGCATAGGCGCCGGGTTTCTGACCGTTTTTATCGCTTCCTTTGTGCCCGCGAGAAAAGCGGCCCGGGTTTCCCCGGTGAGCGCCGCAGCGGGAGGTAATCAGGTAATAAGCAAGAAGCGTGAAAAACGGAGTTTTCTGACTAAAACTCTGCCCGTTGAAATTGCGATGGGAGTAAACAATGCCGTTCTTAAAAAGAAAACGCTATTTTTAATGTCTTCCTCCATAGCCGTCAGCATTATCATATATTTCGGCTTTAATGTATTCGTCGATTTTATGCATACCAGTCTGAAAACCACCAAGCCTAACACCCCCGACATTTCCCTGACCTCGGAGCATGACCTTGAGCACGATTTGTATGCAAGACTGTCGGGTATTGACGGCGTTAAAAAGGTTTACGGCAGAATGTTCGGCTATGTCGACGCGACTTTTGACGCCGCCAGGCTGACCGGCTCTTATCAAGAAAACATGGGAGGTATCAAAGTAAAAGACAATGGTTTGTTTGTACCCCCCGAAAGCGCCTGGCTCATCTCATATGATCAAAACCAGTTAAATTGGGCGAAAGCGGATTTGATTGCAGGAGAACTTTCTGAAGATAAAATAAACGAGCAAAACGGGGTAATTGCAGTCGCCATGCATTTAAGAAAGGGTGTTTCTACAGAAACCGCAAATCTGAAATTGGGAGATAAGGTCTATATTGAAACCCCCGCAGGAACCAAAGAATTAAAAGTTATGGGCATATTGCGCACCGTGCCGTTTGACAGCAAAGAGCTGACTTTGACCACGTTTATTACCACCGAGAAGCTGTTCACCGAGTTAACCGGCGGATCAGCATATAAAATAATAGACATTCAACTCGACAGGAGAAATCAGGAACAAGCCTTCCAGGCAATAAAGAGCCTCGCGGGCAATTCTATCACTGTGCTGGACGCCCGCCAAAAGAACGCGGAGATCGACCAAACCTTTTTAACCATGGCCGTCTTCATATATGGCTTCATAGCGGTAATTGCCCTGATCAGCATTTTGAATATCATCAACACCATGAATACGAGCGTTGCGTCAAAAACCAGGTATTTGGGGGTCATGCGGGCTGTGGGCATGTCAAACGCTCAATTAAGTAAAATGGTTTTGTGCGAAGCCGCAACATACAGTCTGACCGGCTGCCTCGCGGGATGCGTTCTGGGAATTATGCTGCAAAAAGCGCTGGTTGCAAACTGGCTTTCGACTTTTCATATCATTTGGCAATTTCCTATCGCCGAGGTGGTTTTGATTTTCATTCTAACCATGCTTATAACGTTTTTTTCCATCATAAGCCCATTAAGGCGAATTAAAGCCAAAAGCGTTTCGGAGGTTGTTCATTGGCTGTAAAGAAAAGGGCAAGGGGACAGGTTATTTGAAGGAGGTTTACATCGTTTTCCAAGTAACTATCCAATACAGATAGGACTACTAAGCTTTGATATAACATTCGCATGATCCTTTTGTGAAGGACAAATATCAATACCCTCTCTGCTTATCCTAACGATTATCGTGCCTGCACAAGGTACACTTATACCATCGGCAGATTTCCCCAAAGTTATGCCGGATGGTATGCTTTTTATCCGTTTTCCATTATGGCATGTTTTGCCACTTCCGGTGCACAGTACTCTTGAAAAACGCTTCGACTTTTTTAGAGCGTGGATTGTTCCCGGTGAAGGGCAGCTTATTCTATCGTGATATCCTGCTGATACAATACCGATTGAACCATCAACAATATCTATTACATTACTCAATGCTAAGGATTCCGGACCTCCGGCAAACCACCGGCCATGGTGGGGCAATTTAAAAATATCGGCTCGTAAGGATTTCCCCATTTTAGCCAACTTACTCATTAATCTATACCATCCTTTCCCTTGAAGGTCACCCGGCAGCAAAATCCTGTAATTTTCATGTTCCAGAATAAGCACAATGGACCAATTGTTCGGTTCATCTCCTGCCATATCTACATCGGCAGGGCTATGAGGAAAGATACAACTTAGATTTACGTCACCCGAACTAGCTATTGATCCTGTTAGAAATTGAGAATATGGTGAAATGCATTCAATACCGTATTTTATTTCAAATTCGGCAAACTGCCTTCTTAGTTTTTTATACCCGTTTTCCCTGCGGATACTTTTATCTCCCCTTATATAACCAAGTTTTGATACCGCCACGCCGGAGTTGTGCAAGTTGGCGACAAGACTTGCTATTCCTCTATAGTGGTCACTATCGCCATGCGACACTATTGCCCAGTCAACACGGGCAATTCCATGTTTCTCAAGAAAATCGAAAGTCAATTTAGAGTTTGGCGTGTCAATTATTGTTGCTGTTGAGCCGTCCGGATATATAATTACAATAGAATCGCCATGCCCAACCTCTAAGAAAGCGACCAGCAAAACACCGGACATGATTATCATTCACCTCCTAAAATGACAGGAGGGTTGTTACTTGTTTGCTCCATAAAATTAAATTCATCATCAGACAGATATCCGTAATCAATCATACGAAAACTCAAAAAATTAACTCCGCTCAACGATATATCATTTCTTTGCGCAAACGGAATTGCCGCCTCAAATACTGTTCCTTGCTCCAAGGCCCAGCCTGGCATTGCAGTGGGAATAGGTATTGTTTGTTCACCATTATATTCATCTATTAATAAGGTAACTGTCTGTTTGTCAAGATCAACACCCTGAACCGTGCCGAAAATCTTCCAGGTCTTTTCGGGATTTGGAAAATCACTCTGTATTAAATTAGCTTTTTTACGAATAAAGTTTTGCCATTCTTCTCCCGGCCTGCATACATCGGAAAAATATTCAGCAATCTTCTCTCGTTCAAACTCTGGCACTTGAAAAGCATCATAAACGATATTATCAACATCAATAATAAGCCCGCATACTTCATGCTGCCAATTAGGTCTTTTTTTATTTTTTAAATCGCTAATTCTATTTACACTATTAATAATCATCCGCTTTTGAGTTTCAGTAAATTTAGGGAATGGAATATCCTTTACTATGTCCTTATTAATGTATATCTTCTTATTAAACTTATCAATATACAAGCTCGTAATCGGATGATTTATAACCGCAATTAATTCTTCATAAGAAACACTGCTTTTCTTATCATAGATAATATAAAATCCATGACCTACATAATAACCATCCCGGTCTATTGCCCCATATATCCTCCACTTGCTCATAGAATTTCTTGTCCCGTTTAATAGTATCTTTTCAGACTTAAATGGAACTTTTTCTTTTCCGCGGTGATGGTTACCTGGGTATCGAACATATCGTCTATTATGGTCTCTGTAGTTTTTCCATGTAATCTTATAAGGCTCCAGGATATTTTCTCCAGGAGACTGCAACCATTTTTCCCAGTTGTCAGCACTATCATTTGCTATTTCATTACAAAAATCTTCATTTGATTTAAATTTAGGCTCTATGCCCCTGCTAATACTGACAAGTTTTCCAACGCTCGTTTCAACTTTTATACTTTTTAAACAGGAATCTAGAATCGAATTGGAAATAATTTTTTGCGGTGAATCAATCCATTCTTTAGCGTTTTTAAAGATTGCCTTTGTTGCCCGGCCACTTTTTTTGAATAATTCATAATCATTATTAGAGATAAAAAGAGATTTTACAGGATACTCAGAGAAGCTTTCGCCGGTTTTAAACTTCCTTAAAATTATGACAACGATAGAAACATCAGATGTTTCAAACGAGTTCTCCGGCAAATACCATATCTCGTATATCCTGGCTGAATTGAGAAGTGTATTCCTTGATTCTACGCATTTGCTACCCTCAAGATACGTGGCAGGAAGTATGATCGCCATGATCCCCCCAGGCTCCAAAACATTAAGGTACTTATCCATAAATTCAGCTGCTGTTTCTTTATTCTTATTATAGTCAAAGGGGGGATTTGTCATAATTATGGATGGTTTCCTGTCAAAAGGTAATTGTAAAAAATCACTGTTAATTATGTTCCATTTATTTCCATAAGGAATGCTGTATACCAGCAGCGACAGTTTTGCTACTTCAGACGCAAACTTATCTATTTCAACTCCGGTTATTCTTTCTGTAAGCAAATCATGCTTACATTGGCGGTCCATTTTCATGGGAAGCAGTTTATTGAGTCTATCACAGGCAGCAATTAAAAAGCTGCCTGAACCGCAAGTGCCATCCAATACGTATCTCTTGTCTTCAGGTATTAATTCAAAAGGCAGGCATTTGCATATTTGCTGGGCAAGGGCCTCTTCTGTCCAGTGAATTCCAAACATTTTGCGTATATCATTATCTAATATAGCAAATTCATATAGGTGACCTAAAATATCATTGGTCAGAGCCTGAAAAGTGAGCTGATTCCTGATGTATTCGAAAATATTTTGGGCTATTTGTTTTTTTACCGATTTTCCTATAATTCCTTTAAAATAATTGGGATAGTGCTGTAAGCACTTCTCAATCAGCTCAACCGCATTGCCCACACGCGTATCATACCCCCACAATTTATCTTGTATTATACAAGCAGCAAGAACATGTATTGAAACATGTGTAATATCATCATTATATTTCTCGCCTAAACGGTTCTTTTCCGACCTTATGGCAAATTCAAACAACTCGACCAATTTATATTTGGTTGCATTTACTGCAAACAGAGAAATTTGATAAAAATAATTGGTATTCTTAGCTGTTAACAAATTTTGCTTGTCATAATTCAAGCGGTTATCAGAAAAATATTTTTCCAGCAGCTTATAAGAAACTATATTTTTATGTTTTTCCTGTTTTCGCAAGTCGTATATACTAACTTCTAATGGATTTAAAATAATAACAAATGGAGCAGCTAAAAAACGATACCTTTCTATAAGGTTATCGGCATCCCCTCCATTTTCCGTCCAAACAACAGCTATACATGAAGTGCTTACGTCCAGTTGCTTATTTTCACTAAATACAACCATGTCTGCAGAGCAAATGACCTTTTTATCATCAATAAACCTATAGTCACGTCTTATCGCATTCTGATCATAACCGCAGGTTAAAATTAAATTTTCAACTTTATCAAGGGCTGAGGATCGGTCCATTACAGAACCTCCCTTAATGTACTTTGATTATCTTAAAATATCTTCATATTTCTTAGTTTTTCACTTTGTTTCCAGATAGCCCATCTCTTGATATTAACATCAATGTGTAATTATGGATGACAATGCGTATCTTT
>NZ_JAKNBL010000064.1 GCF_022410535.1 Pelotomaculum terephthalicicum JT
TACGGGCTCCTTCCATCCCGCCTATACCGGCAGTTTCAAAGAAGTTAATAAATTTCCAGTAAAATATGTGGCCAAGTGCTGCATTTTAAATGGCCGAAAATGCTGTATTTTTATTGACCGTTCACATTGCTGAGTGGCTTTAGGAAATATAAATAATAACTGGTATTTCTCTCCGGCTTTATAAACAAGCATACCCTTAAAATATCCAGCCATTATTTTCTGCATCATTTTTAATACTACAGTATTACTATGGATATTCACGCTGAGTTTATGCCGGGGGAAAAGAAAGATAATGCTGCCGAAAGGATAGACGGACTGCTTGAAGAATTAATGTGAAAATCCCTGCCGTAATAGCAGGGTTCGGAGGTAATTGCATGCAGGGGGATATGACCCCTGGTTTTTACTTTTGGTTGTTTTTTAACTTTACTGGCATATCTTCAGCAGGGCTGAAACCCTTGATTTCCTTGAGAAGTTAGGTAAATATAGATGCCATAAAATAAAGGCCTATTATTGTTTTAGGCGTGGGGAGTGAATTGAACACGGTGCTACGAAACAACGAAACCAAGTGTAGCAAACTTTCTTTTTTGTAATTCAATATCCCCCTTCAGCTTCGAACGATCAATCAAGATGATCAAGTTCTTCCTTGCTCGTGAACATCCAACATAAAACAGTTTATAAGCACTAAGGACGCCGTAAACGGTGTTTTCCTTGAAACAATCTTTTGCTTTAGTGACACCCGGCTTGGCTAAAAACCGCTCATAATTCTCGGCACAGAGGAAACTAAAAATAGGGTCTTTCCCAAATCGTTGTCTAATTAAAACGGCCCTTTCTATGATAGACTTCTCATTTGTCATATAAGATTCTTTGACTAAGTCATTTATTTTTGATCCAATGGAAATTTGAAGATTATACAGTTCTTTTGTATACGAATAGTAGAACTGCTGAAAGGAACTAAGCGAAATATCTAATTGCCCCCACATTTCAAAAAAGCGGTACATATGAACTACCGGATTGCGAGTACTATCATCTGCAACAAAAACGACACTATTATGGCTTTCTCCTTTCACGCCATGTTGTGTTGATATTTTGGGCTGATTCAAATAATTAACCATAGCGAGAATTTCGTTTGTTGGTACATCCAACACAGAGCGATATTCCTCATCTTCTAAAATGCCTTCCAGATAAGAAGGTTGGATTATTGAAGTTGTTTTTAATGCGGTAAGCAAGTCAGCAATAGTCTTTTCTTTGTTTATGAGAACAGAAAATATTACATTTAGGTTATCGTGTAATTTTTGCTTTCCGCTATGGGATGTTATATACCAACCATCTTTGTTGACTAATGCTGTGTGATTTCTCAATTTTTGTATTATCAAACCATATAGTCTATTCTCATAGTTATAGTATATATCCACAATGAGATATAATAGTTTGATTAAAGGATCTGGATTCTCATCATAATCACTTGTCAAAACATCAACAGGACTATATGCCCTCCCGAAAGCATATTTATCCATACTATCAAACGCCTGATATAAATTGAGGGAACCAATGGCTGCAAACCTCTCTTTATTCAATAAGTACAGCACGAGTGTATCTGGATCATTTTCCTTGATTCTAAGTAGTTCATCTTCAATATTGTCGCAAATGATTACTTGAGGATGAATAGTAGGTTGAACTTGTTTCATTTTTTCGGAACTGTCTTGATCATATTTCGTATCATTATAGATTTTATTAAGTAAATTTACTATTTCGGGAACTGACCGATAATTAATATTTAGTACTCTACTGGTATCAAATAAAGCAAAGCGGTCTTCAAAAGAGCCATCATAGTTTTTATAAATTTGCTGCATTTTATCGCCAAACAAATATAATTGGGATTTCGTTTCGGCAACGCTATCATAAAAAATATTAAGGACATCGGCAGTAGTGTCCTGGTATTCATCAATAAAAATATACTGATATTTGGAGCTTATACGTTTCCTAATTACCGGGAATGTATCAACTATAAGTTTTGAAAATATGATCAGGTCATCGTGAGAAAGCCCGCCATAATACAAGGAACTGAACGATGATTCGTTATATGCGATGATTTTAATATTCTTTTGAATTATTTCATAACTTAAATCACCATACTTTTCTTTGTATTTTTCATTACTAGCTGCTATGTGCTCATCGGCTTCTGGATTACTTATTCGTTTCTTAATAGCGTCCTCAAACATCTTATAATACAAATTTAAAACGTCTTTATGAGCAAAATAGCGTTTCATGAAGGCATGTAAAAAAGAATGTATCGTGCCAATAAATACATTGGGTGTATGGATATCTTTCGATAGTTCATCGGCTGCGCGCTTTGTGTAAGTAATGCATAAAATGTTGTCTTTAGGGTTGTCTATGATAAATTGTCGGATCATTGCCTTGATTTGCGTCGTTTTTCCGCTGCCTGCAGGGGCGTTAACAAGAAAGCAATTATTTACTTTGCCAGCCATAATAACGCCTCCTTTATATATTCCGGTAGCATACTTTCAATTAGATTATTTAAAATAACAGAATACATAAAATCCGTTTTCCCAGTAGAAGTATGCAATACGATATCACGCAAATTAAATTCTTCCCCAGTTCTCGGGATAGTATATTTTAAATTATCCTTCTTTCTAAGTTCTTCCCATTCAGCTTTTGTTTTCATGTCAAAAGAATTAAGCCCATAGTATTTGGACAGCATTGCTTCTTCAAGCGTACGCGAATAACCGTCTTTTTTTCCTTGAAAAGCTAAACAAATTAGTCCGGCAATAACAATTGGCTGCTCTTTTGCTTGCCAGTCATACAGTTTTTCTACTGTAGGCTCGCCATCCTTTAAAGCTTGCTCGGCAAAGCTTTTTATGGCTGAATTAGTTGTTCCCGATTTTAGAATATCGTCAACTTTGCTCGAATCTTTATCGTAGTCCAAATCAGTAAGTATGGCAGTTTTTATGGCCAAAAATTCTACAATCGGCTTGTAATTAAAGGCATATGCTCCGCCAACTTGTACGAAAGAAATATATTGCCCTCTCAATAAGTCAAAATCTTTGAAGCTGAGTAGACTTTTTATTAACATTCGCTCAGTATCGCCCTCATACATGATTATTTTATCAGCGAAAAGAATGTCGGGAAAATTAATAGCATAAAACCAATCATAAAATTGTAGTAAATCCTTATTTCCGGAAATTGAATTATTAAACTCCCGCAAGTCAAATAACCTGCATTCAAATTTATCGGTTTGGCGTAGCACCCGTAGCTGAGAAATTTTAGCCACACGAATAACTTCATGTGAATGCGTGGTTATACATCCCTGCATTTCAGTTTGCTTATTATAATAATCAAACAAATATTGCGTGAAGACATGTTGCATTTGAGGATGCATATGGGCCTCTGGTTCTTCGATCACAAAAAAATTGACAATTAAAGGATCAACTGTTTTCCTATATTTTTCCAATTGTAAGTGAATGTAGATAAGGTTGCTATAACCTAATCCTTGAGACGATTCCTTTAAATAATACTCTTCTGTTTGGTATTTAGCGCACGTTATATTTTTAAGCAGAGCTTGTATTGCGTCTTCTGTCACATTCATATCTATAACAATATTGCCGGTATGCCCGCCGTTTGTTTTAGATATGGATTCTATTGTGTCGCTGAGCGTGTCTAAAGAAGCAGCGCGAACTTTTTCTTGGATTCGAGCATCTTGAATGGGCTGAATAATTTGGTCCGGCAACGTACTAATTAAATCTTTCCAATCATCTTCATCGCTTGCAATATCAATCATATTTTTACTTAAGACTTGGGTTCTATCCGAGCTTTCATCATCGAGGGTGCGACCAGCCATTATATTGCGATAATTAAAAAGTTTCTTAAAAGACGATACATCCATTTGCACTCGGTTTTCGTATAACTTATCAGAGAAATACACTGTTTCTTCTGACGATTTGGCATAAAGCGATATTAACATCTCTTTAATTATACGTATGGTTTCTTTGTCTTTATCAGTTCCGTCAAGTTTGGAAAATCTGGCTATATATTTATCATAATCATTATCCAAGTTGCTTTTAAAACTGTCCGGATTAATTGCGTATTGATAAATAAAATAAAAGCTCGTGCTATCCGGGTCAAAATCCATTATGTAATCAGCGAAATTACGTATATCGTCAACGTCTTTTGTATAGTCAATTTGTATTTTGATCTCAATTGGCTGAACCATCACAGCTTTGCTTGGATCTTCAACAGAAAAAATCACTTTGCTAACATCAGCAATTGTATCCTCTTTAGATTTCTTTGCACTAAAAGCGGCTAATATATGAGGGTAGATATCGGTACTCCATTTGTGGCACTCAATAACGGAGAGATCGTCACAGCACAGTTTTCCTTTCGATGAACCAAAGGCGCAATTAAATAATTCAACCAATGAGGTTTTCCCACTGTTGTTGGCTCCGGCAATAATAGTAATGTTGCTCTCCATGTTTATTTTTGCCTTACGAATTTGCCGATATCCCGTGATTTCAATTGTTTTAATCTTCATTATAATCCGCTCTCCTTAAAAACACTATTTATCTCCCTCACGACTAACCAATCAACCTCGCATTATAAGTTTGATGACTACCAATTAACCGCTGCATTTGGAACGGCATAATGTATCTTCTCTATGTAATATGGCAAAAGATAGAATAGACCCGGCTTAGGTCATCTCAATGCATCGAAAATATCGAAAGCCGCCAGTTTTGCCGTCTGTAAATCCGATATCTTCCTATTCTTGTAATTCCAAACACTCTGTCCGCCATATACCACACCGTAATAATTTTTATTGAACTTACTCGGCGTTATCGTTAAATACTCGCCTTTAAATTTCAGTACAAAGTTGCCATTTTGCCTCTGTTGCCATTCTCGTTTCAGGAAGGTCATTTTCCTGTTGTGACGGTTAAGCAACTCGCGCTCGCGCTGCCCAGGCGCGGCATAGTCGCGCTCCATGTTTTCCGCGCATACACGACCAGTTCTCACGATTTGCGGGTATTGCGGATGTTCCATCATATGTACATATCGTATGCCTTCCTTGCCGCACATTTCGCACGTTTCCAGTTCTGCGTCAGGATCGTCCTCCCGTAAATCAATCATGCCGGTGCAGACCCAGCCTTTATGCGGAATTCCTGGCTTTTCCCATAGGCTCATATCACGCCTCCTGCGAATCTCCTGCATGAAGAGCATCTTTCAACTTCTCAGCCAATAATGGCAGGTTCTTTGTCTTTAACTCGCACTCCCAAATACGCACCACAGTCCAGTTTCGGCTCTCGAAAATCGCCGTTACTTCTTGGTCATGCTTTATATTGCGCTCGCGCTTTTTCGCCCAGTATTTTGAATTCTCCTGCGGACGTGTATTGCGACAATCGTGACCGTGCCAAAAGCAACCGTCCACGAAAACGGCCACTTTCTTTTTCGGGAATACGAAATCGGGATGTCCCTTAACCGGATAGTTACGCCTCCAGCCGGTAATTCCATTTTTCTGGAACAATGCGATTAACCGCAGTTCTGTAGATTTATTCCCATGTGCTTTGACTTTGCGCATGATTTCTGAGCGCTCAGTTTTGCTAAATGTATCGCTCAACGCCGATCACCTTTCAAATTCGATACGTAAGCTTGGATCGGTTTCCGCTGCAAGGACGATCTCGTTATACTTATCAATAATATCAGCTATAGTCGAATTACGGTTTGATTCGTCGAACAAGCTGTGTTCGTAAATGTTCGCAGACAGAAATTGCTGTATATCCCATACCTCAACGCGGCCATCAAGCCCAGCATCCGATGATAAATCCAAAGCGGTGCGGACGCGATCAAAGATTGTAATAATCACCGGATGACAACCGCTGCGCAAATTGCTCCGACACTTTTCAATAAGAGAAGCACCTGGCGCGGTTGTACAATGAATTATTGTATTATTAATAACGAAATCGCCGCTTCGTTCCGTAGGCGCGTCGGCTACAGACGCCCCATGAACTTCAATCGCTCCCGCAGGCAGAATAATAGAGAGCTTAGCGGCTACTAAATGTTGAAGTACCGTACCAAGATACTGTGTTCCGGGGTTTTGGGCTTGCCTCTTTTTAGCTTGCTCGAAAAGCTCTTCCAGATTAGCACCGATTGTTTTCGATGTGTCCGAAGTTAAGACAAACGGCTGGTTTCTAAAATACTCACGGACTTGCTCAGCCCAGAAATCTTCTATGACGGCAAAATCTACCGGTTCTTCTGCATTCCATGCATTGAGGAATTCTACATACTTTATCATCAATCCCATGCTGCCGCGACTAGTACGCCCGCCTTCGGATGCGAGTATCTGCGTAATGCCATGCTCTTTTAAAATTT
Source organism: Pelotomaculum terephthalicicum JT (assembly GCF_022410535.1). Lineage (GTDB taxonomy): Bacteria > Bacillota > Desulfotomaculia > Desulfotomaculales > Pelotomaculaceae > Pelotomaculum_D > Pelotomaculum_D terephthalicicum. Next base: position 6,376 of record NZ_JAKNBL010000064.1, read on the forward strand.
TCTTGAGGTTGCCGCCGCCGAGTCCGGCGACTTGGCCTTTACTGCCAGTCTGATAATCATCCGGATCAAGCGGGAAGGCTTTGCCGCTAACCATACGAGTAAATTGAACAACGAGCGAAAGCGGACCTTTGGTCACTATATTATTTTCAATCTGAAATGCTCTCAACTTTTCTTCAGCGTTAATCATTATAAACTGCCTCCGCAATCTTAACTAAGAATTTTTCGCCTATGAAGCGGGCTACAGGAAGCGCTACCGCGTCGCCCATAGCCTTATAACCGTCGTTGTATGTACCGGGAAGAATAAAGCTGTCGGGAGCCCCCATAAGACGTGCGGCCTCACGAACGGTCAACAACCTTGCGTGTACTTCCCCATTCTTCTTAACGACTAAAAACTGTTTACTGCTACCGCCCTCCGGTGTTCTCAGACAACCGGCGACTCCGTCAAAGCGTAATTCTAATTGCTGCTGCCCATGACGAGTCCTTCTATATCCTGTAGCATATACCGTCTCGTGTTTTTCGAGTGCGGCTTTGTGTTTCTCCGGCACCAAGCGTATTACATTATCTTTGTCAAAAGGCACGTTCACTTCAATAATATCTTTGAGGGTAAAATGACGTTTTGGAGGCTTTTCCGTATACCACCATATCCAACCCGGCAAAGTGTTCCCCAACTCCGCCGCCGTTTTGCTGTGCAACCAGCACGGGCCGGAGCCTATAAGTTCTTGTGGAATATGACGCCCATGTTGAACGGCGATTACGAAGACCCTCGGTCTCGATTGCGGTAAGAAAAGAGATGCGTTAAGTACGATAGCGCCGCAGTCGTATCCTCTTTCAGTGAGCGCCGCATGCAACTTTCTGTAGTTATTTCCATTGCTGGTGGATAGAAGGCCGGACACGTTCTCTACAAGTAAGACGCGAGGCTTTTCCGGCATTTCATCAAGGATTCTAAGCCACTCCCATACCAACCCGCTTCGGCAAGCGTCAATACCGCCGATAGACCCTGCAAGTGATAAGTCCTGGCAAGGAAAACTTGCCCATGACAAGTGGGCGTATGGTAAACTGGCACCTCTAACATTTTTGATGTCATCCAACAAAAAGTGCTCCGAATAGAAATTAGCCGCATATACGTCAGCCTTTTGCTGACTGACATCGTTCGCCCAAACAGGCGAAAACATGTCTTTTAAGCCATAGGCAACTAATCCGCTTCCAGCGAAGAATTCATGCATCGTCCACGGAGCCGACGACAGATCGATTTTTTCAGTATCTATAAGTGGTAAAACGCATTGAAACATTTTCTCACCATCCTTCCTTCAGCGTCCAACGACGAATTATTCTTGTTCCTTACGCAGAAGGTCTTCTACTCCGCAGCCGAACAGAACGCATAACTTATATATCGTTTCAAAGTCAATTCTTGTCGCTTTGTCATTATATAGATTCGAAATCGTATTTCTCGAAAGCCCCGTTTTCTCATGAACATCTTTTATCGAGTAGCGACGACTTCCCATTAGCGTAGATAAATTACTGTGAATAGGCATTGGTTTACTCCCTCCACAACCTGTTTCCAGTAAATTATACCATGTTTCCTGCGTACTTTAAATAGCATTATAAGCACAGGGGTCTTTAAATAACTTAATAACTTATCCGAGCTTGGTACTACTCTCTATGCTTGCCATACAGAACTTCTTCATGACGTCTAGCCTGTATGTCGGATCAATCCACATATTGAATTCACAAGTAATGTCCGAATATGCAAAAGGATCACCGTTTTACCCTGTTTTGATGTAATTCCCTATTACACCTACATTGGCAATCCACTGCTTATATATTGACCAATAATATGGAACGTCAACTATTTTTCACCATAAACATTATACCAAACATATGTTCTAAATGGCAATACAAAAATATTCACCATCGTAAATTATCTTTTTAAAGTGGGCTTTCTCATGTTTACAAAGATTTCATTCGTTGAACTTCCTCAAAAGTCTTCTTACTTATAATCGCTTCATGATTATTCTCCATAAGATACATCGGCAACTCACCGTTATTTTTTACCTGTTTGTGAGTCAGACAATTTGAAACATAGCTCTTCTGGGATAATACAGTTCCGACGTATTTCTCATTGGAAAGAATCCGGTCAATGGTGGAAGTGCTCCATTTAGACTTTCCGGTTACCGTTTTTATGTCGTTCTTTTCAAGATAAGATTTAATCTTACGGCAGCCATAGCCTTTCAGGTATAAATCATAAATGAGTCGGACTATTTCAGCTTCTTCCTCAACAACAATCAATTTGCCGTTTTCATCTTTTGTGTACCCAAGAAAGTTGGTATGGTTCAGCTTTATATGCCCTTTTTCAAAACTGCGTTGAATTCCCCACTTGATATTCGCACTTTTTGACTCACTTTCACTTTGAGCAACGGCAGCTGCGGTGGCAATGATTTTGAGCATCCGCCAATCAGCCGAATCCAATCTCTCCATTTCGAAATAGATTGTAATACCTAAACCAAGGAGTTCATTAAAGCTTCGTAAAAAGGGAAGGGTATTTCGTCCAAAACGACTGATGGACTTGGTAATAACATAATCAATTTTCCCTGCACGGCAGTCTTTCATCATACGGTTGAATGCGGTTCTGTTATCAAAGCGCGTACCCGATGCCTGCTCAGCATAGATACCCGCAAGAACCCAGCCCTCATGATTGTTGATATAGTCTGTATAATATTGAATCTGCGAATCGAGACTGGTCTGTTGTTCTTCATAAGCTGTGCTGACTCTGCAGTAAGCAGCGACACGCAAAACTTCTTTTTTGATAGCCGGTATTTCAATAACTATCTTGTTATTCATTTGAACTGCTCCTTTCTCTTTTACAAAATAAAAAGACATGGCAGTTTATAGAACCGTCATGTCGAAGTCATGTTTAATTGCTGATATATAAAATAAACTACATTTTCTTGTGCGCTTTTCACAAGAAAATGTAGCTTTTAACTTGGTGGAGATAAGGGGGCTCGAACCCCTGACCTCTAGAGTGCGATTCTAGCGCTCTCCCAGCTGAGCTATATCCCCACGATAACTTCATACCCCTTGATTTACTGGTTTATTATAGCACGCTAAAAATACCAGGTCAACTAGTAGTTTGTTAACACTGAATCTATAATAAAACTTATTTTTATGTTATACTCTTCCCAGGAGGGAGGGGTATGCCTTGCCAAAAGTAAGATACCATGTCCGGCTTTCTGATGAGGAACGGAAGA
>NZ_JAKNBL010000065.1 GCF_022410535.1 Pelotomaculum terephthalicicum JT
AAAGCCTGATGGACTTCCTTATCTCGCTTGGACGGTAATGATAAAATGGTGAGTGAATCGATAAACAACTTGCTGGTTTGGCTGGTTTGCTGCCGTCACTCACCATTTTATATCTCTCACCATAATGCCGCAAATGGGGAGCTCCCCATTTACGGCACAGCCGGGCCATGCACCTATACCAGCACGGCATGGATTTGACCTTGATTTCTCAGTGGCTGGGGCATGCGCAATTGGATACAACGCTGATTTATTCCCATGCGGACACAGAGCAAAAAAGGAAGGCCATTGAGCAATCGATGGATTCGCAAAATCCGCTTTTAGGCAAGGATTCGTCGTTTCGCTTCCAAGTTGATGACGAGGAGGTGTTGAAAAAGCTCTACGGTTTAAAATGAAAAATTATCCCGACTTTTTGCTTGATGTCCAGGATTCGATGTAATCCGAACACCGGCATGATTAAAAAGTTATCCCGATATTTTTAGGTGCATTTTCTATGAGAAGCCTTATTGCAAAGCTTGTTATGGAGAATACGCCTTCTTATTGTCGGGATAATTCTTTTGTCGGGATAACTGCAACTATTCCGACTTCGGGATTGTTGCAGCAAGCACTGAATTTGGTCTCCCAAATTCGCTTGTCAGGGGCAATCCCCTGAACCCCCTTACAGCGCAAGGAGGATTCATATGCGCAAACACAACAATACCTTTCACATCCGTTTCACGGAACAGGAGTATGAAAAGCTGTGCGCGATGTCGGTGAAGACGGGTCTGCCCAAATCCACCTGTATTCGCTTTCTCATTTCCGGACTGGTTCCCAAAGACCGCCCGTCACCGGACTACTACGCCATGACAAAGCAGCTTTACCGGATCGGCAATCTCTTAAATCAAATCGCCGCCCGCGCCCATGCCACCGGGCATATCGATTCCAAGAGGCTAGAAGCAACTACGAAAAGGTCTGCTGAATCTTCAGGACACAACCGTTATGCCCGAACCAATGGACATCAAAGAGGTTATCCGAGAGGCTAAGGCTTTTGAGAAACGGAACTCTGTTATATGGGAAATCAGCAATGGCAAGCCCAATGGGACAGGGTGCAGGAACTGCGGAAGAATAAGCGCAGACCGACCAAAACAGGCAGGACGAGCATGTTCTCAGGCTTGCTCTATTGCGCGGACTGTGGGGCAAAGCTCTACTACTGCACCGCCAACGGCTTTGAGGAACGGCAGAACCATTTTGTCTGCTCCAACTACAAAAGTAACACGGGAACCTGCTCCGTCCACTTCATCCGGGAGGTTGTGCTGTACGCTTTGGTGCTGGAACATGTGCGGGGTGTCGTCCGGTATGTGCGGCAGTTTGAAAAGGTCTTCGTTAGGCAGGTGAGCCTAAAATCCATAGAGGAACAGAAGGCATCTCTTGCCGGAAAGCGGAAGGCGCTGCAAAAGGCACAGGAACGCACGGAGGAAGTCGACCGGCTTTTCAAGCGCATTTACGAGGACAGCACATCTGGGCGGTTATCGGAGGAACGCTACGAAAAGCTATCAGCGGACTTTGATGCCGAGCAAAAGGATTTACAGGACAGGATTGCTGATTTACAAACGGAACTGACCGCGGAGGAACAGCAGGCCGAGGATACGGGGCAATTCCTTATAACGGTCAGAAAATACACGAACATACAGGAGCTTACGCCGACGATTCTAAACGAGTTTATCTCGAAGATCATCATCCATGCGCCCGCCAAGAGCAGCGGGAAGCGGAAGGTGGAAATCGTCTACAACGGCGTGGGCATCCTGAACATCCCCGAACTAACCGATGAAATGTTACGCAGAAACAGAGAAACGGCGTAGCCTTCCGGCCACACCGTTCCCTGTTCATTATACTTCCTTATTGACGCCCGCCGTACGCCGGGATGATTTATTTTTATTTAAGTTTTACCTCATCAGTTTTTACATTAATTCGCGTCAAATTAGATACTTAACAAAAAATAACCAACTAAAAGCCGGTTATTATCTTTAATAGAATCCACTCTGCCCTATGGTAGACCTAGACCTATCCATACAAACCAGATTTAACCTTTCTTTATCCCACTGAACCAAACCGAACCATACTTTACGAACCTGTTAGGATTTGCAACCTATAGCCAATTAAGTTTATGGAATCCAGACCGACCTCATCGATTTGAGCAGAGTGGATTATAATATTACTTAACCACCCTCAAAGCCCAAAGTCAAGGATATCTGTGCACTGTTAACTCTTAAGCTGACTGCAATTCTTCTTAACATAAATCGCTCTAAATCGCTTAAATCGCTCTTTGAAAAACGAAACGAGCCCCACTCACCATTGAGCAGGGCTCGTTTCGAGGGTGAGAATGGGGTCAGGCTTTACTTTGTGCAATTCTAGAATTGCACAAAGTAAAGCCTGACCCCATTCTCATCCTAAACGGGCATTGACTTCCTCCAGGAACTGCCTGGTATTGACTGTTTTCTTTTCTCCTTCCGCCAGCAAAGCCAAATCTTTGGTCAATATTCCTTCTTCAATGGTTTTTATGGCAGCCTGTTCCAGCTCACCGGCAAATCGTATTAAATCGTTGGTGCCGTCCAGCTCGCCTCTTTTTCTCAGCGCCCCCGTCCAGGCAAATAAGGTAGCCACCGGGTTGGTGGATGTCTCTTCACCTTTCAGATACTGATAATAGTGCCTCGTCACCGTCCCGTGGGCCGCCTCGAACTCATAGCAGCCGTCGGGCGAAACCAAAACCGACGTCATCATGGCCAGGCTGCCGAAGGCGGTGGCTACCATGTCCGACATGACATCACCATCATAGTTCTTACAAGCCCAGATAAAGCCGCCGGAGCTTCGCACCACCCTGGCCACGGCGTCATCAATTAATGTATAAAAATATTCAATATTCGCCGCCGAAAACTTTTGCTGATATTCTCTTTCATATATCTCTTGGAAAATGTCTTTGAAATTGTGGTCATATTTTTTGGAGATGGTGTCCTTTGTGGCAAACCACAAGTCTTGCTTTTGGTCCAGCGCGAAGCTGAAGCAGGCCCTGGCGAAACTCGCAATGGACTTATCCAGGTTGTGCATGGCCATGATAATACCGGGGCCGGCAAAATCATGGATGAGTTCCCTTAACACTTGTCCGTCTTCACCCGTAAAAACAATCTCCGCCTTTCCCTTTGCCTCAATCTTCATTTCAACCCCTTTGTACACATCGCCGTATGCGTGCCTGGCAATAGTGATGGGCTTATCCCATGTCTTTACAAAAGGCTTGATATTCTTAACAATTATCGGCGTGCGAAAAACCGTCCCGTCCAGAATTGCCCGGATGGTCCCGTTGGGGCTTTTCCACATCTGCTTCAGGTCATATTCCTTGACCCGCTGGACATTGGGCGTGATGGTGGCGCATTTGACCGCCACACCATATTTTTTCGTAGCCTCCGCAGCCTCCACTGTAATCCGGTCGTCTGTTTCGTCCCTCTTCTTAAGCCCCAGGTCATAATAAACCGTTTTTAAATCTATGTAAGGCGTCAATAAAATATCTTTGATATACTGCCAGATAACCCTGGTCATTTCGTCTCCGTCCATCTCAACTAATGGAACTTTCATTCGAATCTTTTCCGTCATATAATTCCTGCTCCCCTTCCTTCTCCCCTACTAAATCCTAAATCGCATTTATGTTAGACATTATACAACAACTCAATAGGCAAAGAAACCACACAACGGGGTCAGGCTTTACTTTGTGAAATTATTAGTATATTTCACAAGTAAAGCCTGACCTCTGTTTCATCTACTATTTCATCTATTTAACGGGGATCGTAGCCGACAACCGACCAAATACCCGTCTCGTCCCGCCGGACAAGCCTTTCCAGGTAAACTTTTTCGATAGGGCCGCCGGTGACCTCCACTATTGCCTCAGCACCGTTGTTCGCTGTCAGTTTAAAGGATTTCTCCGGTATCTTCGGGTCACCCGTAATTCCTTCCGGCGATACTTTTAAGTTGACAAAAGTGAGCGCCACTGCCACAGGATCAAGCTGCCAGGGGGTGTGTCCCCCGTCCACCTGCCGCTGGTCGGCTTTGGCAATTTCCATATCCACCGAAACCTTGACCTGAGCCATGCCAGCCAGATCGTTACCGGCGTCCGGGAGAGTGAGGTCGCCGGCAATCTGACGGGTCAACTCCACCCGCCGCGCCCCTTCAGCCTGAATTTCAATGCCGTCCTGCCGCCACCGCAGCCTTTCCCGCCAAACTTCCAGCGGCCCGGCGCTTCTTGCGGGAGCAGCGGAGTCAGTTGGCTGATGGCAGCCGCTTCTTCCACCGTAGCCACCAATTGCCCCGGCTCCTTCTCCACCACCTGATATCCTTCAGGCGGCTGGTAGGCAAATATGCCAGGATCGATCTGAGTATTCGGCTCAAAGCTAACATAAGTATATGTTGTCTGGAGCGCATTTTGCATCGCTGTTTGTAGTTGAACCGGCAGGTTGGTCTCAGCATCAATCCACAAATAATAGACCAGACCGCCAGGTGGTGAAATTTCAAGTTTTGTCGCCTGGCGCCCCGCAATCATCTCCGTTCCGACAACAGTGTGCGAATATTGCAGTGCCCGCTTTGACTCATCCCGCAGATCAAAATCATGCCGGGATGGGTCCGGTACCAGCGGCAGCAAGGCCACTTCCTTGCTTTGCGGACGGACCTGCCACTTCCGCTCGCCGTTATTGACAGTCATGGTGCCGTCGTCCTGCCGTACGGCATACTTATCCCCGTCTGACCAAAGTTCCACCCGGCGGCTCATCCATTCCTCTCCGGCTGCGTTTTTCGAGCGTATCTCAAGGACGCCATGATAATTGGCTAATTGAGCAACCGCTTTCTCCATGGCATAAGCCACGTCACGGTTAAAAAAGCCGGCTAATCCAGTCAAGCTCGTCAACGCTGCAAATAGCAGCAAACCCGCCGCCAAAACCGCGACACTCGGCAGAATCCACCGGCTGCGCAGGCGCTTTGAAGCCTTATTATTATTCAGCTTACCCGATTTAGGCTCTTGTTCAACCAATCGGTGGATGCTTGAAAGATTTTCTTTCTGTACTTTAGCATCAACGGAAGTCACAAGTTTTGCACCTTCTTCCCCGGCCGGTTATTTACATCAATAATAACGATTTAGTTATATTGAATGTTACATGAAATTATTAGAAATTATTAGTGTTTATGGCTACACCCAACAATAATGTAAATACAATACTCATTTTAGCCATTTGGTATATTTTAAATCAGTTCTAATTTGATACCATATTTATACCGGGGTGATAACACGATGAATATCAAAGAAGATATTAGGCCTATTTCTTATGTTAAAGCCAACGCGGCTGAGATTCTGGCGCAAGTGAACGAGACCCACAGACCTGTCTATGTTAATATCAGGTCTTTTGGACGCAAACCGCCCAGCAGGATTTAATAAAAATTATAAAATACATTGCCGCCGACAGTGAGATTCGAGCAAGAAGAATTTATCTCACCATTAAACAAAAAGCTGATAATTTGCGGCAAATGCCCCTACAGGGAAAGATTGTTCCAGAATTAAGATATTATAGTATTTTAACCTACAGGGAATTGATTAGCCCGCCCTGGCGAATTATTTATAAAACTGAAGAAAATAAAGTATGGGCGCTTGCAGTAATCGATGGAAGAAGAAATATGGAGGATATCTTGCTTGACAGGTTTATTTAAAAGTACTTATCATGGCAATGCTCATTTTAGCATTAAGCACGTTCACGTTATTATTTCTACTTTATTCGGGTTACTTTATCTTTTTGGCACATAGGTAAGCGGCTGCAAGGGCACCGGGCACACCGCCGATCTGCATCGCCCAGCAGGAGCCAATGTAGAGGTTTTTCACCGGGGTTTCTATATTCACGCTCATGGTGTTTTTATAAAACTTCTTGTTCGGGTTCCAACTCCACGCGGAACTCGCTCCATCCGTGTTTTGGGTAAATCTTTCATAAGTCAGCGGAGTTGCGGCATCTTTATATTCGATACATTCCTTCAGACCGGGAACCAGCCTGGCGGCGCTGTCTATCATGGCATCCATCGCTTTTTCCTTCAATTGTCCATATACCTCTTTGTCTCCGCCGCCCCAGTTATTCATCCAATGGTAAGGTACCGTGGTCTGAAGCATCAATGAGGATTTCCCTTCGGGAGCATGCTTGGGGTTTACCATTGACGGCGAATAAAGTGAAACGGATGTCTTGCTGAAAAACTCTCCGTCTTCGGAATTGTATATGTCGCAGCCGGGTTTATTGTCAAAATTAAACACAAGAGGAACCTTCATATATTTGCCAAGCTCTTCATTGGACATATTCAACCCCAGATATACCGTGAAAAAGCCCTCCGAAACGGCAGCCCCGCCGATATTATCCTGGAGGTCTCCCGGAATAAGGCTCTTGTCGTCTAAAAGCTTCAGGAAGGTTTTCTTATAATCCCCGGCAGAAATCACATAATCCGCGTCATAAACGGTATTTTTGCATGAGACGCCAACCGCGGCCCCGTTTTTTGTGATTATCTTGTCGACATAAGAGTTCAGCTTCAAATCCCCGCCCAGTTTCCTGAAGTTTTCCGCGAGAATGTCAGCCCATGACTGCATACCGCCTTTCACGGTCCACAAGTCTTTGAATATCCCCAATAAAGCGCTTCCCACGAACATGGCCGGCATATCCGGATAGCCGAATCCGCCGAACAGCTTGTACAGCTTTGATTCTTTTGCGAAATATTTAGCGGCGAACTCGGACGACGTCATGCTGCCGTACAAATTTGACAGTTTCATCAGCTTTGGGGCGCCCAGAATGTAGGGAAGCATTGATTTCATCATTTTAAGCCCGCCATAAAGATAAGGCATGGGTTCATCCATGTCCCCCATCAGGCCGGCTATTTTATCCAAATCTGCAAAAGCCGCATCCAGCTTTTCTTTATCAGGTGGGAAAGCAGTGTAAATCATTTTTTTATAATCATCGTAATCCTCAGGAACTCCGTCGAAATCCTCTGAAACAAACCGCACTCTTATTTTCTCGAAGTCTATCTTTTCAAATACTCCGATATCCTTCATTGCCTTGAATACCGATGCTGAAGCTTCAAAGGTAAGAGTGCCGCTCTCAAAATAATAGCCCTTCCTGTAAAATCCGGCGGTATAGCCGCCGGGTATGCCGTGGGCTTCAAATATGGTTGTTTTATGCCCCTTCTTTGCCAGAAGGTTGCCGGCAATAAGGCCGCCGATTCCCGAACCGATTATTATTACACTTTTCATTTTCCCAATCCCCTTTAATTTCTTCCGGCCTGCATAATAATATTATTGCCTATAGTTCTAATTGAGCGGCATTCTAACATTGCCAAGTGTTGAGCCGCTCTTTTTCCAAAAAGTTCAATCAGGCCTTTCAACAGTCATATCTTCTTTATCTTTGCCTTCTATGTCAAGAATCATTCTGCAATTCATGCATCATGTTTGCGAAGGTGTGCGAAGGGGTCAGCCCTTGACATTGGACAACGCAATTACACCAATTACACACACGAACTCCAGGATTACGCAAATTCGGCAGGAAGCGCGGTTATCGGAGATATCCGAACACTGGAAGAAAATTTAAAGGGTTATAAATTTTGCATATCAATTCCACCTTGGTGGGCGGCGGCGTAGCAGAGATCCTGCGCTCACTGGTGCCATTGATGCAAGAAGTGGAATCGTCTCCCAGGTGGGTGGTGCTCGAAGGCAACCCGGAATTTTTCAACACCACCAAGCTTTTCCATAACGTAATGCACAACCAGCCGGTGAATATCACCGGCGAAATGCTGGAAAGCTACCTGGCCATAGCGCAAAAGAACAAGCAACTGGTGGGAGAAGAAGCCGAGTAAATCATCTTTTTTATTCCGAAATCGAACTGCTTGATTCCATTGAACTTTCACCCAATTTTTTAATAACGTTATGCCGGTATTGCTCTGCTTCACTAGTCAGCTTGTAATTATTATTCTTGACCAAATCCAAAAACCCGCCCAATATTTTCAAAGAATTACTGTCGCCAGCATCGGCCACCGCATTGAAATAAATCTCTCTGGCTTTTGGATTCAAGGTTTTTGAATCATAACTAAAGAGTGGAGTGTTGTTTAAACCGTATAGGGCAAAGGTAGTGTATTTTTTATACAATTCCTTTACATCATTAACTTTTATGGAATCTTTATGCTTATCAATAAACTTCTCCTGATTCAATGCCCTTTTTAAGACTTCATCCCAACCAATGACAAGCGCTGCGTCTTTCGCCGGAACCTTATCGGACTCCACAGCCATTATATCAATATAGTCCTTCATGTCGGGAGTTACATAGGAGCTGAAATTTTTGTAGAATCCGTAATCAATAATGGGGAAGAAGGACCCTTCAGCAGTTTCCACCTTATAGCCGCTGTCTTTTGTTTTAGCCAACAGTTCTTTAAGATCGGCATCCTTAATGTCAGATTGAGCAGTGATAGATTTATATTCACTATTTATTTTGTTTTGCATGCCATCATCATTAAACATACTTTCAAACTGTGGGAGGTTCTTTTTCTGTATTTTTTCAAACTGGTCAACCATATCTGAAGCGTCTTCTTTGGAGACGCTGGATATATTCTGGTTTATAAAGTCGGCAACTTCTTCCACGCCGGGATTCTTTTGAATAAGTGCTTGGTAATCATTCATTATCGTATTAGCTTCCGGTTCTGTTGGTGTATTTGGTTCAGTTTGTTTTTTCACAGTGCACCCGGCTGCAGCAACAACCAGGCATAGGCAAAGAATTATGAGAGCAATTTTTTTTAACAATTCATTACCTCCTCTTAAATAAGATAGCCTCTCGGCATTCGCCGAGGCAGATGGCACAAGGCTTTGCTTGAACCATCGTTATTGAATTCCTCCTACTTACCATAGAGGAATTTTTTTTAAATCCGCATCCAATTGGGAATTCGGATCT
>NZ_JAKNBL010000066.1 GCF_022410535.1 Pelotomaculum terephthalicicum JT
ATGCTTGTCTGATAAGGATGATTATACAGAAAATGGTGAGTGTTTTGCTTCGCTGCCAAATCAGATGCCTGAATCTACAGCATTAGACACAATTACTCACCATTTTATATCTCTCACCATAATGCCGTAAATGGGGAGCTCCCCATTTGAGGCATACGGCAGCTACTAATATGCTGCGTTCCGGTGCTGATCTGCCGACAGTTGCACAAATTTTGGGCCATTCCAGTATTAATACGACGGCAATCTATACGAAACCGGACATTAGAACAATGGCGGAGGCAGTGGAGAGAGGGGAGGTTTAACGAGTTTTCTGTTCAATACCGATTGTCACGGTTTAATACCATCTTGCCAAGTAAACGCATTGATGTCATATATATTTTCGTTTTATTTGGGTGGTGATATTGTATCTCGCTTTGAATTGCTTACAGAGATATAATGGCTGCGAGCTGAAATAATGAGCAGCATTCTTTCATGGCATCGATCTTCTTTTCGTCTCTGATCGGCTGAACGAATTCCACAGTTGCCACTCCTTTCGCAAACGTAACTTAACTGGTTATTATTATATATTTGTTACATTTTAGGTAAATGCGGAAGATGAAAAAATCCCGACAATTTTTCAATCCCAACAGGGGCAAGGGGTTCAGGGGTTTACTTTACCCTTGCTGGTTTTGTAATTTAGCCTTGGTGAAATTTGTCGAAATGTCTTGGTTTTTTGGGATAAAAATTAAGAGGATATCAGTTAGAGAGAGTCGAAACCAACAAACAAATAAAACTACATGTCTAAAAATGGGAGTAGGGGAATGACTCTTAATGAGATAATTGAGACGACAATGAAAGAAGCTATCATTTTTATATTAAGCCATTTACGTTACGAGTTTAAAGAAGCGGATACCCATAATAGCGTTATTTTTTATGGCGAGATTAATAATGACCTAATAGAAGCTATTGCACATTATTTAGTAGGGATACGAGCTTGTGCAATTGATGCCGCACTTAATATACGTGCTGACTTAATCGGAGATACCGACGAAGATAAAATAGAATTATATGCGGACATTTGTAGTATAGTCGGTGAAAATAATAATGCGTTAACGATGGATCAAATTCAAGACGAAAGAAACCCTTGGCTTTCCGAAGGTATATTTCATTTGTTTATGAATATTTCAACAAGGTTAACTAACATTCACCCGCCAGGATTAATAATTGCTTTGGATTTACCACATGTATCAGCCAAAGACAAAGGACTTGATTTGATGGCTTTATATTTATTTGGTGATAATCTAGGTATTTCAATTATTGAAACAAAGGCATACAAGGATGATCCTAACAAAGCTATTAACAAAGCAGTTAATTATTTTAAGGAAATTGAACAGGGTAAACATGCGCCAAGAATAAGACAAAGCATCCAAACTATGCGGACATCTCTTCCGCCTAGTTTCCAAAAATTAGTTTCTTCATCCCTTTGGAAAAAAAATCGTTCATATATACCAAATCCCCATTATGATGCAAGTGTCCCTATGAACTGGTCAAATAGACGACCATCTTTAAATGATTTGTCAGTTGGAAAAACCCGTATAATTATAATGCCTCACATTATCAATAACTTCGATACCTTCTTTAATTCAATTTCAGAAAATATGCGTGATTTTGCAAGAGGACTTTAATATGTTTGACGAGTATGTAAAAAATTTAATTAATTTGCTACCAGATTTACCTAAATTAGATCATAATACATGTAGAAGAGCTCTTTCAAAAGCATATTTTTACATTATAAGCTCCAGCATTAATGTCGATCAAGATAATATGATTTATCAAGAATTGGAAGAGATAAAATCTACCCTCAGGAGTATGGTAGATGCTCTTGAAAGCGTAGCTGTTTTTGATCGGCTTAATGGACTTAATATTTCCCCTGAAGTGGAAAATGCCTGTGCTTTTGTTGCTGGTGAATCTCTTTCCTTGTTAACCAAATTACCCCATTCAAGTGAAGAACTTTTATTAATTCATGATCCACTGTTTATAGAAACAAATTATATTGTTATAGAATCAGCTCTTCTATATATGATTGGTGATTACGATATTAATGCAGTTTCTGTAGTTAAGCATTTAAGTATTCCTTCAATTGATATAGAAGATAGAAGTATAACAGGGGCCTTACGGGCAAATTCTACATATTTATTAAAAAGGTTAGTCGCGTTATGTTCTGGAGATGTTCGAGAGGTTGAAGGGAGTGTACCGTTTACTGGTACGAAGAAAGTACCTACCAGGTATGAATATCTTATTTACGAAATTAGGATTCGTTTTTATGAAAAGATAGCGAATGCAGTGGATTTTTATATTAAATGGCTTGGGGGAGTTGATGAAAGAGGCATAGGCAAAGCCATTCAATACTTACAAAGGGCTCGTGATGCCACAAGAGCGAGCGGATACGAAGCTGATACAATATTTGCTGATATCTATCACCTTTGTAGCCTGTTACTTGTTGTTATAGATAGAACAAGTGTTAGATCAGTTGTGCATAGAGTGCCACAGCCGACTATTGGAGATGAAGCAATTCTAAAATCCTTTCCCATATATTTAAAGGAGCGAGCACGAGGTAATAAGGATAGTGTTGGTAGACCTTTTCTTTGGCCGTCCGCTTTAGAATTTGTCGTTGATTGCTTACCTGGCCCAAATAAAGATGTTGTTATTTCAATGCCTACTGGGAGTGGGAAAAGTTTTATTGCCGAATTATCAATAGCCCATGCGCTTAGTAGAGGATGGGTTCTATATCTTGCGCCAACTAATGCTTTAGCTCACCAAATAAGACGTGATCTTAAAAAAGCTCTTAGGGCATTTAAAGATGTTGATATACTAACTTTTGTCGGCGGGGAAGAATATACTACTCTCTCGGAAGAGCAGATCGAGCAAAATGGAAAACATTACGTAGCAGTCATGACCCCTGAAAAATGCTCTTTAGCAATGCGGCTTTATAAAGATTATTTTACTACGTGTGTTCTTTGTATTTTTGATGAGTGCCATTTGCTTAATGACCATCGGCGTGGCACAACGGCTGATATAATTATAGCGCAGTTAATTACTTATTCACCAAATATTCGATTTGTCTTGATGTCGGCAATGATTAGCAATTCGAATGATTTATCTGAATGGTTACGTGTTGCTCATGATGGTCAGTGTGTACCAAAACCTTTAAAATGGCGTCCTTCACGTACTATTAGAGGCTTTATATTCTTAAACAAAGAAGACTATAATGTTGAATTTCAAAAAGCAAAGGATAGTCTTATTGCATTACCAGCCCGCCGTGTGAATATTAACTTTGATATACCTTTAGCTTTAATAGTCGGGCTTTCTGGACCCTGGACCCTTGATGGTCCACCAGATTATTGTGTTACAAGTTTACCTTTAGAGTACACTGCAAAGGCCTCACGCAATCGAGACGGATCGGTAAATTCAAAATTTGAAGGATGGAAAAATACATCTTCTCGTATATTATCTGAACTATTTGCTCGTACTGGTCTGCCTGTAATTAATTTTATACTTACAAGTCGCCACCATGCCTTTAGTTGCGCTAATAAGGTTCAGGGTGAATTTCCAGGATGTATTGGTGAAGAAGGTTCTTTCCCTCCGATTGTTGATGCTTGGCTTTCTATCGCAGATGCGGAATTGGGTGTTAATACCCTTTTACGAGAGCTGCTCCGTCGGGGAATTGCCGTTCATACTAGTTCAATGTTACAACCTGAACAAGCAGCGTCAGAATGGATGTTCTCAAACGGAAAAGCACTCTTGATGTTTGCAACAGGAACATTAGCTCAAGGATTAAATTTGCCAGCTATCGCTGTAGTCATAGCTGGTACTTCTATGGGAGATCCTAGAGATACCGATTCGATTGATGGTGTTTCTCGCGTTAACGCGATGATACTTAATGGATTTGGGCGTGCAGGGCGACCCGGCTTTTCGAATCAGGGTATAGCAGTTTTAGTAAGTGATAAACCTTATGCCGCACCAATATCTGAGCAGCTTAACCCAACGGGAGTCCTAGCAAAGTTTGGGGTTTTAGCTGAGCCAGATGCAACAGTTGAAGTGCACAGTCCTATTGAGAAATTCATTGATAATATTATTACAGATCAACTCGACACCCAAACCGCAACAATACCAGAATTGGCACTTACTTCACTCCTAGCAGAAATAGATGAGGAATCTGGTAATATATTAGGGCGCACTTTGGCTGCCTATCATAAGCGTCATTTGTTCACACCACATATAAAAGATCAAATTCAGATACAGATAAGTACCATTAAAGAAACGTTTCTCAAGCAACCTGACGTTCCACATTGGATGAATAAAGCAGCAATGAAAGCAGGTGTCGATTTATTCCGTGCTTGGAGAATTTGGTCAGCTTATGAACAGCGAGGATTGGTTTCAATTGAGGGCGGTGTAAGCTATAGTGTAATTGACTGGTTAGATGTATTTTTTCAAGTAATGAGTTTACTCCCCCCCAAGAGAGTATTACCATACCTTGCCGACGATGGCACAAAGACTCAAACTATACTAAAAAGTTTGCGTGATAGAGTTGTAATGCAACGAGAAGTAGATGATATCCCCTGGGATATGCCAGAGGATTGGCTAATCCTCTGGCAAGAATTAAAAAGATTAGTACTCCTTTATATGCAAGGCGAGAGTTATGCTGTAATCGCACAAAACTATTTAGGTGTAAGTATTGAGCAAATCAATAATAAGAGAAGTAAGGGTGATAATCATATTCCCACCGTATTTGGGTTCCTACGAAAGATAGTTGAGCAACTAGCTATAGATGCTGGATGTTTCCTTGCTATTCAAGAATTAGCGGTATATGGTGAAGAAAACACTAGCTTAATTCCAGAACAACTTCAGTCTTTACCGCTCTGTATAAAAAATGGATGTAATTCAATTGAAGTATTATCCTGGTATAGATTTGCTTTTAGACAAAGAATCTGCGCTCACAATCTTGAGAAGGCTTTTCCTGTCCCTAAAAATTTAGCAAGTGATGCTGATAGGGCAAATTGGGTTCGAAATATGAGACTTATATGGTTATTTAGTGATTACGACATAAAAGAAAATCCACTATTGAACTATGCCAGGATTATTATCCTAAATGGTGGATATTTTTAATGAGTACAAATTATTCAACAGTATAGGTCAGAATGTCATCGGAGGATATCCTAATTCTATTTTGGTGAAAAAATACTAGCAATCAAAGTAATTCAATCCATTAGTGTTGAAATGTTCCAGAATGTATCTAACATCAGTACTTAGATGAAATTCCATAAGGGTTACAAAAGGGGGGCTATGATTGGATGTTTTTGAACTAAACCGACGTTTAATCCACGACTATTCCTCGTACATATGCAGTTTTATCCAGATTCGCGATGAGCGTATTGGTAAATATACTCAAGAATGTCTTGACAATGGACTGCTCTGGCCCGAGCCATTGATTCAGCTAAATCCATCATTTCAACCCGGCAAGTGGATTGATGAATTGGTGGAAAGTGGAATCCTCCACCAGGAATGTAGCCGTATTTTTCGTATTAATAAAGATCAGCAGGAAGAAGGCCAAACTCTACGGCTTCACAAACACCAGGTTGACGCAATAGATGCCGCCCGGGCTGGAGATAACTACGTGCTTACCACTGGCACAGGGTCTGGTAAAAGCCTGGCCTATATTGTACCCATCGTAGACTACGTGCTTCGCCATGGCAGTGGCCGAGGCATCCAGGCCATTGTAATTTACCCGATGAACGCCCTGGCGAACAGCCAGTACGGCGAGTTGGAAAAATTCCTTCACTTTGGCTATCCGGAAGGCCAGAGCCCGGTTACCTTTGAAAAATACACCGGCCAGGAGAGCGAGGAGCAAAAGAAACAAATCATTGAAAACCCACCCGATATATTACTTACTAACTATGTCATGTTGGAGTTAATCTTAACCCGGATTAAAGATAAAAACCTCATTAGATCTGCCCAAAACCTGAGATTCCTTGTGCTGGACGAACTACACACTTACCGCGGCCGCCAGGGTGCGGATGTGGCCATGCTGATCCGCCGCCTACGCAATTATTGCGGGGGTGAAAATCTCCAGTGTATCGGTACTTCTGCTACGCTTGCCGGCGGGGGTACATATGACCAACAAAGGGCCGAGGTGGCCCAGGTGGCAACGCTCTTTTTTGGTTCTCAAGTTCATCCAGAACGTGTTGTCATGGAAACCCTGCAGCGGGCAACGCCAGATAAGGACCTTAAGGACCCCATTTTTAAACATGAATTAATCGAGAGTGTTCAAAACCCGAAGCCAGTGGCTAATTACCGGGAATTAATAGAAGATCCGCTCTCCATTTGGGTTGAAACCACCTTTGGTATTACCAAAGAGCCAGGTAGCGGTAGATTGATCCGCAGCATACCAAAGAGCATCTCGGGAGATGAAGGCGCTGCTAAAAACTTAAGCAGACTGACAGGACTTTCTGAAGGACAGTGTACCCAGGCGATTCAGGAGAGGTTGCTGATGGGGTATAGATGTAAACACCCAGAAACAGGATTCCCCACCTTCGCATTTCGCCTGCACCAGTTTATCAGCCGGGGTAATACTGTATATACGTCCTTGCAGAACGAAGAGGACCGATACATAACAATTCACGGCCAGCAATATGTGCCCAATGACCGAAACCGGGTACTTTTTCCATTGGCTTTTTGCCGTGAGTGTGGGCAGGAGTATTACAGCGTTTACGTCATTACTGACCAAAACACCGGAATGAGCGTCTTTGTACCGCGTGATCCTAATGAAAACTATTCCAGTGAAGAGGAGGGGAAAGCCGGTTATCTTTACCACAATTCCACCGATTCTTGGCCAGATGATGAACTAGATGTTATAAAACGGGTGCCGGACAACTGGGTGGAAAATCGAAGGGGAATATCTATCATCCGCAGCAATCATGTAAAAGATCTACCTCGACCGGTAAATATTAAACCGAATGGCTCCGAGAGTGGGGAGGGCCTTGAGTTTTATTATATTTCAGCACCCTTCCGTTTCTGTTTGCACTGTGGTGTTTCCTATGGCAGCCGCCAGTCGAGTGACTTCGCAAAGCTGGCTACCCTCGGCTCGGAAGGGCGCAGCACTGCCACCACCATCTTGAGCTTGTCTGCAATCAACCATCTCCAAAAGGATGAGAATTTGCCGCAAAAGGCAAAAAAGCTTTTAAGCTTTACCGATAACCGTCAGGACGCTTCGCTGCAGGCTGGTCACTTCAATGATTTTGTAGAGATCGGCCTACTGCGCACTTCTCTTTACCAAGCGGTTTGTGCTGCTGGCGAGGAAGGCCTCCGCCATGATGAACTGACCCAGAAAGTGTTTAATTCTCTGGTTCTTCCTCTGGAGTTTTATGCTGTTGATCCGAATGTACGTTTTCAGGCCCTTGCCGATACCCAGCGGGCTTTACGAAACGTTTTGGGATACCGCCTCTATCAAGACTTGAAACGAGGATGGCGCATCACCTCGCCCAACCTGGAGCAATGTGGCCTCCTGGAAATTCAATATGCGTCGCTGGATGAAGTTTGTGAGGTAGAAGACCTATGGCAGGATTGTCATCCAACCCTCGTGGTTGCCAGCCCCGAAACTAGAAAGAAGATTTGCAAAGTCTTGCTGGACTATATGCGACGTGAATTGGCCATCAAGGTAGATTACTTAAATCGGGAATTTCAGGAACGAATAATTCAGCAAAGCAACCAGCATTTAAAGTCACCCTGGGCAATTGACGAAAATGAGCGGTTAGAACATGCTGCAGTACTTTACCCCCGGTCCCGCTCTAAAAAAGATTTCCTGGGAAATGTTTACCTCTCGGAGCGGGGCGGCTTTGGCCAGTACCTGCGCCGTCCGACAACTTTTCCAGGTTACCTCGAAAAAATCACACTGGAGCAGACAGCTGCCATTATCAGCCAAATCCTAACTGCATTGCGCGTAGGTGGCCTGGTTGAAGTTGTAGACGAAAACCGGAATAATGATGATGTGCCCGGCTACCAGCTGACAGCTTCAGCCATGATCTGGGTTGCCGGGGATGGTAGCAAGGCTTTCCACGATCCCATTCGTGTTCCTAACGAATCTGAATTGGGCAGCCGTACAAACCCCTTTTTTGTGGAGTTTTATAAATCCTTGGCCTCTGGTGCCCGGGGTATTGAGGCCAGGGAACATACAGCACAGGTGCCTTATGAACTAAGAATTTCACGGGAAGAAAACTTTCGGGAAGGACGCCTTCCTATTTTGTACTGCTCCCCGACTATGGAATTGGGGGTAGACATCTCGCAGCTCAATGTTGTCAATATGCGCAATATACCTCCAACACCGGCAAACTACGCCCAGCGTAGCGGACGGGCCGGGCGGAGCGGCCAGCCGGCCTTGGTCTTCAGCTACTGCTCCACCGGAAGTCCCCACGACCAGTATTTCTTCAAGCGGCCCCAGTTAATGGTGGCCGGCGCCGTTTCCCCGCCCCGTGTGAACGGTCAATAAAAATACAGCATTTTCGGCCATTTAAAATGCAGCACTTGGCCACATATTTTACTGGAAATTTATTAACTTCTTTGAAACTGCCGGTATAGGCGGGATGGAAGGAGCCCGTA
>NZ_JAKNBL010000067.1 GCF_022410535.1 Pelotomaculum terephthalicicum JT
GTCATAGACAGTTTGTTGCCCTGGTCGGATGCATTGCCGACTGACTGCCGCATGCCCCAACATTCCTCTGGATGAGAATACCCCAAATCTTGCTTGATGTACAGGTGTGCCATATTTGACGCTTACGCAGCATGCGATTTTAGGTATTTCTGCCCTACCCCTGCTCCAAGACAGGGGAACAACCCGCGTCCCGTAATTGCGCCTCCTGCTCCATAGTCTGCAAAAAAGTCGCCTGCTTTATCACTAAATAAAGCAAACGACTTTTTTACTTTAATATATGAAAAGAAAACATAGGCACAAAACCATGTTCCTTCATGTCATAATATAGCTTTTATATAATAGCGTGCTGGGGAATCTCCCAATGCTATTTATGTATGCATATACTTTTATTATGGATGCCTCATCGGATACACCTGTCCAGAGTTTGGACAATTCCAACGCTTGTCACAAATATCGCAAGTTTCCTTCGGTGGTGTTTGGATTGGATTTGCCCATATACCAAAATCTCTTGATCTTTCAATTTCAGATACAGTATTTGCAAAGTTATTCATAGCTGTATCAACTTCAGATGCATCAAGGGTTACTTCTAATATAGCATTTCCCGGCCTACATGTAGGAGATATTGGTCCACTTAGCGAGTTCAGAAAATACAATATTGCCTTTTGTGGCATTTTTCCAGTTTGTTTGCGATAAAGCTCAGCATATACTTGCATTTGATAAATATATTGCTGATATTGTGGGTCGCCACGAGAGGGTAAATTGGTACCTTTGTAATCCCATATTTCTACAGAATCGGGATTTTCGGGGGAGATAGCAAGAACGTCCACATTACCATTTAAGATATAATCGGTTTTATCAGTTTGCAAGCGACATTCAGTATTAACTACACGGTGATATAAAGAAGGCCCTTCAATACGGTTAAAACGCTTTACAATCTCTAGTGCCTGATCTTTTACTTTTGTCCCTGCGGATATCCTCCTTGCCTTTAAAGCACTGTCAACTTCATCAAAATAGCGTTTAATATCTAAATTTGAAGGCAGTGTTCCAGCTGTGGCAGGAACAAGTAGCCCTTTATAGTGCATATGAGCTCTATCGAGGACTTGATGAATAACTGTACCATAAAATAATTGATTAGTCATCGAGGCTTCGTATTTCCTGATTTTATACAATGCATATTGTTGAGGGCAGAGTTGGTATGATAATACATCTGCGGTAATGCTATATCTTCTTTTAACTGGGGCATTGCCCTTAAATGGAAAATTCATTCCATCATAATGTGTCCAACGCATACTGTTACCCCCTCTTCTATAGAATAGTATAGTTATTCTTGAACCAAGTTCCCCCGTACTGTGAAAATGATGCCGTTTGGTTTCCTTTGCGAGAGAATTGGTTTTTTGTTGCTAATAAGACAAGGGCATTTTTTGCACGAGAATAAGTAACATAATGTAAGCGGATATCATCGTGCCAAGCTAAATCATTAATAGAGTGCACTATTGTAAAGGGAACCCTTCTAAACCTTGAAAATTCTTGCTCGATATAATGGGATTCGCTTGGTGAAACACTTCTTGACAAATTTCCAGCAAATACGAAATCAAATTCTAGACCCTTCGATTGATGAATTGTCATTAGAGGTAAATAACCTCTTGGACATATTACTTCATCATCTTCATCGTCATCCATCCCATACTGTGCCAAGTAACCACATAACGAAGTATAAAAACGAGAAACCCACCATGATTCAATACTGCTCGGATTATTAGCATCGACTTTAAGTGCACGACCGTTAAGAGATAAAAACGATTCAAACACTCTGGTTATCTTGCTAATTCTCAAATCTCTTTCTGGATTGGATTGATACTCGGAAAAAGGAGCAAATGAAATTATTCTAAATAATACGCCGGCAGCATATTCAGCAAACGATTTTTTTGGATCTGTATTTGTTTTGATAATATTTGATGACCTTGTTATATAAGTCCCCAAATCTGGATATGATGCAACCATCCCATTGAATGCATCTCTCCACCCAGAAACCATATTATACACATCGGGAAAAGCATCCTGATTAACTCCGGCTAAACCAGGATCAATAATTGAAATAAAACTCCCGAGTAATTCCTGAACCTCATTATGGTCAAGAAAAGATTTCGCTCGAGGATTATAAACTGGTATTCCGCGGGCATTCAGTGCAGAGATGTACTTCCCTGCATTACGGGAAGAATCTCTTGTACTGGGAAGAATTAACACACATTGGCAATAATCCTCAATTATATGGTGAGAAAGTAAATCATCAACCAACTCAGCAAAAGCTGCCGCCACATCTTCCATCTTATTTCCAATGATATAGCTGACAGCAGCAGGATAATCTGTTTTGCCCGGGGCCGCCTCTAACGGAGGTTTTGAGGCGATACGTGCACCCGGAATTCGCATAACGTCAAAAGATTCGATATAGCCATTGCACCAATCAATAATCATTTTATTAGAACGATGGTTCGTTTTCAGGCTAACGCTTGTTGGTATCTCTCCAAACTCTGAGGAGCATCGAGTATTAAAATTAATCATACAATCCACGGTACCGCCCCTAAACCTAAACAGAGCTTGATCATCATCTCCTACTACACAGATGTTATGAGGACTATTTGAGGCTAATTTCAGATAAATTCTTTCCTGAATTGGATTTGTATCCTGATACTCATCAACTAAGATGGCCATAATGGGCGTCTTGCCAATCCGCCCAGTGCCTGATAAAAATTCCTGACCTTGAGTGGTTTGAAGGAAATCATAAAAATGCTTCTGCAAATGTGAGAAATCACAGGCGTGTTCCGTCCTAAGATAATTTTCATAATACTCGAAGAAGCTGGCTAATTCGCTCCAGTACGATCCTGCTGATTTAACAGCAGTTAAATCAATATCATCCTCAATTATTCGATTAAAAAGGACGGAAAGTACTTTAGTCCAAATCCATAGGTTATTACTTGCCCTTTCACGTGCATCCGAAAGTACCAAAGGCCAGAAATGATCTCGAAAAGCAGTTGAATGTTCCCTTGCATATCTAGCGATATTTTGCCGGATAAACATTAGCTGTTCCGTATCATCCATCAAGCGAATATTTTGAAATGGTTCATATCTAAATTCTTGCATTATATCACTGCACAAGCTGTGCAATGTACCAATCCTTAATTGACAATAATCAATTGCAGCAATTTGCGGAAAAGCTGATGAGAGATATAACATTCCTTCTGCAATACGATTTTCAAGATTAAGAGCAGCTTTTTGTGTGTATGTAGTGACAATAATTGATAAAGGATCAATCTCGTCACAACACAAGAGTTTTAAAACCTTAACGACCAGAACTTCTGTCTTTCCTGTTCCCGGCCCAGCGATAATCCATAATGGCCCATTTGAATGCCTAATGGCAGTTGCTTGTTCGGGGTCAAATGGGTAGGTGTTTTTTGTTTCAATGGCATTTATCAATTCATCTACGGTAATCTTCATAAAATAGCCCCCAATTATATGGAATGAGCTGGATTATGCATTTAATTATAACATTGCGACTATTATATTAATGATCATGCAATGAACTATTGTCCGTGCCGGTTTTATAGCCTGTGCGAAAGCTTTAAAAATCATATAGATTCTCAGGATTACGCTGTAATTCTCTGGGCATTTTTCTTGCATCACAGGAACTGTCTTTTTATATCACTTTTTTAACTCAAGTTGATTAATTGTATCATGATAAGTGCTATCCAAGCTTCCGTACAGCATTAGCGTATTGTGGGCTCCACGGCGTTTATTTCTGTTTGAACCTCGAAATATTAGCATATGAATTCCTGCATTTTGGCAAAAAGGGCAATCGCACTTTTTCCATGGTCGATCTGCTAACGTTTTTTGGTATTTTAATCGCAAAGAACTGGCATCGCTTGATCGTGTTAAAAGCTCATCATAATCAATAACCGCATCCAACACTTCTTGAATATTGATTTCATCCCGATCAAATTGGCACAGCATTCTCATTACTTGAGATTCTTTGGCTTTTAATTGCTCTATATTTAACCCCGATTGTTCGAGACGCTTACGAGTACGCCCATCGCTCGTCATAGGAACACGCAAAGCAGCATACCATTCACCATTTCGCGCAAGATAGTTTTGATCAGAGCGAAGCCATGCCTTGCGGAAATATGAAGCACTATCAAAGCTGTCAACTTTAAGTTCTCGAAATAAACTTTGAAGTTTTGGTCTAAAAATACCAAATAAATGAACCCATGGGCGTGGTTTCAGTGATGATACAGCTGTCATAACTTTTCTTACAGTTTCTTCAACCACAGTGTCATGCATAGGGACAAGCCCACCAATGGCGAGGTACCGGTAACCCATTGAGTGGTAATCACAAGCAGTTTGCGCACATTCATCTGCATTAAGAGCTTGAATAGTTCCTACCGGTAAAAACGATACTTGGCGCTGTTTTGCGAGTTCAATAAATATTGCTGCATTCTGCTTTGTTTTTTCAACTCTAGCTATACGTTCTTCTTCACTAAGTTTTATTTTTTCACCGTTACGTTCAATAACAGGAACTGGAATGTGATCTACAGATGCCCCAAAATCAAAACCATAGAGATCATACAGGGCGAGTGCTTGTTCAACTGATATTGCGGGTTCATCTTCATTCACATAGCTAAAAGCTCCACAATCACCAAATAGTGATTGGTCATTACCAAGCCCGAACCGGCGCCGCAAATTTTTAGGAGCAAGAGAGGTAGAATCGGTCCCTACCATTCGCCTTAGAGGACCTTTTGATGTCACGTGCTGAGCGAGGCTTACAAGTATACCATCACATATTTTTTGAGGTTGCATCAAAACACAGCAATGTTTATCATTTCGTTGTTGTCGGGTTAAGTCAGAAAAACTATCCGATTCAAAATCAAAATGTTCATCGAGCAGGTCATCCCAATCAGGTAAAAAGTAGCTTACTTTCCCTGAACCAGGCTCAGGAAGCTTTGGTTTGTGCCTTTCTGGTGCTCCAGTGTTTTCAAGAAGGTTTTTAATTTGATGAAGCTTTATCCCAATAGGCCCTTCAAAAACTTCCATTTTACTTTTTAGACCACTATGTATTGCTTGTTCAACGGCAGGAAGATAGTCTTTTCCTAAAGAGAAGTGAATTTGAGAATGATCTCTTGACCATGCATTAAGTATAGATTGGCATTTTGGTGCCCATTCTAAAGCTTTCTGTTGATTCATTCGTTCATTATAGTCTTCAATATCCGTAAAACCACCGATAAGGCCGTATCTAGCGGATAATACGGCAATTGATAAGTTGTCTGGCCACTGGCGTTCTCGGAGATAACGCCGAAGAACACGGTAATAAGAACCATCGTACCTTTCTATTGCTGGAAGAAGCCCAGGAGTCTGCCGTTTTGTCTGGGAACATCCAAGTACTAAAAGTTGTTTATTCATGTAAAACTTCCTCACATTAACAATTTAGTTAATTTGCTTTCACCATTCAACTTCGATTTCGTATGGGATTGGATCAGTAAGGTTATTCTGCTTAAAAGCTTCAATCCGATTGATACATGTCGGGCATTTGCCACATGCTTTTTCTCTACCGTTATAACAACTCCAAGTTAACTCAAATGGTGTATTCAGTTTGTGACCAACAAAGACGATCTCCTGCTTTGTCTTCATTGACCAGGGGGCAAACAATGCTACTTTGAAGTAAGTGCCCACATTAATTGCTCTTCCCATAGCTTCGATGAACTCTGGAGTACAGTCAGGATAAGCATAGTTGTGAGAATCATCGGCATGAGCACCATAATATACTTCCTCAGCACCTTCGACTAAAGCTAAAGCTGCAGCCAGAGACAGTAAAATACCGTTTCTAAATGGAACATATGTAGGACTAACGCCATAGGCGTCTTGGAGTTGCTGGTAAGTCAATTCTGGATTAGATTTATCAAGGTCGATTAGAGTGCTACCAGCGCCAGCAAAGATGTTGGGGATTTCTTTGACGATATGTTTAACTCCGTAATACCTGGCAATATCGACAGCAGCTTTGACTTCTTTTTGGTGCTTTTGTCCATAAATCAATGATAGTGAAATTAAATCTCCCGAATCACGGTCTTCCAGCAAATGCGCCAGTAAAGCTGCACTGTCAAGACCGCCGGACAGCAATATAATCGCCTTTTTCATGATTCAGCAACCACCCTCCCTATCTTGATTTCTACAACTCAAGGAACTATTTTATTTTGAAGCGGAAAGGATTATAGTTTACGCCCCAGTCGAAGCTATCGATCTTTTCTACTTGCTTAAGCCGACCGACAACCAGATAGGTTAACGGGGTCACAACAATCTCATAGGCCACTTTAAAAACATACTGAGCCACCACCATCTGAATTAACACGCCACCTGGCACCAAGCCATAAAAGCTACCGGTGATGAAGATCAACATATCTACTCCTTGACCAATCACCGTTGAACCGATAGTGCGTACCCACAACAGCCGACCGCCGGTCAGCTTCTTAATAGCCGATAGGGTGGATGAATTAGAAAATTCTCCGGCCCAGTAAGCTATAAGTGAGGCAGCAACTAATCTAGGGGTCATACCGAGTACCGTAGCATAAGCATTCTGATTATGCCAGAAAGCGGGATATGGGAGGGCGATTACCACCATGAAAACCGTGGCCATAAGTAAATTGCAAGCAAATCCAATCCAAATAACCAGCCGTGTTCTTCTGTAACCATAAACCTCTGTTAACACATCACTTAAAATATATGTTACAGGAAATATTATCGCGCCAGCCGGGAGTGTCAACCCAGAAACCTGTATTAATTTGCCCGCAATAATATTACTAATAAGCAGGCATGCTACAAACAAATTAGTTATAACTAAAAAAATGGGGGTAATTCTATTGTCGCTATCTATAATATTCAATTTTCTATTCCTCCAGTTGTATTCAGTGGATTTTACATTAGCACGTTTTTGAAAGTTTTGGCATTTTTCATGCACATATCTTCGACACTTTTATCTATAAATCCTTGTTATTTCTAACTTAGCAAGCCCTAAATATAACGGAGGGGAGAGGAAATGTTTTCTTCATCCTCTTTAATTACTGCTAAACCTGTACTTTAAGCTCCTGTCGGTATTGGGCATAATGGTCGCTTAACACATACTCGATAACCCATACTTTAGGTATCCTGTAGGTACTGCGGATGAAAAAGTACTTTATATGGTTCCCGTGCAAAATCTTTCGTGCCGTGGTTTCTCCAATGCCGCCCAACATCGCTCTGAATTCATCCAGTGTAACGACATCAGGATACGGCTCAAAAAGCTGCTCGTAATATTCTTGATTTTTCACAGTCATCAACTCCTGAAAAGATTTGTCAATGGTAGGATGACTGTTACAATATTGGTTTTTGATTAATACACGTTCGTCGTTCCGACGGTAGATGGTCCGGATATCCCTCCTGAATATCCCTCCAATATCCCTCCAACGTCCAAAATTCATGTCAAAACCTCTCTTTTGAGAGAACCTTGGAGTGACGTAGGTTTCCGGGTTTTAAGTGCCGCAAACCCGCATTATACAAGGGCACTGAAAAAGTCCATTTGCAGCAATGCAGATGGACTTTTTGTCCAAAATTTTTGTCCAAAAATGGTTATAATTATTCATGAAAGAAGTTGAGTGAGCGGGGGAATCAAAAATGCTCATCGAAAATACTCAAATGAAACTTTCGCAGTACCGTAGCCTTTACGATATTGTTATCCCTGGGAACCACTTTCTCCG
>NZ_JAKNBL010000068.1 GCF_022410535.1 Pelotomaculum terephthalicicum JT
CACTCGCCTAATATTTTTCGAGGAACCCGGCCGGGCTGATAATCTCCGGCTTCTCCAAATCCAGCCCGTCAAAATCCCTGTCGCCCGTGACGAATACATCTACGTCCTCCATGATTGCCGAATATAAAACCGGATAATCCTTTTCGTCGCGTATTTCAAAAAGCACCGGCTTCGGATGTTGGGGCGTGTAAACAAGCTCATAGGGAAGCCGGCTCAGCAACAGATCCACCGTTTCCAATTTATCCTTGAATTTGCGCCGCACCACGTTCAACAGTTCATCAACCACATACGACGAGAGGATAAGCTGATGCTCCGTTGTAATTTTATAAATCAGCGTATTCATCTGCTGGCCGGGGAACAAAAGCGCGGATATGAGGATGTTGGTATCAATCATTACGCGCATGGCGTTCCTCCCAAAGCTCGCGGCGCACCTCTTTCACCAAATCCACAACGTCCTGTTCCGTTTTCAGACCCAGCCGCTCTGCTTCACCCGCAAAAGCCTCCTGTGCGTTTTTAAGCGCAATCATAGCGGCGTTTTCCATGATAATACGCCCGTTTTCCTCAATAAAAATAACTTTATCACCGTCTTTTACGCCCAGCTTTTTGCGTATCTCAATGGGAATTGTGATTTGCCCGCGCGTTGTGATTTTTGCAAGTTCCATAACAATGCTCCTTTCCGTATTGCATTGGAATCAATGTATTCCTTGAATATATTATACGCTGTTTCTTTAGAAAATATAACAGCTTTGGGTCAAGTTGGCCCGAAGTTTCATTTGTCATACAACCCATCCAATCCCGTCAAGAATATCAGGGTTATTGAAAGGGGGCCGCGCCATGCCGAAAACAGACCACTCCGTTGTCCGCAATGAAGCTTACCGGAAAAGCTCTGTCGCGGCATAAGGGAGCGGCACAACGAGCGGAGAAATCAGGGATACAGCAATCCCGATATTATCAAAGACCGCTCACACCTTAACGTATACTTCAAAACCTGTGAAGGAACTAATCTAAAATTTCCAACTGAAATAGGATTTGTAATAGTAATCAGCGCGTAGATAAATTATTGCCACAAATAAAGGTCGACTCGAAAAAGCTTTTTTCGTGTTTTACTGGAACCGACGCGGCAGGTTAGACTACAGAGTTTTAATATATATGGGGAAAATAGAGGAATTTAATACCACAATACCGAAATAAAGAAATAATAAGATTTTTTTGGTAGGTAAGAAAGTAGGTGAGTGAGTAAATGCTTGCTGAATCAATTATTCGTATAGGTCGTCCAATTAAAAACGGGGGTTTATCTTCAAGAGAAAGGATTCGATTTTTAACTGACATTGCAAGTGAAAACTGCAAGAACTATTTTCGCAATGTGTTTTTAGTAGAAATAAATGAGAGTCGAGCCATTCTCCAACCTATGGAACTCGGTAATATTGTCATGGAGAATAACAAAGAAAATTTTATTGTTGATCATAAACGAGCCGTTGCATTTCCGGTTTTTTACCCTAACGGGGGGAATCCTCTTCATGCACAAGGTATTTATGCCCTTCCATGTTACTTGATGTATGACCCTCATATTAAGTCCATTAGAGAGCAAGAACAGTTTAAAAAGAAATTTTTGTTGCCGCGACTGAATAGTACCCTTCAATATAAAGATATGGTAAAAGATGCGATAAATAAATTAGCAGATATAGTTGCCGACTTATTTGCCCAAAAGGCTTCTGAACTAATAACAGAGGACAAGCAGTTAGGTATAGTCATGATTTATGATGAACGATTACCTATGTTCCAAAAACGCAAAGACAAAATAAATAATAATAATATGATTTGGATTAGCACTAGTAACTTGGTTTCTGGCTTTAATCTCTATTTAAATGGTGAAGAGGTATTAAAAAGGATAAGTGAAGCTAAATTCTATGAGGCAGCAGAACTGGGGAAAGAGAAAGATGTCATATCCACTTTTTCGAACAAAAAAGTGGATGAAGCAGTTTCAATCTACAATAAATCATGGCTTTGGCTATCACCGACTTGGGAAGCTCCGCGTTCAATTTATTGGAAAGATGACGAATGGACCAAAGGGATAAAAGTAGATGCAGAAAACTATGAGGCTTTTTTGTATGGAGTGCAGTTTCTTAAGGAAATTCAAGTTCCTGTTTCCAATGCTGTTTTGAAAGAGATGTTTGCACCCATTACAAATGTAGAAGCCAAAAAAAACATGAGTTTTTCCAGTTTTGAAGCCATTTATGGTATACCGATGGTATTACCATTAGTTGACGGTGACTCACAACAGCTTTATCAAAAATACCGCAAAATGTTGGTAAAGGGTAATGTGAGAGAAAGTGACAGCGATCTGCATTTAAGAGTATTGGCGGGTATTGATAAAGTTGTTCCGGAAACAGGGGATGAGCATCGTTTAACAATTTTATATTATTCAGGAGATCTCTCACGGGGTAACATGCACATCCGCGCAGTAATTGAAGATGTTATACCCAGTGTAGCGAGAAAAATTGAAAAAATAATGAATCTATTAAAAGCTAGGGAAACAAGCATAATCCAAGAAGCATTTGTAGTAAAAAAACAAGAGTTTTACAGGACTCAAACTCTTCCATCACTGCTTGCCAACGCATACGGGCCTGGGTATGTGTGGTATTCTCTGCAAGCTGCTTTACACAAAGAATCTTTAAGTGTAGACCGTTTACGTTTGACGACAGCACGTAAACTTAATGAACTTGCTAACAAAGAAGACTGGTGGCAGATGGCACAAGAACTTGTCTTCTATTACAGCTTTTTGTATTTTTTACAACAATATGAGGAAAAAATTCTTGAGCGCAAAGGAGGATTGAAAACGTTGGCTGACTGGAACAATTTTATGGATTTATTCAGTAAGGGAAAGCTTGATTTAAATCATTTAGAATCGGTAGAGCAGTTGGGATTTGTTGCAGGTCTATTAACTAAGCAGTTTTCCAACTCGTATTATCGGAAGACAAAAAAGGATTTTGTTAAACAACGGGTGATGAAATTTGGCAGCAAATTAAATCCCGAAATGATTTGGAAAAATGGATTGCTGCGCAGTGAAGAACTAGCCCAGCAATGGGAAATGAAAATCGGGGCAAATTTCCGCCCAGTTTTGGCGCAGACGCTATTAGGATTTCTCGAAAAGCAACATCAGTTAATTCCAGAAAAAGATTCATTTATGACGGCATTTTGGTCCGGCTATTTATTATATCAGTCAGAAAAGAAAAACGACAAATCTGAGGAGGTTGAAAACAATGGCAATTAATAGCGGAGAAATCTTGTTTATTAAATCAGTAAAGGATGGTATACCCAATCGCGATCCGCTTAATGACAGTGATGCAAGAAGATTGTTTCCGGAAGAAGATGGAAGAATCTCCTTAAGTGATGTGAGTATTAAAAGGGATGTAAGAGATTTTGTAATTGACTATGAACCTAATGGTGGTGAAGAAAAGAAGAATTTTGTTTTTGTTCAGGAGGTAATTAACGAAAAGGGGAAACTGTTGGGCCGCGGAAGTTTAGCCCAACTGATCGCCAAAGATGTAGGAAAAGAAAAAGAAGCGAAGGAAGACATGAAAAGTGTTTTGGTAGATCACTGTTTTGACGTCCGCGCCTTTGGAATAGTATATTCAGTGAAACCCAAATTTAATCTCACCGGCCCTGTGCAGTTTGGTTGGGCCCATTCTCTTCATCCTGTAGATACTCAATACGTACAAGGGACAGTTGTCATGCCAAGTGCTGATATGTCAGACGATGGGGAAGGAAAAACACAAGGGACAATTTGGACGAATTATGTATTACCTTTTGCGGTTTTCGCTATGCCGGCTGTTATTAATGCTAAAGCTGCGGAGCATTCAGGGATGAAAGAGGAGGATCAAGAACTGTTGTTGCGTGCCTTATGGCAGGGAACACAGCATCGTCAGGCTAGAGGAAGAGGAAAACAGCATCCTTTGCTTTTAATCCATATCGAGTATAAAGACCCGTTTTACCGTTTTGGTTATCTTGAAGAATTAGTTTCTCTTTCTCCTGATGTGGCTTCTTGGAAGACATCTGGGAAAATCCCTTCATCTCTTCAAGATATTACATTAGATTTAACCAAACTTCTAAGTACTATTGACGAAAAAAAAGATAGAATTGCCCGCTGTCGGATCTGGGTTCAGCAAGGTGTAAAACTTAATGGTGATGTTGCTCCATTTATGCAACCATTATGGTAAAGGTGAAATACAATGAAAGGCATAGCGTTTGATATCAAAGGGAATTTAGGGCATTTCCGGCGGCCTGATACAACAGCAACGCAAATGACTTATCCCTTTATCACTCCCACAGCGGCAAAAGGGTTGGTTGGGGCAATCTTGGGCATGGAAGATTTTGTAACAACAGATAAGATTGGAATTAAACTTTTGCACCCGGTGCGAATTGTTGCGCAACAGATGTCCATGCTCGGTAAAGATTCTGGTTCAACATTTAATCGGCCTACAACTATTGAGTTATTAGTTAATCCTGCCTATCGGATTTATTACACAGGGGAAGAGTATACAGAACAACTTTTGGCATTTCTTGCACAAGAGAAATCTGTTTATACAACTTATCTAGGGGCAGCATATGCCCTGACAAAACCAGTTCTCTATAAAATTTTCCCTGATGTATACTATGTACCGATGGAGGAACAAGAAATTACATTAAGCAGTGTTGTTCCTATAGCAATTATTAAAAATATCGTACTTAAG
Organism: Pelotomaculum terephthalicicum JT; assembly: GCF_022410535.1. Classification (GTDB taxonomy): domain Bacteria; phylum Bacillota; class Desulfotomaculia; order Desulfotomaculales; family Pelotomaculaceae; genus Pelotomaculum_D; species Pelotomaculum_D terephthalicicum. Next base: position 4,731 of record NZ_JAKNBL010000068.1, read on the forward strand.
ACTGACAATTATTATTGTCGAGCAGGGGGCTATTTATTCCAATATAAGAAAAATAGGACTTTTGAGAAATCCATTGATTTCCTTTATGAAAAAGATGGTAAGCCAATCTCAATTATTCCTAAAGAAGAACCATTACTTGATCTTGTGCTAGCAAAATTTGGAAGGGATATCGTGTGCTTGATTTAGTTCCTTTTGAGCAATGCATAGCTCGGCCAGCTGATAAAGACAAAACTTACCTCTTAAGTGAGCATTTGGTTGGCGTAAAGAACGCTATGGAAAAACGGTTGAGTTTTCAATGCCAAGATACTGCGTTTATCAAATTGGCTGGGTTAGCGGGGCTTTGCCACGATATAGCTAAAGCGCACGTGGAATGGCAGAATTATATTAGAGGAAAACGTAAGAGAGGGCCCAATCATGCTCCAGAAGGGGCTTTCTTCTTTTCTTATTTGAGTTATCATTTGCTCAAAAAGGAGAAGAAATGGGAAGAATATGCAGTAATCTGGTTATGGCTAATAAGGGATATAGCGGATCATCATGGTCACTTGAAAAGTCTTAATGAGCACCACTGGATTGGGGCAGGTGCATGGGATAAAATGGATTTGCCAAGGATAAAGCGGTTTATTTGCCATTACTATCCTGAGTTAAACCCAATGATTCTTTCGGCTGGAACACTTGACCAGTGGACCGAAGAAATATTTGAAATACTTGAGGAAGTTACCGATAAACTTGACCTTGGATATTCCTTTGCTTCCCATGAAATCTTGATGAACAGATTAAGTAGATGGCGTGAGCTAACAACTGCTTTGGTAGCGGGTGATCGCTTTCACGTAACTCCTACTAACACAACTATATTCCAAAAGGAAGACCATGAGCGAAGCAACAAGATTATTGATATTTTTTGCCACGGAAACCGCAACCAATCCATGTCAGAAATTAGAAGCGATGCCCAAAGGCAGATTCTCTTACAATTAAGACAAGATTCTAAACGCAAAATCTATACTTTAGAGATGCCAACAGGTTATGGAAAAACAATTACTGCCATGAAAATAGCTGCCTGGCTTGGGAAAGAGCAGGGGTACGAAAAAATTATTTACGTAGCACCTTACCTTTCTATTTTAGAGCAAACGAGCAATGTTGTTGAAAATGTGTTGAATATGCATGTTCTCGAACATCATTCCTTAGCTATTAGGGAAACAAAAATTACGAAAGCCGCGGATGAAAGCGATGAGGATGAAATAAATTCTGGTCAATTGATCATGGAATCATGGGCTAATTCCATTGTATGCACCAGTTTTCAACAATGGTGTAAAGCTATTTTCCCTGAAAAGGCTCAAGATACATTGCGCAGGGCATTTTTAGAAAATAGTGTGATTATTATAGATGAGCCACAAATTTTTGCAGCTGAAAGTTGGAACGTTTTCTTATGCGGATTAGAGTCATTGGCCGACATATACAACTTGCGCGTTATCTTTTTATCGGCAACTATGCCTCCTTTTGAATACGGACTTACAAAACAAGCGCAACCGGGTCACCTTGCAATTAAACCAGTAAAACATGTTGAACGTTATAAATTGGAGCAAAGAGGAGAAATGGATGAACAAGAACTGGCTGATTTTTTGTTGTCAAGACCGGAACGATTACAAGCAGCCATATTAAATACCATTACTGATGCTTACTTAGTGTATAAAAGCCTTGCTTCCAAAATAAAATCGCTTAACGTAAAACTTCTTCATGGGATGATGACTCCTCTTCATAAGCGAGTGGAAATAAAAAAGATAAAACATTTTCAGGAAAAACAAACTGAGGAACCGTTATACGTAGTTTCTACGCAGGTTATTGAAGCCGGTGTCGATCTGAGCTTCGAGCATATTGTGCGTGCCTTGCCTATTCTTCCTTCTATTGTCCAAGCCGCTGGACGTGTCAACCGTAATTTTTCAGAAAAACTGGGAACTCTCACTTCGATCTTGTTTTTGCGAGAAGGAGAAAAAAACACGCGAGGATTTATTTACCCACAAAAATTGGTAAAACTTACTGATGAACTTTTGCGGCAGAAAGAGGTATGGTTCGAATCTGAATTGCTCCGACTCATTAAGGATTACTACAAGCGGATGTTTGAACACAATTCCTATGAAGCAGGTAAACAGGCAATATCTGATGCTTATGAGGGGAATTGGCCAGCATTAGGGCAATTTAAACCTTTTGGTGAAGATTATTATAAATTACCGGTATTTGTTCCATGGCAGTCGAGCGAAGAAGATGAAGTTTATTTTCCTCAGAAATTTACAGAATTACAACGCCGTTTTCAACTTTTCTCACCCGAAGACATCTATGAATGCTATACGGACAAAGATTTTTATTTAAAACTTTTATTTCAAGAACAAAAAGAATTTATAATTTTAATGAATCACTATGTAGTTAACGTTCCCGCTAAACTAGCATTTACATTGGTAAATAAAGAATTGTATCTCCAAAATAGAATTCCTATCTTGCTTAACAGAGATGATTATGATCCGATTGCAGGATTAGCAAAGCGTAATTTCGAAGGGATTGAACAATTTATCTAATACAGCCTTTATTGTGTTTCCTCATGACTAGACAATAAAATAGCTTAATTGTGAACGGTCAATAAAAATACAGCATTTTCGGCCATTTAAAATGCAGCACTTGGCCACATATTTTACTGGAAATTTATTAACTTCTTTGAAACTGCCGGTATAGGCGGGATGGAAGGAGCCCGTA
>NZ_JAKNBL010000069.1 GCF_022410535.1 Pelotomaculum terephthalicicum JT
CTTCATATAGAGGCGCCTCCTCAATCTGGTTTTGTGCCTTTCTTGTCGGGATCAGCACATTACCATTGTATTGATGGGCGTCTCTTTTTTCAAAGGCCGTTTTCAATAATTACAGGAATGCTCCTAACATAAAAAGCGTAATCAGCAAACAAATAAATAATGTTTTTTTCATTTATCAAAACCAACCTTGCTCAAATATTTATATCAATCCACGTTTCTTCTGATATTTTAACATTTTTTCAGCATTCTTTTTTTCTGGTTGGGTCATTTCATTTAGGAAGCGTCAGGAATACACGTTTTAAAAAATAAAAGGGTAATGAAGCTCAGGTATTTTCAACTCGAATATTGCTTTTTCTACAAATAGATTAAATAATACGCTAGAATAAACTTTATGGGTTCTTTAAGGTCTTATCATGTTCCCCGATATTTCTTAATAAAATGCCGTCTTCTGTATATTCCCAGGTCATACGAATTTCCATGGTAATGCTTGCCTCAAATATACGCTCTTGCCCCCGTATTTTTTTAGTGCGAAGCGAAGGATGACGAGGGTTCTCCATCAACAGTTCAAGCTTTTTCTTCAATACTTCTTTTACTTCTAGCGAAAGCTGCTTAACTTTATCGGCAAAAAGCTCAGAGTAGTATAGGTTCATAGTTCATCCAACCCCAGCCCTTTCAATAGTTCCTCTTTACTTTTAGCCGTTTTTACCCGGCCTTCCCGTATTTGTTGTTCGACTTTCAGTTCATCCGCTTGCCATTCTTTAGAATAAAACCACATCTGGTCCCGGGGAATAATGGAAACGGGGGTAATAATCAAACAACCATCCTTCTCTTCTATTTCTAACTTATCGCCAGGTTTGAGCTTGAGTTTTTTCACTAGTTCACTAGGAATTGTCACCTGGGATTTCTGTTTTATTTCTACTAGCATGTTCTTCATCTCCAAATAATAAAGTTTAACTTTCTTACTTTATTATATTCTAACCCAATGAAAATATCCACTAATTTAAAGGATTTTAACAGAGATTTTGGAATATCTTGCCTCCCAACATTTTTAGCCTCCTCAACGTTTTTCCCTTATTTTATTGAATACGCCTATTTTAACCATCCAACACGCCACAAAAAAATAAGGACGTGAATAAATCCTTCGTCCTTATTTTTAAAGGCTTTGGTGTCGGAGACGGGACTTGAACCCGTACGGTTGCCCACACGCCCCTCAAACGAAATTCGTCTGGCGTCGCCACGCGAAAATCGCTGGAAGCCTTGTGGCTGTATCCTTCCGTGGATTGTTACGGAACATATTTTTCGTGAAATTTGGATACATCATGGTTTGTAAAACGAGGATTGTCCTGCTGATGACAGTTTAACAGTAGCATTACTCTTTTGCAAGAGAATATTAAATTTGTAGAAATTATTATTATTAAAAAAGTTCTACGAAAAAATATTGAATGAACGTATTGTTAAGCAGATTAATTCATTCGGGGGCTTATTAAAGTAATATTCGATAGTAAGTTGTTGATTTCTTTAACCTCGTGGGTGGATTATCTTCTACATTTATTCTTCAAAAAATCTGAGTTGTTTACTACGGTAAGATATCATAGGTCTATTGTGAATCTTTGTATTATCATTTATCTGTCCAATTAATATGGGTGACTCATCATCATGCGAGGCCCAATTCCTGGATACCATAGTTTGATTAAAATTTGCATAACAATATAGACAACTGTGTTTACAACTGTTGTATTCTCCAATATCAATACTTTTCACGCATCCACAAATCTCTCGCTGATTTGGATCTTTCTCTATGACTATCTTCTCCCCAAGTAGCTGAGAAATTAACATATCATCAATGCATTTTCCATGTTGTATTTTAATACTCTCAAAGTCTATCATCTCAGAACATGTTTCAATTATTAACCCATAATTATAAGCTATTTTAGAAAGTTGAGAAGAGATTTCACACATATCCAAATCGCTTAAAGATTTCAAGTTTATATGCTTTAGGTTTCTTTTAGCTTTTGCATAGACATCAATAAAACTTATTACACATTTATTTGTATATGGGTGTAAAAGCTTACACAAATATTCAAACCATTTGTAGTGATATTCTTTGCTGAATTTATCCGAAATTAAAATAGGATCGTAACGCCAGATTATTCTATTCTTCCCTAATGTAATGAATAAATGAATAAAATCATTTATTATAGATTTTTTGCTCGGTAGATTAACTTCAATTGTTTTGTCATATGAGTTTAAAGTAAACTGAAAATAATAAGTATATTTATTTAATAAATGGAGATATTTTAGCATCGGCCTTGGATTTTTGGTCCAAAATACAATACAATCAATTAGTTCAGGGTTTAAGTCTATCCTGCTAATCTGCTTACTGTTCATTGGGTTTCTTACTAAAACAAAACCTTCTTTAATTCTGTTGTAAAACCATTTACTATAAAAGGCAGGTATGTCTGTTCTTCTACTAACACTAAAAATCATTTATCTGTTCCTTTCTAATATTTCATAGGAAAAATGCATCAGCTACAACGTTGCTTGGGGGAAAATCAATACCACACCTATAAGTTGAACCCTCACAATAATTTCTTTCAGATATTTGATAACAATTAATACCCTGACTAGCGATTAGGTTAAAAAGTTGTTGGACTAAAGGGTTCTTAACAAAAAGTCTAAAAGTAACCTTGGAAATATCTCTTCTAATACCCCTATGCGATATTGTATATTCTATTTTTGAATAACAACTTGAATTTGTACATATATTATACCACAGGGCACAAGATTTTGGAAGTATATAAACTAAGTCGATCTCATAATTGTTAAAAAAATATTTGCATTCATTGCTCATAATAATAGCATTAAAATCGCTATTGCCTACCACATTAGTCATATCTTCAATTAGCATTAATCCGTTGGGACGCAAGTATTGATGCCCAACTCTTAACATTTCTAAATATGTACCATGGTTTAGAATGCTATCTTGATTATAAAACTCATTAGCGAACTTAAAGCTATGTATTATATCGAATCCTATATTAAAATTCAATCTATCTATCAGAGGAATGATATAATTCTTGTTGGGGAAATTTTTGGAGTAGTGATTGAGATAAATATTATTTCCATTTTGCGGGCAGTAACTATAAAAGTCAGTTAACATTTTTATTTGATAATTGAGTGCTATAGGGTTTCCGTCAATAGAGTGTATGTTAATAGTAGCATTTTTTATTCGTTCGTTTAATACAGTTAATAAACCAAATAAGTTGCCACCCGTTCCCGAACCAATGTCAAGAATCTCTATAGTTTGATTTGCTGTTAGGGAATTTAACATGAGTTGATTTAGAATATTTTGATAGATATGGTAAGATTCAACATAACTTCTTGGAAAATAAGTACCTAAATAGCGTTTAGTGGATTCTTCATCGTTATTTAAGTTGCATCCGGCTTCAAATGGATTGATCTCATAATAAGCTCCTAGTTTCTCAAATAAATATCGTTCAAGATATGGGTTTGCATTTATCAATAATACTCTCCTCCATTGAATGAAATAGTATCTGGTATAGCAATATTTACCACAAGAAATTAACTTTTCCTTCTTGTTTGTGTAAAAAGATAGCAATATAAAATAAATACAAGATAATAACAACACAGTAAATACTATACATTAATCCTATGCAGGAATTAGAGATGAGACGAATATATGCTGCCTTGTAGAAGGGATAAACTATTATCAAGTTTGGGAGTTGGTCGAGGAGCAGGGGCAGTTGTTTTAAGGTCAAGAGAATAATATATGTAACTTGTAAAAAGCAATGCTAGAAACATATGTATAATAGAGAGCAGATTTTTCTCCTATCATTCGGCAGACTCTCCTTTCAAAGGCGATTGGCTCCAACAACGAGGCCGGTCGCCTTTTTTAATGTGCCTCAATGTCAATTTTAATGCAAGGGGTGAAGAGTCTATTGATATTGAACGGTAATATTGTTCGCATGGTTCGCAGTAATCTTAAAATGCCAGAAGGAGTTCGCTCAAAGATTGAATATATCCCAGTCCTATCTCTGCCGAATTGAACACGGCTCCAGGGTAATTACGCCGGAAGTAGAGTCGAAAATTCGTGATGAATTTGCCGCAGATGATCTGATTATTTCAGTTCTAACGGTTGCTGCCCACGTTGTAAAAGAAGGGGGGATAGAAAAAAGTGACATCCAAAACTTGTTAAGCAAGGTGAGTTAACCACTCAGATGCAAACAGCAATAGAGTTCCTATTGGTAAAGCGAGGTTCCAACGTAAAATACTCCAAGATCGCCCAGGCTGTGGGTGTTTCTGTAAGAACTCTGGGGAGGTGGCGGAAGCTCCCGGAGTTTCAAGCCGAACAACGAAGAAGGAGCATTGAGATCATGGGTGACTCATTACCCCTGGTGCTTGACACGTTAACGAAAAAGGCCATAGCAGGGAACAACAAGAGTATTGAATTATACCTTAAAACATTGGGACTTATCCGCGAGGGGTTCGATATAATGGCAAGGTCTAAAGCCGAGGACGATGATCCCAGGAGTAACGCCAATATTGAGGCCGAAATAGAAGAACTCCGGCGGCAATTAGGACTTACCGACGACGATGATAAATTCAGCATGGATAATTAACTACGGAAATGGAGGGTATCCAAATGTTCCAAGAAAAAATGAACGAGTCCAAAGAAACAGAGTCCAAGTACCAATTAATTATCTCCACCCTTAACGACCAGCGAAGGGATCTGGAGCAAAAAATAACCCAAAATAAAGAATCTGTCAATGGCGTTTGAATATTGACCCTTTTTGGCACTTGAATTTTGCCCCCCCCCCCAGTTTAAAAAAGATAGTCTAGGAGAGGGTTGGTAATAGACTACCCCCTTCAGCTAAAGATACATCCAGCGATTTTCTAATCAGTCCGGCGCGTTGCTTCTCTTTAACCGGTAGGACTCACCCTTAATGTTGATGACGGTGCTATGGTGAAGCAAGCGGTCTAGGATGGCGGTGGCGATGATCGTATCACCAAAGATCTCTCCCCATTGCCCGAAGCCGCGGTTGCTGGTCAAAATAATGGAACCCCTCTCATACCTCCTGGAGATTAACTGGAACAGGAGATGGGCACCGTGGACATCAACCGGAACATAGCCGATCTCGTCTATTATCAACAGTTTGGAAACGCAGTATAATTTGAGCCTTTCCTCCAGGCGGTTCTCGGCGTATGCCTTGTTCAGAGAAGCAATCAGAGCAGTGGCCGGGATGAAGAGTGTCCGGTACTTTTTCTGGATGGCTTTCAACCCCAGAGCCACTGATAAGTGCGACTTCCCCGTACCTGGAGGGCCCAGCAGGATCAAGTTCTCCGCCCTGTCGATGAAGGAGCAGGTAGCCAACTCACGGATGATCTTCGGATCTATAGATGGCTGGAATGAAAAATCGAACGACTCCAGGGTCTTGATGTAAGGAAACTTGGCCAATGCGGTGCTTAGGGCCATATGCTTCTCATGCTTGAGGGAGATCTCTTCCTCCAACAGCTTGTCCAAGAAGTCGGAGTATGACACCTCGTTCTTGCTCGCTTCCTGGAGTAGCATTTCGAGTTGCTGGCTAGTACGGTGCAATTTCAGCACTTTGAGGTTTTCCTGAATTCTGAGAAGTTGCGGGTTATCCAACGAGAACACCTCCCTCAGCCAGTGATGCATAGACATCCAGGCTTCTGACCTCGACCTCCGGCAGAGGAGCTGTCTTCTTTGTGGCATCATGTTTATTTGACAGGCCCCAATAGTGCTCCATATCTATAATTACTTGGTGCTTGCTTTCTGCCTTTCGGTGAGTGGCGATCAGCACGCCTTGGTGGTAGATAGATATCAGGTCACCACGCTCCTGCAACTCTACAGTCTGATGCACATATCTCCAGGGCACCGAGTATAAGAAACCAAGCAGTCGGTGGCCACCCTGCGCATCTGCCAAACTTGTAAAAAATATGGCGGTCTGTTGGTAAGGGGGCGGAGGTTTTCCCGCCGGAAACGTGCTGCCGGCTGCTCGTGGGTAGTGCCGTGGATTCGTTGGTCAGCCACCTCCCTGATCCAGACCAAGCCCTGCTCGTTGGCAGAGGCCAGTGATGGGAATTCCTGCCCGGCAAGGAATGACCTTTTGACGTACTTCACACCCGACTCGACCTTACCTTTTGTGCGGGCGCGGTAAGGCTGGCATAGCCGGGGAGTGTAGCCGTAGTAAAGGCAGAAGTCTTCAAACTTAGGATTGATCCTGGCATTTGCAGTAGCCCGGTCAAGGACAATGGTTTTAGGGTTGTCATAGAGAATCTCCTCCGGAATACCTCCGAACCAAGCGAACGCATGCTCATGGCAGGCGATCAGCGTGGGCAGCTTTTCATCTAGTGTGAACTCCACATATATGGCCCTGGAGAAGCCCAGTACCATGACGAAGATGCAGACTCTGGTTAGGCAACCTCCGAGCATGATCTTCTTGCTGCCCCAATCCACCTGCGCCTGCAGTCCGGGAGGGGTTTCAAAGCGGGCTGTTGCCGCCTCAAGCTGGCGGTGGGTTTCCCGGAGTGGGCGCACCGCCTCTTTAACCAGGGTGTAGCCTCCGGTATAGCCTAACTTTTTCAGTTCCCTAAAGAGATTGGTGGCATTAAAGTCCAACTGCGGAGCCCGTTCAATAAGGAATGGCATAAATTCTGACAGCAGGCCCGGTTTGCAGTTTTTCCGTCGATATGGTTTATAAAGCTCATTGCGTAATACTTTTCTGACAGTGTTTTTACTAATCATTAGCTCTCTGGAGATCTTTTTGATAGATTTCCCCATTTTGCGCATGACGCGGATCTCGGTCCATAGATCCTGTGTTAACATCTGGTTCTCTCTCCCATGTTCATTATCATGGAAGAAGGTTTCCGCTTGACCCATTTCGTTACCTCCTTTTTATTGGAGGGGGGTCAATTTTCATCCGCCATATGGGGTCATTTTACCACCGCCAATGACAGAATCCTTAAACGGCAGTCAGACCGGGACTATATCCTTTTTACAATGGGGATTAATACGGGATTGCGTGTTTCGGATATTTTAAAGCTCCAGGTCAAGGACATTCGGAACAGGACTCATATAACTAGTAGTTTGTTAACACTGAATCTATAATAAAACTTATTTTTATGTTATACTCTTCCCAGGAGGGAGGGGTATGCCTTGCCAAAAGTAAGATACCATGTCCGGCTTTCTGATGAGGAACGGAAG
>NZ_JAKNBL010000007.1 GCF_022410535.1 Pelotomaculum terephthalicicum JT
GATCCGAATTCCCAATTGGATGCGGATTTAAAAAAAATTCCTCTATGGTAAGTAGGAGGAATTCAATAACGATGGTTCAAGCAAAGCCTTGTGCCATCTGCCTCGGCGAATGCCGAGAGGCTATTTATATTAAACGGAGGTTTTTGCATGCATAAGGTACTGGGAATTAATTGTTCCGGCAGGCGTTACGGGAACTCAGACGTCCTGCTGCAGGAAGCGTTATTAAGCGCCCGGGAGTGTGGCATGGAAGTTGAATACCTGCGCCTGTCCGATTATAATATCAAACAGTGCCGCGGTTGCTTGTCCTGCGTATTTACCGGCGGATGTGCCATAAAAGATGATGATATGCCGCTTCTGTGGGACAAAATGAAAACCTCCCACGGTCTTTTGATAGCGGCGCCAACTTATGTTTTCAGTCCGGCAGGCATTGTGAAAATGGTCATCGACAGGGCTTTTATCTGTGCGAAAGACCTAGATGAGGTTTTTAAACGCAACAGGGTCGCGGCAATTATTAGTGTGGCCGGCAACAGCGAGTGGAACCCGCTGGGCGTGGAAATCCTAAATGTCTTACCCCTGGCATACGGATATCGTCCGGTTGATTATTTGGAGGCATACGCAACAGGCCCTGGAGAAGTTCTGCTTGATGATAGAAACATCAGCGGGGCAAGGCGCCTGGGCATGACTGTCGCTGCCGAACTGCAGGGAAAGAGCAAGAAAAGAAACCCGGAGCCCGGACAATGCCCTGTTTGTTACAGTAAATCATTTCATTTTTCCGGTTCTGGCGAGATGATGTGCTGCACTTGCGGCATAAATGGGAAAGTATCACTAAAAGAAGGCCAATGGACATTAATAACAAACCCGGAAGATATACAGAACCACTTTTTTTCGTACAAACACCGCCGCGAGCACCTGGACAACTGGATAATTCCATCAAAAGACAAATACCTGGCAAAAAGGGACGCCATAAAAGAACGACTACGCCAATATAAAAAAGCCAAATGGTAGCATTATATTTAGTTGGTATATCAAATTCAATATTATTTTTTAGGATCTCCTGTTTATATGGACAAAAGTTTAAATCCAATGGTATAATAAGGAAAATACCGATAAAATGAGGAGGTTTTTTATAATGGATGACAACGGCAATCATGTTATTATAGACGAGGGTGGTTCCGGCACGATTAAAGTTTCTGAAGATGTTGTTAAAATAATTGCTGGCTTGGCCGCCACAGAAGTAGAAGGTGTATCCGGAATGAGCGGAGGTCTGGCTGGAGGCATCGCTGAAAAACTGGGCCGCAAGAATATGTCTAAAGGTGTGAAAGCTGAGGTAGGCGAAAAGGAAGCTACGATTGACATCCATGTTATTGTGGAATACGGATGCCATATTCAAGAAGTCGCCAGCCAGATCCAAACAAGAGTAAGAAACGCTGTGGAAAGTATGACAGGCTTAAAGGTGTTAAGTGTTAACGTTAACGTACAAGGTGTATCTTTTGGACCAGATAATAAAGAGGAAGACGGCAAAATAAAATAAAATTGAAGAAAGGGTGACCTTTGGTCACCCTCAAATTAATATCCCACTCATTGTTGGCGGGCCCTCTCTAAGGCGATCATGGCCGCTCCGATTGCACCCGTAAGTTGTGGCTCTTCCGGGATTCTCACAGACTCGCCCAACTCCTTTTCTATCCATCGTACGACACCGATATTTTTGGCCACGCCTCCTGTCAAACAGATCTCGCGGCGAATTTCCCTCCGTCTGGCCATTGAAACGACCCGGCCGGCTAAGGCGTGGTGAACGCCTGAAATAATATCACTTTTGGGGAAACCCTGGGCCACATAAGAAACCACCTCAGATTCTGCAAATACCGTACACGTACTGCTGATGGTAATCTCCTGCCCGGCGCTAACAGAGAGCGGCCCCATTTCCTCCAAAGGAACCGACAGGGCCATAGCCAACGATTCGATGAAGCGACCCGTTCCAGCCGCACACTTATCATTCATCACAAAGTCGGCTACCCGGCCGTTGTTGTCGAGATAGATCACCTTGCTGTCCTGACCGCCGATATCAATAATCGTCCTTACCTGGGGCATCGTCCTAAAGACTCCCTTCGCGTGGCAAAAAATCTCAGTGGCCTGGAATGTCGCGAAGGGGATGTAGTTTCTTCCATACCCGGTTGAGACAATATCGCTTATGTCTTCCATCTTCTTATGTTGTTGTTCTAAAATATGTTGAAGTAAATCTTTTACCGCGCCTAAACTATTAGCTCCTGTTTTTAAAACCCCATGGGAGAGGATTTGGTCCTCTTCCATGAGTACAATCTTCGCGGCGTTGGAGCCTGCATCAACCCCTGCTACCAGCATTTCGACGCTCCTCCAGCAATTCTATAAATGCATCCAATTTCATCTTCGTGTTACCCTCTGAGTAACCACTGGGGTCTGAATGGTCCGCCTCAATTACCACACTCGGGATGCCCAGCCTCTCAAGAAGCATTTCTTTCAATTCGTAATACCCTAATGAGTATCGTTTGCAACTCCGGTTGGAATGAAAGACGACTCCATCAATATGGTAGTTCTTTATATCCCTTGCCATGATATCATAACGAAGCTGCAGGTTCATGTTTAGAAAAACATCTGAAAGGATCTTCTTGGCATAACCCCGATACGGGTCGGTCAGATCGATCCGGCCGCCCCAGACGTATCTAAGGTAGGTTTCAAAAACGAAAACGGCACCCTTGTTCTCTACGTCGGAGAGCATTTCCAGGTTGTACCAGAGTGGGATGTTTTCGTACAGGAGGCGGTACTTCTCATTGGGAATCGCTCCAATTTTCTTCCACGTCTTGTATTGGAGTTCTTCCTTCATCTTCTGGTAGAATTTTACCGGAGTTTCAGTTCCCAACATGGCTACCAGCGAGAAAACATTACCGCACATCTCCCGGGAGCCAACAGGAGTCGGAACCGCTTCTCCCCTCAGGTCGATAATATCGTGCCAGAGGCCGCCTGCCTGGTCGGAAAGAGAAAGACAATGGAAGAATTTTTCTTCATTAAATTTCGTGTGGGTAAAGTCCTCCAGTTGTGCGATAATCAGCTTCAGCTGATCTACGACGAAATCGACCTGATCTTCACTCGGCTGATTATCCACTGTGCCTTCCAGCATGGGTGCATCCAAAAGAATCATCGGACAGTGATAAACATCCCTGAGCACTTCCCACCATTTCACCTGGGTGATACAGGGAATCTTTGTCGTCAAAAGAATATCCGGAGGGGTAGGAAGACCGCCAAAGGGCATTTCCGGTTTACCTTTTCCTTCCCAGAAGACTTCGCCCAGGTTAATCTTCGCGTATGAGCAGAGGTCATGCGAAAATTCTTTTGATTCTGCCATTTGTACTAATGGCAGGGCTATCTTTGCTGACGCTACGACCGCAGCATAGTTTTCTGGGTAGGCGGGTAGGATGTCAAAGGCATACATAAGTTCTACAGGCGCATTCCCGGAGCAATAGCCAATGGGCTTTCCTGCCTTCTTTGCTGCATGGATGGTTTCCCAATAATTTCTAAGGATGGTTGAGGCTTCATAAGATGTCTTTAAAGCCCTGCCCTTTTTAGGACTGCTCTGATTTCCCATTAGACTATTGACCTCCTTGGACAACATTGATGAAAGTTTGGATCCGGGTACGCAACTGCTCTTGACCGCTTACTCCCAGCTCCGATTCGATCCCGAGGGTGGGAATATTCATATCCATTATCTGCTTCCGAAGAAGAGGATAGTCGAAAAGGTGCGGATCGCAATATTTTTCCATGACGAAAATCACTCCATGGACATCTCCTTGACGAATGGAGTCAAAAATGAAATCGTGCCGTTCATCGTTTGGCGATTTACAGGGACAAGGAAGTTTCTCAATATAGCGGTTGGTAATCGCCTTCATGGGGTCTCCTGTTTCTTCTACATTGTCCCAATAATAACGTGTCCCTGTACAGAGGTCATCTGAGATCACAACCCCCCCGAACTCTTCAACGATTTCCAAAATTCTCAGATCGGTAAGCACGCTTCCCGATACGTGAAACCTAACCTTCGGTTTACTTTTTACTTCTTTTCGTTCGGCAATCTTCTTGTTCGCTTCTGCGATCATGCTCTTCAATAGTTCGGAGCTGAGCTCTTTCGGCCAGGTCAAACTCGCCAGAACTGCTTCATATGCCTCAACGCTTGAGATGATTCCTTCTTCTTTTCTTCTTAGGTTGTATAATTCTTTTAGGAGAGTGCGGTTCTCATTATAGACGCGAATGGAATTGGAGAGTTCTTCTTCTAATATAAGCTTCCCAAAGTATTCCTCCACTTGTCTCTTAAACAGACCAAAATCATTACGCATACGATCTTGACTTAAGCCTTGCCTGATCAATATCGGCAGGTCGAGCAGGCGCAGGAACCCCTTGTCCATGTTCTTCTTCCATATTTCGAAGAGAAGTCTCATCCCGTCACAAGTATTAGGGATCACCATGCCATCCATGTAATCTAGTTCTCCCTTTAAACCCATGTCGAGGCCTGCTCTAATCAGTTTGCATACGAAACTCTGAATGTGTGCATCGGCATGTGTGATATTGTCCGTTGTACCCAGCAACCGGATGGAGAGTATCCCTGCTGCATGGAGGATTTCCTCTGGCACATAGTTGCAGTAGTGGCCAACGACTTTTCCTCCGTTACTTTTCCATTCTAATGCCAACTTTTCTTGCTTGGCCTTGAACTCTCGGAAATCAAATCCTTTTCCCATATTTAACATCCCTATATTCCCTTCTTCTTTTCTTGTAGTTGGTGGAAGCGATATTGACAATATTACCTCCCCCACGAGCAATCATCTCTCTACCTGCCGCCTGGGCCATGAAAAAGGTGCCCTTCAGATTGATGTCCATCACCCTGTACCGATCCTGCTCCGTCACTTTCTCGGCAGGTTTCCCCAGTGTTAGGCCTGCGTTGTTGATTAAGATATCTATCCCTTGAAATTTTTTCTTTCACCCGGTTCATCAGTTTCGTTATCTGGAAGACACTGGTAACATCTACTTTGAAGGCTTGAGCTTGGCCTCCCGCTTCCCGCACCAGCCGGGGCTACATCCTCCGCCCGCTTTTCGTCCATATCCACCACCACGATGGCTGCTCCTGCCCGGGCCAGGGTGAGACTGATTTCTTGCCCGAACCCACCTCCGCCGCCGGTAACAATAGACAATTTTTCGCTCAGTTGCATATTACGCACCTCCAGACTCATTCTGTACACAACCAGTTATCAGTTCACGCAGTTTATGTTTCTGTACCTTGCCACTGGCCGTCATCGGAAAACTATTGACCACTATCACACGATCAGGGATCTTATAGCGTGCCACCTTTTTTTCCATAAAAGCTACCAATTCCTCCCTGGTAACATCCTCGCAGCCGGCCTTCAGAATGATAAACGCACAACTACGCTCCGTCAATTCCGGATCTGGGTAGCCCACTACGCTTACTTGGGCGATTTTTTCGTGGGTATAGAGCAGGGACTCAATCTCGTCGGGGTAAATATTGAATCCGCCGCGCACGATCAATTCCTTGAGGCGACCGATGACAGTGATATAACCTCGTTCATCCATCACTCCCAAATCACCCACATGTACCCATCCCCAGTCGTCAAAAGCATCTTTCGTCCTTTCCGGGTCCAAGTAATAGCCACGGGCCGTGGCGGAGTGGCGCATGTAAATTTCACCAACCTGCCCGACATCGACTATCTTTCCGTTGGCACCGACTATTTTTACTTCTGTTCCGCCGTAAGTGGGATAGCCTGAAGTTCCGCATATGGTTTCTATATCGTCATCCAAATAGTGCTGGGTAGCGTGGCCCGTTTCGGACGTTCCGTAAGTCTGGACAACAGAGCATCCGAACTTTTCTTTAATATCAATCATCATGTCGGCGGGTACGGCAGCCCCGCCCAGGTAGGCGTTTCGCACTGAGGAAACGTTGAATTCACCAAAGCGAGGGTTTTTGAGCATCCTGATAAACTGGGTGGGCACACCTACGGGGGACGTAACCTTGTACTTTTCTATCAATTCCAAGGCATTGACTTCATTGAAGCTATCCGTCAGCACCAGAGTACCTTTGCTGATGAGCGGGCAAGGCTCCCCATATTGCAAGCCGAATGCGGAAGACAGGGGCAGCATGTTCAGCCATATATCGTCTTCCGTCACCTTGCGCCGCGCATTGCTGGCGTAGGCCAGCCGGCAAATGTTGTTATGGGTGTGCAGGATGCCCTTGGGCGTGCCGGTTGTACCCGAGGTATAAACTATAGCCGCCACGTCGTCGGCCTCCACCTGCTGTTGGTTTACATAATTCTCTACCGCTTCCTGCGCGTTGGGATTGTCTTCAATAATCTGCCTATAGGGAATCATGCCTGGCAAAGCTTCCCCTTTCAAGACTATTACATATTTAAGGTCGGGCAGTTCTTCGCGCAGGCTGTGAATATATTCGGCAAAAGAAAAGCCGCCAAATGCCGAGACAACAAAGACCGCTTTGGCCCCGCTATGTTTAAGGGTGTTCTTGATTTCAAGCTCCCGAAAATTGATGTGCAACAGTACCTTGACGGCGCCGATCTTCATGATCGCCTGGCTGGCATATATATACTCCGGATAGTTGGGCATCAGAATGCCTACTCTGTCGCTGTAACCAACACCCAGGCGAAGAAGCGAGGCAGCTATGGTGTCAACTTGCGAAGCCAGTTCAGAGTAAGTTATTTGCTTGTCTTCAAAAATGATGGCGGCCTTCCCGCCTACTTCCTTTACCGCCCTGCTCAAGTACTCTCCAGTAGTTATTCCCGCCGGTATAACTCCGTCGGTTGACTGGCTATAACTTTTCACGTTCTATGCCCTCTTTTCATGTAAATTGGTCTTATAAATTAACTTAACTCGGTACCTTATTAAACCACTTTTTCCACTTTTAATCTCTTTCTCTCTTCTTCGTCAATGTCTATTGACGCCAGTATCTCCTCGGTATGCTGGCCAAGAGCAGGCGGTGGATTATTTCCGCCGGCGTCGCTGGAGAAAGAAAATTTCATGGGCATGGCCACTTGAATAACCTCCCCCACCCCGGGCACCTGCATCATGTAAGTCAAATTTTGGGCCGCCAGATCTGGGTCGGCGAGAGCCTCGGCGATGGACTTGACCGGGGAAAAGCACATGTCGCGCCCTTCAGCCCATGCCACCCACTCCTGCTGGGTCTTGCCGGCGAATATCTTCTCCAGGCGGGCAAAAGCATCCGGGTCCTGTGACCGCTTGACAAACTGACTTGATATCAGATCGGTCAGAGCCAGCGCCTCGCATAAATTAACCCAGAATTTCTCTTCGATAGCCCCCAAGGCAATAAACCGGTCATCCGCGGTGCGGTAAATATTATAGCAAAGGCTTTCGCCTGAATGGTCCAGGTCTTTAGCCTCCAGTGGCCTGCCCAGGGCGTGGGACCTGCCTACCAGCAAGGTCATCCAGGAGAATAAGCTAGCGAATATCGAGATATCGACATACTGCCCCTGGCCCGTCCGCGTCCGGTTCAGCAGCGCCATGGCGATGGCGAGGGCTGTATACATCGTTCCGGCCATGTCCCCCAAAAACAGGGCTGGTATTTTATTGCCGCACTTGATAGACATGTCCAGGTAACCGCTTTCGGCCAGGAAATTGAGATCATGGCCCGCCTTTTCCCGGTAAGGGCCGTCCTGACCATAGCCCGTCAAGGCACAATACACCAGGCGCGGGTTTATCTCTTTAAGCCTATCGTAGCCAAGACCCAGGCGGTCCATGACGCCGGGCCGGTAGTTTTCAACAACCACGTCCGCCGTGCGCGCCAGGTCCATAAATATTTTTTTGCCTTCTTCCTTTTTCAAATTCAAGGTCATGCTCTTCTTATTCCGGTTTAGCGCCAGGTAATAGTAACTCTGACCGTTAATGAAAGGGGGGTCCAAGCGGCAGAAATCACCCCGTTCCACCTCTTCGATCTTGATCACTTCTGCACCCTGGTCAGCCCAGATCTGGGTGCAGAAACCACCTGGCAGATACCTGGTTAAATCCAGAATACGAATCTTGGAAGAAGTATTTTGTCTGTCTCCACGCATACCTTTTACTCCGATCATTTTATTCTTACGATAATAGTCGTTTGGCGATCACCAACCGCTGGATTTGATTGGTACCCTCAAAAATCTGGGTGGCCTTGGCATCCCGCATCATCCGTTCAACAGGGTAGTCCCTCATATACCCGTTGCCACCCATCAGTTGGACGGCGTTGGTGGTAACGTACATGGCCACATCCGAAGCATAATACTTGGCCATCGAAGAATACATGCTCACGTCCTCCAGACCCTGGTCAACCATCTTAGCCCCGCTGTAGACCAGAAGGCGGGCGGCGTTCACCCTGGTGGACATATCCGCCAGCATAAACCTGAGCCCCTGAAATTCTGCAATCGACCTGCCAAACTGGCTCCGCTCTTTAACATAGTTTAAGACGAATTCCAGCGCCCCTTCGGCAATTCCCAAAGCCAGCGCGCCAACAATGACCCGCATTTTATCCATTGTCCTCATGACTACCTCAAAGCCGCCGCTGCCTTCGCCCAGGATATTTCCCTTGGGGATGAGGGCATCCTCGAAAATAAGGTCAGTGGTGTTGGACCCGCGAAAACCCATTTTATCTTCTTTTTTACCGATCGAAAAGCCGGGTGTGTCCTTTTCCACCAGAAAAGTACCGATCCCCCCCTTGCGGTTCGGCGAGGTCCGGATGAAAACGATATACAGATCAGCCAGACCCCCGTTGGTAACAAAGCACTTGGTGCCGTTAACCCGGTAATAATCCCCTTCCAGCTTGGTCGACGTCTTTATACCGGATACGTCCGATCCGGCTCCCGGTTCACTGATGGAAATACCAAATATCTTTGGCCGGCCGCTATGGGCCAGAAATTTTTGTTTCTGCTCCTCGCTGGTCGACCGTAAAAAGGCCACCGACCCAGTGATATGGCCGGTCAGTGTAACCGAGGTCGAAGCGCAAACTTTGGCCAGCTCTTCAATCACCAGGCACAAGGATACCGTATCTGCGTTAATGCCGCCGTATTCCTCCGGGAGCATCATACTCAGGTAGCCGCACTGGTCAAAAAGCTCCAGTATTTCTGTACGGAATTCCTGTTCCCGGTCCATTTCCGCCGCCAGAGGTGCAATCTTCTCCCTGGCGATTTCCCTAGTCGTCTTTTGAAACATAGACTGCTCCGGTGTCAAATTCAACATTTAAAACTCCTCCTCCCACGTCTTTAATATTTTCCAGTTAGACAATCAGTTTGTGCACAATACGGTGCGGTTTATTCAAAAAAGTTGAAGTAGGAAATAGAGCCTCCATCCATGGTCAGCGCCGCGCCATTAAAGTAGTCCGCCCGATCGGATGCAAGAAATATGCACGTGTCAGCTACTTCCCTGGGGAATCCCAGCCGCCGCTGCGGGATTTTCCGGATTGCCTGCTGGAATTCCTGGCTGTCCACCAAGTGCTGGTTGAGCGCGGTGCGCACCAGGCCGGGGCAGACACAGTTGACGTTGATGCCGTGCGGCCCCAATTCCCAGGCCAAGCCGCGGGTCAGGTTAACCACCCCGGCCTTGGAGGCCCCGTAAGAAGGGTAGGTATAACCACTCAGGCCGGCAATGGAGGCTATATTAATGATTTTCCCTTTTTTTTGAACGATCATATGCGGCGCCACGTATTTTGAGCAAAGAAAGGTCCCGGTTAAATCCACCCGCAGGACCTTTTCCCAATCTTCCAGGGTGTGGTCCAAAAGCGACTTGCGCACAATAATACCCGCATTATTTACCAGGATGTCAATGTGGTCGTACTCGTCCATCACCTTATCCACCATGCCCTTCACTGATGCCTCGCTCTCCACATCGGTAACGATGCAGACAGACTGGTTGCCCTCACGGGTGATCAGGTCCACCGTTTCCCGGCCGTTTTCCTCCCGGCGGGACGCCACCACCACCATGGCCTTTTCCCCCGCCATGGCTATGGCTATTTCCCGGCCCAAGCCCGCCCCCGCCCCCGTGATTACCGCCACTTTACCTTCCAGTAACGTCATTTTAAGAACCTCCCTATAAACCTTCTTAATTTCACGGCATTACCCGGCGTTAACCAAAGTCCACCCTTGTTTTAGCCCTTTTCCAACATCTTCTGTTTGATCACATCGACCAGCAGGGTGGTGCTGGAATCCGCGCCTCCATCTACCAACAGGTTTTCCGCTGTTATATAGCCTGCTTCATCGGAAGCTAAGAAAAGAATCGCATTGGCAACTTCTTCAGTGGTTCCAAATCTGTTTAAAGGTATCGAAGCTTCTCTCGCGACACGCTTCACAGGGTCCTCATACGCGCGATCAAGAACATAGGTGGCAATGGGGCCGGGACATACGGCATTAACTCTGATATTATAGGCGGCCCACTCTATAGCCATCAGCCTGGTCAGCATACTGACCCCGGCTTTACTGATACTGTAAGCCGACAAACCGAACGATGGGCTTATTCCGCCTGTGGATGATATATTAACTATGGATCCTCTTCTTTGCTTGATCATCTGTTTCCCTACCGCCTGACTGCTCAGAAATATACCCTTGAGATTAATACTTAATACTTTATCCCAATCTTCTTCCTTGCAATCAATTATTGGCGAGGCAATAAGAATCCCGGCGCAATTAACCAAAATATCTATTGAGCCATAGGCTCCAATAACCTCTTCGACCATCTTGTTCACTTGATCGCTCTTTGTCACGTCAACTATAAAACTACGCCCCTCACCTCCATTTTCCCTGATTTTATTAACAATATCGTTTGATTCTGTCTCTAAAACATCAACGATATTTACGACAGCCCCTTCCCTGGCTAAGCCCAGCGTTACCGCCTCGCCTATACCCCTTGCCCCGCCTGTAACAACAGCGACTTTTCCTTTAAAGCGCATATGTGAACACCTCCAATTTAATATTCAGTAATTTTTATTGCCTGAATGATCATCCGTAAATTAATTACTTCCGCTGTTTGGTTTGGCCTTAGCGGCCAAACCAAACAAGCACAGATTTTACATTATGCAACACATCATGACGGCCCCAAGTCAATATCTTTTGTTTCCGGCCCCATCGCGGCGCCTATCACAGTTAAAACGCCGCCTAATACCTGAAGCACTATCTGAGTATACTCATAAGGTACTATGCCTTTAAGAGCCAGCATATAGAACGAGTAAAACGAAGGAATTATAACTCCGAAACTGTATCCCATGCCGAACCCCGAAGACCTTATTGAGGTTTTAAACCTTTCATTGATATATGGCATTGAAAATGAGAATGACCCGCCGAACGTCACGGCAATCAATATTGATATACATACGAACAATGCAAAGGAACCCATTGTCGTACCGTATTTCACAACAAGGTAGTATATATACGGTAAGATGGTACAAGAAAGTACTCCAGTAATGATGAACAGCTTTCTCCGGCCGATTATTTGACTTAACGCGCCGCCGATTATATATGCAAAAAAGTCAACAACATAAACACCCATCATTACATTCGTCACCAGAAAAGCCGGCATTTTTAAAATATTTATGAGAATACCCGGAATAGCAAACAGTATGGAATTTGCAAGGAAAAACAGGCCGTTCATCAATATAAACACCTGCAGGAAATTACGCAAACTTTCGCCACTAAGAACTTCAACAAGCGGTATTTTAACCTTTTCCGTCTTTTCCCACGACTTTGATTCCTCAACATTTTTATAATAAAACCAAAGGTACCCTAGAGATATGAAAAAACCTGCAACAAACGGGATTCTCCAGCCATACTGAATGTATGGCGAGTCAAGCCCTCCGGCCGGCATATATTTAAGCATAAACGAGGTAATTATGGAAACAAGTATATATGCAACGGGAAAGCCGGATTGAATAATTCCACCGTAAAGCCCTCTCTTGCTTTTGGGCGCGTACTCCATTGCCAGGGGCACTGCTGTCGAGTATTGTCCCCCCAAAAAAATCCCATCTATAAATCTAAACGCCAAAAGCAAGCCACCTGCCGCCAACCCCAGTGTCTGATATCCGGGAAGCACACCTATAAGTAATGTCATTACCGCAAAACCAGCTACAGAAATTAGCGATGATTTTTTCCTCCCTATCTTATCTCCGAAATGGCCGAATATAACCGCACCAAGGGGTCTCCCCAGCAAAGTTACCGCCAAGGTTATATAAAATAAAGTATTCGTTGTGGTTACGGGCAAATCCTTAGGCAGAAAATACACCATTGCCGGAGCCAGGCAGATGACAGGCAAATAGATATCAAACATGTCAATAAAAAAGCCCAAAAAAGCTCCCTTTATGGCTGCTTTTGCTTCCGGCGGCGTTTTTTTACTTACCGGTTTTACATTTGTTGATGTGGCTATGTCGCTATTCATTTATTGACCTCCTTAATATTTTCAAAAAGTTAAGAACATTGAGAATATATTGTCTATTCAGCCAGCTAAAGACCTCTCAAATATCAGGTAAATCGATAATCAAAACATCCCTCCTTTAGTTCAAGATTAGCTACTACCTCTTTCCACATGTAGTTTAAACAAACCCCCTTCATAAATGCCCCTTAATCATGGATTATTTGCAATGTTTATGCCAAAGCTATTTCCCACTTGGTTTTGTAGAAACTTTTTATCCTTATGCAGATCAAAGGTATTGAGATTGCAGAGCTTTTTTTATTAACTGTTGACTAAACAATTAAAAAAATTTAGAATAATTATAATAAACTTTTAATTGATCAGGAAAATTATTTTGTTTTCGAAAAATATTTTTGATAAAACCGAATCAGGAATATTAACCAAATAAGTTGCAGATAAGCAATTAATTGATGGCTGATGGCCCATATTAATTGGATACATATATGCTGTCCGCATCGTAAGTTCTTGAGCGGATATCGTGCCAAGAACATACACTGGATGATTATGGGACACATAAATCTTAAGTGCGAGGTGAATAGCATAATGCTGGCAAAAAACCTAACCGTACCAACTGCACTGTTTCTTAATCGCAACAGTACAATACATGAAGCTATACAAATTTTCCGAAAAACTAAACTCGGCGGAATTCCTATTGTTGATTCAAGCAACCATCTTATCGGGATATTCACACGGTCCAATTTATTTGACTGCTTACTAAAAGGAGTAAGTACAAAAGACACGTTAGTAGACCATTTTATAACAGACGTATTGTATTTTAAGGAAAATGAAAGATTTAATAATCTTTCTGAACTTAACCAATGGTTACTCAAAGCAAGAATAGGTCAAACTCCTGTCGTCGATCTTGATGGTAAACCTATCGGTTTCATAACCAGCGATTATATCATTCGCTTTTTAGTGGACCATATCAAAAGTTTTTGTCAAATAAAAAATACCCAACAAAAATCTTTTCATCAAATCAAGCAGGAAGAACTTTATGAAATAAATGGTACAAGATATACTATTGATTCAATTATCGGCAAAAGTAAGGTAATGGAAGAACTCAAAAGGAAGGCTCTACAGGCAGCAAAAATTTCTGCAACTGTTCTTATTTCGGGGGAGTGCGGGACAGGTAAAGAATTGTTTGCACAAGCTATTCATAATGCTAGTGATAGATGTATCAAACCATTCATTAATATTAATTGTGCGGCTATACCGGCAGAACTAGCCGAATCAGAGTTATTTGGTTATGAAGGCGGAGCCTTTACAGGCGCAAGCAAGCATGGTAAGCCGGGTAAGTTTGAACTGGCAGATAAAAGCACTATTTTTTTAGATGAAATTGGAGATATGCCCATGCAGCTTCAAAGTAAGCTGTTGCGAATTATTCAAGAAAAAGAGGTTATGCGTGTGGGAGGCTTGCGTGCTAAAAAAATTGATGTTCGAATTATTGCTGCTACAAATCAAGACCTCCAAAAACTTTATTACGATGGTAAATTCAGAAAAGACTTATATTACAGATTAAAAGTTGTTTCGTTAAATATCCCTCCGTTGCGTAATCATCTTGAGGATATCCCAACTTTAGTTAATTATTTTGTACAGACATATGGAGAAGCAAACAATAAACAAATCAAAGAAATTTCTAAAGATGCAACTAACTTTTTACAAAGTTCTAATTGGCCCGGCAATATTAGAGAATTGGCAAATGTAATAGAGAGGGCTGTATTATTCTGCAAAGATAATATTATTAGGCTGGAAGATTTGGAGAATAGTATCGTTGAAAGCGGGTTAAATATCTGTTCATTAAACAATCTTGAAAAGGAAACTATCTTACAAGTTTTGAAAAATACACACGGAAATAAATCTAAAACTGCAAAATTATTAGGCATAAGTCGGTCGACATTATATAGAAAGTTGGAAGGTAATAACATATACTGATTGTAGCGTTTGCGAATAAACTCAAAATTTTTGCGGATAGACTGCGAAATTTTCCATGAAAAGCCCGTTTACACTGGAATCGCCAAGCACGACGGCTTGAAAGTATACTTTAAGGGATGCCCCTTATGGGGGAATCCCTTTGTTTCAAGTTATATCTAAGACTTAAATTAGGCGTTAGGTCTGAGTAGTTACAATTTTTCTGCTCATACGCTTTATGCCTTCACTTTTAGGCAGTTCTTTGGATAGAAAGGTGTTTGCTCATGGCTTCCTGGAATAAATGAATATACTCAACTCCGGATCGCGCCCAGGAGAAGTCCAGTTCCATTGCGTTAATAACCAGCTTTTGCCAATCGTTTACTTGTTCCCGGTATAGTTGAAGCGCCTTGTTAAGGGCATCCAATAACTTCACACTGGAATACTCGGTAAAACCAAAACCATTGCCTGAACCGTTTGCAGGGTTATAGTCACTCACCGTGTCAGCCAGCCCGCCGGTGAAACGCACAATAGGAATTGTCCCATACCTGAGGCTGATCAACTGTCCAAGACCGCATGGTTCGAACCGCGAGGGCATCAGAAACATGTCCGCTCCGGCATAAATGCGCTGAGCCAGTATAGCGTTAAACCCGATATATATACCCATCTTTTCCGGATAGCGGGATTTAATTGTTTCAAACATTTTTTCATAATAAGTTTCACCGCTGCCCAATACTACGAGCTGAATATCACCATCCATGATCTCATCGATTATTTCCGCAATTAAATCCAATCCCTTCTGATCCACCAGACGCGAGATCAATCCGATTACCGGAACATCCCTGACGGGGAGTTCCAGTTCTCTTTGCAGGGCAAACTTGTTTTCCTTTTTATTCGTTATACTGTACTGGTCGAAATTGCGGTGAATCCGCGGATCGGTCCGCGGGTTAAATTCGTGATAATTAAT
This sequence comes from Pelotomaculum terephthalicicum JT, assembly GCF_022410535.1. Classification (GTDB taxonomy): domain Bacteria; phylum Bacillota; class Desulfotomaculia; order Desulfotomaculales; family Pelotomaculaceae; genus Pelotomaculum_D; species Pelotomaculum_D terephthalicicum. Next base: position 15,347 of record NZ_JAKNBL010000007.1, read on the forward strand.
TCCATTGACAATGCCATACAAGTCCGCGGAACGTTTCCGCAGCAGTCCGTCCATACGCTCGCCAAGCTCCGGGTGCTGGATTTCCGCCGCATAAGTCCGGCTGACAGTATTAATTACATCAGCATATACAATTCCCGCTTTCATGAAACTAACCGCACCGTAAAACTCCAATCGTTCCGGGTGAAAATATTCTTCACCCAGCCCGAGGACTTGCAACACGTCCCTGGGGAAATTGCCCTGATACTGCAGATTATGAATTGTAAAAACTGTAGCTATCCGGTTATAGAACTCGTTTTGCAGATAATGTGTTTTTAAAAACAAGGGGATCAGCCCGCTCTGCCAGTCATTACAATGAATAACATCAGGCTGCCATTCCAGCTTCGGCAGCATCTCCAGCAATGCCCTGCAGAAAAAAGCGAACCGTTCCGCTTCATCGTCAAACATATACATGCGGTCCCGGTAAAAGTAATGATAATTATCCACCATATAGACCGGTATTGTTCTGCGCTCACCTCGATAGTGCGCTTCAATGGAACTTTCCCTGATAATAGCAGTTTCATAACGGTTGTTGAAAGGAACCGGGAAATCCATTTTATAAGTATCTCCTTCGATTTGCCGGTAGCGCGGCATAGCCACCCGGACATCGTTGCCCAAGCTATCGTTGCCAACGGTCGCCAGTGCCTTTGGCAGGGAGCCGGCAACATCAGCCAGTCCGCCCGTTTTTGCAAAAGGAACCACCTCGGACGAAACAAGGAGAATTTTCAAGGGACGATCAAACATAATGATACACCTCCCGGCTAGACCCGTCATGCAGAGGATAGAACTCTTCCGTGTCCCTGAGGGCTTGTGCGGCCATTTCAGGTGGAGTCGGGTTAATAAAATACCCCGTTCCCAGTTCAAATCCCGCCATTATGGTAAGGCGCGGCATGATCTCCAAGTGCCAGTGATAATGCATTTCTTCTTGGATATTCACTGGTGCGGTATGAAGAACCACATTATATGGTATGTTTCTAATCATTATGGCAATCTTGCGTAAAGTCGTCCTTAAAATACCGGCCAAGTCTCTCACCATTTCTTCGCGGATCTGCCCAAAATCATATTGGTGTTCCTTCGGTACAATCCAAGTTTCGAAAGGAAAACGGGAAGCAAAAGGACTAAAACTCAAAAAATTGCTGCTTTCAACAACAACTCTGTACTGCTCGGCGATTTCCTGACTGACCATGTCACAATAGACACATGATCCGTGCCGGGAAGAATATTCCCTCGCTCCGTTCAATTCTTGAACGACTTCTACAGGGACCAAAGGTGTAGCAATAAGCTGGGAGTGAGTATGTTCCAGGGAGGCGCCTGCCACCGGACCAGTATTTTTAAAGATCTGGATATACTTTAGCCTGGAGTCTTTTCTTAGATCCAGAGAGCGTTCCCGCCACGCCCAAATAACTTCTTCCACTTGTTTCTCTGTCTGGGTATCGAGACCGGGCTCATGGCTGGGAGATTCCACAATGAGTTCATGCGCGCCGATCCCGTTCATAGACATGTATATCCCCTGCTGACTCAAAGAAGATTCCTCTTCAACCCTCAAAGCGGGAAACTTGTTGGGAACTACTCTAACCCACCAACCGGGCCTGTTGTTTTGACTGCCTGGCTCACGGTAGGCCATAATTTCTGGCGGCGTGAAATTTTCTTTCCCAACACATAGGGGACATTCATGAGTTTTTTTATTTTCCGATATATCCTTGTAGTCATTTGGCCGTTTCCCGCGCTCGGTGGAAATAATAACCCAACGGTCGACGATGGGATCTTTCCTCCATTCAGACATTTCTCTACCCCCTGGCTTGTTCTGTGTATTTTTACAAGATAAAATCAGTAATATTATTTATGCCACCGTAGCGGAAAACTATCAAAAAAATTAAAACAAACGCAAGATTAAAGATCTACATTATTTACAGAATCCACACGTGCTGCCATAGAATCAGGTTTGTCATGCCTGTCGTCAATAGTTACCGATGTAACAACTCTACCCACACCGCTTCTAAAAGGCTCCTGATGCATTTTTTTAACTACATCAATTACTTTGTCCAAATCACCTTCAAGAATAGTTGACATAGAAGTTACCTGGCTTTTAATGCCGCCCTCCTTTTTTGCCAATTCGCAGCAATCGGCAATGTAGCTGGAGATACTTGGCGTAGGTGTTCCCATCGGCACTACACTTACTTCAACAATTGCCATTTTTATTCACCTCCTCCCCAATGAACAATATTACTTATTTGAGGGTACCGCAAATAAAGTGTTTTTATTCACCCATGCTTCTAATTATTGTTGATTATTTTTATAACAAAGAGGAAATTAGCCAAATGAATCGAAATAATATAATCAATGAAAAATATGGGGGAAGGGGTCGATTATGAATCAAGATACGGTCAGAATTAAGGGAACCAGGAACGGTCTTGTGATCGTCCTTGATTCAAGCTGTGATTTCGAAGATATTAAGGAGAACCTCCTGCGCAAGATGGAGTCTGCCAGAGGGTTTTTTAAAGGAGCGAAATTTTCACTATTCCAAAACCAGAAGGACATTCCAGCCGACCAAAAAAACGAATTGGTAAGCATTTGCAGACAATATGGATTAGTACCTAACACAGATGAATACATGGGAATAAAGACAGATTTAGAGCCGGCCCCTAAGACATACACTAATGCCGGATCCGGTGAGGCGGCCCTTTTAGTGCGCCGCTCCCTGCGCTCCGGCCAGAAAATATCATCGCCCGAACACGTCGTTGTGTTCGGAGACGTTCACCCTGGCGCCGAAATAGTGTCCGGCGGGAACGTGCTGGTAATGGGCTGCTGCCGGGGAGTAATTCACGCCGGCGCCGGCGGAGACCGCAAGGCTAAGGTAATCGCCCGGCAACTCACCCCGACCATTATCAGTATAGCCGACAGGAGGTATTCACCCGGCCACGATGGGAAATTACCCCCGGGACGGCAGTTGGCAAGATTTAATGGAAAAGAAATTGTTTTTGAAGTGTATTTGAAACATGAGATGCTCTCTTCCATGACTATCAATTAATGCCGTTATAATTATTATGGTTAATGAAAAGCTAACAGGGTACCAATGGCCCGTTAGCTTTCTTTAAGGTAATGCGGCGCGGCCAATATACCCGCAATTGATTTAGCGTCACAAATCTCCCCCTTCCAGATCAACTCGATGGCGCGTCCAAACGGCATGGTCAGCACATCAATATCCTCTTCTTCATCCAGTTTCTGCCCTTTATAAGCAAGTCCGGTGGCCAAAAAAAGATGCAGCATTTCATTAGTAAAGCCAGGGGTGCTGAAAAAACTAACCATTTTCTTTAATTTAGTTGCCTCATACCCGGTTTCCTCCAGTAATTCTCGCCCGGCGCAATCCGTCATGCTTTCACCCGGCTCTAACTTTCCGGCGGGTATTTCTAACAACGATTTTCCGGTGGCATGGCGGTACTGTCTCACCAGGAGGATTTCTCCTTTTTCATTCACAGGCACAACCGCGACCGCGCCGGAATGCTCTACAACTTCACGTTTCGCAGTTCGCCCGCCAGGCAAAGTGATTGTATCGACTCTCAAGTTAATGATATTTCCTTCATATACTCGCTTTGCCAAAAGGACTTCCCCTTCTTTACCGGCCAAAATTATCACACCTTTCCAACAATGATCCAAAACCGGATAGACATCATTGCAGTATTATTTCTCTGTATATCGCCAATATCCTGCAATATTTCTTTTTTTCCCCGCATTGATATGATGGTTATAGTTTTAATACCGAACTTTGAAGGATTTTTTCCCCGGGCATAGAATTCTTTTATACATAATTGCTGGTATAACATGCCTGATAGTTCATATAGTTATACGGAATTTGCCTTGACAAAAAGGGAGGAAACCTTGTTTTGGCTGTTAAAGTCGGCATCCCCAACGCTTTACTATATTATATCTATTACCCGTTGTGGCAGGCCTTCTTTAACGAAATCGGCGTTCAGGTAGTTACCTCTGGAAAAACGACTAAAGATATACTGAACAATGGTGTTCGTGAGGCGCTTGCTGACGCATGCGTGCCAGTTAAGATTTTTTTCGGGCATGTCATGGGGCTTAAAGACCGTGTTGACTACCTCTTTATTCCTAGAGTTGTCTGCGTTAACCGTAAAACTATATACTGCCCCAAATTCCTTGGTTTGCCGGATATGATCAGGCATTCGATAACCGGTTTGCCGCCGGTTATCGATATTCGCATGGACTCACGCCAGGGTTATTTTGCCATGCTCAAAGCTTACACGGAAATTGGCAGTATTTTCAATGCCAGTAAGCACTCATCTTTTCGAGCTTATAAAAAGGCATGCCGCACCTTGAACCGTTATAACAAACTATTACAGAGCGGCTGGAATCCACATGAAGCGATGAGCTTATTGCGCAAACCGGGGTCTTTGTCAAAGCCTCCTGAGCCAAGCCTTAATTTTGCAGTTATTGGTTATCCATACAACATCTATGACAGTTTTATCTCTGTCAATCTTTTGGATAAACTGCGGCGTTTGGGAGTAGGTACTATTACCACTGAGAATATTTCCCCGTTATTGTTGGCCTGGCAGAAAAATTGCGGCTTGCCGAAACGGCTTTTTTGGACTTTCAGCGACAGGGCCTTAAAAGCCGCCCATCTATTATTTAAACAAGGACGTATTGACGGTATGCTTCACCTCACCGCGTTCGGATGCGGGCCGGACTCGCTGTTGAACAAGTTTATTGAACTGGAAGCGAAGAAGTACAAAAACATTCCTTTTATGACTTTGATGATTGACGAGCATACTGGCGAAGCCGGCATGTCTACGCGTCTTGAAGCCTTTGTTGACATGGTGAAGCGTCGGAAGGAGGCGTTGGCATGTCTAAAATAACTTTCCCGCGCATGGGTGAATCCTACCGGACCTTTAAAATGTTTCTTGAAGATTTAGGAAACGAGGTGGTGGTTCCACCGCGCCCAAGCAAACGCACTTTAGACCTGGGGATCAGATACACTCCTGAATTTGCCTGTTTTCCGCTAAAAATACTGATGGGCACCTATCTGGAAACAATAGAAATGGGAATCGACACTATTGTCACCTCGGGCGGCGTCGGACCATGCCGTGCCGGGGAATATGCCATGCTACACCATAAATTACTCAGTGATTTAGGATACAAGGTCAAAATGATCGTTATTGAACCACCTCGTCTGCACCCCTTTAATTTTTATAAAAGTGTTCGCGCGCTAAACAAGGCACGCATTTCCATCAAAGGCATTATCGCCCATGTAAAGCGGGCGTGGCGCAAGCTCCAAGCTCTGGATAACCTTGAAAAACTGAGCCATATAGTACGGCCAAGGGAAATCAACCGCGGCAACACTACGAAAGTTTACAGGAAAGCCCTGGAATGGATCGATCAGGCATATACCACCGAACAAATTGTTGAAGCCGAATCCACCGCTCTGGAAGCGCTTAACAGCATTCCCCAGGATGCCAATCGCAATGTTTTGAAAGTCGGCATCGTCGGGGAAATCTACGTTCTCTTAGAACCGGCCAGCAATTTGGAAATAGAAGAGACTCTTGGAAACCTGGGGGTTGAAGTGGAAAAATCGATGTTCCTAACCGGCTGGACCAGGGATAACTCGTGGAACGAAACGTCAGAGGGCATTACAGTTAAAGAAGCTGCTTCTCCTTACCTTCCTGAACTAATTGGAGGGCATGGCCGGGATTCTATCGGTCACACCGTCCTCTATGCCAAACGCGGCTTCGACGGGATAATCCAGCTCGCTCCATTTACTTGTATTCCGGAGATAGTGGCACGTACCATCCTAACAAAGGTAAGTAAAGATTATAATATCCCCGTTCTTACTTTTTTCCTTGACGAGCAGACAGGAAAAGCCGGCATGAATACACGGCTTGAAGCCTTTGTTGATTTGCTGAAGAGAAAAAAACAATTCCAGAGTGGAATCGAGTCTTTTACATGCTAGTAATATGGAAAGGATTGTTATGAAGGCATACTTGGGTATTGATGTCGGTTCAGTGAGTATAAACGTCGTCATTCTTGACGAGACCGGAGCAGTGCTCACCGGTCTTTATCTGCGCACTCAGGGTAGGCCCATCGAAGTAATCCAGGAAGGGCTGAAACAGACTGCCGGTCTGCTTCCCGCGGATTTAGAAATCGCGGGGGTTGGCACCACAGGGAGCGGCCGTTATCTGGCCGGAGTAATGGTCGGAGCGGATGTGATTAAAAACGAGATAACCGCGCACGCCGTAGCGGCATCCATGCTCATTCCCGATGTTCAGACAGTTCTTGAGATCGGCGGCCAAGATTCAAAGATTATCATTCTACGCGAAGGAATTGTGACTGATTTCGCTATGAATACAGTATGCGCGGCCGGCACAGGATCGTTTCTGGACCAGCAGGCTTCCCGGCTAAACATTCCGATTGACCAGTTCGGGGCACTGGCGCTCCGTTCCGAAACCCCTGTCCGTGTGGCCGGAAGGTGTACAGTTTTTGCCGAATCGGACATGATCCACAAACAGCAAATGGGACATAAGGTTGAGGATATCATCAAAGGCTTGTGCCAGGCTTTGGTCCGGAATTATCTCAATAACGTCGGCAAGGGCAAAGAAATATTGCCGCCCGTGATGTTCCAGGGCGGGGTCGCCGCCAATGTGGGCATCAGAGCCGCCTTTGAAGAAGCCCTAGGCATGCCCATACAAATACCGGAGCATTTCGGAATAATGGGGGCAATCGGCGCGGCCCAGCTAGCCAGGGAAGAAGTTGCCTTGACCGGCAAAACCCGCTTTAAAGGACTTAAAATAATGGGGCTCCCATACCGTACCGGTAATTTTGACTGTGACGGTTGTCCAAACGTTTGTGAAATAGTTGAGATTTACGAGGGAGAAAAAGTTATCGGGCGCTGGGGCTCACGCTGCAACAAATGGGATATAGTTGAAAACAGCTAATCAAGCATATATTAACAATTCATATATAGGTATCCTGGCATAAAAAGGGTTTTGACAACTTATATCGAAAATATAATAAATATACCACATGTAAATAAGTCAAGAAAGGCAAACAACTTGCCGGTTTGACCGGTGTGATTAATGATACACCGTGCGCAAACAGGCTGAGCATGCCCTTAAAGCAAATGAAGCCGAGTTACGCCTCATCGAATATTCGCAGGATATAATAGTCAGGCTCAACGCGCAAGCTTGCTGAACGGATAAATTTTTTCTGAAAATAAACGTATTAGCTGTAAACATCTTCGGTCACACTTTTGTTAACATCCACATTCGTACTTTTATTAGCATCTTCTATCACGTCTTCGCTCGTGCTTTTGTAAACACCTTCGGTCATACTTTTATTTAAATCTTCTCTCCCTCTGGCAATAATAGTTACCTCACAACTGTACAAACCAGCCTTGGCAGAATTTGGAACATTTAAGCGAAAAGTAATTTCCTTTTGATCGCCCATCACGTTTGCCATCGCCGGTGTTGCCAATACAGGTATAAGCGTATCTGAAGCGGGCAGCCAACGCGATTCCGATTTTTCTCTAAATTCCAATACTGCCGGCGAAAGCTCTTTTAAGCCATCTGCTTTTAAAACCGTTGCCTGAACGTATAGTTGATAAAAATCATTTCCCTTGACCAAGGTGGTGATACTTCTTTCTTCACTCATTTTCCCAGTAGCAACCAATGGAAATGACAAAGAATTATTATCCAATACAACTTCAAATTGTTTTCTTGGATCGATTTTTATTTCAAGATCGGCTTCGCTTGCCGGGCAAATTGTCAAACTTAGCAACCCCAGAAACAAACAAACGAGCTTAACCGTCAATTTATTCAAACAAATCTTCCTCCTTAATCAAGTCGCTATTTGTTTCCGGCAAAGTAGACAATAGTATAGTGTCTGAGAAATAATCCCAGACACTATACTTTTTTTCTGCTATTTTCCCACCTGAATTCTATTTTTTTTAAATAGAATTAGTGTTAAAATAGCATTGATTATTGCCAAGACAAAGTCCGCTTTGGGTGGCAGCCTTGTTTCGGATCATTTGTTTTTGGCAATAATTCTTTATAATGACGGAGTAGCAGTAATTGTTACAGTGGCAGCATAGGTACCATTATTTGCGCTAGACGGGAAGTTAACACGCAAATCAAAAGTCTTTGCATCCCCATCGCTGTCAGCGACACTGGAAGCAGTCATCATATTTGTAGCGGTTCCTGAAGCTGACACATAAGTGCCAGAGGCAGTTGGTTTGTATTGCAGCGTGCTGGCCGAATGGGACGATCCAGCCGTAGTAAAGGCAGTGCTGGATAACTGCAAATTGTAAAGAACGTCACTACCTGTAGTAGTGGCTGTCAACTCCTGGGGAGCAGAAGCAACACCCGGCTGCACACCATCAAATGTAAAGGAACTTGGGTCAAGAGCCAAGGTTACTGAGGATGAAACATTAGCAGTAATGCTCAAGGTAGCTGCATTTACAATACCTGCCCCAGCCATCAGGATTCCTAATGTCAAAAGAATGGCAACAGCTTTCTTACTCATAGATTCACCTCCTTTTATGTTCTTACCCGGACCAACTGGGATATCTAATTCTTCATCGATAGCCTTATTCAAAGCACTATAACCCGGGATTATTGCTTCGCAGTCTTTTCCGCATCCTTCAATTGCTTTTGCAGCTTGCGGATATACAGAATGACTGCAAGAATAACTGCTGAAAAAATTATTACGGTGCCCGCTAGTGTCGGCAAGGGCCCGACCACAAAGGAAAACTCCCGCTCATCAAAGTTTTCACCATCATGGGTCAACTGTATTTTACCTTTGAAATAACCGATTAAAGGCGCTTCATTCCAGGGAATTTCAATCTCTTTCTCTTTGCCGTGTAAAACGTTAAACATGGGTACATTAAGTTTTGCCCCCTGGTTTCTGCTCACGTCCGTAATATCAATATTGCCCCGCACTTCCAGATGCACATTGCCTGTATTAACTACCGAAATAGTAAAGACAGGCTTACTGACATGCCAGAAGCCGGTACCTGCTTTATTCACGAGCCATGCTCTTATCAGATTTAAATTCCCTGCGGCATCGGATACTTTTACGTAAACTAACGAACGAATTTCTGATGCAACGCTAATTGTCGCAGTCATTTCCCCCTTTTGCCCTGCGACCACAGGTATGAATTTGACGTTAAAATAAGTTACATATTCACCCTTTTCCGCATTTTTAGGAACATCGAACTTGACGCTTATTTTACCTTGTTCCCCACTATTTAGTTTTTCCGGAGCGTTGATTACAGTGGCCCAAGTCATGGGCGACCAGCTAGAATCGGTATCCTCTACCTTGTCCCATTGATTATTCTCCACGCGAAAATCTTGTATATAAGCCTCGAGCTCGACAGTTCCGTCTGTTCGGTTTTGCACATTAAATTCCTGTTCAAAGCTTTCCCCTGGTTTAACGGTTTTATCTACAATTGGCGGGCCCATACTAACACCGTTCAAATCCACGGCATAGGCGTATGAACTATTAAGCAATCCAAACCCTAAAAAAACAGAAACATGCCTTTAATCATATTCGTATTAATCATGCGTGGCGCCTCGTTAATCAAAAACATTTTCAGCGTCATAATTTATCGAAATTTGTCAAAATTAAAGCCAAGCCCAAGTAAAATACTTAGGCTTGGCTTTAATAACAACCTAAGGCAGCCCGGCTACCATAAGGCAAATTTAATACCCATTAGGTCCGTGGCTTTGCGACCTATGTCTTTCGACATAAGTTGCTTGTCTTTATTATATAAGCTATTATTTCCCTATGCAATATATTTTTTCACTATATTTACTATAATATCCGTTAAAACACGAAAAAGCCGCATTAGCGGCTTTATTCATATTAGGTACTATTTGTAATTGCTTTCGTCAAACCTCCATGATGATGGGTAAAATCATTGGCCTTCTCCTAGTTTTTTCATAAAGAAATTTTCCTAAAACATCCCTTGCTTGCGATTTAATGGTTGTCCATTCCGATACACCATGTTCCATACATATATCTAATGCAGTCCTTACCTTTATCCTTGCTTCTTCCAGCAATTCTTCCGATTCCCTCACGTATACAAAACCCCGGGATACTATGTCAGGACCGGCCACAATCAACCCGGCCTCGCGATTTATAGTAACCACTACGATTAGAATTCCGTCCTGGGAAAGCTGTCTGCGGTCTCTGAGAACGATATTGCCAACATCTCCGACACCTAAGCCGTCAACAAGCACTTTCCCGGCTGTTACTCTACCGTTGATTCGCCCGGCGCGCCGGGTAAATTCCAGTACCTGGCCATTTTCAGCCACAAAGACATTACCCGGCAAAACCCCAACTTCCTTGGCCAGTTCGGCATGCTTAATAAGCATTCTGTATTCTCCGTGCACCGGAACAAAAAACTTGGGGCGGACCAGGTTAATCATCATTTTGAGGTCTTCCTGGCAAGGATGCCCTGAAACGTGTATACTCGAAGCAGATTCGTAGATAACATGCGCCCCTTGTTTAAAAAGCTGGTCTATAATCCGGGCAACCACCTTTTCGTTTCCGGGGATGGGCGTGGCCGAAATAATAACCGTGTCGCCCGGTACGATATCTACCTGCTTATGGTCTGACAAGGCCATTCTCGTTAAAGCCGACATCGGCTCTCCCTGACTGCCGGTTGTCAAAATGACCACCTTGTGCCTTGGCAGACGGTTCGCCTCATCTAACTCGACCATCGTGTTTTCGGGAATATGAAGATATCCAAGCTCGTAAGCCACACTGACCACATTAACCATACTCCGTCCCACAACGGCAACCTTGCGGTTCTGCTTATGAGCTACCTGGATGGCTTGCTGGAGCCTGTGCACGTTTGATGCGAAGGTGGCGATAATAATACGCTCAGTAGCCTGGCGAAAGGTATCATCAAAGGTATTTCCCACCATTCGCTCAGAAAGGGTGTATCCTGGTATTTCAGCGTTGGTGCTATCCGACAGTAAAACCAGGACACCCTTGTCTCCCAACTGGGACAACCGGTGAAAGTCTGTAACCTGGCCGTCGACCGGCGTCTGGTCAAACTTAAAGTCACCAGTGTAAATAATCACTCCCACCGGTGTATGCACGGCAATTGCCACGGCATCCGGAATACTATGCGACACCTTGATAAATTCCACCTTGAACGGGCCGATTTGAACGATACTCCTTGGTTTAACCGAATTTAAGGTGGCGTCAACATTCCGCTCCTTCAGCTTGCCCCGCAGCAAGCCCAAGGTAAGCCTTGTGCCATACACAGGAACATTTAACTGCCGCAGGACATACGGCAGGGCTCCGATATGGTCCTCGTGGCCGTGGGTAAGCACTATCCCGCGCACATGCTCCCTATTATCCAACAGATAGGTAATATCCGGAATAACAATATCTATCCCCAACATTTCTTCTTCCGGAAACATTAAACCGCAGTCAATAACTAAAATATTCTCCCCAAATCTCACCGCCATCATATTTTTGCCGATTTCCCCCAATCCTCCCAGAGGAATCAGGGACAATTTGGGTTCTCGCGCCAAATCCGCACCTCCTTAACCTACCAAAAACAACTATCTATCATTACTGCAACCGGTGAGATAAACTCGGAGAAGGTGGGGAATATTTTTTTGACTGGAGGTTTTAGGAAAGCCCACTTAGCACTCAAGTAATATTATACTTCATTTCTTTGCCCGCAACAAGCCAGCGATAAAAGGCTTGGACAAATTACTGCGGAATCCATCTCCCACAGTCAGAGATATAATATTCAACCTTCTATGATAATTTCATGTTTACCAATAAGGAGCTAATGCTTTCTTTTTCCACCGCGTTAATTTCCACTAACGGAAGACGCAGACCGCCTACCTGCCAGCCTATGATGCCTAAGGCAGCTTTTACAGGCGCCGGACTGGTAGTAATAAACAACCCTTTAAAAACCGGTAGAAGTTCCAGGTGAATTTTTGTGGCCAAGTTAGTATTGCCGGAATGATAAGCATTAATCATTTCTTTAATCCGCATACCGATCAAGTGAGAAGCCACACTAATAACACCCTTGCCGCCCAGGGCAAGAATCGGCAGGGTCAATGAGTCGTCACCGCTGTATATGGCCACACAGTCAGGCAGGGAGCGTTTTAACTCACTAACCTGATCCATACTGCCGCTTGATTCCTTGATTGCGACAATATTACTGATCTGGGCAAGTCTGGCCACTGTGTCAGGCAACATGTTAACTGAAGTTCTGCCTGGTATGTTATAAAGGATGATCGGCAGATCCGTGCTTTCGGCTATAGCCTTGAAATGCTGAAAAAGCCCCTCCTGTGGTGGCTTGTTATAATAAGGCGCTACCAGCATAACACCGTCAACCCCGGCATTTTGCGCAGCTTGAGTCAAGGCTATGCTGTCGGCAGTCGAGTAGCTGCCGGTACCGGCGATTACAGCAGCTTTACCACCAACCTCTTCAACGATCGCTTTAAAAAGACCGACCTTTTCATCTGTATTAAGTGTCGGCGATTCACCGGTCGTACCGGCAACCACTAATCCGTCCGATCCGGTTTGCACCAGGTAAGAAGCTAACTTTTTAGCCTGATCAAAATTAATTGTAAGATCATCATTAAAAGGTGTAACCATGGCTGTAATCATTCGCCCGAAATCATTTGTCAATTCTTTCACCTTCTTTATAAATAATCACCCGGCCTAAATTGCCGGTGCAAGATTTGGATACATTTTTCCATCTCATTCCGCTTTACCAGTATCCAAATTGTTGTATAAGAATCAGCGGATTGTAATATCTGTATTTTTTCAGCAGACAGCGCCTCCACAATTTTCGCCATAACACCGGGAACACCGGTCATTCCAGCTCCCACAACCGCCACTTTTGCGCAATCAGACAGCACCTCAGGGTAAATATCAAGGTTTTCCAGGACACGAACCGCTTTGGCCGCAACCGATTTTTTTACTGTAAAAAGAACTGATTCCGGTAGTACATTGATCAGATCCAAACTGATTCCGGCTTGCGCCAACGCATTAAATATTTTTTTCTGAAATTCAGGGACATCCGGACAATCTTTAATCACTATTCTCATCCTGTTGACATCAGGGATGTTTGTAATACCCGTTATTGTACGGTCCCTGGTAATATCTATAGAACCCTTATACACTTCACCATACGAAGTTACCAGCGTGCCCTGAGCGTCGCTAAAAGTGCATTTAATTCTCAAAGGAATATTTTTTTGCATGGCAATTTCCACAGCCCGGGGGTGAATTACTTTTGCTCCCTCTTGAGCCAGCTGGCAAATCTCGTTATAAGTTACTGTCTCCAGAGGTCTCGCGTCAGATACAATGCGCGGGTCCGCGGTCATAATTCCCTCAACATCCGTATAAATATCCACGCTGGTTGCCTCCAGCGCAACGCCAAGAGCCGCTGCGGTGGTATCGCTGCCGCCTCTGCCAAGCGTCGTTACTTCCCCCTCTTTGGTAATACCCTGAAACCCGGCAACGATGACAATTTTCCCTTCCAGAGCGTGTCGTACTATACATTGAGGGTCAACTTTAATGATTTTTGCCTCGTTATAATTATCATCAGTAATTATACCGGCTTGCGCTCCCGTGAGGAAAATAGCCGGGTAGCCTATTTTTTGTATGGTGGCGGCCAACACCACGCCTGATATGATTTCCCCGCAGGACATCAGAAGATCAGCTTCACGGGGTGATAGTTCCTTATTACCGCTGCCGGCATATGAAAGGAGTGTATCCGTCGCATAAGGCTCTCCTCGGCGTCCGATAGCGGATACAACAACAACCGGAGAGTAGCCTTCCTGGCTGGCTTCGGCTACCTTGGCGGCAACCTTTAAACGCATTTCTTCGTCAACAAGGGACGTGCCGCCAAACTTCTGAACAATAAATTCCATATATACTCCTTTCGGTAGCCACTTTTTTCAGCAGTCAGTAGTCAGAATTCAGAATGAACACAAGAGTCCGGTCCGAAGTTGGGCAATTAAAAGTTTTACACCTTGTCAGGCATAAATCCTGACGATTAGACTAAGCTTTCATAAATTTCTTAGACGGCGCAAAAATTTTGATTGCCTAAGAAGCAGGAAATCGAAAGTTAACATTTTTGTTCAAGGAGTTCTAGATTCAATATTCGATTAGTTCTCTTATTCTGACTTCTGACTCCTGACTCCTGAGATTATTATTTTTTCATTAAACAATCATACTTAATTAAGAGTTCAGCAATTTGAATTGCGTTAGTTGCAGCGCCTTTTCGCAGTTGATCGGCTGCAACCCAGATATTCAGGCCGTTAGGAATGGAATTATCCTCGCGGATACGACCGATAAAAACCTCATCCCGGTCAGACGCAAATAACGGCATTGGATACTTCTTTGCCGCCGGATCGTCTACAACAACAACACCCGGAGATTTTTCGAACACCTGTCTCGCTTCTAAAGCGGTAAGCTTCCTCTCGGTCTCAATATTTATCGATTCAGAATGGCTGCGGTATACCGGCACCCGGACGGTAGTGGCGGTAATCGCTATAGAATCGTCATGCAATATCTTTTGGTTTTCTTTCACCATCTTCCATTCTTCTTTTGTATAATCCAGATCCATAAAAACATCAATATGCGGTATTAAATTAAACGCTATTTGGTATGGAAACACTTCCGGGGTGATTTTACCCTGTTCTAAAACCGCCTTGGTCTGAACAGTCAATTCTTCAATAGCTTCCGCCCCGGCACCGGATACCGCCTGATAAGTCGACACTACAATTCTCTTTATTTTCGCCGCGTCATGGATTGGTTTCAATGCCACTACCGCGATAATAGTCGAACAGTTCGGGTTGGCGATGATTCCTTTATGCCATTTAACATCCTCAGGGTTCACTTCAGGAACCACCAGGGGAACCGCAGGATCCATCCTAAAATTGCTGCTGTTGTCAATGATCACCGCTCCCCGCTCAACAGCTGCCGGCCCGAACTCCTTACTTGCCGCCCCTCCGGCAAAAAAAACAATATCGGCGCCGTTAAACGAGTCTGGAGTTGTTTCTTCCACACTATAGTTCTTCCCCCGAAAAGCCATTTCTTTACCTGCGGAACGGGAAGTGGCGCAAAGTTTTAAATCCCCTACAGGAAAGTTCCGCTCATCAAGCACTTTTAGAATCTCATGCCCCACTGCGCCGCTAGCCCCGACTAAAACTACTTTGTACTCCGACAAAGAAAAACCCCCTTAATAAAATATTTATTTAAAAGTTATCACTTCTAATTGCCTAGTCCCAACTGGTATTTTTCGGACAAGATTGCACAGGGTTTACAGGAGTTTAACTTTGCATTTTCACAGTGTCATTCTGATAATATTTGCCTAATTATGTCCCACCTGATGTACCACCAGTAGTGGCTGATACTGTTTACCCATTAATGCATCTTGTATCGTATTTACTAGCAAATCCCACTTCGCCACAAGCGAGCTCGGCTTTTCGGTCGGATTGTCCTGTCCAAAAGGAACCAGAAAGATATTTTTCATATTAAGCAGCAAACCAATATTTTTGGCGTTCATGCTCAAACCATCGTTGGTTGAAACAGCCAGCACCACCGGCCGCTGATTTCTTAATTGAGCCTTTACGGCCATCAGTACCGGGCTGTCAGTAATCCCGTTGGCTAATTTGGCCAGCGTGTTTCCCGTACATGGAGCAACTACTATTATATCATGAAGTTTCTGTGGCCCAATGGGTTCAGCGTCTGCAATAGTAGAAATTATTTCACGGCCGGTAATTTCACTAATCAAGTTTTGCCATTTTAGGCTGGATCCAAATCTAGTGTCAGTGGCATAAAGCGCGTCACTCATTACCGGATAAATTTCAGCACCCTCATTAACTAAATTGCGCACTTGCGGTATAACATCATCCAGACAACAATGAGAGCCAGTCAAGGCAAAACCAACCTTGACCCCCTGCAAACGCATCTCAAGCACCTCCGTTATCTAAAAACCGGGCAAGCCGCCTGCCGTTTCCCCTGCCAGAAATCCTGTGATCGCCTTGGCTAATATCCGGCCGGCTGTTTTAGGCGCAACCCTGCCCGGTAGACTAGGCGTAAGAACGGCTCTTAGTCCTAAACGCTCCGCCGCCTGAAAATCAGTTCCACCCGGCGCTGTGGCTAAGTCGATGATTACCGTGCCGGGTTTTATACCTGTTAATATGTCTTCCGTCAAAACCGGCGCGGGTACCGTGTTGAAAATTATATCGACTTCACCCATAAAGCTTCTCATTTCTGTAAAAGAAACAGGGGTTAGATTCATCTCAATAATCCTGGCCATGTCCGCAGTCTTTCTGGCGACAACCCCCGTTCGCGCCCCCATCGCCCATAATAAACGGGACAGTGTCCGGCCGGTTCGGCCAAACCCGATGACAATAGCCGAACTACCGTGAATAGTTATCGGCAACATTTCCATCGCCATCTGGACAACGCCTTCTGACGAAGGAATTGAATTTAATATCGCCACCTCGTCCAGATTCATTAGTTCGATAAGACGAAGGCCTAAACTTGCAGTCATCTGCTTGAGCAGCGTACCGGCAAGTCCGGTAAAAACGAGAGTCTTAACAGGTAAAGCCGCCATTATTTCTTCAGTTAGGGTAAAGGTCTGTTCGGACAAAACACAGTGCAAAAGCCCTTTATCATCAATGCCAAGAATAGGCAGGACAACAGCTTTAACACCCTTCAGACTATCCACTAAACTACTCGAGAGAACAACACCGCTGGTACCGTCTTTTACAGGCAGGCCAGTAACATTCACCCGGATACCTGATGCAAGTAACTCCTCGATCATATCCAGGTATCTGGCATCGCCTCCGATAACAGCAACGGTAATCCCATCAAGATCTGGCTGCATAACCGTCGGAAACCCCCTAACATCGTTGGCTGCGTTTACCCACATTATATGAGCCATTAAAAATGAAGGTGCTTGTCAATATTAAGTTGCGATTAATCAAAAAGCAGTTTGTCTAAACCATAAACCACCCTTTCAAGATGTGCTACTTTACGTATCCCATACAGTATTCCGGGCATGAACGATTCCCGGGTGATAGAGTCATGCCTGATTGTTAAAGTCTGACCCAATCCGCCAAAAATGACCTCCTGATGGGCTACCAACCCCGGCAGGCGAACACTATGTATGCGTATCCCACCTGTTAGCTTGCTCCCGCGCGCCCCGGCTATGTTTTCAAATTCATTAACCGGCCCTTGCTCGAGATCTCCACGCTGTTCAATAATCGCCTCGGCTGTTTTTATTGATGTACCGGATGGCGCATCAATTTTTTGATCATGATGCAATTCGATTATTTCCACTTGAGGGAAATGGCGCACGGCTTCGGAGGCAAATCTCATCATTAAAATCGCCCCTATGGCAAAGTTAGGCGCTATCAAACCACCTACGCCCAATGATTTTGAAAGGTCAATAATTGCCTGAATTTTTTCCTCACTCAACCCGGTTGTCCCGACAACCGGACGCACGCCGTGATTCAGACAGATCATTACATTCCGGTATACAGCCTGAGGAGTGGTAAAGTCTATTACTACGTCAGGACGGGTCCGCAATATGAGCTCTTCCAGGTCTTTTTCTATCGATATCCCAATCTCACCGGCTTCAATCAACGAACCGACATCCACTCCTTCTCCCCTACTGTCGGCCGCACCAATAAGTTCCAGATCATCTGAATTCCAGATAGCTTTGACCACCTCCCGGCCCATCCTGCCATAAGCACCGGCAACAATAACCCTAAGCAAAACCACACCTCCCTGAAAATCGCCGCTAACTTTTTAAACTTAATTTTCTTATATATAATTAAATATGTCAATAAGATATGTCAATAAGAATTAAAGTGACAAAAGACACTTAAGTGCAAGTGAACTCTACACGGCTAACTCTTTCAACGGCCTAAACGGCGAATTCCGCCTTGGTATATTTATCTTTAATTTAGTCATAATACTATCAATTTAGAAAGGGTGTGTTAACAGGAAAGACCAAAAGGCCGATACGAAAGACTGTTGTATGTTAATATAGAAGAACCATGTCCAATGTTTTAGGCATATTTTCCGGAATCACAAGTCTTGTCGCGGTACTCTCCGGCAGATCCGGAAAAGTAAATTCAGCCAACGGGTATCCTGATCCCCTGGTTAAAAGATAATACTTTGTTTCGTTTGTTTTAAAATTAAAACTAATTTTTTCATTCTTAATTTTGGTCAGTTCATCTTTCATACTTACTTCCTCCTGCAAAATTATTTTATGCTACGAAATAATTCTCCAACCTTGCTTTAATATATTCACATTTACCTTACCGGACTCAGGAAAATCACGCCGTTCAACAACCCCGGAGAAAACAAAACCATCTGAACCATACATTGACTCCACTATGCCGCTGGTAACTTCAAAATCTATCCTACTGCCACTTAACTTCTCCGCTGGGTTAAAAGGTTCCGACAGAGCCAATTCTTCCGCATAATCTTGGTAAAGCAGCCATAATAAAGATTCCAGATTGCCGTCGGGCATGGTGATATTAAGAGTTATTTCTTCTGATGCTTCCCGCCTGGAAATCATATGATTGTGTGCGTACAGTTTTTCTGTAAGGTTGTCAATTATATGCTCGCTCATCCCTTCCCGTAACGGCTGTTGATGCATCGCCAGCAGTTTTTTTGCCAGCGATCTGATCAATAAGTAATTCCGGTGGACATTCCCCAGGGCTAATGGATGAATCCGCTCCGCAAGAAGGGTAAATGCTTTTACCTGCTGGTCATTACTACAAACACCGGCCTTTTCCCCGGCCAAAGCCAAATAAGAATAAACATCCTCAATATTTACCGGAATTCTAGCGGTGGGGTTGTTGGGATCCTGTGGATTAAAAGCGTTTACAACACTGGGATCTATCGGACCGAGTTCACCCATTTTACCCATTACTATTTCGTCCGCCCCCAGACATAACAACGTTCCAGCGCTGTAACAACGAAAAGGAACGATAATATTAAAACGATTTGTATATTCCCGGATTAGGTGAACTAATCGCCAAGGCGTCAGGACATCGCCTCCCCTAGTATATAGAAACAAATCTATCTGGCTGCCTGTTCTTTGATCGTTTTTATTAAGCATTTCCAAATGTCTGTAAAAAACCTCTGTCACATCAGGTGCAATTCTTGTATTAATATTTTCCCGGTCACCTGTAATATAGCAGATAACGGCGGCATCTCTCAATTCAGCAATATTTTTAATCAATTCAATTCTTTGTTGACGTGCCATGTCAGACCTCCTGTCATCCCCAATTATGCTTAATTTTTAGTATGTCAAAAGCAGGTTGTAAAGATGACAGATAAGCAAAAAAATTTGGGCGCTTATTTTAAAGTATATGGTAATAATTTGTTTCCAGGGCAGGTAGAAGCGACATATTCCAACGGCATCCTGGAAATCCGCGCACCCAAATCGGATATGGCTACGAGGCGGAAGGTAAAGTAAATCTAGCTTAGTATAAATTAACATAAAACAGGAGGGGGTGGCGGTATCCCCTCCTGTTTTATGTTAATTTATACTAAGCTTGCGTGGATACTAATACGAATAGCGCTGAAAAGCCGGGTTAGTCTGATCCAGCTCTACAATGATAACTTCAGCGCCGATTTTTCTCACAGCTTCCCAGGGTATTATCAACTTCGGCTTGTCTATCCACAGATTTATAATGTTATTCTTCCTTGGCAGAATTATTGAACGAATCTCACCGGTATCGATATCTATATCCATGTCAGATTCATCTACCACACCCAATCGCGCGCCGTTATAAATATTTACTATTTCTTTACCGACGAGCTCACCCAATCTCATATTAACCACCCCTTGCGAAATTTAATTTATATATTGACAATTTGATTGTTAAATTTTTCGCCATGCCTGGATCACCTTCAGGATATAAGGCTGAGCTAAAGCCATAATAATTGAAATTGCAGCCAACGGCTCCAGGCTGTAATGTCCTAAATGCACTCTCGCCGGTAATTGCAGCTCAACAAAGGTACATATCAACACAAGTGAAAGATAGATACCCCCAGCAACTCCGATAAGGTTGGTTAGCGCTTTTGAAAGTGGACTGGATTTGCTTTCACCAATTACTCCCCAGTCTTTTTCCCTGTATCTCTGCTGTTTAACTCTTTCGCGGACAGAAAAAACTACCAGCAACAATACAACCGTACCGAATAATAACCCATTTAGCATAGTCCCACCCCCGTAATAATCTATTTAGGACATGCCGGGAATATGATAAAAAAGACAGGTACTCAGAATTCAGTAGTCAGAATACTTCAAGACCATAATGTTTTCTCATTCTGACTCTTGACTACCTAAATTTCACACTTTGCCGGTGGAGCCAAAACCACCTTCGCCACGACCACTTTCCTCAAGCTCTTCCACAGGTTCAAGGACGGCATTATATACCGGCAAGAAAAGCAGTTGAGCAACTCTTTCTCCCGGATTGACTATGTATTCACTAATAGATTGATTGTAAACAGCCACAATTATTTCTCCTTTGTAGTCGCTGTCAATAACCCCGACAGCATTTGCAAGAGAAATACCATGCTTGGTAGCTAAGCCACTTCTGGGAAAAACCAGGCCAACAATGTGTTTAAACGGGATTTCAATGGCAATGCCTGTCGGGATTTTCATTCTGGCGCCGGGGGGCACCACCAAAGGTTCATCCAGGCAAGCCGGTAAGTCCAACCCCGCTGAGCCTGTCGTGGCATAGTGCGGAAACGGTATGGTGTCGCCTATTTTTTCAGACACTTTTTTTACTTTTACGGTTATGGAAAAGCTCATAAATACCTCCATGGAAAACTTATCGCCGGCAAATTTAAAATCCTCCTCGTCGGAGGATTAATATTCGTTAAACTATTCTGGTTCGCTGAATCAATCTATGTTTCACGCCTCAATTGACTTCCATACCTTGACAACATTTTTTCCATGTTACCACAGTCCGTCCAAGGCCCGATAGTCGCCATGGAAAAATCCCCGGGCTTTAACATTTCTGCGGCTAATTCCTGAATATCAGCTATCGTTACTTTGTTTATTTTTTCTACAACCTCCTCCGGGGGGATAACCTTCCCCAGATAAAGTTGAGATTTTCCCAATCTGCTCATCCGTGTGCTGACATTCTCCAAGCTCAAGAGCAGATTACCCTTTAATTGGTCTTTTGCCCGCTGAAGTTCTTCGGATTTAACGCTATTTAACCTGATATCTTCCACTTGTTTAAATATTAGCTCTAATACCTCATCTACGTTTTGCTTGCTCAGACCGGCATAGATACAAAAAAGACCGGTATCGTGGTATGAGCTATGATAAGAGTAAACTGAATAAACAAGCCCGCGCTGCTCCCTGATCTCCTGAAACAATCTCGAACTCAAGCCTCCGCCAAGAATAGTGTTAAGCACCTGGAAAGTGTAAGTTTTCTCATTTTCCAGGCTTAAGCCGGGAGTACCAATGCACAAGTGCACTTGTTCAGTTTCTTTGCTGCGGCAAACCACATCCCGCTTTGGCGCGGGAGCAATTATGTCGCGTGCCGGCAAATAACCTTTTCTTGTTTCCAGCACTGGACGAAGTTTATTGATTACCTCATCTTTATCTATATTGCCTGCAGCTGTTACTACCAGATTTCCCGGTTTATAATGGGTATTATAAAACTCAACTATTTTATCCCTCGAAATCTGCTCTATCACCTCGGCAGTTCCGATAATCGGCCTGCCGAGAGCATGTCCCTGCCACATTGAACCGGCAAAAATATCGTGTACCAACTCATCCGGAGCATCTTCGTACATTTTAATCTCTTCGACGATGACATTTCTCTCGCGGTCGATATCATCCGGCGCAAATTTAGAGTAAAATAGCATATCGCTCAATAGGTCCACGGCAAGGTCAAAATATTCATCAAGAACCCTGGCGTAATAACAAGTATATTCCTTGGTAGTAAACGCGTTCAGCTGCCCGCCTACCGCATCAAGGGTCTCGGCAATCTGCTTGGCTGTTCGCCTTTCAGTCCCTTTAAAAAGCAAATGCTCAATAAAGTGCGATATACCGTTGTTCTCAGAGCTTTCATAACGCGAACCCACATCAACCCAAAAGCCCAGAGCCACCGAACGAACATGGGGAACTTGCTCCAAAAGAATATGTATATTGTTGTCAAGAGTAACCTTATGGAACATAAAGGAACCTCCTATATAAATACATCCTGAAACATATTCGTGATATTTGCTCTAATTCCTTTAAATTAGAACTATATATATTGAAAAGCTTTATAATCTCCCTTATCAGGTTTCCCAATTTCTTTTCTGATTATTTACTGATACTGCTTAACAAATCCTATGCGTCCCATAGCATTATTATTAAAATAAAAAAAAACCTCTAATTCGAGGTGTTAGTAATGCTACTACCCAAAAGAAAAACACATCCATAATAAAAAACAAGCTGCTATTACTCAATCAGGATAATGTCTTGCTAACCACGGCCGAATTCACGGCGTCTTGGCGGCCGCGGTCCCCGGTCGCGAGACCTTTCCCGGTCGTCCTTGGCGACCTTTCCTGCCGGCGCAGGCACAACATCTTTCTTTGACAGCTTCAACCGGCCTTGATTATCATATCCAATAGTTTTAACCAGAATCATATCCCCTTCTTTGACAACATCCTCAACCTTATTTACCCTGTGGTGTTCAAGCTGGGAAATATGAACAAGGCCTTCTTTACCCGGCAGCCCCAGAACTCCCGGGATAATCTCAACAAAACAACCAAAATCCATCACCTTGGTAACACGCCCGTTATAAATTTCACCGGCCTGGATTTCCTTTGTCAATGATTCGATAATTTGCAGGGCTATTTTACCCTTTTCCTGGTCAACAGACGCAATAAACACCCGGCCATCATCTTCTATATCTATATCAGCACCGGTTTCCTCAACGATTTTTTTAATAATCTTACCACCCGGCCCAATTACGTCACGTATCTTATCCGGGTCAATCGTGGTATGGATAATACGCGGGGCATGCGGCGACAGTTCCGGTCTGGGAGCGGGAATAACCTCAAGCATTTTATTTAAAATATGCATACGACCCTCATGTGCCTGCGCCAGGGCTTGCTCGAACACTTCCCGGGTAATACCGGCGATTTTGATATCCATTTGGAGGGCTGTAATCCCCTTGGCAGTACCCGCGACTTTAAAGTCCATGTCACCAAGGTGATCCTCAAATCCCTGGATATCAGTAAGTACAGCGAGTTTATCGCCTTCTTTAATCAGACCCATGGCAACACCGGCAACCGGCGCTTTAATCGGCACTCCTGCGTCCATTAAAGCCAAACAACTGCCGCATACGCTTCCCATTGAGGTGGAACCATTTGATTCAAGAGCTTCGGAAACAAGGCGAATGGTATAGGGAAATTCTTCTTCATTCGGTATAACCGCGGCAAGCGCCCTTTCTGCCAGTGCTCCATGTCCGATTTCCCTGCGGCCTGGAGACCTGATCGGCCGGGTCTCACCCACGCTGAAAGGCGGGAAATTATAATGATGCATAAATCGCTTGGATTCTTCCACACCTAGACCGTCCAGGATTTGCTCATCCGAAATTGTTCCCAGGGTTACCGCTGAAAGGATTTGAGTTTGTCCCCTGGTAAAAAGCCCGGACCCGTGGGGTCTTGGTAAAACGCCCACTTCAACGGATATCGGGCGCACCTCTGTAATCGCCCGTCCGTCAATACGCGCTCCTTCTGATGTGATCATACTGCGTACGATTTTCTTTTCAACTGCGTCAATAACCGTTCGTATTGAATTTTCTTGTTCCGGAAAGGTTTCGATAAATTGCTCCACCAATTCGTTCTTAACATCATCCAAATATGATTCACGGGCTTGCTTAATAAGTCTTTCGTTTACGCACCGCCGGAGGGCAACCTCAAGTTTTTCCCCGGCCTTCCCGGTTACCGCTTCTATAATGTCAGGCCCTGGTTCGGACATGACAGGCGTTACTTTTTCCCTGGCCAGCCCTAAAGCCAGGGCTTCATCACGAAATTCCTCAATAAAGCTAACGATTTCTTTCACAGCGTCATGTCCGAAAGATATCGCTTCCAGCATGACCGCTTCCGGAATCTCACGGGCACCCGCCTCTACCATCATTACCGCGTCTCCGGTACCGGCAACCACCAGGTGCATTTCACTTTTTTCGTTCTGGGCTAAAACAGGGTTGATTATAAACTGCCCGTCCACCCGGCCGACAATAACACCGCCAATCGGGTATTTAATAGGGATTTCCGAGATGTGCAACGCCGCTGAAGCGCCGATCATGGCGGCTATTTCCGGTGCGTGGTCCTGGTCCACGGACATTATTGTGGCGATAACCTGGACCTCGTTGCGCATTTCTTTAGGGAACAGGGGGCGGATTGGCCGGTCGATCAATCGTCCGGAAAGAACGGCCTTCTCACTGGGACGGCTCTCTCTTTTTATGAAACCGCCCGGTATCTTTCCCACAGCGTAAAACCTTTCCTCATAATCCACCGTAAGTGGAAAGAAATCAATCCCTGCCCTGAGGTGGCCTGCCATAGTAGCGGTTACCAGGACGGTGGTATCCCCGTAACGGACAAAAACAGAACCACTCGCTTGTTTTGCCAGCCTGCCGGTTTCTAAGATCATCGGGCGACCACCGACGAGAATTTCTTTAATTAAAACTTGGTTATTTAACATTGAGTAGCAATACCTCCCGTAACAGACATGAAACATTTAACAAAATATATCTTCGACATTCTTAATATTATTTCCTTTCGGGGTAGAATAAAATACACAAACCCCCGCATATGACGAAGAAGCGGGTGAATTAGCCCGCTTCAAAAACATCGCTACTTTCTTAAACCAAGTTTTTCGATAAGTGAACGATATCGATCAAAATGCCGGTCACGCAGATAGTTTAGCAAGGCCCTTCTTTGGCCAACCATCTTAAACAAACCACGGCGTGAGTGGTGGTCACCTTTATGCAACTGCAAGTGACCGGTAAGGTTGTTAATCCTTTCCGTCAAAATAGCAACCTGTACTTCCGGGGAACCAGTGTCGTTATCGTGAAGCTTATGTTGGGATATAATGGATTGCTTGTCTTCAGTAGTCAAAGCCATGCTGTTCACCTCCTTTTTGGGAAATCGCTGCCGGCCAAGTCAACCGCCGGAGAACATGTTACCTAGCCTGCAGTTCTTCGGGAAGGCTACTTCCCGATTATTGTTATGACCAGGCGGCCGCCTGGTATATCTTTGGCAACAATATCAAACACTCTGCCAGGCTTAGCTAAAAAACCACGGAATCTGGTAGCCGTCGGTATGCGTCCTGGTATGCCGCTGGCAGCGTTAATGATGTCCGCTATAGTGATTCTATCCTGTCTCATATCCCGTAATCGCTTGCGGGCGTGTTCCGTAATAATAACCTTCATCCTGTTTACACTCTAATACGCGTTAGATTGGTACATTCGTTCTTCTCCCTCTTGCGCGAGAAAGGCATATAGGGCATCCTGGAAGGCTGTTAACCGGACATTCTCAATGTTTGACTGGTTGTAAATGCACTCCAGCTCTTTTTTCAGAGACTGGAATTCCTCGCTCAGGCAAATCAGAGCGATATAATTGAGCCACTTTTTAATCTCCTCCTCGGGAGAATCGAACTTTGGCACAGTCAAGGTTAACGCCTCCTCTCATGATACGGGACGTTTAACGCGATAATTGTAGCACAAATCAAACGCTTATGTAAACGCTGCCCATAAAATTATATTGAAAATCGTTATTTTTTATTCATTTGCTTTCGACCCCCGCCCGGGTTTCCATAATATCTTGCTCTATTTGTTTAACCAGGTCGGTTGATGTCGGAAATTTTTTTTCCCCTCTTAACCGCCTGATAAATTTCACTTTGATATTCTTCCCATAGAGATCCTGGTAAAAATCCAGCAAATGCACTTCAATATTCCTTGCGTTACCTTGAAATGTCGGCTTGACGCCGATATTTGCCACGCCAAGATAGGTTTCACCGTCTACATAAACCTTAACCGAATAAACACCATCCGCAGGAACCAGCATTTTTCGATCTATATTCAGGTTGGCGGTAGGAAAACCAAGAGAGCCGCCACGCCTTTCCCCCGTTACGACCTGCCCCTCGATAAACGGATAATACCCTAGAAATTTGGCTGACTCAACCACCTGGCCTTTCATTAACAACTCCCTAATCAGGGAACTGCTGACTACCTGACCTTCAACTATTACCGGAGGAACCACACGCAGCTGGTAGTTGTATTTAGAAGCTTGTTCTTCCAGTAAGTCCGGCGTTCCCCGGCCATAGTGTCCGAAAGTATAATTATATCCAACTACAACCCCACTGGCCCCCAGTTCTTCATGCAGCACTGTCTTGATAAAATCTTCCGGTGAAAGCTTGGCAAATTCAAGGTCGAAAGGTACCAGCAACAATACTTCTACGTTTAGTTTGGCTATAAACGCCTGTTTCGCTTCATGTGATAGCAGCAACGGAGGACAATTATCCGGGTACAAGACAGCCAGTGGATGAGGATGAAAAGTAAAGACAGCCGGTGTACCACAAATTTCATTGGCCATACTCACTATTTCAGAAATCAGTTTTTGGTGGCCGATATGCACACCGTCGAAGTTCCCCATTCCAACTACCAGCTTTTTATGTTTATACTTTAAGCCATGCCAATGGCGGTAAACATGCAAGTTAACAACCTCCTGCCTGAACGGAACCGGTTCGGTCGTATATTAATTATTCAGGCATTCAGATTCAGCAGTCGTAAATTCAGAATGCTTCAAGACGATAAACCATCTCTCATTCCGACTCCTGACTCCTGACTCCTGATTAGTACTTCCATATTTTCGTTAGCTGCACCATTAGTGTTACCTAGCAGCGCTAGCAACGATTACCTTATATAATATAATTATACAAGCACACAAACGGTTTTAAATACTAACCTGCTCGGATCTGCCGGATCATAGCCGGTCTCAGCTACCGCTAACAACCCCTCCGGGCCTTGCAGGCGAACAAGAACACCTTCGGTCAACCCGTCAGGCAATTCAGCCACTCCAGGTAAAAAAAGCTTTGAGCCCGAACTGACCGCTGCAACCGCCGCGCTCTTTACTCTAACAGGCGGTAATCCTAATAAAGCTTCTTCCACAGGAATAATGATATTAGAAGCATTATTACCTGCTTTCCCTACAGCAGCAAATGACTTAATATCTTCCAGCGTGCATGAATCAGCAATTTCAAAAACGCCTGCTCTTGTGCGCACCAAAAAAGACATATGAGCGCCGCATCCCAGGTGATCGCCGATATCCTCACACAGTGTCCGGACATATGTTCCCTTGGAGCAGGTTAAGTGCACCAGCGCCACCGGTTTAGGCCCACCCCAACCGGCGCCGTCAATATAATCAAGCTTATTAATGGTGACCGCCCGTGCCCGGCGTTCGACCGTCAAACCTGCTCTGGCCAGTTCGTACAGCTTTTTCCCATGCCACTTTAGCGCGGATACCATCGGCGGCACCTGGCTAATCTCCCCGGTAAAAACCGGCAGTGATGCTTTAACGCTTTCCGCGGTCAAATATGAAGCGTCACACTCGCCTATTACTTCACCAAAGGAGTCCCCTGTGGAAGTTACGGTACCAAAAGTAATCTCCGCGCGGTACTCTTTATCGTCCCCGGCAATAAACCGGGCCGCGCGGGTGGCACGGCCCAGGCAAACAACCAGCACCCCGGCTGCTCCGGGGTCCAGCGTTCCGGTATGTCCCACCTTATTTATTTTAAATGTGCGGCGGATAAAATCAACCACATCGTGAGAGGTCATCCCGGGAGGTTTCAGCACGTTGATTATCCCATTCATATCACAATCCCGCTCCTCCGGCTGCATGAACTGCCGCCGCAACCACCTCTTTTTCAATTGTACTAATCTTTCCCGCGATTTCACAGCCAGCGGCGCGCAAATGACCCCCGCCACCCAGAAAAGATGCCAGGCGGTTAACGTCCACCGTTTTTTTTGATCGGAAACTAATTTTATATTTGCCGTCCGGCAGCTCATGAAAGAGCAATCCCACTTCAACGCCTTTAATTGACCGGGCGTAGTTCACAATTCCTTCCGTATGTTCATCTTTCGCCCCGGTGTCCCGCAGCATGTCACGGGTGATAATCATCCAGGCTACTCGGCCGCAATCGCTAAATGAGAGGGTTTTCAACGCTGCGCTTAATAAAAGCTGAGAAACCCGCGATTTTTCTTCATAAAGAAGAACGTTTATCCGGGAAAATGGTACGCCCATTTCAATTAAATGAGCCGCTCGCCTATGTGTATTGGGGGTGGTACTCTCATATTGAAATGAACCGGTATCTGTAACTATCGCCGTATACAAACAAATTGCCATGTCTAAAGAAATATTAACTTTCATTAACTGCAGCAAGTCAAATATGATTTCTCCGACCGCCGCCGCCTGAGGGTCAATATACCTGTATGTACCGTAAGAATTTGTGCTGGCATGATGATCTATATTAATTACAGTCAAATCACGCCCGGGCAAATCCCGGTAACCGCTACCCAATCTTTCCGTTACGGGACAATCCAAAGCAATTAGCGTGTCGTAAGCGCCTTCCGGCGGGCTGCCGACCCGGTAATCCTGGATGCCCGGTAAAAACTCATATATCTCAGGAATAGGATCGGGACCGGCAACGGTTGCTTGTTTGCCAAGCTGTCTCAATATCATCGCTAATGCCAGTACCGATCCGAGGCAGTCACCGTCGGGCATGATATGACCGCATATCAACGCATGCTTTACGTTGCTGATGGCCCGGGCAATCACCTCAAGCTTATTCATCGGAGGGGCCACCTTTCTCCCGGACTTCTTCCATAAGCTTAATTAAGCGCGCGCCCTGCCCTATTGATTGATCTAGTTTAAAAGCGATCTCCGGAGTGTAACGGAGCCGGATTCGCTTGCCCAACTCACTTCTGACAAATCCCTGCGCTTTCGCGAGCGCTTCCATAGAAGCCTTTTGAGCGGCGGGCTCTCCGTAAACGCTGGCAAAAATATCAGCATAACGTAAATCCTTTGATACTTTTACTGCAGTTATGCTGACGAAACCTATCCGCGGATCTTTTATTTCATCCCTCAGCAAATCAGAAACTTCCTTTTTTATAGCTTCCGCTAAACGTTCAGAACGGAAAGACATTGCCTAACACCTCCTAGTAAGAGGTTAGTGATTATATATAACTTTGACTATCTACATTTAAGCGAGTTCCCTTTTAACAGCTTCAACGGTAAATGCCTCAACAACGTCTCCCTCTTGCATCTCATTGAATTTTTCAAAAGCAAGGCCGCACTCGTATCCTTGCAATACTTCTTTCACGTCGTCTTTAAACCGCTTTAGAGAATTTAATTTACCCTCATGAATTACTATGCCGTCGCGCACCAGCCGAACGCCGGCATCCCTTTCTATCTTGCCTTCCATAACATAGCAGCCCGCTATAGTACCTATTTTTGAAGCCCTGAATATCTTCCTTATTTCCGCCCTGCCCAGAGCCACTTCTTTATATTCCGGCTCAAGCAAGCCGCTCATGGCCGCCTTAACGTCTTCTATGGCCTCGTATATAACCCTGTACAGCCGTACGTCAACCTTCTCATTCTCCGCAGCTTTCCTGGCGTTTACATCCGGACGCACGTTGAATCCCAATATGATGGCGTTAGATGCCGACGCCAGCATGATATCAGTTTCAGAAATGGCGCCTACTCCGCCATGGATAATGTTAACCTTCACCTCTCCGGTATTTAACCGCTCCAGCGCCTGCCGCAAAGCTTCAACCGAACCCTGCACATCCGCTTTGACGATAATGCCCAGTTCTTTAATCTGGCCTTCCTGGATGCGCTTAAATAAGTCGTCCAAGGACACCCTGGTGGTGGTTTTTAACTCTTCTTCCCTTTTCTTTATCTGTCTGCGTGAAACAATGCTTCTGGCAAGCTTCTCATCCTGGACAACAATAAACACGTCGCCCGCCATCGGTGTTTCCGAAAAACCCAATACCTCAACCGGCATGGAAGGCCCGGCTTTTTTTACACGACGCCCTTTATCGTCAATCATGGCGCGTACCCGCCCGATGGCGGAACCGGCAATAATGTTGTCGCCAATCTTCAGAGTACCGTTTTGCACCAGCACGGTGGCTACCGGACCGCGACCTTTATCAAGTTCCGCCTCTATCACTGTTCCCCTGGCCGGACGCTCAGGGTTGGCCTTTAATTCTTTCATTTCAGCCACCAGCAGGATCATTTCCAGAAGGTCTTTCAACCCTTCACGTTTGACGGCTGAAACATTAACACAGATAGTATCCCCGCCCCACTCCTCGGCTATCAATCCTTGTTCAGTAAGCTCCTGTTTGACCCGATCAGGGTTGGCTCCGGGTTTATCCATCTTGTTAATGGCCACAATAATCGGCACTTCCGCCTCTTTGGCGTGATTTATCGCCTCTATGGTTTGAGGCATTACCCCGTCTTCAGCCGCAACTACCAGGATGGCAATATCGGTGACCTGTGCGCCACGCGCCCGCATAGCCGTAAAAGCTTCATGTCCCGGCGTGTCTACAAAAGTGATTTTCTTTCCACCATGCTCAACCTGATAGGCACCAATATGTTGAGTAATCCCGCCGGCCTCTGTGGCAGTCACATTGGTCTGTCTGATGGCGTCTAACAGAGAAGTCTTGCCATGATCGACATGTCCCATCACAGTAACGATACAAGGTCTTGGATTTAACTGTTCAGCATCCTCTTCCGGTTCCTGCATCAGCAACGCTTCCAGATCAACCGGAAGCTTAACCTCAACCTCATATCCGAATTCCACGGCCAGCAAGCTTGCGGTATCGCTGTCAATCTCCTGATTTATTGTTGCCATCACACCAAGCTGCATCAGTTTTTTGATCAGCTCAGCCGGGCTTTTGTGGATCTTTAAAGCCAATTCTTGTACTGTTATTGATTCACCTATTACTACGGGTTTCTTTTCTACCGGTTGAGCCGGCCCAACCGGGCGACTTTCCTGGGTTTTAACGGCTCCTTTTTTACGCGGACCTGCAGCAGTCCTTGAACGCAGTTTTTCGTCAGTATTATCCAAGCTCACAGAACGTTTATCATAACGCCCCTTACTATTCAGTCGCCCAATCTGCGACTTTGGTTTATCCTGAGTCTTTGGTCTATCAGCGCCTTTATTATCGTACCGCCCCTGCGGCCTCGCCGCCATTGTTGAGTCTGTTTTCGTCCTGGCGCCTTGGCCGGCGCCGGCCTGAACGGGTCGTTCAAACGGTTTCTGTCTTGCCTCTGGCTGACCGGCCGGTCTGGCACCTCGCTCATTCCATCGCTGTGGTCTAGCACCCGGGGAACCGGTTGCACCAGCCGGTCTGGGCGCTCCCTGCTGTCTATTGTCGACAGACCGGCCCGGCCCTGTTTTGTGGCGATCATAACGGGGGGCCGGATTTTTATCTTGAGGAGGCCGGTTTTGCTGTTGTTTACCCTGCATTGGGCGCTCCTGGCGGCCGCCTTCCATTTGCGGCCGTCTGTTTTGCATGCGATCTTGTGAAGACTTTTCCGGACGCCCGCCATCGGGTCTACCACCCTGTGGCTGGGTTGGCTGAAACCTGTTTTGTTGAGGACTGTCGAATGCTTGACGATCCCTATGCCCTTCAACAGCTTTACCTCTTACACCCTGGTTATTTTTTTGCTGACCCTCAATTCTTCTTTGCAAAGTTTTTTCTCCCGGCACCGGTTTTTCTTCGAAACGCCTGTCCGGTGGACGGGAAGGAACACGGTCAACTAAGCCAGGACCACGGTAATAGTTAGCCTCCGGGGCCTTGCCGCCTTTTTTTTGCTCAATCTGCTGCCCTCCCGTTTTCCGGGTCTTTCTAAAATCTGCAGCTAAAGACTCGCTCTTGTTCTCCACCTTTTGCTTCTGAGATACGGCAGGTGCCGGCTCGAGCACTGTTTTCCCAACCTCTGGAGTTTCTTTTTTGTATAACTTCAGTAAACGTTCAACATCATTATCCTCCAGCGCGCTCATATGAGATTTAACGTTTACTCCCATACCGCTCAATTTATTAATTATTTCCCTGCTTTCTATGTTAAGTTCTTTTGCTATTTCATGCACCCGTTTTTTCACCATATGCTCACCTCCATGATATATATCTTGTACGAACTACATCTCCCCTTTCAACTATCAAATGTTTACCGAGACAGGGATACTTTACGGATACTCACCCGTTTCCAACTCCGCACAACAATAAATAATGCTAGAATCTTTTATATCCACTTAATGGCCGCTAACTTTCATTAATTCCTTTGCCAGGGCGTCAAAAACTTCGGAGGATATTGGGCTTTTCAAAGCCTTTTCAAGTTTCTTCCCCTTAACTGCTTTTTTAAAACAATCTTCACCAGGACAGATATAAGCGCCACGTCCGGAGCGTTTTCCAGTAAGATCAATCTCAATTGTATCATCAGGTGTACGCACCAGCCGGATCAACTTTCTTTTAGGTTTCATTTCCTGGCAACCGACACACATCCTTTGGGGTATTTTTTTTACCCTAGGCACCGCCCCTACCTCCTATTTATACTATTCATCCGGACTTTTGTAAACTTCACCGCATTCCTCAGAATATATTTCCTGCATTTGTGACTCACTCTTAATATCTATCTTCCAGCTGGTCAGTTTTGCCGCCAGACGCGCATTCTGTCCTTCTTTGCCGATTGCCAAGGATAGTTGGTAATCCGGTACAATTACCCTGGCTATTTTTTCCTCATCCCATACTTCAACAGCCATCACTTTTGCCGGACTTAGGGAACTGGCAACAAACTTTGACGGGTCCGGGTTCCATTTAATAATATCAACCTTCTCACCATTCAGTTCATTGACAATGTTCTGAACTCTCATCCCCTTTGGACCGACACAAGCCCCCACCGGGTCGACATTCTCATCTTTTGAATATACAGCTATCTTCGAGCGGGCACCCGCTTCACGCGCAATCGCTTTAAGCTCCACAATACCTTCCTGCAATTCAGGAACCTCCAATTCGAAAAGGCGCTTCAATAAACCGGGATGGGTACGTGAAACCATGATTTGAGGCCCTTTGGTTGTTTTTCTCACCTCGACGATATACACCTTGATTCTTTCACCGTGCCGGTAATCTTCACCCGGCATCTGCTCTGAAGGCATTAAGATAGCTTCCGTTTTACCCAGCTCAATCAATACATTTTTTTGTTCAAACCGCTGCACTGTGCCTGTGACTATTTCTCCCTCGCGATTTACGAACTCCTCAAAAACAATATTTCTTTCCGCCTCGCGAATTCGTTGCACTACCACCTGCTTCGCTGTTTGTGCGGCTATGCGGCCAAAATTTCTCGGGGTAACTTCAGCCTCAACAATATCGCCCACCTGATAATTGGGGTTTATTCTTTGCGCTTCCTCCAAATCAATCTCCAGACGCGGGTCTTCCACCGACTCTGTTACCGAGCGCTGGGTATAAACTTTAAAATCTCCGGTCTCGCGCTCAATATGGATCCGGGCATTTTGCAGAGAGCCAAAATTCCGTTTATAGGCAGATTGCAAAGCCGCTTCAATAGCTTCCAGCAAAACATCTACCGCGATGCCCTTCTCCTTCTCCAAATCTCTTAAGGCCTCTAAAAATTCTATATTCATCCTACTTCCCCCCCCTCAAGCTCAAAGTACCCCTGCCAGCCGCGCCGATGCAATCTGTTCCAAGGGAATAAATAATTCCGCGCCATCCATATCAATCACCACGTCGCCCATGCGTGTGCCCGCAAGACGGCCGCTAAACTTCTTCCGGCCGTTAATAGGTGCAAAAGTGGCAATAACAATATTTCTCCCCCTAAACCGGGTATAATCTTCAACCTTTTTTATAAGTCTATCAATACCGGGTGAAGACACCTCCAATGTATAAGAATGCGAAATTGGCACCTTTTCATCAAGCAACCTGTCGATTCTCTCGGAAACAAAACGGCAATCCTCGTGGCTGATTCCCTCAGGTTTATCAATAAAAATTCGCAGATACCAACGGCCGCCTTCTTTTAAGAACTCAACATCCACCAGTTCCAGATCAGCCTCCTGAACGATTGGTAAAGCTATCTGTTCGACCAGTTTCACAACTTGAAGACTCGCCACCAGAAACCCTCCTAATTATCCACTGTTTGCGAATATAACCTTTGACTGCGTGATAAGACGAAAGAGTGGGAATTACCCACTCTTTGAAAAGACCAAAAAATAATACGTTGCTGACGCACTGTTACCGGTACTACTATATCATAAAAGACATTTGTTGACAAGGGCTATCTTTTTAGGCTGTTTGCAACAGCCTCCTCCATAATACTAACGGCGTCACTCGCCGCCCTAGGTTTACCTAGGGTGATGGCGGACCGGGTCATTATTTCCAGGCGGCCGGCATCTTGCAAGTACGATTTAACCTGTCCGGCCAGATTCCTTTCGTCAACCCTCAACCCTGCCCCCGCCCCCGCCAGGAATTGCGCGTTTCTTTCTTCCTGACCCGGCAGCGGATCAATAATAAATACAGGCAGGCCCATCGCCATTGCCTCCGCGCAAGACAAACCGCCCGGCTTGCCGATCAGCAAGTCCGCCGCCGCCATTAACTCATGGATGTTGTTGACGTAGCCGTAAATCTTTACTGCACAGGACATGTCAGGCGCGAGCTTTACCAGCCTTTCCTTAAGTAGGTCATTAGTACCGGCAACAACCATCAGCTGGCAATCATCAAAAGACTCTCCCAACGTTTTCATGGCAGACTCCAGGTTTCCCATGCCCAGTCCGCCGCCCGCAACTAATATCGACGGGAGTTCAGGATTCAACCCGAGCTTTTCCCGTAATTCCTTCTTATTATATTTCCTTTCGAAAGCCGGATCTATCGGTATCCCGGTAGCCCGCACATTTTCCGGCTTAATCCCGAACGCCGCACATTCAGGCTGTAATTGCTCGTCGCCGATCAGGTAATAATCCACTCCCGGGAATATCCAAAAAGAATGTATGGTAAAATCCGTGATAGCCGCCAAAACAGGTCCCGTAAACATACCTTTCTTTTTCATGTGAGACATAATCCCCACTGGGAAAGGATGCGTGCAAACTATTACTTCCGGTTGAAAATCCTTGATATACTTCACCAGCTTGGGCGCAACCAGCAGGTTTAAGATACGGTTGAATTCGAGCTTACCGCGTCCTGATAAAGGCTGCCCTTTCTCCGCCTGTCGGTACAAGTAACCGTATACAACCGGACTCATTTTCAGAATTTCCATATACGTGCCTAAGACTACTTTTTCCAGAAAAGGACTGGCATAGCGGAAAGTGTCCAGAATGGATACTTCTGTTTCCGGATAAAGGTTACCGGCTGCTTTTTTAATAGCTTCAGCCGCCCGCATATGCCCGTTACCAACGGTAACTGATAAAACAAGTATTTTTTTTAACATAATTACAATTGTCCCAAAAGCTTTATCACAGAACTTTCCACCTTATTAACAGGAATCATCACCACTTCACCGGTTTTACGCACCCGGACCTCGACTTGCTCATTCGCCACAGCCTTCGCCCCGACGGTAATCCGCAAAGGGTAGCCAATCAGGTCAGCGTCCTTGAATTTGACCCCGGCGCGTTCAGGCCGGTCATCAATCACTGTTTCAATCCCCGCCTTAACAAGCCGGTCGTAGGTTTCTTCCGCCATGGCCGTCTGTTTTTCATCCTTGACGCTCACCGGTACGACTACAGCGTGAAACGGCGCTATGGCAACCGGCCAGATAATCCCGTCTTGATCATGGTTTTGCTCAATGGCGGCAGCCATCGTCCGGGTAACGCCAATACCGTAGCAACCCATTATAATCGCCTTTTTTAGGCCGCTCTCATCAAGGTAAGTGGCTCCCAATACCTTGCTATACTTATCCCCCAGCTTAAAAATCTGGCCTACTTCAATCCCCTTTGCCTCTTTCAGCGTCGAACCGCACCGGGGGCAAGGTTCACCGGCCTGCACCATCCTGATATCACTGACGATATCAACGTTAAAATCACGAACCGGGTTAACATTAATCAAATGAGCGTCATCCTTATTTGCCCCGGTAACAGCGTTGGTCAATGCGGAGATTTCCAAATCCGCGATTATTCTTACGCTTTTCAGATTTACCGGCCCGGCAAATCCAACCCGCGCGCCGGTTATGTTCTGTACCGTGGCTGCCCCGGCCAGCTTCAAATGCAAGCAATGCAAAGCGTTTGACAGCTTAATCTCATTGACGTCACGGTCACCTCTGACCAACACCGCGACAACTTCTTTTTCCGTTTCATATAGAAGTGTTTTTATGATCTTTTGCGGCGGCACATGTAAAAAATCAGCGACCTCTTCCACTGTATGGGCGCCGGGAGTCGGCACCTCGGCAAGCTGTTTCAAGTCCTCGCAGGGTTTGGCTGTGACATTGGGCTGCGCGGCCTTTTCCACATTGGCGGCATACCCGCATGCTTCCTTTTCACAAAATAGGATGGTAGCTTCCCCGGAATCGGCCAGTACCATAAACTCATGGGTATCACTGCCTCCAATTGCTCCGGAATCAGCTTCTACTGGTCTAAAGCGCAATCCGCACCGCCGGAATACCTGGGTATAGGCGTCGTGCATTTTTTGATAACTCACCTGCAAACCATGCTCATCCCGGTCGAATGAATAAAGATCTTTCATGATAAACTCCCGGCCGCGCAGCAAACCAAAACGCGGCCGCCGCTCATCCCGGTATTTATTTTGAATCTGGTATAGTAAAAGTGGCAGTTGCTTGTAAGAGCTTACCTCACCCCGCACCAGCGCGGTAATTATTTCTTCATGTGTGGGACCAAGGGCAAAATCCCGGTCATGCCGGTCCTTTAAACGGAAAAGTTCCGGTCCGTACACGTCCCAGCGGCCTGACTCCTGCCACAGCTCTGCGGATTGGATAATCGGCATCTGCAACTCCTGCCCGCCCTGGCGGTCCATTTCCTCCCGGATGATCTGATTAATCTTTTTTAACACACGCAGGGCCAGCGGCAGGTATGTGTATACCCCTGCCGCTTCCCGGCGGATAAAACCGGCCCGCAGTAACAGCTGGTGGCTGACTACTTCCGCTTCCGCAGGCACTTCTCTTAATGTAGGTGCAAATAACTCTGTCGTTCGCATAAAACTCCTCCAGACAGTATTTTCTTTCAAGGAGTCAGAATTCAGAATATTTAAAGACAATAAACCATTCTCTCATTCTGACTCCTGATTCCTGACTCCTGAATATTACAGCAATTCTACCTCTTTCAACAATTCTTCGACAAGCTTTGCTTCTACTACTTTCCGGATAACTTTCCCTTTACGGAAAATAATTCCCACTCCTTTACCGCCGGCAATGCCGATATCAGCCTCCCTGGCCTCGCCCGGGCCGTTAACCATGCATCCCATTACCGCCACTTTTAGCGGCTTGTCCAAGCCTTGAAGTTTTTCCTCCACTTCCTCCGCGATCTTTACCAGTTCGATCTGGGTACGTCCGCATGTGGGACAGGAGATAAGCTCCACACCCCGCTTGCGGATCCCCAGCGACTTTAAGATGTCAAGACCGGCCCTCACTTCGTGGCGGGGATCCCCGGTCAAAGATACTCTAATAGTATCGCCGATGCCTTCATTCAATAATATGCCGATGCCCACAGCGGACTTTATGGTCCCGTAACGGATGGTACCGGCCTCAGTAACCCCGATGTGAAAAGGATAGTCCGTCAAACCCGCCAGCAGGCGGTATGACTCCAGCATCAAAGGGATGTCAGAAGCTTTCAAAGATACTTTAATACTGGTATAATTTAATTCTTCAAGCATTTTTATGTGGCGCACGGCGCTTTCAACCATCGCCGCCGCGGTTACTCCGCCATCCCGCGCAAGCAGTTCTTTTTCCAGCGAGCCGGCGTTTACTCCAATGCGGATAGGCACATTCCTCTCCCTAGCCGCCGCCACCACTTCCTTAACTTTCTCACGCCCGCCGATATTACCCGGGTTTATTCTGAGTCCGTCGACACCCGCTCCGATCGCCGCAAGAGCCAGCCGGTAATCAAAGTGAATATCAGCGATCAGCGGTATATTAATCTCTTTTAGAATAAGAGGCAATGCCTCCGCCGCTTCCCGGTCAGGCACAGCGACCCGGATTATCTGGCAACCTCCGGCCGCCAGTTCATTGATCTGAGAAATGGTGGCGGGAATATCCCTGGTGTCGGTGTTCGTCATGGACTGCACACTTACCGGCGCCCCGCCGCCCACCTGTACCTTGCCGACAAAAACAGGTTTTGTAAGTCTTCTTTTCATCATTATTGCCCCGGCGCCTGGTTGAATATATATAACTGGAGAATATCATTATAAGTAATAACCACCATCAACAGCAGCAGCAGCCCGAGACCTACCAGGTGAATGTAATTTTCTTTTACCGGGTCTACCGGCCGGCCGCCAATCTTTTCCCAGGCCAGAAACAGAATCCGGCTGCCGTCCAGTGCCGGGATCGGAAAGAGGTTAAACAAACCTAAGTTAATACTTAAAAAAGCTGAAAGCTCCAGCAGGAAGAAAAAACCAACCTGCGCCGCCTTGCCAATTTCACTGACCACCCGCACCGGTCCGCCGAGTTCCGCCGGCACTTGCCCGAAAATCATTTTAGCAATGAAGTCAAGGATAGTGACTGTAATCCTTCCAGTCGTCTCTAATCCCAGTGCCAGAGACGGTATCAAACCCATTTTACGGTAGCTGTAAACCGACTTGACGCCAATTTTCCCCTGGCCGTTCTCATCTCTATAAGTATCTATATCATACTGTTTTTCAATACCATCCCGCGATATAGTCACAGCGATTCTTTCTTCCGGTCGCTCACTTATCCTGGTGACAATTTTCTCCCATTCCAAGTATTCTCCGTTAACAGCCACAATTTTATCTCCTGCGACAATACCGGCTTTTTCAGCTGGGGAACCGGGAATGACTGCTTCGATCTCAGTTGTTCCAACCTGTATACCTTGAAACATAAAGACAAAAGCCCACAAAGCCACCGCCAGAATAAAATTCATCAGCGGCCCGGCAAAAATAACAGCGACACGTTGCCCCACGGTTTTTTTATTAAATCCGCGCTCATCATCAGCTTCCTCCTCATTCGGGTCCATCCCGGCCATACGCACGAAACCACCCAGGGGTAATGCCCGCAGGTTGTAGGAAGTTTCCCCTTTAGGGATACCAAACAGCTTCGGCCCAAAGCCCAGGCTGAATTCATGAACCTTTATGCCAACCAGTTTGGCAATACTAAAGTGACCGAACTCGTGGAAAATAACCAGCATGCCAAACACAAATACCGAAGCGATAAAAGTCAGCAACAAACACACCACCTTGCATTATCATTGGAATCAAGCATTCAGAATTCAGCAGTCAGTATCCAGAATATTTCCAGGCGATAAACCATTCACTCATTCTGACTCATGACCACTGAGCGGTTACAAGGTTCTGATTAATGCGGCCCCAGTTTCCCTGGCCCAAGAGTCAGCCTCCATAATTTCTTCCAAACCAGGCTGTTTTGCCGTCAGATGCTTTTCCATCACTTCACCCACGATAAAGGGAATTGCCTGGAAAGGAATTCTTTTTTCCAAAAAAGAATTGACAGCTACCTCGTTGGCGGCATTAAGCACAGCGGGCAAGGTCCCCCCTGTTTTCCCGGCCTCAAAGGCAAGCTTTAAGGAAGGGAACCTCTCTATATCCGGCTCTTCAAAAGTCAATTCTTGCAAACGAGTCAATTTAAGCCTGGAACAACAGCCCGGCAGTCGCTCCGGATAAGTCAGGGCGTACTGTATAGGCAGCCGCATATCCGGCTGCCCCATCTGGGCTATAACCGACCCGTCCGAAAATTCAACTGCTGAATGAATAATGCTCTGAGGATGTATAACCACTTCTATTTGTTCGTAGCTTACCCCAAATAACCATTTTGCTTCAATAATCTCGAGCCCTTTATTCATTAAAGTGGCTGAATCAATAGTAATTTTATTGCCCATTTGCCAGTTTGGATGAGAAAGCGCCATATCAACAGTTACATTATCCAGCTGTTCTTTACTGAAATTACGAAACGGTCCGCCAGAAGCTGTTAAAATAATTTTTTCCACAGCCCCTCGCTCTTGACCGTTAAGACACTGCCAAATCGCTGAATGTTCGCTGTCAACCGGCAACAAAGCCGACTTCTTTTGCGCAGCCAACTCTATAACCAGATGTCCGGCAGCCACCAAGGTTTCCTTGTTAGCCAATGCGACATCCTTGCCTGCGCTAATCGCGGCAATAGTCGGATATATACCAAGCGCCCCGGTAACCGCAACCAGGACGATGTCAGCTTGCGGCAGCATGGCCAGGTTTTCCAGCCCGGACCTTCCCCAGGCCAAATCCGGAATCCCGCTCCAAACGAGCTCATCGCGTAAATTATTAAGCTCTTGTTCTCTTTCCAATACAACGGCATCCGGCCGGAACTCTCTGATTTGCCCGGCAAGGAGCTGCCAGTGCTTACCCGCCGCCAAACCTACTACTTTAAACCGGTCAGGCAACTGACGGATAACTTCAAGTGCCTGCCGGCCAATTGACCCTGTGCTGCCCAGGATAACAACTCTTTTCATGTCAGACTCCAATAATAATATTCAAGTACTCAGAATGCAGTAGTCAGTAATCAGAATTTAAAGATTTCAAAAAACGATAAGCTGTTTTTTTATTCTGACCCCTGAATGCTGACTTCTGACTCCTTAGTAGTTAATATCTGGTGTTCAGTAGTCAGCACTCAGAATAATTCAAAGACAATACACTGTTCTCTTATTCTGGCTACTGGCTACTGAATAAGTTATGCTTATTTTGTTTTGATATTTAAAATGCCCGATTTTAGCGCGGCCTGTACGCCAATAAGCAAGACCGGGCCAAGCACCAAACCCAAAACACCCATCAACTTTAATCCGGCATACATTGCCACTAGAGTCGCTAATGGATGCAAACCAAGACTTGCCGAAACGATTTTTGTTTCAAATATCTGTCTTATCAATACTACTACGGCGTATAAAATTGCCAGTTTGATTCCAAAACCCGTATCACCGGAGGCAAAGGACCATGCTAGCCAGGGCAGGTAAATACCCGCCGGTCCGAGAACAGGGATCAGATCAAAAAAGCCTATCAAAAGCCCCATGGTCAGGGCATATTTTGCGCCGATTATGTACAAACCTGTAATACTAATTATAGCAGTCATAGATATAAGAATGGCTTGAGCACGCAAGTAGCCTAAAAAGGCCGCTGATATTTCCCGCATAACCTCAACAGACTTTTCACCCCACGGTTCCGGAACGAAACGCAGCAATAACTGAACAATCAAATGGCGGTCCCGGGCTAAAAAATATGTGGCCAGCCCGCTCACCAACAAGACAGTGAGAGTGCCGGGTACCAATGAAATATACTGCAGTATTGAATTGACAACCCGAGTGATAAAACCTTCGATGTTCGCGGCAATACTGTTAATATTTTGTTCAAGTGAAGAAGTAACATATGGTGGCAGATTCACATAAAACGTCGTCGCCTTT
This sequence comes from Pelotomaculum terephthalicicum JT, assembly GCF_022410535.1. Taxonomy (GTDB): domain Bacteria; phylum Bacillota; class Desulfotomaculia; order Desulfotomaculales; family Pelotomaculaceae; genus Pelotomaculum_D; species Pelotomaculum_D terephthalicicum. Next base: position 57,042 of record NZ_JAKNBL010000007.1, read on the forward strand.
TCGATTAAATCTTGAAAATAAACCCTTAAATCCGCTGCAATTCCGGGTAGGGAAACTGAAAGCTGAACCAACTCCGCAACAAGTTTCAAGGTTACTACCGTAAAGATAACACCAATTCCCCCAAAGACGATAAGCATGGCAATAAAAGTGGAAACGCCGCGGGGCAGCCTCCCCTTGTGCTGTAAAGCCACAATTATCGGCTCCATAATAATGCTAAAAACCAGCGCGATTATAAACGGCACCAGCACCGGCAATATATACTTAACAGCAATCATAACGATTAACGCAATTATTATCGCATAAATTAGCATAACTAGTTTTTTGGGCATTTACAGGCCACCTCAGCCAATAATAAATAGTCGTACGAAATAATATACCAAAGGAGCGGTAAACAGGGCGCTGTCAAATCGGTCAAGTATGCCGCCATGACCCGGAATTAAAGCGCTGGAGTCTTTCAGGCCGGCCTGCCTTTTAAACGCCGACTCAAGCAAATCACCCACACCGGCGGCAATTCCCAGCATAAAACCTAATAACAGCAGCTTGGGTAAAGGTAAAAACGGATAAACAATTCCAAACAAATAAGCGATAATAACACTTCCCAGAAGACCGCCGGAGGCTCCCTCCAGAGTTTTTTTAGGGCTTATCACCGGAGCGATTCGCTTTCTGCCGAAAGCTTTTCCGATAAAAAAAGCAAAAGTATCGCTGGCCCACGTACAGGCAAACATAAAAATAAGCCAGGTCCCCCCGTCGGGAAGGGTACTAATAAGATAAAAATAGCACATCAAGCCCACATAAAGCGTTCCCATCAGAGTACCCGCAATGTCCAGCAGTGAATAACGCGGGTAAAAAGCCACTATCGCGATAAGCTCCAGGAATAAAATGATAGTAATGGTAGGACCAGGATAGCCGTCATGATAAAGATATGCGCCGCCGAGCAATATTAAACCTCCGGCCTGGGCCAGCCAGAATGACGGTTTTATCCCCAATCGGGAAAGCATCTCCGACATTTCTCTCAACCCGAGAAAAACAATTATTCCAGTTAACAGCAACAATGGTATGCCTGCCTGCCAAACAGCCAGGACAATCAAGGGCACACCCACTAAGGCGCTAATAATTCTCTGCAGGAGCACGGCTTCACCAACCTGTCAGGCTGTTTTATATATGTTAAACATTCTGTTTTAAACCGCCAAAACGGCGCTCCCGCCGCTGATAGTCAACCAGGGCGCACAGCAAGTGATAGCGCCGGAATTCGGGCCATAATGTGGAAGTAAACCAAAATTCGGTATAAGCCATCTGCCATAATAAAAAATTGCTTATCCGGTAATCCCCGGAAGGCCGGATTAAAAGATCGGGCTCAGGCTGGCCGGCAGTATACAAGTGGTCTGAGAGCAAATCCGCGTCAATTTGACTGGCTTTATAACGACCTGTTTCTATACCGGTGGCGATTGCCCGGATGGCGTCGATAATTTCTGTGCGTCCCCCGTAATTCAAGGCGATGTTTAATATAAGCCTGTTATTTTCACAGGTTAATTTCACAGCATCAGCCAGGGCATCCCTGGCCGGTTGCGGCAATTCATTCAACCTGCCGATCGGGTTGACACGCACTCCTTTCTTATTAAGTTCTTTCTTTTCCTTATTAAGATACTCCACCAGTAAATCCATCAGAATAATTACTTCTTCCCGGGGTCTCTTCCAGTTTTCCGTAGAAAACGCATATATAGTCAACACCTGGATTCCCAATTCACAGCACAATTCAACTATATCCCTGAGGGTCTCCGCTCCCGCTCTGTGACCGGCGGTGCGCAGCAGCCCTTGCCTTTGCGCCCAGCGTCCATTTCCATCCATGATAATAGCAATATGCTTGGGCAATCTTTTTTTATCAATAATTTTTAGCAAGTCCTGCACTTCCAGCCCTGATTCATCAGACTCTCTCTTACGCCAAAAGTTGACAATTCGATTAATCATAGCAATAAAGCCCTCCAGAATCGCCGGTTGTACATATTTTACCATATAAACAACCCCCTCGTATAGGTGAGGGGGCTGGTCCATTACTCTTCAATAATAGCTCCAGTAGGACAGGCGTCTATGCAGACACCACAATTCTCACACTTTTCCGGATCGATTTTACAAGCATCATCTTCTTCAATAATTGCCTCATTCGGGCAGGAATCCAAGCATGTACCACATGCCACGCATTCATCAGTTATCTTGTAAGCCACCCTCACTACCTCCTTTCTTTGCATATTCGAAGACTGCAGTCAGCACTACTTCACCTGAAACAACAAAATTATATCGCACAACACGCAGTCTGTCACTAGATATCCACCCTCGAACAGGGCGGGTGATTAAAACATCGACAGCCAGCCCCAGTTCCTTGCAACGTTCAAGAGCATCGTCTAAAGGAAGACCAACGAGATCAAGGCGACCGTTCATCTAAACCTGCATTATCTCCTGTTCTTTTGTTGACAAAAGCTGGTCAATTTCTTTTACAAAACGATCGGTTATTTTCTGGACTTCATCCTGGCGGCGTTTTAATTCATCTTCAGACAACTTGCCCTCTTTTTGCGCCGCTTTAAGTTGTTCATTGGTGTCGCGGCGAATGTTTCGCACCGCCACCCGGCCTTCTTCCGCTTTTTTCTTAATAACCTTCATCAAATCAGCCCGCCTTTCCTGGGTCAGCTGAGGTATGGCAAGCCTGATTACCGTGCCGTCACTGGTAGGCGGAATGCCTAGATCGGATTTCATGATAGACCGCTCAATTTCGGGCAAAGAGTTTTTATCCCATGGCTGAATTACCAGGAGTCTGGCTTCTGGCACTGAAATATTAGCGAGTTGGTTGATAGGTGTCGGTGTACCGTAATAGTTGACCATAACCTTATCCAATAGCGCTGGTGTGGCACGACCTGCCCGCAAAGAGGCAAATTCTTTCTTTACTACCTCAACGGTTTTTTTCATGCTGCTTTCGGATTCACTAACAATCTCTTTTGCCATTAAACTCACCCCCGATATAAGTTCCTATTTTTTCTCCAAGGATCGCTTTTTTTATGTTTCCTTCTTTGTTTAAATTAAAAACAATTAACGGTATCTTGTTATCCATGCACAACGAAGCCGCAGTGGAATCCATAACACCAAGGCCACGGTTGATCATTTCGATATAGGAAAGTTCTTTGAATCTTTTTGCATCCGGGTTTTTCAGCGGGTCAGCATCATAAACGCCGTCCACTTGCTTCGCCATCAAAATAACCTGCGCCTCAATTTCAGCCGCCCGCAAGGCTGCGGTTGTATCGGTGGAAAAATACGGGTTGCCGGTACCAGCGGCAAAAATTACCACTCTGCCTTTCTCCATGTGTCTGATTGCGCGGCGCCTGATATAGGGTTCGGCCACCGCTCTCATTTCGATAGCAGTCTGAGTGCGTGTGTCGACCCCATGCTTTTGCAGAGCGTCTTGCAAGGCAAGGGAATTCATCACCGTAGCCAGCATTCCCATGTAATCAGCCGTTGCCCGGTCCATACCCTTGGCGCTGCCGGCAATCCCGCGCCAGAAATTTCCTGCCCCTACCACCACCGCCAATTGCACCCTGGATTCCATTACTTCTTTAACCTGTCTGGCGATAGTATTCACCACATCAGGATCTATACCATAACCCAAAGAGCCGGCCAGAGCTTCCCCGCTTAGCTTTAATACTATGCGCCAGTACTTCGGTGATACCATACAAGGCAAGCCTCCATTTAACGCATTTATTTGGATAAAAAATCATCCTCTTATAATAAATTATTTTCCTATATTACGTGTAGCTGCCTCAACTTCAGCGGCGAGATCATTCTGCCTTTTCTGAATTCCCTCGCCCAACTCATAGCGGGTAAAACGTCTGATATTAATATTTTCACCAATTTTCGCAATCTTTTCTGTCAGCATTTGTTTAACGGTAATATCCGGATCCTTGATAAAAGGCTGTTCCATTAAACATACTTCTTTATAGTATTTTTCTATACGGCCCGTCACCATTTTGTCAACTATTTTCTCCGGCTTGCCTTCGTTCAGCGCCTGGGCACGCAGTATAGAACGTTCTTTATCCACTATCTCCGCCGGTACGTCCTCCTTATTAACGTATTCGGGCTTTGCGGCAGCAATCTGCATTGCTATCTCCCTGACAAAAGCTTTGAATTCATCAGTTTTAGCCACAAAATCAGTTTCGCAATTCACCTCTACCATTACACCGATTCGTCCGGCTCCATGTATGTAAGATTCAATCAAACCTTCCGCGGCAATCCGGCCGGCTTTCTTTGCTGCGGCCGCCAATCCTTTTTCCCTAAGATAATCGGCAGCTTTTTCAATATCACCATTATTTTCACTAAGGGCTTTTTTACAGTCCATCATCCCCGCTCCGGTGCGCTCCCGCAGTTCTTTAACCAAACTGGCCGATATAGCAGACATAGTAAAGCTCCTCCTTTGTTAACATCTATTCATACTTATATATTATATCCAAAATTACCCTTAAAACATTCAAATAAGAACTTTTATGGAAGAAAGAAGGCAGGGGTTTCCCGAAAAAACAGCCCCCGCCTGGATATAGCTTATTCCGCTAATTGTTCTCCCTGCTTGCCTTCGAGAACAGCCTCCGCCATTTTACCTGTTAAGAGGCGAACCGCCCTGATTGCATCATCGTTTCCCGGGATAATATAATTCACCTCATCAGGGTCGCAGTTGGTATCTACAATGGCCACAATAGGGATGCCCAGCTTGCGCGCTTCCGCAACGGCAATACGCTCTTTGCGGGGGTCTACGACGAACAACGCTCCCGGCAGCCGTCGCATATCTTTAATGCCGCCTAAAAATTTTTGTAATTTTTCCTTCTCATGCATTAATTGGGCTACTTCTTTCTTTGGAAGAACTTCCATTGTCCCGTTTGCTTCCATGTTTTCCAGTTCATGCAGGCGGTCAATCCTGCGTCTGATAGTCTGGAAATTAGTGAGCATACCTCCAAGCCAGCGCTGATTCACATAAAACATACCGCAACGTTCTGCTTCTTCCCGCACCGACTCCTGGGCCTGCTTTTTCGTGCCGACAAAAAGAATAGAATCACCTTCAAGGGAAAGCTGTTTGACAAAATTATAAGCATCTTCCACTTTCTTGACCGTTTTCTGTAAATCTATGATATAGATGCCATTACGATCTGTAAAAATATAAGGAGCCATTTTAGGATTCCAGCGTCTTGTTTGATGTCCGAAGTGAACACCTGCCTCCAATAGCTGCTTCATAGATATTACACCCATCTGATAAACACCTCCCCCCGCTATGGTTTGTTCCTCCGCTGCCTTCATCTCCGGTAAGTCCCTAACCTGGGCACCCTTACCTGAATCCAGTAACGTGTGTAATTCACACTAAGCCGTATTCTACCATAAAAAACACCCCGGTGCAAGCCGGGGCGGCAATATTTTAAACACATCAGGATTACATTCCCTTATTTTTCGCAGTGCTGAGTTTTTCCAGTTCCTCCAATAAGTGTTCATTTAAAACATGGATATATGTGCCTTTCATGCCAAGAGACTTAGATTCGATAACACCCGCACTTTCAAATTTGCGCAAGGCATTTACTATAACAGATCTGGTGATGCCTACCCGATCGGCTATTTTGCTGGCTACCAGCAATCCTTCATCACCGCCGAGCTGCTCGAAAATATTCTGGATGGCGTCCAACTCGGAATATGACAAGGTGGCCAGGGCTATTTGCACAGCCGCGCGACTACGGGCATCCTCCTCAATTTTTTTAGCCCGCGAACGGAGTATTTCCAAAGCTACCACCGTTGCCGCGTACTCCCCTAAAATAAGGTCCTCATCAGTAAAGTGGCTGCCGAATCTAGCCAGTACCAGAGTGCCGAGACGGGAACCAGGTCCGGCGATTGGCACCATAGTAGTGATTTTATTGTTAAAACGACATGGTTGTTTTTGATTAAAAACACATGCGTTGCCAACCTGGCTGAAGTTAGCGGAGGTTTCATTTATTTTCATTAAATTCTCATTATACTCTTCGGGAAACCCACCGCGGCCTTCCACAATCTCTCTCATAATGTCACAAACCCAGCCTTTAAGATAAGAATATCCCAAAACTTTGCCACGCTGATCAAGTATATAAATACTTGCTTCAATATTCTTACTAAGAATACTGGAAACTATATTAAAATCTACAGCGTGTCCTACCGATTTCAAAACCAGTTTATTGATAGCGCGTGTCTTCGCGAGCAAGTTATGCATCCTTGTCGTTATGTCCTCCTTATAAAATATACCGACTCAAATCCTCATTCTTAACCACATCAACCAATTTTTCTACAACTTGTTCACGACCTATTTCAATTATTTTATTACTGAGCTCAGGCGCTTCAAAAGACAGATCTTCCAAAAGCTTTTCCAAGATTGTATGCAAGCGGCGAGCTCCAATATTCTCTGTTTGTTCATTAACAGTATAAGCTATTTTTGCGATTTCTTCAAGTGAATTTTTTGAAAATTTAACCGACAATCCTTCTGTGGCCAATAATTCGGTATACTGCTTAATCAGCGCGTTCCTGGGCTCTGTCAAAATCTGTTGAAAATCCTCACAGGTGAGGTTCTCAAGTTCAACACGGATCGGGAAACGTCCCTGAAGTTCCGGAATCAAATCTGACGGCTTGGAAATATGAAAGGCCCCTGCGGCAATAAATAAAATGTGGTCGGTTTTAACCGGACCGTACTTTGTTACAACAGTTGAGCCTTCAACAATCGGCAGGATATCACGCTGCACTCCGCCTCTGGATACATCCGGGCCATATCCTTCCCGTCCGGCGATTTTATCAATCTCGTCCAGGAAAACGATACCATCTTCTTCTACCCGTCTTATTGATTCTGACGTAACTTCATCCATGTCAATCAATCTTTGTGCTTCCTGCTGCACCAGGATCTTTCTGGCGTCCCCCACGGTTACTTTACGCTTGCGTTTTTTCTTCGGCAAAAAACCACCGAGCATATCCTGAATATTAACACCCATTTCCTCCATGCCCGAACCGGTAAATACCTCCACCATAGGAGGTTTGTTATCCTCGACTTCAATCTGCACGATTTCATTTTCCAGTTGGCCTTTTGCCAGCTTTTCCTTCAACATGTCTCTTTCAAAATCGATCCGTTTGAACTTTTGGTCCTGGGGGGTGTCGCTCTGTTCATTAGGTTTTGCGGCGCCAAAAAGCATTTCCAGAGGATTGCGCGGCGGAGATTCCGGTACCGGATACGGCGCCAGCAGTTCAATTATTTTCTCTTCGGCGATCTTCATAGCTTTACTCTCTACTTCCACCAGTTTATCCTGCTTGACCATTCTGATCGCCGTTTCCACAAGGTCCCTGATCATGCTCTCAACATCCCTGCCGACATATCCTACCTCGGTAAACTTCGTCGCTTCCACTTTGACGAAAGGAGCCTTTACCAGCTTGGCCAGGCGGCGGGCTATTTCGGTCTTGCCAACGCCGGTCGGACCGATCATTAAGATATTTTTCGGGATTACTTCATCCCTGAAATCTTCAGGCAACTTTTTGCGCCGGTAGCGGTTGCGCAAGGCCACGGCAACAGCTTTTTTAGCCTTTCCCTGACCAACGATATATCTGTCAAGTTCTTCAACAATGCGCCGCGGTGTTAGCTCTTCCATTTCTTAACCTCCCATATCGGTCGTCTGATGCCAGATATCTGACGTTAGAATATGACGTTAGAATATTTATAAAACATAATTACTATTCAGGTATTCAGTATGCTTCTAGACGATAAACCATCCCACATTCTGACTCCTGACTCCTAAGTTATTACGAGACACATTATACTTCTTCAACAATGATATTGTCATTGGTATACACACATATTTCCGCGGCTATGGCCAGCGCCTCCCCGGCAACTTCGCCGGCGTTCAGCTGAGTGTGCCTGAGCAGAGCGCGCGCCGCCGCCAACGCGTATGGACCTCCGGAACCGATAGCCGCCACACCGTCGTCAGGTTCGATTACCTCGCCCCCTCCGGATATGATCAACAAATCTTCCTTGCCGGCCACAATCAAAAGCGCTTCCAGACGACGCAAAATCTTATCAGTACGCCACTCCTTCGCCAATTCAACTGCCGCCCGCTGCAAGTTGCCGTGGTATTCCTCCAGCCTCCCCTCGAACTTTTCAAACAAGGTAAAGGCATCCGCAACGGAACCGGCAAATCCGGCCACGACTTTATCTTTATACAGTCGCCTTATTTTCCTGGCTCCTTTTTTCATAACCGTATTCTGGCCGAAAGTAACCTGCCCGTCACCGGCGACTGCTACTTTCCCATCCTTTTTTACCGCAACAATTGTCGTAGCGTGAAACATTGTCATACTCCCTTCACCTTAAGAATCAATAATGCAAGCAACGGTCCGCAAACCGCTAACTCACTCCTCCGCCCGGGGATGGGCTTTTCGATAAACTTGCTTCAATCTCTCACCCGTAACATGTGTATAAATCTGTGTGCTGGACAGGCTGATATGGCCAAGCATTTCCTGAACTGAACGAAGATCCGCCCCGGCGTTCAATAAATGAGTGGCAAAGGAATGGCGGAGCGTGTGCGGGCTTATTTTCCTTTCAATACTGACCTTTTTTACATACTTGTCAACTATTTTACGTACTCCCCGCTCTGATAGCCTTTCACCCCACCGGTTAAGAAAAACAGCACTATTCAAAGATAAGGACGGTATTTTAGCGGCAAACATGGTTTCAGCGTGAGCCTGCTCAGCGCCTTTCGTTTTTCTGCCGGAAGCGATACTCAATAATTGCAGGCGGGCATCCTTTAAGTAACGCGACAGAGCGTTTACCGCCTGCGAGCCTAAAGGCACCAGCCTTTCACGCGCTCTTTTACCCATTACCCGGACGTACCCCGCGCCAAGGTCCAGATCACCTTGATTCAGGGATACCAGTTCGTTAATCCGCAACCCTCCGGCGTACAGGGTCTCCAGGATTGCCCGGTCACGCATCCCCAGCGAATTCCCCGAATCAGGCGCTTCTACCAGCAGTTTTGCCTCATTTTCATACAAAAAACGAGGCAAGCGCTTATCCAAACGAGGGTTGGACAGCTTTGCCACAGGGTTTTCCTCAACTATTTCCTCCCGCTTCAAGTAGCGGTAAAACGACCGCCAGGCCGCCAGGCGCCTGGCAATGGTAGCTCGCGAAAGGCCTTTTTTTTGCGAGTAAGCAAGGAAGCTGCGAAAAATTCGGTGGTCCAGGTCCGCCGGGTGAATAACGCAATCTTTTTTATTAATCTGACGAGAAATAAACTCCAAGCCATGAAACAAGTCTTTCTGGTAGTTTTCCACTGTTTTCGGAGAGGCATTTTTTTCTGTTTTCAAGTAAATTAAAAAGTTGTCAATGTAGCTGTACATGGCAATCCCTTTTTAAACAACGGCTTCTTTGAACTTCTTTATAGATTCCAGCGCTTTTTCGGCAATCAACCGGTAGCGCTCTTTTTTATCCTTGATTTTTGCCTTTTGGCTGAGGAAAAGACCGAAAGTGATATTCATCGGCTGAAAATGAGACGGATCAGCGGTAGTAATGTAATACGCCAATGAACCGTGCGCGCTCTCCCGCGGGAAAGCAACCGGTTCCCTGCCGCTAACCAGCAGCGCCGCGTTTATCCCTGCCATCAAACCGGATGCCGCAGACTCGACATATCCTTCCACACCGGTTATTTGGCCGGCGAAAAAAAGGGACAGTCGTTTTTTACACTGGAAAGTAGGCAACAACAATACCGGGGCGTTAATAAACGTGTTCCTGTGCATCACTCCGAACCTGGCGAATTCCGCGCTTTCAAGCCCGGGAATTAGCCGGAAAACCCGGCTCTGCTCGTTCCATTTCAGAGCGGTCTGGCAACCTACCAGATTAAACAATGTTCCTTCAATATTATCCTGTCTTAATTGTACAACCGCATAAGGTCTCCTGCCTGTGCGCGGGTCAGTCAAGCCGACTGGTTTGAGCGGTCCGTATAAAAGAGTTTCCTGGCCGCGCGCCGCCAAAGCTTCTACAGGCATACATCCTTCAAAATGTTTCTCCTGCTCAAATGCATGCCGCGGCGCCTTCGCGGCATGCACCAGGTCATTCCAAAATATTTCATACTCTTCCTTGTTCATCGGGCAGTTTAAGTAAGCCGCCTCGCCTTTATCATAACGGCTGGAACGAAATATCTTCTCCATATTTAAAGATTCATACGTTACAATTGGAGCGACAGCGTCATAAAAATACAAATACTCTTCTCCGGTATACTCTCTAATGCTCCTTGCCATGGCTTCCGCCGTGAGCGGCCCGGTGGCCAAGATAACCACCCCGTCTTTAGGAATCCGCAGAATCTCTTCACGGTTAATTTCCACCATGGGATGCGCGGACAATTTCTCAGTAACCCGGCCGGCAAAAGTATCGCGGTCAACGGCGAGCGCGCCGCCGGCCGGTACTTTTGTTTCTCCGGCGCACTCCATAATGAGAGAATCAAGCAGGCGCATCTCTTCTTTCAAAAGACCGACCGCGTTTGTCAAAGCAGCCGCGCGCAAGGAATTGCTGCAAACCAGTTCCGCAAAATCCCCCGTGCGATGCACAGGTGTCTGCCTGCCCGGCCTCATTTCATACAGCCTGACTCTTACTCCCCGGTTTGCCAATTGCCAGGCTGCCTCGGCTCCGGCCAGACCTGCTCCGACAACGGTTACCACCCGTTCTTCCATTATTCCTCCCTTGTTTCCTTGAACAGCCGCGTCAATAAATTATACCTTATTGCGACAATATTTCTTTGCCGGTTACTTTGTTTTTCGGGTTTTTCTTCACTCTGCTCTTACCTTTATTACTTGAGACAACCTTATGGCTGCATTTTTCATTTATACAGCGCAGGTTTATTTTGTTCCCGGCCCCTTTTTTTTCAACCATCAAGCCGCCGCAAGCGGGGCACTTTTCTTTCGCTGGCTGATCCCAGATGGTAAAATCACATTCCGGGTAGCGGCTGCAACCGTAGAACTTTCTCCCTTTTTTTGAGCGCCGGGCAACCAGTTCTCCCTCACAGCGCGGGCAGCCAACACCGGTCGGTTCTAACAACGGCCTTGTGCTGCGGCATTCCGGAAAGCCCGGACAGGCTAAAAACTTGCCGTAACGGCCCATTTTGATCACCATATTGCGCCCGCATTGCTCACAAATTTCATCCGTGACTTGGTCTGCCACCTGAACACGGCCAATCTCTTTATCCGCTTTTAGCAGAGTCTGATTAAACGGGGTATAGAACTTGTCAAGAACTTGAACCCAGTTGACCGTGCCTTCTTCAATTCTGTCCAGATCCTCTTCCATACCCGCGGTAAACTCAATGTCAATTATATTTAAAAAATGTTTCTTTAATAAGTCAACCACTGTCGCGCCCAATTCCGTAGGGTAAAGCTGTTTTTTATCCCTAACCACGTAACCTCTCTTAATAACGGTCTCAACAATGGGAGCATAGGTGCTCGGCCTTCCTATGCCTTTTTCCTCCAAGGTCTTCACCAGCGTCGCGTCCGTGTAACGCGGCGGCGGCTGGGTGAAATGTTGTTTTGGCGTTAAGGAACGCGCTTCCACACTTTCCCCTTCGCGCAACTCCGGAAGCAGTTTTTCCTCATCTTTTTCTCCATCATCCCTGCTCTCGGTATAAACTTTCATAAAGCCCGGGAATTTTATTATTGAGCCAGTGGCCCGGAATACATAATCCCCGGCGCTTATTTCAATACTGGTTGTATCAAAAACAGCCGGACTCATCTGGCTGGCCAAAAAACGGGACCAGATCAGTTTGTAGAGCTTATACTGATCATTAGTCAGGAAACTTTTAATTGAGTCCGGCTCCCTGTTAATCGAAGTCGGACGAATAGCCTCATGAGCATCCTGGACCTTGCCTTTTCCCGCTGTTTTTGCAGCATACCTGCCTACATAACTTGCCCCGAACCGTTCACGCAGATAATCATGCGCTTCACCGCGGGCTGTTTCCGACACCCTGGTAGAGTCGGTGCGGATATACGTTACCAGGCCGGAGGTTCCTTCCTTCCCGAGATCAAGCCCCTCATAAAGCTGCTGGGCAATCATCATGGTTTTCCTTGAAGTAAAATTCAGCTTCCGGTACGCCTCTTGCTGAAGGGTGCTTGTGATAAAAGGCGGCGCGGGCCTGCGGTTTTTTTCCTTACGGGCGACTTTAGTTACGGTATAATCCGCGCCTTTAAGGTTTGCCAAGACTTCCCGTACCTTTTCCTCGTTGCCTATTTCAATTTTTTCCCCTAAATAGCGAAACAATCTCCCTTCAAAAGGGGCGTTTCCCGTTTTTATAAAACTACCGGTAAGAGTCCAGTATTCCTCCGGTTCGAAAGATTCTATTTCCTCTTCACGGTCACAAATCAACCTGACGGCCACCGATTGAACCCGTCCCGCACTGAGCCCTTTCTTGACTTTCCGCCATAGCAGCGGACTTAAATTATAGCCTACCAGTCTGTCGAGAATGCGTCTGGCTTGTTGCGCGTTCACCAGATCGGCGTCAATCACCCTGGGATGCGTCACGGCGTTCCGAATGGCTTGCTTGGTTATCTCGTTAAACTCAATACGGCAAGGCTCATTATCAGGTATTTCGAGAATGTTCTGGAGATGCCAGGCAATGGCTTCCCCTTCCCGGTCGGGGTCGGAGGCAATCAACACCTGGTCCGCTTTTTTCTCAGCCGCCCGCAAATCCTTAATAGTATTGCCTTTGCCCCGTATAGTAATATATTTCGGGTTGAATCCGTTTGATATGTCAACCCCAAACTGGCTTTTGGGCAAATCGCGCACATGCCCCATGGAAGCCTTAACCATATATTTTTTACCCAGAAACTTGCTTATCGTTTTTGCTTTTGCCGGGGATTCTACGATTACCAAAGTTTTTGACAAACAACACACCTCATTTTATATCACCTGGCTTTTATTGCCACCTATTATAGCATATTTTTAAAAAACTAATCTATCCCACCAATCTTTTATAACATATTCCGGCCCGTCCGGGTATAAAATTTACCCGGCAACTGCCTGGTCAAACCTTTTATTTCCAGATACATTAAAGCCGCCATAACTTTTTGGGGGACAAGCCCGGACTGGTTAATCAATTCATCCAGGGAAACCGGCTCTAGAGAAAGCAAGCGGTACAGCGCTTCTTCCTCCTTACTCATTTTTACCAAACTTTCACCATCTGAATCCGGGAGTGGAAAAAGTTTATCCATGCCGAGTTCATCAAGGATATCACCAGCGCCTTCAACCAGCCTGGCCCCTTGTTTAATCAAGCGGTGCGGTCCCCGGCTCAGGGGACTGACCACATTCCCCGGCACCGCCATGACATCGCGGCCCTGTTCCAGGGCAAAATCCGCCGTAATCAGGGCGCCGCTTCTCTCACCGGCTTCCACCACCACAGTGCCGAGAGACAAACCGCTGATAATACGGTTGCGGGCCGGGAAATGCCAGGCTTCAGGCGGTGATCCGGGAGGAAACTCACTAATTACGGCTCCTTTTTCCATTATCTGCTCCATAATTCTTTTGTTTTCCCTGGGATAAACTATATCCGGCCCGCAGCCAAGGACGGCAATAGTTCTGCCGCAGCCTGCCAAGGCTCCCTTATGCGCGATGGTATCAATCCCTCTGGCCATACCGCTAACAACAGTTATCCCTACGGCGGCCAAATCCCTTGCCAGCTTTTCCGCCACCAGCTGGCCGTAGGATGAGGGTTTCCGTGCTCCCACCACCGCCACGGCGAGGTCATCGGCGGCTTTCAGGAAACCCCGCACAAAAATTACCGGAGGAGGGTCATAAATTGAAAGCAACTTTCCGGGATAACCAGGTTCGTTGTGGCAAACGAAGGAAATTCCGGCAGATGATAATTTAGCGGCCAGCTCATCAAGCTCCAGCCCGGCTTTGCGCCGGGCCAAGCCGGCCGCTCCTTCAGCACCCACCCCCGGTGCTCCCGCCAACTCTTGAGCGGTTGCCTCCCACGCCGCCTTCACCGAGCCGAAATATTCGATAAGCGACCAAACACGCTTACCCGAACCAGGCAAAAGATACTGCCATCCCAACCAGTATATTCTGTCTTCCAAAAGTTTTCTCCCCCCGGCATTTCTTTCGCCCTTCTTTTCGGGGTAAAGACAACATCTTCCTGCTTTTCGGCAAAATTTTATTTTAGCACGGGTAATTAACAGGTAAAAAGGATGCCAGGAAGCATCCCTTTTCAATTAACGCTATACCATGTAAATTAAATTCTCATCTTCTGCTGGCGCCGCCTTGAGCGGCACGGCTGTTTTTTAATGTTATGTCCTAAAACAAAATGTTTTTTGTTTACTGCAATGGTTGTGTAGATGTTGACGAAGCCGGTTGGGCAGCAGAATTTGCCTTGACCTCCACCTGGGATTCACCACAGCCCAACATCGACTGAATTTGTGAAAGCAAATGCGGCGCCATGTCGATTAAACGATCAGCCAGCATATTCCCGTCCACCGGGAGCATTCTCACCTGCCCATTGCCGACGACCAGAAAACCAATTGGTTTTACTGAAACTCCCGCGCCGCTCCCGCCTCCAAAAGCGGGTCCTTGCGCATCTCCTTCACTCTGCTTGGCATCCCGGCCGGATTCAAAATTGCCGCCTCCCGCCACAAAGCCGCAGGCGACACGCGAAACAGGAATGATTACTGTTCCATCCGGCGCCTCGACAGGATCGCCAACAACCGTATTAACATCCACCATTTCTCTGATACTTTCCATGGCCGTTTTCATTAATCCTTCAATAGGATGGTTTTCGGGCATACTGTCCCCCACATTTCTTTTTCTAAATAATCTTTCCTTTAAAAAAAGTAAATATACGACTATTTATACTTCTACATCAACCCCTAATATTCGACAGATGATAACAATATATTTCCTTGACTTGGTTAATTTTACATATTACATTATTAATGTCTTAATAAAAAAACTTCTTATTAGATTTTCTAGTGGATTCTATAGAAATTAAAATTTCCACTCAAAATTAGAAAGAGGTATTAAGTTTGAAACCACACCTAACAGAAGCGGATAAAGGACACAAAAAGGAACCGTAACGAAGTTACAGTAATTGGGGAAGGCATGTGGAACACTACTAAGAAGCGATAACGCCATCGGAATCCACGACCAGAAAGCCGTGACGCTGAACAAAAGCGACAGCCTGCTCAATGGTAAAAGCCCGGTTAGCGGGGAGGGATACCACCTTTCTATAGAGATTGGGGTTGTAGACTTCGGATTTTTTGAGGATGGCGTAGATCGCGGTCAACAACATCCTGCAAATGGCAATGATGGCTTTCTTGTGCCCACGACGCTTTTTGAGCGCAAGATAACGGTTTTTGATTTCGGGGTGCTTGTCTGACTTGCAGACGGTAAGAGCACACTGAACCAGAAGCGGCTTTATGTAAGCTCCGGAACGGGCAATGCGTGTACTCTTCTTCTTGCCGGCACTCTCATTGTTCTGCGGAACAAGACCAGCCCATGAGCAAAGGTGCTTGGCCGTTGGGAACACGGACATATCCACGCCGATTTCCGCGATAATGGAGATAGCGGAAAACAGTTGGATACCCGGAACGGTCATGACCAGCTCGATTTGAGCGAGGAACTGTTCAGCAAGCGAGAGAATGACGGATTCAAGATTGCTCTTGCAAAGCTCCAAGCTATCCATGTGGGAACGGATGATTTTGAGCTTTTGAGCCTGCTCGGAGCACATCAAGCCGTCGATGGCAGCCTGAACCTTTGCCGGAGAAGCCTTGCAGCGGCGGTCCATAAACGGAGCGACGTCAAAACTGCCGTCGGGATGCAGCAAGAGCTGATCGGTGATAGCGGAAGCGCTTTTGCCGAAAACGTCGGAAAACACATCATCCAGCTTGATGTTGGAAACGGTCAGACAGTTCTGGGCACGGTTTTTCTCGCCAACGGAGAAGTTGGTCAGCTTGCCGCGATAGCGCATGAGATCGCGGAGCTGCCGGATGGCAAAGGGCGGGATAAAGCTGCCGGAAACGAGGTCGTGCTTAAAGATGTCGGCGATCCACTTTGCGTCCCGAATATCAGTTTTCTTGCCGCGGATGGCTTTGACGTATTTGGGATGAGCGAGAACCACTGTACAGGTCGATTCGAGCATGTTGTAGACGGGAATCCAGTATTTCCCCGTAGACTCCATGCAACATCCCGGCATTCATGATCCGCAAGCCATTGCGCAAGCAGGCGGAGGTCACCTGAGAAGGTGGAAAACCGGCGCCGTTTGTAAGTCGTAATGCCCTTGTCGTCGGTTGTCGCGATACAAGCGACGACGAAGGACTTGTGGACGTCGATTCCACAGCAGACCGGGTAAACGATTTTGAGTGCCATATTCGACCTCCTCGCAAAAGAATGCGAGGATACCGACAGGGACTGACCGCTCGCACAAAAAACGAGTAGCGTCTTTACAAAGATAAGTTTACGGGCTCTATGTCCCACTTATTTGTGCTTCAATGAGCGGTCGACACACATAGATATTCGGTCAGCGAAACGCTGGGCCCACTCACCTCCGCGTGCTCTGTAGTATGCCGGTATCCTCGCTGATATTGTACAACAAACTTCAGCAAGGGCCGACGGTTTCATCCCGTTTTGTGCCTTTCGCAGAAAGGAATGGTCATAGATATGACACCACTTAGGATTATAGCTACTATCGATGAGACAGTAATATTAATGTCAATCTGCTCTATCTTAAATGAAATGGATAGCATTGAACTTGTGGGAACGGCAAACAATGCATCAGATACTCTTAAGCTTGTCAAAGAACGAGAACCGGACCTGGTTTTGTTGGACACTAAACTGCACGACATGGAAGGTATAGAACTAGTGGAAAAGCTGCGTAATGAAAAGCCAAATTTGTATATTGTATTCATTACAGCACAAAAGAAATATTTACATGAAGCCCTCCGCCTTTATGCATACGGTTATATTACAAAGCCAATAAAAAAAGAGCGGGTGAAGGATACAATCCGGTGCATTCAACAGGCAATGCAAATACCAAAAATCAGCCCGGCTAACTCTGTTATCTAATCGCAAACATCCAGGATGATAATAAACCTCGGTAATGAACGAGTATTTTTAAACTATGATGATATTTATTACCTGGAAAAACATGGGCGCGACACCCTTATCCATTGCGTTTACGGAAAATTAAAAACACGTGATGTTGGGGCTACCGGCGTCGAAGTTTCTGTCCAGGATATTCGGCGCCACCGGCAGATTGTGCTTAGAGTCAGTGGTGACCTTAAATTTGCGCTTTTGGATAGCTTGGATGCCGGCTTCTCTCATTAGCCGTTCGACTCTCTTTTTGCCACAGTGAATGCCCTACTTGTCCAGCTTCCGGCGGATACGGGGACTGCCGTAGGTCTTACGGCTCTCGTTATAGATCTTCACGATCTGCTCCTTGATAATTTCATCCTGCTTCTTGCGCTGGCTTACGGGTCTGGCGATCCAGCGGTAATATGCTATCCGGGATACCTTTAGAACTCGGCACATCGTCTCGACACGGAACTCGCCCGTGTGCTCCCGGATGAACCGATAGATCATTTCGGTGTCTTTGAGAAGATGGCCATGGCTCTTTTTAAGATGTCCCGTTCCTCCTGGGCGATTGCCAGCTCTTTTTTGAGGCGGCAGTTCTCTTCTTCCAGATCGGTGCCCCGTCTTTGCTTCCCCATACCGGGAAAGGCCCGATCATTATAGCTCGCCTGTTCTCTCCGCCATCTGCCGAGCATATTGACGTTGATTCCCAAGTCCCGAGCCACCTGGCTGACTGTTTTTCCACTGCTGTAGGTCAGTTCTACAGCAGTGCGCTTGAATTCTTCATCATAATATCGTCTCGACTCTCCCATTGGACACTGTAACAACTTACATCCCAATTATAACATACACCGATACAGGTAACCCCAAGATTAAATTATAGTTGCGCTTTGGTCTTCACGTATAATCAGGTCCACAGACGGTTGACAAAATTAAGATAACCATTATATGCGTGAAAAATAATTCAGATTTGTCAGGTACCATATCATGGTATAAAAAGAATTAAACCATTTTCAATAATCCATCCAACGTCTGTCTCCGGCTAAGCACCTCGCCGTAAATATCCCCTTGTATTTCAATACGGTTAAATATTGTTTTCATATTAAAATCTTGCGGATGTATATCTCCTCTTTCCACCTCGCTCCAGTCTAACGGAGTTGATACCGGAGCGCCGGGCAGAGGCCGCAGCCCGTATTGAAAGGCCATTGTCTTACCCCTGCCGTTTTGCAAGTAATCAAGATAAACTTTACCCGCCCTCTTGTCGACTTTTCTCTCGACAGTTGCCTTGTCTGGACATACTCCCGTCACAGTTTCCGCCACGAATTTCATTGCATTTGTAACAACCTGCCATGAATAAACCGGTTTGATCGGGATAAACAAGTGCAATCCACTGGCCCCGGACGTTTTCGGGAAACCAGCCAGCCCGCATTGCTCCAAAACGCCGCGCACCAATAATGCAACCTTCATCGTGTCATGAAACGTGGCCCCTTCAGCCGGGTCCAAATCCATCACAGCCAGATCCGGGCTTTCCAGATTTTCTATTCGTGCAAGCCAGGCATGCATCTCGATACAGCCTTGATTGGCTAACCAAACTAAGGTGGCTGCGTCGTTGCAAACAATGTAGTTCACAACCTTTTCGGAGTGTTCGACCGGATGCCTGATGATCCAGTCCGGCGCGTAGTCGGGACACTCCTTCTGGTAGAAGGGCCCGCCGTCCAGGCCGTCCGGGTAGCGTTTCATCACTAACGGGCGGTTGCAGAGATGCGGCAGGATGTGTGGCGCTATATCGGAGTAATATTTGACCAGATGGGCTTTGGTCAGTCCCTCAGGCCAGATCAGCTTATCAAGATTGGTTAGCTTAACCTCGCGGTCGCTGACCTTCACATAGGATTCCTTCACTAAGTCACACCTCATTTACTTTCCGCTTATATTATTACAACCAGGTATTCATCCGCTTGACTTGTCCCTGCGAATGCCCCGTTAGAAATATTGCGTTACCATATTGTGGCTAATATAAATACCAAACAGCAGGTTATTGCCTATAGTTGGATATAATAAAAAATATTTGTACTTATCTTAAAAAGTATGAATATCAATCCATACTTTTATTATTTAATAATATTCGAACAATATTACTCGTTTGTTCAAAAAATGTTCAAATATAAAAGCTATAATAATATAAAAAACGTGAGGAGTGATTGGCCATTAATAAATATCATCCCAAAAATAATTTTTTAATTGCTAGAAAATTATTAAACAAAAAACCCTTGTTCATTATATTATCAGTATTATATTTGGTTATTTATTTATCTAATTCACATATATTGCTGGCAAATGCATTAGAATTACCTGCTAATACCATTTCTCAGCCCAATATATCTAATAGCAATTTGAACAGTGAATTAGATAGCGCTATTTTGGCGGAAATGAATAAATATAATATTATCGGGGTTTCTGCGGCATTTGTTAAAGACGGTCAGGTTGTCTGGTCAAACGGTTACGGGTGGTCGGATCTGGAAGAGAATAAGCAGGCCACACCTGATACGATTTACAGATTGGCTTCTGTATCTAAAACCATTACCGCCACCGCGCTGATGCAGCTTTGGGAACAGGGCAAATTCGGACTTGACGATGATATAGGTGATTATTTGGGGTATGAAGTCAGAAATCCTAATTATCCTAATGACAAAATCACTTTTAGAATGTTGCTGACACACACGTCCAGCATTCTGGACGGAAGCAGTGAGGGAGGTTACAACAAGGCTTTGAATTCCGCAAACCCGCCTCTCTTAAAGGACCTTTTGGAGCGCAACGGAACTGCATACAGTGATTTGACTTGGGGTGATTACAGGCCGGGCACGAATTTCAACTACTCAAATTTTTGCGCGGGAATTATCGCTTGCCTGGTAGAGAATATTTCCGGCGAACGTTTTGACCAATATGCCATTAATCACATATTCAAGCCGCTGGGAATGGATGCCGCTTATGACGCGGCTGATATAGCCAATGTTGACAATATCGCCGTTCTTTATCGTTATAGTGACAGCGGCAGCATTGTCCCTGTTTATGACAACTATCAGGCAGGTGAAACACCACAAAAGAAAGAATACGGATTGCCTTTGGGCAACTATTATATCGGACCCGCCGGCGCGGTAAGAGCCAGCGTGACAGATCTGGCGAAATTCATGATTGCCCATATGAATGGCGGAGTATATAACGACGTGCGGATATTGAACAAGGATACGGCAGATTTAATGCACCAGATGCAGTGGTCCGGCAACGGTATGGACGGCTTTTACAAAAAAATGGGGTTAATCTTTCACATTACCGATCAATTAGCAGGGCGGCAACTTGTTGGACATGCTGGTGAGGCCTATGGCTTGTTAAGCGACATGTATTTTGATCCTGATGAAAATTGCGGGGTGATTTTCGTAACCAACGGTGGCAACTACAGCTTTTCAAGCAACGGTTTTACCGACATTGAAAGTGGAGTAATAAATCAAATATTTGATAAATTGACTAACCAGCCAAGTTAGTGCCGCAACAATTATTCTCCCGTCACTGCCGGGCATTCGCCGGGTGCTTTATCCCAGCGCAAGCCACGATAGACAGGATGCCGGAGACAACCGCCAGCCGTAGTGGTCAGGTACTCCACCGAACAAACAAGCAAGGGCCGCGCCCATCTGGTGCGGCCGCTTTCATTTGCCGGGATGTCTACAAGAGGCGCGTCAGCTGTTTCAATTTTACGCAATCCGTCCAGTAGGATTTCCGCTTCCCGGTCATTAAAACCTGTCCCTACCTTACCCTGGTAAACCAATGCGCGGTCCCTTATGCCGCCCAGTACTAGTGAACCCAGACCCCGGCCGTTCACACCCGGCTGATAGCCGCATATAACCAGATCGGCCTCTCTGGTGTTTCTGAACTTTTTCCAGTAGGCCGAGCGGCGGCCCGGCAGGTAGATACCTGCCAAATTCTTAGCGACAGCACCCTCCAGTCCTTCTTTGATGCAGGCGTTGTAAAAATTAACTCCATCTCCGCGCACATACCGGGACAGCAGAATATCATCTCCAGGCAAAATCATATCTTTCAAAATATCTTTTCTTTCAGCCAGGGACAGTTTCATTACCGGTTTACCATCCGCATACAACACGTCGAAAGCAATAAAAACAGCCGGGTGCAAATAAGCCCTGTTGTTTTTAGTGGAATGGGCCGTCTTGCCGCGCAACTGCAACCCGGCAAAGGAAGGTTTCCCTTGCTCTAAAACAATAATTTCACCGTCAATAATTGCCGGCAATCGCCGCACTTTTTTATGCAAATAGGCCAACTCGGGAAACCTGCCGGTAATATCGAGCAGGTTGCGGGAACGGATTGCTGTATGATCATCCAGATAAGCCAGGCCGCGATAGCCGTCCCATTTTACTTCATACAAATACGCGGCGCTGTCAAAAGGTTCCGCGCTTACAGCCAACATCGGACGCAGCACTGGTAAATTTTCGCCGCTCATTACCGGTTACACCTGCTTTAAGATGTTTTTCGCTTAGCCGCAGTCTTTTCCGGCCGATCTTTTTTCTGTGATTTTCCTTTTTTATCCCGTTCTTCTCTGGCCAATTCAATGCTTGCTTTTAACGCTTCCATCAAGTCGACAACCTTGCCGGTTTCCGCTTTTTCGGGCACCGCCACAGCTTCACCGGCTATTCTGGCCTGAATTACTTCCATAAGGGCCTGCCTGTATTTATCGTTGTATTTTTCCGGCCGGAATTCAGCCGACAGGCTGTTGATCAGGTTTACCGCCATTTTCACTTCATTCTCATGCAAGTCAACCTGGTAATTAAACTCCGGCAACACATCGGCCTGTCTTATTTCATCCGGGTAATGCATGGTGCTCATTGCCAGGATATTCTTGCTCACCCTGATTGCCGCCAAGGCTTCCCGGTTGCGTATGACGACTCTGGCCACCGCCACTTTGCCGGTATCTGCCATGGCCCGTCTAAAAAGTTCATATACTTTGGCGCCACCGTCGCCCGGAGCCAGGTAATAAGCTTTTTCATAATAAACCGGGTCTATTTCCTCAAGATTGACAAAATCCATGATTTCTACGCTTCTGCCGCTTTTGGCGCCGGCCAGCTTTTCAAAGTCGTCCTCGTTGATAACAACGTATTTCCCCTTTTCGTATTCGTACCCCCTGACGATTTCCTCCATAGGCACTTCAACCTGGCAATACGGGCAATAACGCCTGTACTGCACCGGACTTTTACATTTCTCATGCAGGTAATTGAATTTGATGTCTTTCTGCTCAGTTGCGGCATATATCTTCACAGGCACGTAAACCAAGCCGAAGCTTAACGCGCCTTTCCATATCGGGCGAATTTTAACCACCACGTTTCAATTTTAAATATCATTCCACTTTAAATATCATTCCACCGGTCTGCTTTAATTTTTTACACCTGCGATACCGGATATTTTATTAATATAAAATTCAGTAAGAGACTCGGCGATTTCCATAGTGCTGCCTTCGCTGAAAACCCGGCAGACGGGCTCGTCCGGGTCCGGCAGCACCAAAGCCCAGCCATCCCGGTGATAGACTTTCACACCGTCCAGCAGTTCCAACCGGCTGGTAGGAGGATCTTGAATCAGGTACCTGATCACTCGGCCCTTCGCTTCCCAGGAAACCGGAACTTCCCGCCTGTCTGTAAAAAACGACGGTATTTCATCCAGCATCTCCGACAAAGAAGTATCGTGACGCGCCATTAGCTCTAAAACTCGAACCAGAGCTGAAAGAGCGTCAAAGTGCAGGAAAAATTGGGATATTCCCTCCAGGCCTGCATCACCACCGATCAGCACTTTATCCAAGAAGTCCTGCAGGGCGGTCTTGGTCCGCACCACCCTGCCCTGATAGCGCTCCGCCAATTTCTCTATTGCCCTGGGAGCGGTCACCGGCACCACAACTGAGCCTCCACCCCCCTTCAGGATAACCAAAGAGATTAAAGCAATAAGCAGATCGTCTTGTACAACCCGCCCTTTGTTATCTATTAAAATAAGGCGGTCGGCGTTGGGATCCAGCACCGCACCTGCGTCGGCGCCGGTTTCCATAACCGTGCGGGCGAGAGACGGCAGCATTTCCTGCCAGGAACGCCAACTGCGGTATTCCGCGCAACCCGCTTTAAGGCTGTCATCTGCCAAGGAAAGCCCCAGCTCGCCACATAGACCGGCAACAAACGCTTCAAGGTTGATTCTGTCATAACCCAACAGCAGTTTAAACCCGGCTCCCCGCAAGCTGTTTCCGTTCAGCCCGACACAGACGGCTGAAATATAACTTGATGACATGTCATGCACCACTGCAGGCGATTTAATCCTGCTTGCTTCAACCCGTGGAAAATCTTCCCTGGCCAGCGCATTCTCAATCTTTCGCTCCAGTCCTCTGGGGATGTTCCCGCCACGGGCGTCCGTAAAAATCATCACCAGCTTGTCCGGAGTCAAAGGTGAAACCTTGATATGCACACCCCCTTTGCAATTCAGGGAACGTACACTGTAACGGTGCATCGGTGTGATACCTGTCCCCAGATCCAAAACCTCGGCACCCGCCGACTGCAATCCACTGATTACCGCCTCCTTGATCATTAGTGACGCGTTGTAACTGTCGCCACTCACGGCAAGACGCGCCCCGACTCCGGATACAGAACCAAAGGCGGCGCCTACTCTGGCGGCAAATTCAGGGGTGACTTCCATGTTGATGAGTCCGCTGATCCCCTCGAAACCAAAAATTTTCTTAGGGGAACACGTCCCCCAGATCAGACTCTGCCGCACGGTAGCACCGGTTTCCACCAGTTTGTGAGGCCATAACTTGACATCAGGCTTTAAAAGACTGTTTTCCATGATAATAGAATCGTCACCCACCACCGCGCCTTCATAAATACCGGCCTGTGACTGTACCTGAACCCGGTTGCCCACCACCGCGCCCCGCAGGGCCGCGCCTGTTCCCACGTAAACATTGTTCCAGAGCACGCTTCTTTTAATGGACGCCCTCTCGCGAACCAGGCAGCCAGGCCCCAGTACGGTAAAGGGTTCAATCATCACGCCCGCATCCAGCTGGCAGTTGGCCCCGATCAGGGCGGGGCCTTTTATTGACGCTTGCGGATTGATGAAAGCCCCTTCCTCCACCCAGACACCAGGTGATGATTCTGTACCCGGAATATTAATGTTTACTTTACCTGACAGCGCTTCATGATGTGCCTGCAAATATTGGGTCAGATTCCCGATATCGCACCAGTAACCCGAGAGAACCAGGCCGAATAATGGCTTCTTATTCTTTAAAAGCAATGGAAACAAGTCCTGGCTGAAGTCAAATTTCTGACCGGGAGCGAAATATTCCAACACTTCCGGCTCAAGCACGTAAATCCCGGTGTTGACCGTATCGCTGAAAACTTCACTCCAACCGGGCTTTTCCAGAAATTGAGTTATTTTTCCGTCCTTACCGGTGATCACCACCCCGTATTCCAGCGGGCAATCAACCCTGGTAAGCACCAATGTAGCCATCGCACCCTGTTTTTTATGAAATTCCACCGCCCGGGAAAGATCCAGGTCTGTTAAAGCATCCCCGCTAATCACCAAGAAAGTCTCGTCGAGAAAACCGGCCGCGTTTTTAACACTGCCGGCAGTTCCCAAAGGAGTTTCCTCAACAAAATACTGTAGATGCACACCGTATTCCGCGCCATTGGAAAAATGATCGCGGATTGCTTCCGGCTGGTACTGCAGAGTCACACCGATATCAGTGATGCCGTTTTTTTGCAGCAGTTCAACTATATGCGCCATAACCGGCCTGTTTAATAACGGAACCATCGGCTTGGGTCTGCCGCAGGTGAGCGGTCTGAGACGCGACCCCTCACCCCCGGCCATAATAATTGCCTTCATGAGATACCCTCCGTTTGCACGTCTAACTATATCTGGTCAGCATCCGGCCTACCCGGTCGAATATTTTTTCCTGCCGGCCGGTTGGCAGCCGGGGAGCGCTCCGGTGCGCTTCCCACACTTCCTGGTAAACTGAGGCTGTTTGCCAGGCTATTTTCCCCCAGTTAAACTCGTTTAAAACCCGGCTATAAGCGTTTTCTCTCAATTTATCACCAAACTGAGGCTGCTTTAGGATCGCCAAAATGTTCTGCGCCAGGGAATGGCTGTCACCGGTATATGTTTTCAGACCATCAATGCCATGGTTGACAATTTCACCGAGTCCGCCGCTGTCGGAAACCACTACCGGTGTCCGGGCGGCCATCGCTTCCAGGGCCACAATCCCAAAAGGCTCGTATAAACTTGGGAAAACAGCCACGTCTGCCCAACCGTACAGGTTGTTCCGAACTGTGTCATTTATGTACCCGGTAAAGTACACCCTGTTCGCGATGCCGCTAAGCATCGCCTGTCTCTTCAGAGAGTCCATAAAGGGGCCTTTGCCTGCGATAACAAACTTGGTCCGGGGATGATGAGCGAGAATTTCAGGCGCCGCGTCCAGCAAAACTTGAACTCCTTTTTCTCTAACCAGCCTGCCCACATAGAAAACTATCTGCTCATCAGGGGCGGCATAATCACTGCGCCGGGCATTACTCTCGCGGATTTTAAAATTAGTGTGGTCGACCCCGTTTGGAATGACCTTTATTTTATCTTGGGGAATCTGAAAAACATGTCTCAATTCGCCTTCCATATAATGGCTGCAGCAAATCACCCGCCAGGATTCATAGGCGAGCCACCACTCGATATCGCTGATATGCCTTTGAATATCATTATGCAAGCCGTGATTCCGTCCATATTCAGTAGCGTGCAAGGTAGCGACCAAAGGAATCTTCCAAGAGTGTTTGAGCGCTCGCGCAGCATAAGCGACCAGCCAGTCGTGGGCATGCAGGATGTGGATTTCACCCAAATCGCCTGAAATTGAAATAGCACGTTCCAGCAAGGCAACGTTAAACTGCGCAACCCAGGTGACAAAATCAGGTGATGATATTTGATACGGCTCAACCCGGTAGACTTTAACCCCGTGCACTTTTTCATAAGCGGGAGTTCCCTGGCCGCCTGAGGTAATCAGGTGAACATCCACCCCATTTTCCGTCAGAGCGTTAGTCAAGTCATAAACGTGCTGAGCCAGACCGCCGACACTTTTAGGCGGGTACTCCCAGGACAACATCAGCACTCTCAATAATTTCAAACCCCCTTAAACCTATTGTTTTATAAACACTAATAACGTTGACTCCCGTCATGAATTTGAAAGCTCCAATTTGCCCCATTATTATTATCCCAGTTATTCGCGCTATCCTTGAAGCAAAAGTTTAACCTGCCTTCAAAGTTTTGCACGGTAATATCACTCACCCAGCCCCAACCGGTATGTTCCATTCGCATATCATGCACCTCGCGCCAATCTTTATCCCGGCCATAACCATAGTGCAGGTAAACCTGTCCGTTTCCTTCCTTGCCAAGCAAGCCGTTATAAAAAACTGTTACCTCCTGCCCCGCGGTAATCGGGGTTGGATCTACCACAACACCACCGGGGTAATCAGCTTCACTCATAGCTTTGAGCCGCGCCTCACCTTCACCGAATCTAGTAGGGTTAGCCAAGATAATCAACTCCTCGGAAAATTTTTCTTTATTAGTATGGTTGGCAAATTAATTTTTATACTTACCCATAAACCATAAAAAGCATCATTTCCCAAAGCGACAAAAAACCGGATGGAATCATCCATCCGGTTAAATATTAAGTCAATTTTTCTATCCTCACCACTGCATAGATAAAATGCTTTTTCATCATTAACCAAAATTAAACCCGCCGAATTTCCTGAAGTGAGCAGCCAGACCACCGTCGTTCAAAATCTTGATCATTACAGCCGGCAGCGGCTTGATTGGAATCGTGTTCCCTTTTGTTTTATTATTGATCACTCCGGCTGCCAGATCTACAACTATTTCATCCCCCTGGTCAATCTGGTCGGTGTCGCACTCCACCACAGGCAGACCTGTATTAATAGCGTTACGGTAAAAAATACGGGCAAACGATTTAGCCAGTACAGCACTTACGTCCGCGTATTTGATCGCCAGGGGAGCCTGCTCGCGGGAAGAACCACAACCAAAATTGGAACCACCGACAATAAAGTCGCCTGACGAAACTTTTTCATAAAAATCCGGGTCAAGGTCTTCCATTACATGCTTGGCCAGTTCCTTCATATCAAGCGTTTTAAATTTATATTTGCCTGAGATAATATAATCCGTATTTACATCGTTGCCAAATTTATGGGCTTTTCCGCTAAACTCCATAAAAACACCTACTTTGCAAATTATTCTAACATTAATTATTTATTATATGAATTCCCGCGGGTCGGTTATCTTCCCGGTCAAAGCGCTGGCGGCTACTGTGGCGGGAGAGGCGAGGAAAATCTCAGCATTAGAGTTACCCATCCTTCCCTTGAAATTCCGGTTGGCAGTTGAGATAACCGTTTCACCATCGGAAGGCACACCGTTGTGCGTACCCACGCAAGGGCCGCAGCCGGGTGTAACTATAGCCGCGCCGGACTCTACCAGAGTCTGGATAATCCCTTCCGCCATGGCATCCAAGAATATCCGCCGGGATGCCGGTGCCACGATCATGCGGACGTCCGGGTGGACTTTGCGATTAGCGAGAATGCCGGCGGCAATACGCAGGTCTTCCAGCCGACCGTTGGTACAAGTGCCGAGCAGCGCCTGCTGGATGGGCTTTCCTGCCACATCGCCTACAGGCGCGACATTGTCTACTTTGTGAGGCTTGGCCACCTGGGGCTCAAGCTTTGACACATCATATTCACGTACTTTAGCATATATCGCGTCCCCGTCGGCAACCACCTGGGTAAATTCACGTTTGGTGAATCTGCGCAGCCAGTCGTATGTTTTATCGTCGGCTTCCATCAAGCCGGCTTTAGCGCCCATTTCAATGGCCATGTTGGCGATAGTGAAGCGCGCCTCCTGGGATAGGGCGGCAATCGCTTCGCCAACATACTCGGCAGCCATGTAAGTAGCGCCGTCGGCGGTAACATCCCCAATCAAATAAAGAATCAAATCTTTAGAAAACACACCCGGCGGCAATGTCCCATTACAAACGAATTTAAAAGTCTCCGGCACTTTAAACCACATCTGTCCCGAGATCAAGCCGCCGGCCAGGTCGGTTGAACCTACTCCGGTGGAGAAAGCGTTCAGCGCTCCATAAGTACAGGTGTGCGAGTCGGCGCCGATAACCAGGCTGCCCGGCCCTACCTCCCCGCTCTCGGGAATCAGCTGGTGACACACACCTTCACCGATGTCATAAAGGCGAAACATCTTTTCTCTGACAAACTCCCTCATCAACTTATGCAGGGCGGAAACTCCTTCATTCGGGCTGGGAGCGCTGTGATCTATCACAAAAGCAACTTTTTCATGGTCAAAGACTTCCTTCCCGTTCATATCATTAAAAGCGTTAATTGCTAAAGGAGCGGTGCCGTCCTGACCCATTACGTAGTCGACCCGCGCCACCACAATCTCGTTGGCGCGGGCTGTCTGGCCACAGTGACTGGAAAGAATCTTCTCAATGATTGTCTGGCCCAATGTTAATCCCTCTTTCCAAAATAGTCTTCGTAAAAATAAACCAGTTCTTTATCAAAAAGCGGCCGCTTCATTGAAACCGCATGAGAACGGATACTTGGCAGCAATTCCTGTGCCTGGTGTTCGGTTAACATTATCCCGTATTCAGCAAATTTTGACCTCAACGCCGCCGAACCGGAATGCTTGCCGATCACAATCTGGCGTTCAAGGCCGACTTCCTCAGGTGCGTAAGCTTCATATGTCTTTGGGTTTTTTATAATACCGTCGGAATGAATCCCGGATTCATGCGCAAACATATTGGATCCTACGATAGCCTTCCAGGCGGGTAGTTCCCTGCCTGAAGCGCGGGACACATATTCAGCCACTTCAACAAACATTTCCGTTTTGAAATTAAGGTTGATATCAAACAGGTGTTTTAAAGCCATTACCACTTCTTCCAGAGCGGCGTTGCCGGCCCGCTCACCAAGTCCCATAATGGTAACCCCGGCGTAATTGGCGCCGGCTTTTACCCCGGCTATAGTATTGGCGGTAGCCATCCCGAAATCATTGTGGGTATGCATTTCAATGTCTATGTCAACGTTATCTCTAATCTGTTTAATCCGTTCGCTAATAGTGAAAGGATCCATTATCCCGACAGTGTCGCAATACCGCAAGCGGTTGGCGCCGGCTTCCTTGGCGGCCTTGGCAAACTGGAGCAAAAAATCCATATCGCTGCGGGAAGCGTCTTCCGCGTTGACTGATATCTCCATTCCTTCCTTTTTGGCGAAACGAGTGGCATTGACCATTTGCTCAATTACCCACTCTCTGGTAGTTTTAAGCTTATACTTGATATGGATATCCGAGGTGGAAATAGAGATCGCCACCGCATCTACGCCACATTCAAGAGAAGCTTCAATATCTTTGAGCACCGGCCTGTTCCAGCCCATGATGCTGGCTCTTAATCCGGCCTTGCAAATAGCCGTGATAGCTTCTTTTTCATCCCCACCCATAACCGGTATACCTGCTTCGATCTGGTCCACTCCCAGTTCATCCAGAAACTTTGCAATCCGCAATTTTTCCCTGTTGGCAAAAACGACCCCCGCTGTTTGTTCCCCATCTCTCAAGGTTGTGTCTACGATAACTATTTTTCTTTTCTGCACGTTGTTTAATCACCTCAATCAACCAGCTAAAAATCAGTAAACCATAATTACTAAAAATATGGGTAAACCCCGACAATTATCTAGGTGAATAGTATCATAAAATTATGTAACTTAAAAGCTAAAATGACATTAATGACAACCCTAATATTGTATACAAAGATTGACATATCAATTATCTAACCACGGGTTCGCAATGGAGATTCAAAATAGAAAGAGCACTACCCTTGCTAGGAGCGCTCTTTCTATTTATCCTGAACGCTTAATTTTTGGCTTAATACCCGGAACTTCCACATTACTTATGATTTGCTGTACAATTCTTCCAGCACTTGAGCCAGGGCTGCGTAGATAGCTGAAAAACCGCAGATAATACCTTCCCATCCGGCAATATGCGTGATTGCCTCATTGCCAGTCCAGTCTCCTGCGGCAAGCAGGAAAAACAGCACGGCCAGAGAGCCAAACACAAACTGAAGTCGCCGATTGATTTTTAGTGTCCCAATAAACATAACCGCCGTAAAAAGACCCCACATAAAAAGATATGCTCCCATAGCAACGCTTTCAGTGGCATCTCCCCATTTCACTTTGGGCATAACCAGCAAACCAACTAGCGAGAGCCAGAACAATCCATAAGAAGTAAAGGCGGTAGTGCCGAAAGTGTTACCCTTTTTCCATTCCATTAATCCGGCGATAATCTGTGCTATGCCACCGTAAAAAATACCCATGGCCAGGATCATGCTACCCAATGCAAAAAAGCCGGCATTATGCAAATTGAGAAGTACTGTCGTCATACCAAACCCCAATAAACCAAGGGGGGCGGGATTAGCTGTGGAATCTACCATACTGAAGATTGATTGGTTGGATTTTTCTGCCATGTTTATCCTCCTATCATGTTATTTTCAATAACAATAGTCAAAACCATATTCAATTACAAAAACTTTTCCACTCCAGAATCATACCACCTGCTCATAAATGTTGACCGGCAAATTATGCCCGTCCCTTAAGAAATAAAAATAATTCCAGCGGCATTTCTGAAAAAAGTGGGCTTGCAAGCTGTTGTCATAGCCAAACACGTAATTCCAGTGACTTCGTTCAGATTACAGCCTGCGTCAACATTGGGAAAGCTTAACCTTACTCCTCAAACTTTGCGTCCGCTTCAATTTCTTCCTTAGTTCTGTGAGCTCCACCACCCCCTTATTGAAACCTAAAAATTGAAAAAATGCTTAACATAAAATAAAATACGTTAAGCAAAAAGAAACACATTCTATTAAAATATATATAGTCTAAACGTTAGTGTCAATACTTTAATTATAAAATATTAACTCAAACGCTCCTTCAACAGTTTATTTACCATTTCAGGATTGGCCTTGCCCCTGGAAGCTTTCATCACCTGGCCGACCAGGAAACCTAAAGCGCGGTCCTTGCCGGCCCGGAAGTCTTCCACCGACTTTTGATTATTAGCGATAACTTCATCCACAATGGCCGCTATGGCACCCTCATCACTGATCTGGACTAGTCCTTTTTCTTTTACGATGGTTTCGGCATCCTTGCCTGAAGCGAACATTTCTTCAAATACTGTTTTGGCTATTTTGCCGCTAATCGTTCCCTTTTCTAATAATTGCAGCATGGCGGCCAGCTGCTCCGGCTTGATCGGGCAATCGGTTATATCTGTATTATTTGCGTTGAGCAGCCGGGAGAGATCTCCCATCACCCAGTTGCTAACTGTCTTGGGGTTTGAGTAGGCAACCACGCAGGCTTCAAAGTAATCGGCCAATTCCTTGGTGTTTGTCAGCACCATGGCGTCATAGGCGGGCAGTCCGAACTCGCCGACATACCGCTCTTTGCGGTCGTCCGGCAACTCGGGAAGCGAACGCTTGATCTCGTCCACCCATTCCCGGTCAATCACCATCGGCACCAGGTCCGGGTCCGGCAGGTAACGGTAATCATGCGCGTATTCCTTGCTGCGCATGGAAAGAGTCACACCTTTTCCCTCGTCCCAGGTGCGGGTTTCCTGAATAATCCGGCCGCCATCCTCTACAACCTCAATTTGCCGCTCCACCTCATAAGTGAGCGCTTTCTGTAAAGCTTTAAAAGAATTCATGTTTTTAATTTCTGTTTTTACGCCAAATTCCTTACTGCCGGCGGGACGCACCGAAACGTTGGCGTCACAGCGCAGGCTGCCCTCTTCCATTTTGCAATCGGAAACACCGGTATACTGGATAATAGCCTTTAATTTATTGAGGTACTCGTACGCTTCTTCCGGCGAGCGCAGGTCGGGTTCGGACACAATTTCAATCAGAGGCACCCCGGCCCGGTTGTAATCCACCAGGGAAAAAGGCGTGGTGGTAATAGTTCCCTGGTGCACGAGTTTGCCGGTATCTTCTTCCATGTGCAGGCGGGTGATCCCGATCCTTCTCGTTTCCCCGTTTACGTCTATGTTGAGGTAGCCGTGCTCGGCGATTGGCAAATCGTACTGGGATATTTGGTAATTCTTGGGCATGTCCGGATAATAGTAGTTTTTCCGGTCAAACTTGGAATAGCTTGCGATCCGGCAATTGAGCGCCAGCGCGGCGCGGATTGCATACTCAACTACATTTTTATTGACCACCGGGAGCACCCCCGGCAGCCCCATGCAGACCGGGCAAACGTGAGTATTGGGCTCACTGCCGAATTCGGCGGTGGAATCGCAGAATATTTTGGACCTGGTCTTCAATTCCACGTGTACTTCCAGACCAATAACAGTTTCATACTGGGTCAAATTTAACCCTCCCAAATCAGTCGTCTGACGTCAGACGTCAGACGTCAGAATTAATTAAATTATTTCAGGCTATAACTTTGGAAACTCCTTGTGGTAGTCGGTATTCTGCTCGAAGGTGTAAGCCACCCGGAGCAACGTTCCTTCGTCGAAATGCTTGCCCATCAGCTGCAGTCCGACCGGCATACCGTCCACAAAGCCACAAGGCAGCGAGATTCCCGGGATTCCGGCCAAATTGACCGATATGGTGCAAATGTCTGATAAATACATCTGCAGCGGATCGTCAACCTTTTCTCCGAAGCGGAAAGCCGGGGAAGGTGATGTAGGTGACAAGAGTACGTCATACTTTTCAAAAGCACGGTCAAAGTCTTGTTTGATCAACGTCCGCACTTTCAGCGCTTTCAGGTAGTAGGCATCGTAATAACCTGCGGAAAGCGTGTAAGTGCCCAGCATAATCCGTCTTTTGACCTCAGGGCCAAAACCCTGGCTCCGGGACTTCATAAACATATCAATTACGTCTACGGCTTCTGCCGCCCGGAAACCATACCGCACACCATCGTAACGGGCCAGATTTGAACTGGCTTCAGCCGGCGCAATGATATAGTAAGTCGGCAAGGCATACTCGGTATGCGGCAAAGTGGTGTACTCCACCACCGCTCCCAGTGACTCCAACAACAGCATCGCTTTTTTAACGGCGATGCGCACCTCCGGCAAGATCCCTTCAGCCATGTATTCTTCAGGAACTCCTATTTTCAGGCCGCGCACGTCATTAATCAGAGAAGCGGCATAGTCAGGCACTTTATAGTTTGCCGAAGTGGAGTCCTTGGGGTCGTGTCCGCTGATAGCCTCAAGCATCAGGGCGCAGTCGGTCACGTCCCTGGCAAACGGTCCGATCTGATCCAAAGACGAGGCGAAGGCTATTAACCCATAGCGGGAAACCGACCCGTAAGTAGGCTTCATGCCAACCACACCGCAAAAAGAAGCCGGCTGGCGAATGGAGCCGCCCGTATCCGAGCCCAGGGCGCAAACCGCTTCACCGGCGCAAACGGCGGCTGCCGAGCCGCCGCTGGAACCACCGGGTACCCGCTCTGTATCCCATGGGTTTCTTGTAGTAAAAAAGGCTGAGTTTTCAGTGGATGAACCCATGGCGAACTCGTCCAAATTTGTCTTTCCCACCACAGTCGCGCCGGCGGCCTCAAGCTTTTTCACCACGGTAGCGCTGTAAGGCGGGATGAAGTTGGACAATATTTTCGAACTGGCGGTGGTACGCAAGCCGTCGGTGCACATATTATCCTTTATAGCGAGGGGAATGCCGGAAAGCGGGGTAATTGCCTCACCATCGCGGATCTGCCTGTCCACCGCGCGGGCGCTCTCAAGTGCACTTTCTTTTGTTCTGGTAATATAGGCACCAATTTTATCCTCAACGTTTTCGATCCGATCAAATACAGCAATGTTCAATTCTTCCGCTGATATTTCTTTTTTTATTAAAAGATCATGCAATTCATGGGCTGTTAGCCGGTAAAGCTGCAATTATCAACACCTCCTGAACAACTAGACAATTTTGGGCACCTTGAAATAGTTTTCCTCCCGGTCAGGACAGTTCGACAACGCGTCTTCGCGGGGCATATGCTGTCCTACTAGATCTTCACGGTAAACATTCTGCAGGGGCAGGACGTGCGCCGTAGGCTGCACATTTTCAGTATTGAGACGCTCCAGGGACCGGAAATGCTCCAGTATGTCGTTAAGCTGCCTGGTAAACATCTCCTTTTCTTCAGCGGTCAATTCCAGCCGGCCTAAAAGAGCGACATGGTCAACATCTTTTACAGTAATCAAGAATCCACCTTCTTTCTAATATGAACCTACAACATTATACCAATATGTGCAATAATCGTGCAAGTTTGAGCACTTTTTAGATTTTCTGGTATATCCCGCACGTATGGTCTTACATAACTTTGATAATTTAATTCCCGTCAACTATTTTTTTAAAATCATTTTCATTTAATATCGTAATTCCCAAGGCGAGGGCCTTGTCATATTTCGATCCGGGATTCTCTCCCACAACCACATAGCTGGTGTTGCGGCTCACGCTTGAGGTGACTTTGCCCCCCAGGCTTTCGACCAGCTCCTGCGCCTGCTGCCGGCTGAACTCCTCCAGAGTGCCGGTAATCACAAATATTTTTCCATCCAGAAGGCCGCCGCCCTGGCTTTCTCTTTTAGCACGGGTGTTCACACCCGCTTCAACCAGCTTGTCAATAACCATTCTGTTCTGGCTGTTGGCAAAGAAATCAACTATACTGCCGGCGATCTTAGGCCCCACCTCCGGAACATCCACCAACTCCTCCGGATCTGCGGACATCAGCCTGTCCAAAGAGCCGTATTTTCCTGCCAAAATTTTGGCTGCCCGCTCGCCGACGTGACGTATGCCAAGGGCAAAGATCAACCTGGCCAGCGACGCGCTTTTGCTTTTTTCAATAGCTTCAAGGAGATTACGGGCCGACTTAGGACCCAGACGTTCTAAAGGAGCCAGGTCCTCATAGCGCAGGGCGTAGAGATCCGCCGGGTCGCCGATCAGGCCGGCCGAAAGCAGCTGCGCTATCACTGCCGGTCCAAGTCCGGTAATATCCATGGCGTTGCGTGAAGCAAAATGAATAAGCTCCTCCCAGAGCCGTTCCGGGCAGGCCATTCCGGTACAGCGTGCCGCCGCCTCACCCCCGGCCCGCACAACTTTTGAACCGCAGGCCGGACATTCCGCCGGCATCGACCACACCTTTTCCGCTCCTGTTCTTTTGTCAGGCAGCGCCGCCTGTATTTCCGGAATTATATCCCCCGCCTTTTGGACCAGCACCAGATCTCCGACACGAATATCTTTCTCTTTTATATAGTCTTCATTATGCAAAGTCGCCTTGCTCACCGTAGTACCGGCCAAGCGCACCGGTTCCAGTTCCGCCGCAGGCGTAAGGACACCGGTACGGCCCACCCGGACAAAAATATTCTTTACTCTGGTAACCGCTTGCTCAGGCGGAAACTTATAGGCGATAGCCCAGCGCGGGCTTTTCGCGGTTGCTCCCAGCCTCTCCTGCTGCGGCAGCGAGTTTACTTTCATCACCAGCCCGTCAATAGCGTAGGATAGGTTAAAACGCTCTTTCTGCCAGCGAAAGCAGTATTGAATCAAGTCATCCATGGTGCTGAAGATTTTGTGTTCGGAGTTTACTTTAAAGCCTTCTTCCCTCAATAAATTCAGTACCGCTTCGTGTTCCGGCAAGTCGATCCCCTCGCTGTAACCGATACCATAGGCAAAAAGATCCAGCTTGCGTGACGCGGTGACGCGCGGGTCCAACTGGCGCAGTGTTCCGGCAGCGGCGTTGCGCGGGTTGGCGAATAATGGTTCGCCGGCTTCTTCCCTGGCTTCGTTTAGCATGGAAAAAGATTTTTTGGACATAAAAACCTCTCCCCTTACTTCCAAGCGCGGCACGGGCCGGCGCAGCCGGAGCGGAACGCTCCTGATCGTTTTCAAATTCTCGCTGATATCCTCCCCTGTTTCGCCGTCGCCCCGGGTAGACCCCCTGACAAAGACACCGTCCTCATAATATAAAGAAACAGCCAGACCATCGATTTTCAGTTCAACAACATATTCCACGTTTTCGCCTGCGAGCGCTTGCCGTACCCGCCTGTCAAAGTCCCGCAGCTCGCCTTCGTCAAAAGCGTTGGACAGGCTAAGCATGGGAGAGAGGAGGCGCACGGTGACGAACCCTTCCCTGGGCTTCCCGCCTACCCGCTGAGTGGGGGAATACGGTGTTACCAGAACCGGAAATTTCTCTTCGATTTGCTCCAGTTCGCGCATCATTTTATCGTACTGCGCGTCTGAAATAACCGGAGCGTCCAGCACATAATAGTTATAGTTATGCGTTTCCAATTCCCGGCGTAATATTTCCGCCCGTTCACGGGCCGACTCCAATGTCAACACCATGTTCTGTTCCATAACGGCACCTCCGGAGAACAATCTAAGCTTATAAGTTGCCACATCTAATGCAATAACTGTTGACTGTTGACTGCTGACTGCTGACCTCTGACTTCTGCTATGCCAGCCATGAAGCGACGAGTTTGATGAAATAAGCGGACGGTAAAAAGATAAACTGCGCGAAAACTGTGCCTAAAAACCGGGTAACAGAAAGATATAAGGCCATCTGTTTGACGTCGTCTTCGCTACGCTCCCCCCTTAAGGCCTGATCAGTAATGGACGCTGCCGTAGGGTCCACAACGGTGGCCGCAAGCACGGTGGCAATGCCGTTTATTACGGCTGAAAGGAGAGCAGCCGTTGAGCGGAAGTCGGGGAAAAGCGCCCCGGCGTACAAGGCTGAGAGCACACCGGTAGTATAAACCCCCGTAACAACAATATTCAGAACCAAAAAAGTCTTCGGCAAGGCTATCCGGCGCGCCGTCAATAACTTGAGCGAATTCCTCCGCGGGAAATATAACTGCCGGGAAAGATTGAACAACCGGCGTGGCGATATGATTACCATACCAATCATCCTTGGAACGGAACCGCTCTCTTCGAAAAGGAGTATGGCACGGATAAAAATACGCACAAACGCCGGGATTAAAGCAGTTCCAACAATTGTTCCCACCGTGGCCGCAGCAATAACAAATCGGATATTATGATCAAGCAAAGCAAGCTGTTCCTGGTAAACCGGCTGGTTAACAAGCTGGTCCCCCGGAATATTACCGGAAATCTGAGCTTGACCAATATTGATTGCCCGCTCGACAATTGAGGAAAGAAGCGGTCCCTGGATAGTATTGGCGGTACTGGCCAGCAAAAAAATAACGTTAAATAAAGAAAAAGCGGTAGCCAGCCTCTGCGTGCGCACACCGGACAAGCGCACCGAATAAGTCAGGGTATTTACTAGATGTATTACAGCAGTTAGTACGGCCACAGCCAGGAGACGGTCCATAGCTCCTCCAGTGCATCAATACTTATATTATTGCCAAAAGCCACCTTATCCATAATTATACAATTTCATTTTATCATAGATAATAAATTCTGTGCTTGATTTATTTAAGTAGTCAGGAGTCAGCATTCAGAGAATTCCAAGACAATAAGCCATTCCCATTCTGACTCCTGACTTCTGATTATTCTAATTTACTATTTCCAACGGAGCGTACCGGGCCATTAAATCTTTTATACCCTCCCCGTCAAAGGCCACTTTAAAAACGGCTTCTTCACCGTCACCTTGAATTCCCACAATAGTACCGATGCCCCATTTTTTATGTTTGACTTTGTCACCCATTGCCAATTGTCCAGCGGTGTTTAAATTCCGGCTCTCCTTTGGCTTGACAAGCGGGGCGCCGGCAAAACCTGAGCGGGGGGTCTTTTGTCGCCATTCATTCTTATCCATGAACTCACCCCCGTTGATCCGGTCATCCCTGTTCAACAAATGCGGCGGTATTTCTTCAAGAAAACGTGACGGCTGGCTATATTTTACGGCTCCGTAGATATTTCGCTTCCAGCAGCGGGTCAGATAAAGCCGCTCCATGGCCCTGGTTATACCCACATAGCAAAGCCGCCGCTCCTCTTCCAACTCATCTGGCTCCGTCAAGGCGCGGGAGTGGGGGAAAATTCCTTCTTCCATGCCGGTGATAAAAACCACCGGAAATTCAAGCCCCTTCGCGCTATGCAGCGTCATCAGCGCCACCTGATCAGTATCTTGATCATATTTATCAATGTCGG
This sequence comes from Pelotomaculum terephthalicicum JT, assembly GCF_022410535.1. Classification (GTDB taxonomy): domain Bacteria; phylum Bacillota; class Desulfotomaculia; order Desulfotomaculales; family Pelotomaculaceae; genus Pelotomaculum_D; species Pelotomaculum_D terephthalicicum. The sequence goes on from NZ_JAKNBL010000007.1 coordinate 95,336, forward strand.
TAACTAAGGCGACATTTTCCAGAAACCCCTGCAGATTGTTATCATCAGCCCCACGGTCATATTCACCGGTAGCGGACAACAGTTCATCAAGGTTTTCCAACCTGGTTCGCGCCTCTACCGTATTTTCTGCCAGCAGTTCCTGCCGGTAGCCCGTTTGCTCCATCACCGCCCGCGTCAGCTCGGTAACGCTCATTATCGATGACTGTTCAGAAAAGTACCTGATTAACTCCCCCAGTTCCTTCCCTTTATCGCGAACCTTGCCCGACAGTCCGGGGATTTCACCCACCCTTGCGAGTGCCGCAACCGGGCCGATGTTCAACTCCCTGGCAAAAGCAATAATCTTACTAAAAGACGCTTGCCCGATACCTCGCTTGGGCACGTTGATAATCCGGGCAAGTCCGACTGAATCGAAATGGTTGAGAATCACCCTGAGATAAGCCATGATGTCTTTAATTTCCTTGCGGTCATAAAATTTTAATCCACCAATGATAGTATACGGCAGGCCTGTCCGCACAAATATTTCTTCAATTACCCGGGATTGGGCATGGGTGCGGAAAAGCACGGCAAAATCTTTATAATTCCTGTTTTCCCGGTCTCTCGCATAAAGAATTTGTCCGGCCACGAAATCAGCTTCATCACGCTCGTCCATACCGCAGCTGGCTACCAGCGGCGCGCCTGCGCCGAGGGCCGTCCACAGGCGCTTTTCTTTGCGGTCAGGGTTGTTGCGGATAATCTCGTTGGCAGCTTCCAGGATAGAACTTGTGGAACGGTAGTTCTGTTCCAAGGTAATTACCCGGGCATCAGGATAGTCTCTTTCAAAGCTCATAATATTTTTAATATCCGCCCCCCGCCAGCCGTAAATCCCCTGGTCCGGGTCGCCTACCACAAACAAGTTCCGGTGAGTCCCGGCCATCAGGTTCACCAGCACATACTGGGCGTGGTTGGTATCCTGGTATTCATCAACCAGGATGTAGCGGAACCGCTCCTGATAATAAGCCAAAACCTGCGGGTAACTCTGGAACAACCTGACCGTAAAAAAGATTAAATCGTCAAAATCAACGGCGTTGTTGCGGCGGAGTTTCTCCGCGTATAGATAATATACCTCGGAAACCTTTTTACTGAAGGGATTGATCGCCTGGCGCTCAAAATCGGTAGCATCAACCAACTGATTCTTGGCCTGGGACACAGACCAGGCCACCGACCGGGGCGGGTATTTTTTATCGTCCAGATTCAGCTCCTTAAGACATTCCTTGATTACAGTCAACTGGTCGTCCGCGTCATAAATCACAAAATTCCGGTCCCGCCCGAAAAATTCCTCCTGGCGTCGCAAAATGCGCACACAAGCGGCGTGGAAAGTGCAGATCCACAAGTCGCGGGCTATATCCGGAACCATGGAGTTGATTCGTTCCCTCATCTCCTGGGCGGCTTTATTGGTAAAGGTTATTGCCAGAATATGGCGCGGCCGGATCCGTTTTTCCTTTAAAAGGTATGCCACCCTGCTGGTCAGCACCCTGGTTTTTCCGCTCCCCGCTCCGGCTAATACCAAAAGCGGACCGTCCCCGCCGGTCACGGCTTCAACCTGAGGAGGATTCAAATTAGCGATAAGATCCATATATAATCCCTTTCTAAAAATAATTAATAACGTTATGGAATTGTTATTATAATCCTATACCGTTCTTTAGATTAGGGCAACCATAAATGTCCGTAAAAAGCCTTTCGCTGCCCGTTTTCATGAGTACCCGCTTGATCAATTCCTGCTGAGTGCTAAAATGTAAGGTAATATGCTGGACAGAGGTGAGGTTTTTGCTGAGAGTAGCTTTAGGCCAAATGGAAGTAATACCCGGAAGACCGGATCTAAATACCCGGACAATGCTGAAGATGTTGGCAGAAGCACGTGGGCGGCAGGCCCAGATTGCTATATTTCCGGAAATGTGCATCCCCGGTTATCTGATTGGTGACACCTGGGAACAACAAGCCTTTCTCCGGGACTGCGAAAGACATGGCCGCATGATCACAGAAGCTTCCGCCGGCTTATGCGTTTTATTCGGCAATGTGGGAATAGATTGGAGCAAAACCGGCGACGACGGCAGAGTGCGCAAGTACAACGCGTTCTTTATCGCGCAAAACGGCAAACTGCGTGGTGATGAGAATTTCCCCTACCCTTTCCGGATCAAAACATTACAACCAAATTACAGGGAATTTGATGACACCCGACATTTCTACAGTCTGCGCAAGCTGGCCCCGGAACTGGGGAAAAGCGTCGAGGACATGCTTCAACCGGTGCGTCTGAACATAGCCGGGGAGTCTGTCAATATTGGATGCATTCTTTGCGAAGACGGTTGGAGCGAGGACTACAGCGTTAAAACCATAGCGTCTGTTCACCGGAATGGACCGGTGCACCTGTTTGTGAACATCTCCGCCTCGCCGTTCACCCTGGGCAAAAACAACAAACGCAACCGGGTCTTTGCTAAACAGGTTGAAAGCACCGGGGTTCCTTTGATTTATGTGAATAACGTGGGCACGCAGAATAACGGCAAAACCGTTTATACTTTTGACGGTTTCAGCACTATATATAACGGTAAGGGAGAAATAATCGACTATTGCCCTCCTTTCACCCAAACGTTGAAATGCATTGACCTGGACTTAACCCAAAAGGGAGAAGACCATTCTCCGGTCACAGTGCCGGACGACCAGGGCATGGACAGTGTTTATCAAGCTCTTAATTACGGCATAGACAAATTCACACGTTCAATAGGCATGGAAAAAGTGGTGATCGGCGCTTCGGGCGGCATCGACTCGGCTGTCAGCGCCGCTTTGTATACGCAGGTGCTGGGACCGGAGAATATATTACTCGTAAATATGCCAAGCATATACAACTCCGCGACCACCAAGGACTTGGCCGCTAAACTGGCCCGGAATTTAAGCTGTCAGTATACCGTTATGCCTATTCAAGAATCAGTCGATTATACGATCAAACAAATCAGCCATACTCCGGTAGTCGACCTGAAAAACGGCCGTCAATTCAACCTTACAGTCACTCCTTTCGCGGCTGAAAATATCCAGGCCCGCGACCGTTCAGCCCGGGTTCTGGCCGGGCTGGCGGCGGCCTTTGGCGGCGGTTTCGTCTGCAATGCCAATAAGAGTGAAATGACCGTGGGTTACTCCACGCTATACGGGGATCTGGCCGGCTTCCTGGCGGCTCTGGCCGATCTTTGGAAACATCAGGTCTACGCTCTGGCCGGTTATTTAAATGAACATGTATACGAGAGGGAAGTCATCCCCCAAAAAACTATCGATATCGTTCCCAGCGCGGAACTTTCCTTTGAGCAAGCCGTGGAACAGGGCAAGGGCGACCCGATTTTTTATCCGTACCATGATTACTTGTTTCATGCTTTTATGGAAGCTTGGAACAGGTCGGCGCCTGAAGATATCCTGGATTGGTACAGGCAGGGTATCCTCGAAGAAAAAATCGGCTGTCAGCCCGGCCTGGCCAAACAGCTTTTCCCCAGCGTCCGCGAGTTTATCGCCGACCTGGAGCGCTGGTGGAAACTATATACCGGCATGGCTGTCGCCAAAAGAATTCAAGCCCCGCCGGTCCTCGCGATAAGCCGGAGAGCCTATGGATTCGACCACCGCGAGGCGCAAAACGGGCTTTTAAACACTGCCCGGTACTATGAGTTGAAAGAACAGCTCTTGAATACACTGAAAAAAGACTAACTTAATAGCACATTAAAAATTGGCCCGAATATATTATTGTTGTACGACAACAATATGAAGCTCGGGCAACGGCGCCGTGAGTAATTCAGTACTCCGCGCGCTTTTTTATTTTACAGCCCGTTTTCCGTCGTTTAATAACTTAAAGAGCATTGATTTACAAGGTTCCAAGAATAAAAAGGAGCGTGAAAGCCTGATGTGCGGCATTACAGGTTGGATAGACTGGGAAAAGGATCTAAATCAACAGCGCCACACTCTGGAATCAATGATTGAAACATTGGCCTACCGCGGGCCGGACGCCTCAGGAGTGTGGCTTTCGACACGCGCGGCTTTAGGCCACCGCCGGCTGGTCGTGGTTGATCCGGCGGGCGGCGGACAACCGATGACCCGCCGGCGCGGGGCTCACACATACACGATCACCTATAACGGCGAGTTGTACAACACGCTAGATTTGCGGCGGGAACTGGAAACACGCGGCTATAATTTCCTTACCCAAAACTCAGACACCGAAGCGCTCCTGTTCGCTTTCATGGAGTGGGGCGCGGCTTGCGTGGAACGTTTTAACGGTATTTTCGCGTTTGCGATTTGGAGTGAATCCGACCAGACCCTCTTTCTCGCCCGTGACCGTCTCGGCGTCAAACCATTATTTTATACACAGCGCGGCAGCGCCTTTCTCTTCGGCTCCGAACTGAAAGCACTGCTTGCCCACCCGGCGGTCCGTCCCGAAGTGGGCGCGGAAGGCCTGGCCGAAATTTTTGCCATGGGGCCGTCCCGCACACCGGGGCACGGAGTATTCCGCGGGGTTGCGGAACTGAGGCCGGGACACTGCCTGACTTATAACCGCGGCGGGATTCATATAAGACAATACTGGGCGCTGGAAAGCCGGCTACACGAAGACGACTTGGACGCCACAACAGCTCACGTGCGCGAACTCTTTCAGGATACTGTTAAACGCCAGCTTGTCGCGGACGTGCCGGTCTGCACCCTCCTGTCAGGCGGCCTCGACTCAAGCGCGATCACGGCGCTTGCCGCGGGAGCGTTCAAACAAGCCGGCCTCGAACCGCTTCACACTTATTCCGTAGACTATGTCGGCAACGACCATCATTTTCAACCAAACCGCTTTGAACCCGGCGCTGACGAACCGTGGGTGAGACGTGTTTCCGATTCCTTCGGCACGGTCCACCATAAAATTTTAATCGACACCCCTCAGTTGGCCGAAGCGCTAGGATCAGCCGTACGGGCTAACGACTTGCCCGGCATGGCCGACGTGGACTCCTCTCTTTATCTATTCTGCCATGAGATAAAAAAAGAAGCCACGGTCGCCCTGTCCGGTGAATCGGCGGATGAAATATTCGGCGGGTATCCCTGGTTTCACAATGAAGAAGCGCTAGCGTCCGGAACGTTTCCCTGGATCAGCATGATACGGGACAGGGCCGGCTTGCTTTCACCCGAACTGGTTGAGCTGATCAAGCCTGAAGAATACGTGAACGAACGCTATCGCGACGCTTTGTCGGAAGTGCCCCGCCTCGCGGGTGAACCGCCTGCCGAAGCACGCATACGCGAAATCTTTTACCTTTGTATAACACGATTCATGCCCACCCTGCTTGACCGCAAGGACCGTATGAGCATGTCAAACGGCCTTGAAGTGAGAGTGCCGTATTGCGACCACCGCCTGGCCGAATACGCCTGGAACATTCCCTGGGCCATGAAAACATGCGACGGAATGGCAAAAGGTATCCTGCGCCGGGCACTCAAAGGCATTCTGCCCGATGATGTGCTCACACGGCGCAAGAGTCCATATCCGAAGACACATAACCCTTCCTACTTGACTGCTGTCAAGGATTGGGTCCTGCGCATCCTTGACGACCGCACCTCTCCCTTGCATCAGCTGGTGAACACCGGCAAACTCCGCTCCATGGCCCAGTCCGGCGATATGGTCTTCGACCGGCCGTGGTTCGGCCAGCTCATGCGCGGCCCCCAGCTTCTCGCTTACCTGGCCCAGGTTGATGTCTGGCTGCGTGAATACCGGGTTGCCGTCCGGTAAGAGTTATATCGGAAATATATTTGAAACAATTTGCTAACGAAGCCCTCGAATCGCCTGCCGGCGGAAAACGAGGGCTTCTGAGTTCAGCTTCCCTATGGGTTTATTTCTCCGCAACTACTTTGGTGCCTAGAACGCTCCATATACGCGGGTCCTCCATACCGAGCCGCCAGACGGCAATACCTCCAAGGGTGTAACTGTTAACGATGTCAAGCTTGCAGGTCAGGCTGGAAGCGTTTTCAAACCATACCTGGTGTTCTCTTCCATAGTTCCAGTAATAGAAGTACGGCACTTTTCCGGCCTCGTTCCATTGTATGACTGCTCCCCTGGAAACCGCTATATCCATAGCCTGGCTGTAGGAAAGATAAGTCGGGCCAGCCTGACCAGTTTCCCAGTCAAAGCCATAGCCGGGTATGCCCAGGAGAATTTTTTCCGGAGGGATATTTTGCACAGCGAACTTCACAACACTCTCAACCCAGCCGGATGAAGCTATCGGACCCGGCCCGCTGGAATAGCCGTGTTCGTCGTAGGACATGATGATCACATGATGTGCATACCGGCCAATCTCACCGTAGTCAAAGGGGCCGGACCAGGTATTGGAACGGTCGTCCCACGTTTTGGCCGGCACGCAGACTGTAACCTTGTAACCCTGCTTGTCCAACCTCTCGTACAGCTCTTTTACCAGCAGGGAGAACTTGTCCCGGTCCCACAGGTATACATTTTCAATATCAAGGTTGACTCCGTCATAACCGTATTTTTTGATCAAGCTTTCCAACTGGCTGATGAACGTTCTCCTGGTATCAGCAGTAGCCAACATCTCCGAGGCCAATTCTTTAGCGTCGATCTGGCCGCCGTACAGCAAGTTGTGAACCAGAACCAAAGCCTGAACGTTGTTCCGGCGAGCCTCTTCGATAACAGCAACTTTGTCTTCAGTGGCCGGTTCATCACCGCTTTGATGCTCCCATATTTCCATCCCGTTCTCAGGTGAAAGCCTGTACCAAAACGGGGCAACAGCGCTTATCAGTTCGCTGTTGGCCGTCATACTGTTGTAAGAACTGGGCTGATCCATTTCTCTGTCCACATAGAAACCCAGAACATAGAGGCTGTTGTTATTGCCGGAAAATGGAATGTAAACCTTGCCCTGCGGTATACGGAGTAGTTGACCGGGATAAATCATGTCGGAGTGGAGGTTATTTGCAATTTTTAATTCATCTATCGTTGTCCCGTATTTTTTGCCGATGGAAAACAGAGTATCACCTTTTTGAATTATGTATGTCCGAGCTAGAATTGGAGACGCGCATATTAAAACAGCGACTATAACAGTTAATATAAAAGCAATATTTTTTATTCTTTTCAAAAAAACTCCTCCTCGTATCCCGGATAAACAAATTATACAGGAGGAAGAGATAGTATTCACTGTGTAATAAGTGGTAATTGTATAAAGACATGTGATCGTTTTTTCTATCATTACCGCTTATTGACTTAGAAAACTTAGTAGTCTATATTGTTAAGGCCTATGTATAGTGGTAAAATTTAAAACTGAAATCTTATTATCATGGGGATTAGGATTCAGACTTCGGTGGGAGGTAGAATCCCCCACCGAAGTCCCGAAGTTCGGCGGAAGCTAAAAAAGTACACTATTATTCGAAGGTAATTTTACGAGGTAATCAAAATGAACAAGACAATGATCTATGTACTGGAAACACGTCCTCAATTTATTATTCTGTCCATAGCATGCGTACTGGTCGGTGCAGGCGCAGCGTACTGGAAGGCAGGCAGCATTAACCTTTACTATCTTGTCATTGCCATGGTTGGAGCCATTTCGGCGCATGCTTCAGTGAACATACTGAATGATTATTGTGACTACAAGAGCGGGCTTGATGAGATGACTTTAAAAACTCCTTTCAGCGGCGGCAGTGGTATTCTGCCTGGCAAGAAGATGTCCTCCAAAGCCGCCCTTTACTATGGCCTGGCGACTTTGAGTATAGCAATTATACTGGGTTTTTATTTAGTGTTTGCCCGGGGCTGGCAGATACTCTTGGTGGGCGTCCCGGGGATATTACTGATTGTTTTATACACCCGGTATATAACCCGTTCCCCCTTGCTGTGCCTGTTGGCGCCAGGGTTGGGATTCGGACCCTGTATGGTTCTGGGCACTTATTTCGTAATGCGGGGATTTTATGATGTTACATCCGTGGCCGTTTCTCTAATCCCACTCTTTTTTGTAAGCAATCTTCTGCTGCTGAATCAATTCCCGGATATCGAAGCCGACCGCGCCGCAGGACGCCGGCACTTGCTGACCTTAATTGACCTTAAGGGAAATACTTATATTTATTCCGCCTTAAACTTTGGAGCCTTTCTTGTGCTGATCATCAGTGTTTATCTGAAATTGCTGCCGTTATTAACCCTTGTGGCATTGATTAGTCTGCCGCTCGCGATAAATACCACTATTGGCGTCAGTAAAAACTGTGACGATATTCCATCTTTGTTGCCTTATTTGGGGAAGAATGTCCTCCTTATTCTTTCCACACTTTTTCTCGTAGCAATAGGGTTATTCTTTTCTTGATAATATTGCCTTCCTTCAATACCTTCCTCTTTTCCGACATGCAAAAATTTATTCCCGTTTCATCTATATATTCAGCTGATAATTCGGAATACTAACAGCAAGCGGAGTCAACGGTAAATGAATACCTGGAAATCCGGCTTGTCTATTTTTTGACTTGGGGGAGGATGGGGATCTTGAAAAAAAATTCAGGATTATTTGCGATAGCATTAATAGTAATATTCTGTCTTATTGCTTTCTGTTATGCGTTTGTGGTAAAGAAGAATTCAATTACGGCCCAGTCAACTGCCGGGCTATTTCAGAAACAACCGGAAGAAGCACCCGAATACCCGCCGGGCAGGTTTACCACCATCATTGACGAGCAGGAAAACGTACTGTCAATGATGTCCAGGGCTGTATACATAGGAGATGAAATTTACACTTCCGAAGGGAAGATCTATCGGCTGGACAAGGTGCAGGGCGACCGGGCATCGGCAAGATTTTTGGGTATGGACCCGCAAATAGTAGCCTATAATGAGTTTTACGCATCTCAGGAAATACCGGTAATTAATAATAACACCTCAAACAAACCGTCTTCACCGGCCAACTTTGCCATTTACCATACTCACAGCGACGAGTCGTACATACCTTCCGACGGCGCCGATTCCATAAACTTCAAAGGTGGTATCTACAAGGTAGGCATGATCATAGCCGAGCGCTTAAGGAAAGCTGGGATGGGAGTAGATTACGACCAAACACCGCATGACCCGCACGACAATAACGCTTATGTTCGTTCGCGGCGGACGGCGGTAAAACTGTTGAGCAACAACCCGGTGGCAATGTTTGACGTACACCGTGACGGTGTGCCTGATCCAAATTTTTATAGAGATAAAATCAGTGGTCAGAACGTGGCCAGACTTCGTCTTGTAATAGGCCGGGAAAATCCGCGCATGTCGGCAAATCTGGATTTTGCCAAACAGATGCTGACTGCTGTAAATAATATCCATCCAAAGGTGGTAAAGGAAATTTTCGTGGGGAAAGGTAACTATAACCAGGATTTATTGCCCACCGCTCTGCTTATCGAGGCAGGTACTTACACCAACACCAGGGAGGAAGCCGAACGGGGCGTCGCCCTGTTTGCTGAAGCGCTGCCCCCAGCTCTTGGCATTAATACTGCTTCTCCGGCTCCCCAAGGACCGGCAGCCCCAAGTGCGTCCACAGAGGCAACCAGGGGTTCATGGAAGGCGCTGGGGTGGCTGCTGGGAATGACAGTTTTTGCCGGCCTGGCGTTTATACTGATTAGTGACGGAAACCTATTCAACGCCAGAAAAAGGTTTTCAGATTTTATCAGAGAGATTATGCCTCTTGTCCCGCGCCGGGCGGCACGTAAACCGGAGCTCAATAACGAAAATAAAAAGAATAACGATTAAACATAAAATATGCGGAAACTGTTAACTCTCCTGCATTTTTGCGGACGCGGCATTTATTACCCCTCAGCACTAAAACCTATTTTTTCCATTCCTTCCCGTAAATATTGTTGAGCCAGATCAACATATAGCTGCTTGCCCCACGTCCAAAATTCAACGTCTCTGGATTCAACTTCTCTTATAATACGGGCCGGGTTACCGGCTACCACAACTTTTTCAGGCACACTCTGCCGATTCCTGACAACACTTCCCTCGGCAACAATAGCCCAGTATCCGACTTTGGCATGCAGGCTCAAAATAGCTCCCATGCCAATGACAGCATAGTCAGCAATATCTTCCGCGTGGATTATCGCGCCGTGCCCCGCGGTTACACTCCGTCCAATCCGGCAGGTACCGCCCGGCGGCGCGTGTATCACTGTGCCTTCCTCAATCGCGGTCCCCGAACCAATGACGATAGTCCCGTAATCACCCCTGAGGATGGCTCCGTGCCCTATGTAGCTGTTTTCACCAACCCGGACGTCACCAATAACCATGGCCAGTTCACTCACGTAACTTCCCGCACCAATAAACGGCTCCCTACCGGAGAAACGATACAATGACATGAGAATGCCTCCAAACAATTATGAAAATAATGTTTAGGATCGCGCCCCGTATACCTTGTCCGGGTCGAACAATTTTTCACCTACCACTGAAACGGTCCCGTCCTGTTCCAGCCGGTAATGAAAACAAGTGCGGTATCCTTCATGACAGGCTGCTCCTTGTTGCTCCACCTTCAACAGGAGAGTGTCGCGGTCACAGTCGTAGAACACCTCTTTCACCCGCTGGACGTTGCCCGAGGTTTCTCCTTTATGCCAGAAGACCTTCCTGCTGCGGCTCCAGAACCAGGTTTCACCGGTGGCCAGTGTCTTTTCCAAAGACGCCTGGTTCATATAGGCCATCATCAGCACCTCTCCGTTGCCTGCGTCTTGGACTATGGCCGGAACGAGGCCTGCCTCGTTGTATTTGATCCTGTTTAAATCCATAAAATAACCTCCGTTACGCAAAAACTATCATACTTGCCGCAATCTTGCCGCAAGGGACGTGAATTAGATTCTAACTGCGATGCCAACGGACCGCAAGTATTTCTTCGTCTCCCGGATTGAATACTCGCCATAGTGAAAAATTGAAGCGGCCAGGGCGGCGTCGGCTTCTCCCTCAGTCAAACCTTCGGCCATATGCTGTAAAGTACCGACCCCACCGGAAGCGATTACAGGTATATTTACCGCTCTCGCTATGGTCCGGGTCAGAGGGAGATCAAATCCGTCTTTAGTGCCGTCCCGGTTCATGCTGGTGAGCAGTATTTCCCCCGCTCCGAGCGATTCGACTTTTTGAGCCCATTCCCGCGCATCGATCCCGGTGGGCGTACGGCCCCCATGGATGTAAACCTCCCAGCTGGCCGGTCCTGACTGCCGGGCGTCAATGGCAACCACGACACACTGGCTGCCGAATCTACCCGCGGCTTCCGCCACCAGATTCGGGTTCTTCACCGCCGCTGTATTGACAGACACTTTATCCGCGCCAGCCGTGAGGATGGCGCGAATGTCCTCCAGGGTGCTGATTCCGCCGCCCACAGTATATGGGATAAACACCTCGCCGGCAGTACGGTAAACCATATCCAGGGTAGTTTTGCGCTCTTCAAATGATGCTGTGATATCCAAGAATACCAGTTCATCCGCCCCTTCCCGGTCATAAAAAGCAGCCAATTCAACCGGATCGCCGGCGTCACGCAGATTAACGAAATTCGTTCCTTTAACAACCCTGCCGTTAGCAACGTCCAAACAAGGAATAATCCTTTTCTGAAGCATATTTACGCCTCCGTTTCTTCCCCGGCGGCAATGGCCAGCGCTTCTTTCAAAGTAACGGTTCCGGCATAAAGCGATTTGCCGATGATCACTGAATCAATACCCAGATGCTCTAATTTTTTTACTGCCCTCAGGTCATCCGCAGTGGAAACACCGCCTGAAGCGACTATCTTTAAGCCGGTTGCCCGGGCAAGCTCCCCGGTGGCTTCGAGGTTTGGTCCCTGCAGAGTACCGTCACGCCTGATGTCCGTAAACACAACTCTTTGAACGCCCCGGTCCTGCATTTCTCTGGCCAGCTCCAGAGTGCTCTTTTCCACAGTCATACCCCAGCCTTCAATGGCCACACGCCCGTTTCGCCCGTCAATACCCACCAGTATAGCCTCCCCGAATTTGCCGCAGGCCTCGGAAACCATTTGCGGCCTCAAGATAGCCGCCGTTCCGAGGATCACCCTAGTCGCGCCCAGTTCCAGCAAGCGCTCCACAGTATCCAGACTTCTTATCCCCCCGCCAATCTGCACCGGCATATTGACAGCATTCAATATTTCACTGATTACGTCCATGTTCTTGGGAGCGCCTGCAAACGCGCCGTCCAAGTCAACAACGTGCAGCCAGCGGGCGCCCTGTTCCTGCCAGTGAACGGCCATGGCCACCGGATCGTTTGAATAAACTGTTTCTTGGTCCAACTTGCCCTCCACCAGCCTCACACACTTGCCGGCGCGCAAGTCAATTGCGGGAATAATCAACATCCTTCAACCACTCTCCCGAAATTCTCTAATATTTTTAAGCCCAGGGTACTGCTCTTTTCCGGGTGAAACTGAATTCCGTATATATTCCCCTTCCCCACAATACAAGCAAAACGCACCCCGTACTCAGTCAGCGCCAGGGCCAATTCCTCCTTGGCCGGGTCTACATAATAAGAATGGACAAAATAAAATGAAGAAAGGTCGGGAATACCCTCTAGCAGCGGATCCGGACGTTTTATCTCCAACTGGTTCCAGCCCATGTGCGGTATTTTTAACCCCTCCGGCAGGCGGCGCACCCGCCCCGGGAAAATACCAAGCCCTTCCGAGATTCCCCACTCTTCACTTGTTTCAAAAAGGAGCTGCTGTCCCAGGCAAATACCCAGGAATGGCTTTCCGGCTTCAACCGCCCGGTGAATGGCATCACCCATGCCGCCCGACCGCAGGTTGACCATGGCATCGGCAAAAGCGCCAACTCCGGGAAGAACCACCCCGTCGGCTTCATCAATTTGTCCCGGATTTACAGCTACAACAGTCTTGACGCCAACTTTCTCAAAACCTTTGTGCACACTTCTGAGATTTCCCATACCGTAATCTATAATAGCAATCATTTTATCCTCCAACAAACATAGCTTTTGGAAAAGAAATACTAACTAACTTTATAGAACTCCTTTTGTGGTTGGAATGCCGCTCATGCCGCTCGCGGCAACGGCTTCCCGCAGAGAATGCCCTAAAGCCTTGAAAATCGACTCAATAATATGGTGGGTGTTTTTGCCCGCCAACAAACGGACGTGCAGATTAAACTCACCATTCATAGCCACAGCCCTTAAAAATTCCTCAACTAACTCGGTCTCAAAATCTCCAACCCGCTGCGCCGGCATGGGCGCGTCGAAAGCTAAAAAACCCCGCCCGCTTAAATCAACCGCAACTAAAGCCAATGCTTCATCCATGGGGATGATTGCGCTGCCGTAGCGCTTAATCCCCTGTTTCCCGCCCAGAGCTTCCTTTATGGCGCGGCCCAGGCAGATACCGGCGTCTTCAACGGTATGGTGCCCGTCAACAGCTAAATCTCCTTGTGCCGCAATTTCCAGATCGAAGCTGGCATGTTTGGCAAAGAGCTGCAGCATATGCTCGAAAAACGGCAACCCGGTCTGTATCCGGAAAGCTCCTGTGCCATCTAAGTCTACAGTCAGATTTATCTCGGTTTCCCCGGTTTTACGACTGACCGTGCCTTTGCGTAATCTGCTCATAAAGTTCACCTTTCAAATTCAATTTACGTCTTCAGGATATCACCAAGAGCCTTCAGGAACACCCCGTTTTCCCGCTCAGTCCCCACTGTCACCCGGAGGCAGCGTGACAAGGCCGGGTCATCTAAATAGCGGATTAAAACACCGCGTTCCAGCAGACCGTCATAAACCATCTTCGACGGCAACACCGTGCGGAACAGAATAAAGTTGGTCTCGGTGGGAAATACCTCTATACCGGGCAACCCGGCCAGGGCGGAAAAAAGGTGTTCCCTCTCGGCCAGGATTCTTTTTACTCTTTCCTGGAAAAGCGGCATGTTATCAAGCACAGCCCTTGCCGCCGCCTGAGAAAAAGAATTAACGTTATACGGCGGTTTTGTTTTAAGCAACTCTGTCATAACCGGACCGCGCGCCAGGAGATATCCCACCCGCATGCCGGCCATGCTGAGTGCTTTGGAAAATGTGCGCAGGATCACCAGATTAGGATAGTTTTTTAATAAAGGAGCACCGGTTTCACCGCCGAATTCTCCATAGGCCTCGTCCACCACCACCACGGCATTGGTATTTACCAGGATCTCCTCAATTACATCCAGCGGAGCAGCGTTGCCGGTTGGACTATTGGGGTTGCAGATAACAACAATTTTCACCTCGGGTTTTGCCGCTGCTCTTATTAATGATTTGACATCGAGGCTAAAATCTTCAAGGCGGGGAACCTTTAATTCCCGGGACAACGCGATACGTCCATGTATCCCGTACATGGAAAAGGTCGGAGTCGCCACTGCAAACGCCGCCCCAGCGCCAAAAGCCAGCATCACCGTCAGGATAAGTTCGTCCGAGCCGTTGCCGACCATAATGTTTTCCGGTGCGACTCCGGTATAAGACGATAGTTTTTCACGCAGCTTGAAGGCATTTGTGTCCGGATAGCGATTGAAGTCCTGAGGAACAATGGTCTGGAAGATTTTATTTTTTACTTCAACCGGAAAATCGAAAGGATTTTCATTATCGGCCAATCTGATCATGTTTGGATAGGCGGGAGCATCATAGGGAATTAATACTTTTAAGTCATCCCGTGCCAGGGTGTTGATTGCAAAAATTGATCCCATCTTAACAGCCCTCATCTTCTTTTATTGCTTCATGTTCAAGCATCCTCACCCGCACGGCGTTGGCATGGGCGGATAAGCCTTCAACTTCAGCCAGCTTGACTATGGCGCCACCGGCTTCATTTAAGGCGGCCGGCGTATAAGAGAGCAAACTGGTTTTTTTGATAAACGCATCAACCCCCAAGGCTGAGTAAAACCGTGCCGTCCCTCCCGTCGGAAGAACATGGTTCGGTCCCGCCACGTAGTCGCCAACCGGCTCGGGAGTATGGCGGCCTAAGAAAACAGCGCCGGCATTTTCCACTCTGTTCAGCCAGTTAAATGGCTCAGTAATCATTAATTCCAGGTGTTCCGGAGCAAAGTGGTTGGCCAGGTCAAAAGCCTGCTCCAGGTTTTCGGTCACAACTATAGCTCCGTAATTTTCCAGGGATTTTTCGATTATCTCCCGGCGGGAAAGCAATGACGCCTGCCTGAATACTTCAGCTTGTACTTTGAGCGCCAGTTCACCGCAGGGGGTCAGCAAGACCACTGAGGCCATTTCATCGTGTTCGGCCTGCGACAGCAAGTCGGCAGCCACGAAAGACGGGGTGGCGGTATCGTCCGCAATAACCAGCACCTCACTCGGCCCGGCCAACATATCAATATCCACCTGTCCATAAACTTGTTGTTTGGCTAGAGTAACGTAAATATTCCCCGGACCGGTAATTTTATCAACTTTGGGAACAACAGCCGTTCCGTACGCCAGGGCGGCAATTGCTTGCGCTCCGCCAATTTTATAGATCTCACTCACCCCGGCCTCGGCTGCCGCCACCAAAGTGTGGGGGTCTATTTTCCCATCGCCGGCGGGTGGTGTGACCATGGCGATTTCTTGAACTCCGGCAACCCTTGCCGGCACCGCGTTCATCAGCACTGATGAGGGATATGACGCTTTGCCGCCGGGAACATAGATACCAACCCGGCGCAAAGGCCTGACCATTTGACCTAAAACAATTCCCTTACCGCCTGTCTCGAACCATGATTGCTGCAATTGTCTTTTATGGTAAGCAGTAATATTATGTAAAGCAAGACGAAGCGCCTCAAGGAAACTATCGCCGACGAACCGGTAAGCAGCCTCCACTTCATCATTGGCAACCTTTAACTCCCCAGGCGCAAGCTTACTCCCGCCAAATTCGGCGTTAAACTCGCATACAGCCTCGTCGCCTCCGGCTCGCACTGAAGCAATAATACCGGCGACCCGCGCCGCAATTTTCTCTTGATTATCCGTTTTCCTAATAAATATTTTATCTAATAAGGAATCTCCGGCTTTCACTATTTTTATTATTTCATGTCTCATCCCGATACCTCTTCAATACGTTAAAATACTACCACAATAAAATAATAAATCCCTTTCTGCGGCCTGTCAAGATAAATCTTCTCTCAACCGGTCCAAAACCAGCTTATAACCATCCGCTCCGTAATTCAGAGCCCTTTTCACCCGGCTAATCGTTGCCGTACTGGCCCCGGTGCACTGGGTGATTTCTCCGTAAGTCCGGTTTTCCATGAGCATCTTGGCCACTTCAAGCCGCTGGGCCAACGACTTAAGTTCCGCAACTGTGCAAAGATCTTCAAAAAACTGATAACATTCGTCTATGTCTTTTAAAACTAATACAGCTGCAAAAAGCTTATCCAGGATATCTTCCTTTAATTTCCCAGAGTACAAGTTTACCCCTCCGGTTTTATGATATTACTCTTTATCATTTTAATTCGTTAAAGCATTCAAAGCAAGCCTACCTTGCCGCCATGATTTCATGCCTGCCAGTATTCCCCGAAAAGCTCTTTCCACTTAGCCACCGACTTTCCTTTCTTGCCTGCGCGGTGATAGGCAACACCTTGAATTGTCGTGTTGTAAGAGCTGGTTAGATTAGTGGAAAAAATATTAAAAACCGGCGAACTGGCAAATATATATTCGTCAATATAAGTATTCGATTTGCTGGGATCGAGGATATATGGCTTCTTTATTTTACCGTAATAATTATATACGTATCTAAACCATTGATAAATCGATTCGTACGATATTTCCAGCTTAATCTGCGAAGCGATAAGATCGGTTAGCAGTTCCAGGTGAAAAGGATTTAGTACCGTGCAGTTTACCCGTTGCCACATTGTCAGCAAGCGAATAAACGGTAAAAATGTCGGACCATTTCGCTTAACCGCCTGCTCCATCCACTGTTCGGGGATGGCCGGGTTGGCGGATATCCAGAAATCACTTTTGGGAACCATAAATTGTCCTCGCCCGTCATTTATCACAGCCAGTACCGGTGTAATCATATACTCTATTTCCTGTAGTGAAATAACTATATTGTTATTATTCACAGTTACAGAATCAAGGTACCCTTGGGACAGAAAGTAAACCAGACGCTGCATGGTATCTTTCACCTCGCGGTACTGGTCCGCAGGAGGTGTCATTACCGCAATCAGTTCTACCGGCTCCAACGGTTTAACCATCGTACCTCGCGCGAATGCGCCGCTAAAAGACAGCCTGGCGATATTTAAATCATAAGCTTTTTCCAATGTATGACATATATTTTCATATCCTATAGCTATATTATCTAAATCTTCTCTTGTCAGCGTCCATTGTTCCAGCATCTTACCAAGCATCGCATCTTTAACTTCGCACGCCGCCGACGTCAGTTCTGCCAACGGGGGCAATTCAATTCTGGCACGGGAGGCGGCTTTTCGTGTTTTTTTACCCACCACACCAGTAACGGCATTGGAGTTGTTAAACTGTACTTCAGGAACAAGGGTCTCTTCATTAATAAAACCGGTGGTCGCCAGAGCAAGCTCATAAACAGGAATACTCCCGAGTCCTTTTAACTCACGCATGCCGACATACCGGGAAATCAATTGTTCAAAGTCCATCAGGAAAGGTTTGATCATGTCCATTGTTGTTTCGTCAGTTAATATTTGATTCGGTAAGGATTGACTTGTCAGCCGGGCGCTCCGGTCAACCGTGTTTCCCAAATAATCCAATCCGTTAATATCGACTTTTTTGACAATGCCATGCACTAATCCAACCTTGGTACGAAAGGGATATTGATTCAAATGTATCGTTTGAACAAATTCGATGGAGGCGAGAATACCTTCCAGTGGAATTTTGAATACAACCATGATAGAATCCCCGATATGTTTGATTATTCTACCATTAAATCGCCGGCAGACCTCTGCCGCAACCTGATTGTGCTTTAAGGCCAGGTCAACTCCACGTAATTGCCCCATCTGCTTTTTCAGATGTGTTGAATCAACAAGATCAAAAAAAGCTACACATACCGCTTCCAAAGCGCCCAGTTCCTGGTATTGCTCATATAAGGATGTCGCCACAGGTCTTACACCTCCGGGGCCAACGGTTAATATTACATATTTCTCATAACAAGGCTTTTAGTTCTAATATATTTTCGATTCACTTTCCCGGCGGTTTTTCGGGCTTTTTGAAATCAAGCAATTGCCCCATATTGGGGGGTGGTTCAAAACTCTCCGGTGAAATGTGTTCAATTTCCGGAAAGTAGGATTTGATTTGCTCCATCACGGATCGAATAACTTTTTGCGTATCCTTGTCTGAATTTTCAATAGTAAGATTCAACGCCAATCCCAATAGAAGCATCTCGTCATGCGAAAGATAAAGCTCATAGTCATTTAGCGGAAGTTCATTTATTTTTGAAATCGCCATAAGGCATACGCCGGAGATAATAGCAAACAACTCGTTTTCAATTTTGCTGCTAGTAACTTCACCATGTATATTCGTTAGTGTTCCAATAACAGCGTTTAATAACACCGGCACGTCTTCAGGCGGTATTTTTAGATTGTATAACGCGGAAAATACATAGCTATCATCCCCGGTCCGCAGGATAAATTCCCCCCTGCTTCCGACAAAACCCACCATTCGCCCGTTTTCTATTTCTATTTCCACCAGTGAACCGTTGATATATAAACTGGTGGCAAAATTATTTCTAAGTAAGGATGAAAATTCCGGATTCCCGGAATCATCTTTTACATACTCTGGTTTAAAAAACTGGCCGGCTTCTCCCGGCTCATAATCAATCTCCACATCTTCAAAATAGATTATTTGCGCTTCGATCAGTTGTTCCTCGTAATAATGTTCAATCAGAATGTAATCATCTATCAAGTCTTCAAGTATTTCAACAATATCATCTGAATCGAAAACAATTCGGCTGTTGACCAAATTATAATCCACTTTTTTCTCCCTTCAAATTAAGATGTTTAAAAAATAAGGTTAATATTTATTAATGTCCGGTATTCAGAATTTAATAGTCAGAATTCAGAATATTTCGAGATGATAACTCCTCATTTCTTATCCTGACTTCAGACTCCTGACTCCTTAGTGGTTACGAATAAAGTATATTCGATGGTTTATGATAAATTCCTCTCCCCTGTCTGTCATAAAATGAAAATTAATTTACAAAAAAGATAAAAAACATCCTAAGTTACCGGGTGCAAATTCTCCTCTACATGACCGGCAAATCGACCTTTCTCTCCTCCAAAATCAAAGCCCGGCGACTCGCCACGCGGTGTAAAATAAGTATGCAGCAGTTTTTTCGACATGTCGCTTAACGGGCGGCCCAGGAATTCTTCATAAATTTTTTTTACTGCCGGATTTTCATGGGCGCGCCTCAACTTCTTCGAATAATCGATCCGGTCCAGGGCATCAGCCCGGTTGTGGCGGTAATCCAACGATATCTCTTTATGTTCCCTGGTGCCGAATATCGGTTGACCGCCTCCTCCCACACAGCCGCCGGGACAGGCCATGATTTCCGCATAGTCAAATTGCTCGCCGGCTCTCAACCTGTCCATTAATTTCCTGGCGTTCCCGGTGCCATGCGCGATAGCCACTTTGATCCGCCGCCCCTTCAATTCCACCCAGGCTTCTTTTAATCCGCTAAAGCCGCGCAATTCCTCATAATCCAGAACATCCATCTCCCGGCCGGAAGTAAGATAATACGCTGTCCGCACCGCCGCCTCGATCACCCCTCCGGTAGAACCGAAGATCGCCCCGGCGCCGCTGGCAATCCCCATGGGAGTGTCGTAATCTTCATCCGGCAAGTCACGGAAATCTATTCCCGCCTGTCTGATCATTCTTGCCAGTTCTCTGGTAGTTATGACCCAGTCCACATCTTTAAATTTGCCGGTGCCCATTTCCAGCCGGCTGGCCTCAAATTTTTTCGCCGTACAGGGCATGATTGCCACTACCACGATTTTTTCGGGATCGAGTCCCTGCTTCCCGGCAAAATAAGTTTTAGTCAGAGCTCCGAACATTTCATGGGGAGATTTGCAGGTGGACAGGTTTTCCAGATATTCCGGGTAAAAGTGCTCGGCGAACTTAACCCACCCGGGGCTGCAGGAGGAAAGCAGGGGCAGCTTGTCGCCCCGCTCCAATCTTTCCAATAATTCATGGGCTTCTTCCATAATGGTCAGGTCAGCGGTAAAGTCCGTGGAGAACACCTTGTAAAAGCCCAGACGCCGCAAAGCCGCCACCAGTTTGCCGGTAACCACCGTACCCACCTCGTAGCCGAATAATTCACCCAGAGTGACCTGGATGGACGGGGCGGTTTGTACAATTACATACTTGTCCGGGTCTTCCAGCGCCTCCCATACGGAATCAATGCATTCTTTTTCCGCCAGGGAAGCGGTAGGGCAGGCAATTACACACTGCCCGCAGGTGATGCAGGCAACCTGGGAAAGATCCTGCATGAACGCCGGGGCAATCACCGTGTCATAACCCCGGTTGATAGCGGAGTAAACATTTACCTCCTGCACTTTGCTGCAAATCGCCTCACAACGGCGGCACTTGATACATTTGTTATAATCCCGGACAATAAACGAATTTTTATTATGAATCGGCAGCTGTTTCATTTCACCGGTGTATTTAATATTCCTGATACCCAGGTTGTCCGCTATATTTTGCAGTTCACAATTCAGGTTGCGGATACAAGTGGTGCATTCACGATGGTGGTCGGACAGAAGCAGTTCCACCATCGTTTTCCTTACCCTTCTCACCCGCGCTGAAGAAGTATGGACCACCAGACCTTCGGTTGCGGGAAAGGCACAGGAAGCCTGGAGCACCCTGGCCCCTTTGATTTCCACTTCAACCAGGCAGACCCGGCAGGAGCCAATCTCATTGATATGGCGCAGGTAGCACAGGCTGGGTATCTCAATACCCGCAGCGTGAGCCGCCTCCAGGACATTCATCCCTTTATCGGCTTCAATCTCCCTGCCGTCAATGGTAAGCCTGATTTTTTCCACCTTTTTCTCCGGGTTGTCATAAAGCTGCCCGGCTCTCCTGACTACCGGTCCCGCTGAAAATTCCGGCGTTTTCATTGATCTTCGCCTCCTTATCGCTGCCTTTAACGATCGCTTCCTTCGGACACTTGGCAACACATGCCGCACATTTGACGCATTTCGCCGGGTCAATCCGGTACGGCTGTTTCGGCGCGCCGGAAATCGCCCCGGCCGCGCAGGCCTTGGCGCAAAGGCCGCAGGCTATACATTTTTCTTCGTCTACCCGGTAGCTGAACAAGCCCTTGCAAACACCGGCCGGACAGGTTTTATTCCTTACATGAGCAATATATTCGTCTCTAAAATAACTTAGCGTTGAAAGAACCGGATTAGGCGCGGTCTGGCCCAGACCGCACAGGGAGGCGTCGCGGATATCCAGGGAGAGCCTCTCCAAAATGTCCAGATCCTCCATTTCACCGTGTCCCTCAGTGATTCTTTTCAGTATTTCCAGCAACCTTTTCGTGCCGACCCGGCAGGGCGTACACCTGCCGCACGATTCGTCCTGGGTAAACTCCAGGTAAAACCGCGCCAGGTCAACCATGCAATTATCCTCACTCATCACGATCATTCCGCCGGAACCCATAATTGAGCCAATTTCCTTAAGCGACTCATAATCAATCGGCCGGTCGAGGAATTTTTCCGGTATACAGCCCCCTGAGGGCCCGCCGGTCTGGATAGCCTTAAATTTCTTGCCGCCGGGGATACCCCCGCCGATATCAAAAACTATTGTCCGTAAAGACGTACCCATGGGCACTTCAATCAAACCGGTGTTTTTTATTTTTCCGGCCAGGGAGAATACTTTGGTGCCCTTCGTGGTGGCAGTGCCATACCCCTGGTACCATTCCCAGCCTCTCCGCAAGATAATTGGTATATTAGCGTAGGTTTCCACATTGTTAATCAGAGTTGGCTTGCCCCAAACCCCTTCCTGGGCCGGATAAGGAGGCCTGGGGCGGGGTTCTCCGCGCGCGCCCATGATTGAATGAAGCAGCGCGGTCTCTTCTCCGCATACGAAGGCGCCCGCCCCCAAACGCAGTTCAATATCAAAATTAAATAAAGTGCCCAAAAGTCCTTTGCCCAATAAACCTGTTTCCCTGGCCTGGCCAATGGCGATTTCCAGCCTCTCAACCGCCACGGGATATTCCGCCCGCACATAAATATATCCTTGATTGGCGCCGATGCAGTAGGCGGCTATAGCCATGGCTTCCAGCACGCTGTGCGGATCACCTTCAAGGATGCTGCGGTCCATAAAAGCGCCGGGGTCGCCTTCGTCGGCGTTACAGACAACATATTTGGGGGTGACATCCTGTGCGGCAGTCATCTCCCACTTCTTTCCTGTCGGGAAACCGGCGCCGCCCCTCCCCCGGAGGCCGGACTTACTGATGGTGTCAATTATTTCACCAGGCCGCTTATTCAAAATAGCATCCGCCAGGGTATGGTACCCGTCCCTGGCAATGTACTCTTCTATATCTTCAGGGTTAATCACTCCGCAATTTTGCAGGACTATCCTTTCTTGCGCTTTAAAAAAATGAATGTCATTGATGCTCGGTATCCTCTTTCCGGTTAAATCCTCCTGGTAAAGCATTCTTTCCACCAGCCTGCCTTCTAACAGGTGGGTTTGCACCAGTTCCTTAACATCCTCGGGTTTTACCCGGCAGTAAAATATCTCTCCCGGATGCACCATAACAACGGGACCGTGCTGACAGAAACCGAGGCAGCCGGTCTTCATGACACGCACATTTTCATTTAAGCCATGCTCATCCAATTCCCGCTCCAGTTCCCGCAGGATAGCCTGGCTTTCGGTAGAAACGCAGGAACTGCCTGAACAGACCATTATTTGGGTCAGGCCGAGTCCGTTCCGGTGGCCAAGTCTTTGTTTGATAAGGGGATAATGTTTTTCTTTCAGCGCTTTTAGATCTCCAATATTTTCAATTTTCAATTTTTTCACCTTTCTGATATTCACGGACTATTTTCATAACATCTTTCGCCGCAATTTCTCCGTATACATCTTCATTTGCCAGCAGGACGGGCGCAAGTCCGCAAGAGCCAATGCAGCGTGTGCTTTTTAAAGTAAAAAGCTTATCTTGGGTGGTTTCCTCCTCGTCAATTTTCAAGTTTTCTTTGAGAGTGTCCATGATCTCCTGAGCTCCCTTGACATAACAAGCGGTACCCAAACATACTTTGATCTCATATTTTCCCTTCGGCTCAGTTGAAAAAAGGGAATAAAAAGTCACCACCCCGTTAACCTCACTGACGGGAATCCCGGTTTTGCTAGCAATATATGTCTGCACCTCTTCCGGCAAGTAGCCGAATATTTCCTGAGCTTTATGCAAAATCCCAATCAAATGGCCCGGTTTTTTTATATATTCTTTGATAACATTATCTAAATCTCTATATCGATTCCTCTCTTTGTCGGTAATTCTATCAGGAGCCTGTTTTTCAATTCCGGTTATGTTTTCATGCTCCTCATTGATAAAATCGGACATAATCAGCCACCTCCCGCCTTATTTCTATATTGTTTATCTTTCCACATCTTTTATACAACAAGAAAAAACCTGCCTCGTGATTAAGGCAGGTCTAAGATGTTGGCAATTGTTCAGAACAGCGGTCATAAAAGGATAAATTGGAATACAGGTGAAATAGCAAAATATGTCGAAATATCTCTAAATTATTTATCTACCTGCAACGATAAGATCTATAAGTCCATGTAGAAAGTGAGTAAAGGGCAACCATGAATTTCAGGGATATTAAAGCGTTATTGCCAATCTCAATACCCTTTATATTAATATACTTATCTTACAAGCTTTTCTTAAAAATTCAGGAAACGCAGTTGGTATCTTATGAGGCAATACGATACTCTTCTTACGCTGTATTATTGATTGGCTTAGTTGTTAGTTATTTTTCTAATCGAAATAGAGTTTTTTTCACATTAATAACATTACTATTGAGTCAATATTTATTGGTAGACAAAAAATTATACTTGAGCGTTGTTTATCCTGCCGTCTGCATCTTTATTCCATTAAATATAATAATATTTAGTTTCTTAACAGAACGTGGTGTTTTAACTCCGGGCGGGAAAAATCGGATAGCCCTGATATTTGTTGAGATTATTTTTACCGCTACAATATTTGGGACGAATAACCAACCTTTAATTAATCTCATCAATAAAAAAGTTTTTTCTTTAAGAATACTTAGCCAAACGCCTGTACCGCAGATAGCAATTTTATTATTACTTGCCGCCATATTGCTCCTGATAATAAGACAAAGTAAAAATATATCATCTTATGAAAGCTCATTTGCCGGCGTCATAGTTGCCTCTTTTATAGCCCTAAATTTCAAAGAAAATAATTTGGCCCTGGTTATATTTTTCTCCATATCGTCAGTCATATTGATTTTTGCAATAATTCAAGACCTTTATAGAAAGGCCTATCTGGATGAATTAACCGGCATTCCCACCCGCCGCGCACTTATGGAAGAATTGATGAAAATAGGCGGCAAATATACTATCGCCATGTTGGACATAGATTTCTTTAAAAAATTTAATGATACTTACGGACACGATGTAGGTGACAATGCGTTAAAGTTTGTCGCCGCGATGATGAAAAATGTCACCGGCGGGGGGAAAATCTATCGTTACGGAGGCGAAGAATTTACCATTATTTTTCCCGGCAAAGGAGTAGATGACGCTGTTTCCCACCTGGAGAAATTAAGAGGTAAAATCTCCAGCAGGGGATTTGTCCTCCGTGGACAGGACAGGCCCAAAAAGAAGCCCCAAAAGGCTAAACCGAACAGCAGTTCTGCAAAGCGGCTCTTTCTCACTGTTAGTATTGGAGTATCCGAGAAAACCGAAAAAAATAAAACGGCTGCAGATGTGATCAAGTCTGCGGATAACGCGCTTTACAGGGCGAAAGAGAACGGGAGAAACTGTATCAGCAAATAGGTGGCGAGGTTACCCCTGGTTTATTGCCGATTTTATCAAATTCACGATGTGTTGTTGCAAGTCATACCCCATATCCGGCCAAATGGGCAGGCTAAGCACTTCGGCGGCAGCCCGCTCCACATTCTTTAAAACTGGGCCACTATCCCGGTAAACCGGAAGCTTGTGCAGGGGTACCGGATAATAAACCCTTGTTTCAACTTCTTGTCCGGCCAGATATTGTTGCACTTTGTCACGCATTCCACCCGGCACCCTGACAGTGTACTGGTGAAATACATGCTTGGTGAACGGCGCTTCATATGGTGTCGTTATTCCGGGTATTTCGTTAAATAATTCGTTATACCGCCCGGCAGCCAGTCTGCGTTTTTCATTCAACTTTTCAATATGAGGCAGTTTAACTCTCAAAACGGCTGCCTGAATTTCGTCCAATCGTGAATTATAACCGATCTCTTCGTGATAATACCTTTTCGCCGAACCATGCGCCCGCAGCAGTCTGGCCGTTTCGGCTATATGTTCGTCGTTGGTTGTGATAAGGCCCCCATCTCCGAATGCGCCAAGAATTTTCGACGGAAAAAACGAGAAGCACCCCGCCCTACCGGCAGCCCCCAATTTTTTACCTTCAAATTCCGCGCCGAAGGCTTGGGCAACATCTTCTATAACTAATAACCGGTATTTCTCCGCCTCCGCGAGAATTGCCTTCATATCTGCGGCATGGCCGTATAAATGCACCGGCAGGACGGCCTTGGTGCGTGTTGTGACCGCGTTTTCAATTAATCCGGGATCAAGATTAAATGTTCTCGGATCAATATCGATAAAAACCGGAATAGCGCCCACCCGGCTAATTGATTCCGCAGTGGCAAAAAAAGTGAACGGCGTAGTAATCACTTCATCTCCCGGGCCTATTCCAGCAGCGTGCAAGCTGATAACCAAAGCGTCGGTTCCTGAATTAACCCCGACAGCATGTTTGACTCCCAGATAATCAGCCGCTTCTTGCTCAAAAGCTTGGACATTTGGCCCCAAGATAAATTGACCGGAACGGATAACCTCTTGGATGGCGACATTGATTTTGTCCCACAGCAACCTTACTTCAGGTGCAAGGTCAAGCATAGGTATTTTTTTCACTTGATTGTCACCGGAATTAAATTTTAGCTTCTGTCTATACTCCGCCTGAACTTTTTTCAATAACCTGGCCGTAACAATTTATAAGTTTTGCCGTACAGTTGGCAGTGGACAGGTTTTCGGCGTTCTTCCTCGCATTATGGCTCATTTTTTCGCGCAGATCGTCGTTTTTCAGAAGAAGGGTTATTTTTTCGATAAATTGCAGCGGCTCCAGCTCCGTCAGGAATCCGTCGATGCCATCATCCACCATTTCAGAAACCCCGAAAGCTGATACGGCTACCACCGGCAGCCCGGCGGCTTTAGCTTCGCCGATGACAATACCCTGAGTTTCCGTAACTGAGGAAAACACAAAAATATCAGCCCCGGCGCAGCAGTTCACCACATCAGAAGGCGGCAAAACTCCTGTAAATGTTACTTGCTCAGCAATTCCCAGCTCTTTTGCTTTAGACTTTAATTCCTCTTCTTCAGGACCGCTCCCCACCAGCACAAGTCTTACCTTGCTCATTTCCCGGTTAATTATTGCGAAGCATTCCATGAGAAAGCCGATATTTTTTTCCAGCCCCAACCTCCCAACGAATAGAAGGACTTTTTCACCCCCGGGTAAATCAAACCTGCGCCTCAGCCAGTTCCGGTCCCCACTCTGAAAATCGGCCACTTTAATCCCGGTCGGCACTACGCGAATTGACGCTTTTACGCCTATTTTATGCAAATACTCTTCAATCGCAGCCGTCGGAACAATGACCAGGTCGCAATGGTTGCAAAAACCCCTGCTTATTCTTTGAGCCAGATCTTTCGTTAGCGATTGTGCAAATGGTATGTAATGCACGTATTGTTCATATAAAGTGTGAAAAGTAAAAACCAATGGTATGCCCAGCCTCCTGGCATACCTGGCGCCGAGACGCCCCAGCAGGAAAGGGGAATGCACATGAATCAAATCAAGGTTTAGTTTCTTGATGGTAGGCCTTAGCTTGATTGAAAAGGGCATCGCTAAAGCAAAGTCGCGGTTGGTCGGGGACGGTATCGATGAAAAACGGAATACCCTGTTTTCTTTACGGCAGTCGCGGTAGCTGGGCGCAAAAATAAAAACTTCATGCCCTTTGTTGGTAAGTTCTTCACTAAACGTTTGAATCGAACGGACAACTCCACTGGTATACGGCAGATAGCTGTCGGTAAAAATACCGATTTTCAATTGACCGGACCTCCCGGTAAAAAAAGTTGTATTGAACATTTAACATGCAAGATTCTAACACGGACCCCAATAAATAGCAAGGGCACCCGTTTGATTCCTTTCATAGTACGGTACGGTGTGCCCGAATACTTCCTGCTTGTTTATCTCTATAGAGCTCGTAAAAATTCAGGTCTGAGCAACTCCGGATGTGCCAGCGCCTTTTGGATGAGGGCAACCAGCTTCTCCTTGTCCTGGTTTAGCACGCCTTTTAACGGAAGGTAATTTGAA
This sequence comes from Pelotomaculum terephthalicicum JT, assembly GCF_022410535.1. Classification (GTDB taxonomy): domain Bacteria; phylum Bacillota; class Desulfotomaculia; order Desulfotomaculales; family Pelotomaculaceae; genus Pelotomaculum_D; species Pelotomaculum_D terephthalicicum. The sequence goes on from NZ_JAKNBL010000007.1 coordinate 122,818, forward strand.
GCATGGTTGCTCCTGAACACACAGTTTGTCAGGGTCATATTTTCCAGCATAACTCTAAGTTCTTGAAGGGATTGCTCCGGTGTGAGCAGTTTAAACTCGCCCTTTTTCACTTTTCTGTCCATAAATGAATTTTCTGGAATCAACATGGTAAGCGCCGACAAATAAGCCGGGTTGATTGCACTTGCCGCCTCGGCGGTTGCCCTAGCGTGTTCTTCAGACAATTCCGGACCGCCCACCCCGATTATAACGGTGACAGACAGCGGTAACCCGGCTTCCATGGCTTTACGGCCGCCTTCAATTATCTCGGCGGCAGTCGAACCCTTGTGAATCATTTTATTAAGAATGTGGTCGCTGCCGCTTTCCAGGCCCAAATATGCAAGAGTAATGCCTGCTTCACGCAGTTTCTTTAAATCCTCCGGTGTTTTACTCAGGAAGTCACTCGCCCTGGCGTAAATGCCCACTCTCTCCAAGTAAGGAAAGTCTCGATAGAGTTTCTCCAGTACTTTAAGAAGCAGTCCGGTTTCCGCCACCATGGCGTTTCCGTCAGCTAAAAAGACTCTGGTAATATTACGATAGGGTACTTTGGCCGCGTCGATATCAGCCTCGATTTCTTCCCATGTTTTAACCCTGAATCTCTTTCCCTTATACGATACACAGAAACTGCAGGCGTTATGCGAGCATCCCAGAGTAACCTGAAAGATCAGGCTGGCGGCTTCGCTGGGTGGCCGGTAGACAGGCGGAACAAGATAATAACCCATCTTTCTACCCCTTTCTTAATCCAAAAAATAGGATCCCTACTTAATATTAATATAATAATTATACATTATTGTTACTATATCAGGTATTCAAAATTCAAGTGTCAAAATCCTGAATACTTCGAGATAATAAACCGTTCTCTCGTTCTAACTCCTGACGCAGTTGTCAATCTCCAAATGAGAGGCCAATTTGCTTTGCCGCACGAACCAAGTCGCCACCCACAGGAACCAGGCGCTGCTCACCTACTGCTTCTGCCAGAGGCACCGATTCAATATTCGGGGTGCGCAGGCATACCATTTCTCCAAATTTGCCTGCCATAACCAGGTTGACGGCGCCGGCGCCGTAACGGGTGGCCAATATGCGGTCAAAAGCCGTGGGGGTTCCTCCCCGCTGCAAGTGTCCCAGTACCGTAGCCCGGGATTCCATACCAGTGGTTTCTTCTATTTGATAAGAAACAACATTGCCGATACCTCCAAGGCGAATCGGGTCAAAGCTGTCCTCCACCCTGCGCTGGACCACCATTTCGCCACCGACCGGCTTTGCCCCTTCCGCCGCTACCACGATGCTGAATTTCTTTCCCTGTTCCTGCCTGTCAGTAATTTTCTTAATTACTTTTTCCATTGAGAAAGGTATTTCCGGAATCAAAATAACATCAGCGCCTCCGGCAAGACCGGCTTCAAGCGCTATCCAACCGGCATAGCGCCCCATTACCTCCAACACGATGATCCGGTGATGTGATTCAGCAGTCGTATGCAGCTTATCAATCGCCTCGGTGGCTGTGTTTAAAGCTGTGTCAAAACCAAATGTCTGGTCGGTAGCCGATAAGTCGTTGTCAATAGTTTTCGGTACGCCAACTACCGGCAAGCCCTTTTCTTCAAAGAGTTCCTTGCCGATGCTGAGACTGCCGTCACCACCAATAATAATCATCGCATCGATGTTATGTATATTAATGTTTTCAATAACGCGGTCCGACACGTCTTTAAATACTTTTTGCCCGTTTATGACCATCGGATAATGAAAGGGGTTGTCACGGTTGGTAGTACCCAAGATGGTACCCCCCCGGGGCAGGATGCCGACTACGTCTCTTTCGGTTAAATCACGCGCCCGGTTTTGGATCAGCCCGCCAAAGCCATTTTCAAAACCAACTACCGTAAGCCGGTATTCCTTTATGGCGGTTTTTACCACAGCGCGGATCACAGCGTTCAGTCCCGGACAGTCACCACCGCCTGTCAGCACTCCGATCCGCCTGATTGTTTTATTTATCGCCACTTTATTCCCTCCATTTTCATTGGCAAATAAGCTAAAACTACGATATCATTTTGATGATACAAAATCAATAATATGTTTATTGATAATTTCCGGTTCCTCCAGCATAAGCATATGGCCCGCTCCTTCAATCTTGAGCAATTTGGCGTTGGGCAGTCCGCATTCCAGCAAACGGCCCTGTTTTAACGGTGTAAGCAAGTCCGCAGAGCCGGTGATGATTAACGCCGGCAATTGAATCTCTGCTAGCCGGGAAGTTACGTCAAAATGTTTACACGCGGAAAAGTCCCTAAACCAAACCACCGGACTAACAGAGTTGATTTCCCTAATGGCAAGCTCTCTAAACTGTGACAGAGCGTTTTGGCTGTAAACGAGAGCAACTAGCTCGTGATTGTACCGCCTGTTTTTCAACATTTCCAGAATCGCGTTGACCGCGCTAAATTTGGCTCCGGTTGCCATTAAGACAACACCTGCCAGCATTTCCGGGTGATGCAGGGAAAAGTCCAACGCGACCGCACCTCCCATGGAATGACCCACCAGGTAAAAACGGCTGTCGCTCAACTTAGAAGCAATTTTTTTTATAAACTCTTGATAAGCTTTTATGCTGTCGCATGAAGCTCCACCCGATTTCCCGTGTCCGGGCAAGTCCGGCGCGATAACACGAAAGCTGCTTCCTATTCCGGCTAATTGTTTTGTCCAGTAACTGCCGTTGCCACCGGCTCCATGGATAAAAAAAATTGTTTTTTCTTCTTTTACCGTTTTTTCAGGGAAACGCTCATAATAAAAATACCTGACGTCGTCCAACTCGCAGTACGGCACATCTCTCACCCGCCCAAAATAAAGGCTACCGCCAAGGCCGATAGCAATCTAACAATCTGTTAAATTAATGTTCATGGAAGGGGAGTCCCTTCCATGAACTAATTTTATTATTTACTGCTCAGCCCTGTTAACTAATTCCGTCAAGGTCTGTTTTAAATTAGACAATGATTCGCCATAGCCGGACCAGTCTCCAGCCTTAAGCTTGTTTTGCGCCTCGTCGTAAAGCTGGTTGGCCTTTTGCGCCAATTCAGCCACACTGGCAGGTGACAAAGGCTCTGCACCGGGTTCTGCCGTAACCGGCGGTCTCTGTATCCCTCCGCCAGGACCGAATATTTTTTCCACCGCTTTTTCCAAGGTTGGCTCCATTACCACCATATCGCCGTGGGCGACAATCACCCGGCGCAATTCCGGCATTTTGCTTTGTTCAGCCTGGAGGTAAAGCGGTTCGACATAAAGCAAGGCATCTTTAATCGGGATGACCAGCAGGTTGCCCCGGATCACCCGGGAGCCGCGTTGATCCCATAAAGCCAGCTGCTGGGATATCGTTGTATCCTGGTTAACCCTGGCCTCGATCTGCATCGGCCCATAAACCAGTTCCTGCTTGGGAAAGCCGTAAGCCAGCAGTTTTCCATAATCCGCGCCGTCGGACCGGGCCGCCAGCCAGGCAATCATGTTCTTCTTGTTCTGCGGTGTAAACGGCAAGATTAACACAAACTCCGGCTTGCTTTCGCCAGGCATCTTGATAATGGTATAGTACGGCTGCATCGGTTTCTCTTCATTGCCGAACAGCTCGGTCGGTAAATTCCACTTGTCTTCCTTGTTGTAGAAAACCTGCGGATCTTCCATGTGATAGACGGCATACATATTCGCCTGTATACTGAAAAGGTCCACGGGATAGCGTATATGCTGCTTTAAATCTCCGGGCATTTCTTCCATCGTTTTGAATAATCCGGGGAAAATCTTGCTGTAGGTTATAACCACGGGATCTTCCGGATCGCTGATATAATAAACAACATTGCCCGTATAAGCGTCTATCACCACCTTCACAGCGTTGCGGATGTAATTGTTTACTTTATTATATGGCTCAGAGTAAGGATACTTGTCCGTAGTGGTATAGGCATCCCACATCCAAAATAGTTTGCCTTCACTAAGAACCAAGTAAGGGTCGCTGTCATAATCAAGGAAGGGAGCGATCTTTTGCACTCTTTGTTTAATATTTCGGTAGTAAAGGATCCTGCTGCTGTTGTCGACATCGCTGGCAAGCAGCAATTTATAGTCCCCCAAAGAAAAAGCGAACATGACCCGGCGCAGGAAACTCCCTAAATTGACGCCGCCTCCGCCCTCATATGTCGAAAAGACATTTTCGTCACCGCTGGGATAGTCAAATTCCAGAGTCTTGGTATTTACGATGACATAATTGTCAGTTAATTCACCGTAATAAATTTCCGGCCGGGTGACTTTAAGATCGGTTGTGGTTGCCGGTGGAATATCCTTCAAAAAGAAAGCAGGCAAACCTTCCCCGGTAAGTTCATTTACCGGACTCATCGCGATACCGTAACCGTGCGTGTACTTAAGCCGCTGGTTCACCCAGGTTTTGGCCGTAGAAGACAGATGTTCCTGGTTTAGTTCCCTGGCCGCCAGCATCACCTGACGGTAATGGCCGTCAACAAGATAGCGGTCCACATCAATATCCTTAAATTGGTAATACGATCTCATTTCCTGGAGCTGACTGTAAGTCTGCTGGAGAGGCTCCCAGTCCCACAGGCGGATGTTGCCTACTGTATCATTATTGGCCCGGATCTCTTCCAGCGACAGCACTTTTCCGGCGGGGAAACTGCTTCTTTCAATAGCGTCAAGATTATACGCCTTTCTGGTAAACTCGATGTTTCTCTCCAGGTATGGCGTCTCCATGGAAATTTCGTTTGGCGTAACTATAAATCTTTGCACAAATATCGGATATATCCCGCCCAGCAATACTGAGGCAAGCACGAGAAACCCGATGCTGTATACGATAAGTTTAAACCGGCGCAAGAACAGGTTCACCAAAATAGCGAGAGCACAAATAAGAGCGACATAAGTCAGCACCTTATAGGCCAGCAGGGTGGTATGGGTAGCGGTATAACCAGGTCCCCACACGGCGCCGTGGTGAGTAAACAGCAAGGCGAATTGGTCAAGCTGGTAGCCCACGGATTTTAAAGAGAAGAAAAGGACTGCCAGAATAGACAAATGATAACGGGCCGCCATAGAATGCAGGAGCTGGCCGGGCGCACCCTGGACAACACTAACAAGCAAGTAGATTACACACACCCAAAAAGCGATAATCAGGATGGTCCAACTCGCCACGTTGTATAAGAACTGATAAAAAGGCAACTGAAAAACGTAAAATCCGATATCGCGTTGAAAAACGGGATCTAATACCCCAAAAGAGGTCGGATGAAGAAATTTTTGCAGGGTAACCCAGTCCCCCGCGACAGTAAAGCTGAACAAGAAAGCCATAATCAGGCTTAAAGCGGTATACGCGGCCAATAGATACCTTGGATTAAACAACTTGCTCAAAGGTGATGCCTGAATTGTGACCAGATTGTCTTCTCTAAAAACTGCCGCTCTCTGCGAAGCCTTGATCAACGGACCGCGTGTCAAGAGGAGGTTAAAAAACAGCAGAATAAAAAAGGCGGCGCTGGCAGCAAAACGCAGGCCTAGCTCTGAAACAATGATTGTCATAAATACTCTCTGGTAGCTGAGAGCTTGAAACCACAACCAGTCAGTATATAGCTGCGCGCTCTTGACAGATATTGCCAGCAGAATGAGGGCTAGTCCCAAAAATGTAATAAAGGACCATCGCAATTTGTTATACAAACAATTAACCTCCTGTATGTAATATAGCCTCTCGGCATTCGCCGAGGCAGATGGCACAAGGCTTTGCTTGAACCATCGTTATTGAATTCCTCCTACTTACCATAGAGGAATTTTTTTTAAATCCGCATCCAATTGGGAATTCGGATCTAA
>NZ_JAKNBL010000070.1 GCF_022410535.1 Pelotomaculum terephthalicicum JT
AACTACCCGATCTTTTCAGACACTGCCGTAGAAGCTATTGCTACAGTGAGCCGGGGCTGGCCCCGCTTAATTAACAACCTTGCTACTACCAGCTTAATCTATGGCTGTCAGAAGTTGCTTAAATATATTGATGAGGAGGCTGTGAGGCAGGCTGCTGTTGAATTAGGCATGTAACCATTATCCTATTTCGGGTCGGTCGTTGGCCGGCCTTTTCCTTAACTCATACATTTTGCAAAACATATATTGTGCAATTTTATAGTTATGCTAAACAAAAATTGTGCAAATTCTGCAGTTTGAATAGAAATTTTAAGCCTAATTATTGTGCAAATGGCTAGGACAAAGATTCTGCAAAATTACACTATAAGGAATTGAAACGAGATATGGCCAGTAATGCCGTAGACTCGATAAAACGGTTTTTAGACTGCCTATAAGGAATTGAAACTACAATGAGTTTTGCGAGCATTAATAGCCGCTGGCGCTAGTTTTTAGACTGCCTATAAGGAATTGAAACATGTAAACGGCACTGATTATGGACCCTATACAATTGCGTTTTTAGACTGCCTATAAGGAATTGAAACATACAGGTCCAACAAGTAGGAGCCCAGCAAGCTCCCGAGGTTTTTAGACTGCCTATAAGGAATTGAAACAGGTGGTTTTTGGAGATGCATCCGGAGTATGGAGAGGGTTTTTAGACTGCCTATAAGGAATTGAAACAAGTCTGCTCGGTATATGATCGGCCTTTGGTATCTACCGTTTTTAGACTGCCTATAAGGAATTGAAACCATTGACACAAAAGGGCACAGAACGAAAGAGTATCTGGTTTTTAGACTGCCTATAAGGAATTGAAACTGATCACCGAATTTGTGTTTCCGTCCCAATCGACCGTTTTTAGACTGCCTATAAGGAATTGAAACAATGTTTGCTTTGACATTTATTGCCCTCCTTACTCCGTTTTTAGACTGCCTATAAGGAATTGAAACTCAAGATACTGGATGCCAGAGGCGCGACTTATTACGCTACGTTTTTAGACTGCCTATAAGGAATTGAAACGGGGCAAAGGTCGATTGGGACGGAAACACAAATTCGGGTTTTTAGACTGCCTATAAGGAATTGAAACCGAAACTTACATCTATCGCCCCACCGGACCTGGCAACGTTTTTAGACTGCCTATAAGGAATTGAAACAGGATTCAAAAGTTCTGGTTCCAATGCGCAACACTAGGTTTTTAGACTGCCTATAAGGAATTGAAACTTGACAATACCAGAGACGCGGCGAAACTTGCTGACCCGTTTTTAGACTGCCTATAAGGAATTGAAACAAGCAATAAGAGATGCGTGCCCCGATGAAAAAGAAGTTTTTAGACTGCCTATAAGGAATTGAAACTCCGGGGCATCCCCCCTCACCACCTTCTCAACCTCAGTTTTTAGACTGCCTATAAGGAATTGAAACTGCTTCGCCTGGAAATGGCTCACGCACTTGGAAAGCCGTTTTTAGACTGCCTATAAGGAATTGAAACATTAACTAAAAATAGAAATATCAAACTAAGGGGTGACGTTTTTAGACTGCCTATAAGGAATTGAAACTCGGTCATATGAAAAAAATTTATTGCAGTGTCCAATGCGTTTTTAGACTGCCTATAAGGAATTGAAACATAACAGAACCTATCAAGTTGAGGAAACATTTAAAAACGTTTTTAGACTGCCTATAAGGAATTGAAACATTTCAAAGTGTTTAAATCGCTTTAGATATTCTACTGTTTTTAGACTGCCTATAAGGAATTGAAACAAGATACCCTGGAGCGCGCCAAACTGATAACCGAATAGTTTTTAGACTGCCTATAAGGAATTGAAACACCCTTGTAAAACAGGAAAGATTCGGAGAACTTGAATGTTTTTAGACTGCCTATAAGGAATTGAAACATAATAAGGAGTTGATATACCCATGCCAAGAAAATCCGTTTTTAGACTGCCTATAAGGAATTGAAACTGATAGAAAAAAGAGGATAATTGCTTTAATGGCTGAGTTTTTAGACTGCCTATAAGGAATTGAAACCCTGGAGGATGACGCGATTCCGCAGGCCGGTCCAGGGTTTTTAGACTGCCTATAAGGAATTGAAACTGGTGGTTAGTTCTTCGGGGGTGAGTCTGATTGTGTGTTTTTAGACTGCCTATAAGGAATTGAAACTTACGATGCAAAAAATTGGCAATTGATTGATGTTACGCGTTTTTAGACTGCCTATAAGGAATTGAAACCCGGAGGCGTTGACCTCCGTCACTCTGCTTTTTGTTCGTTTTTAGACTGCCTATAAGGAATTGAAACAATAATACCTTCTTTTTATTAGTACAGTTGGGACCGTTTTTAGACTGCCTATAAGGAATTGAAACTCAAAAACCGGGCCTTGCTGCGTTGTGGCAGTGGGGTTTTTAGACTGCCTATAAGGAATTGAAACTCCAGCGCGGGATCAAGGATATTTGGTTCTGCGGCTGTTTTTAGACTGCCTATAAGGAATTGAAACATAATTTTGATTGCAGTGTTGCGGTCATGGTATTGCGTTTTTAGACTGCCTATAAGGAATTGAAACCATCATTGCCGAAACTAACTTCCTCTCTTCGGCCACCGTTTTTAGACTGCCTATAAGGAATTGAAACTTAGTACAGTTGGGACCATATAAAACTATTCCAGGATCGTTTTTAGACTGCCTATAAGGAATTGAAACTTAATTCCATTGCCTCATTTTTTCGGCCAAAACAGGTTTTTAGACTGCCTATAAGGAATTGAAACATTTGTGGAAATATGCTCGCCGATGGTCTTAACTTAAGTTTTTAGACTGCCTATAAGGAATTGAAACCTGGGCTACTCGGTATGTGGTTGTTTGGGGTGTCGCCGTTTTTAGACTGCCTATAAGGAATTGAAACCTGAGATTTCAACCTCTTCGCCTGGCTGGATTTGTGTCCGTTTTTAGACTGCCTATAAGGAATTGAAACTTTCCCATAAAAATGGGAAAACGGCAAAAAGTTTCAACGTTTTTAGACTGCCTATAAGGAATTGAAACAGCAAGGGACTCGAAAAAACCAATGCGGAACTTGCGTTTTTAGACTGCCTATAAGGAATTGAAACAAGAATTGCATGAACGTATAGACATCTATGGTGATAGTTTTTAGACTGCCTATAAGGAATTGAAACACGGTAAAGACCTTGGATTTTTTAAATCAAAGGTGTTAGTTTTTAGACTGCCTATAAGGAATTGAAACCCGCACGGCACACACTGACCCTTGCTTCAGGTAATTTAGTTTTTAGACTGCCTATAAGGAATTGAAACAAGACTAAAATAATTTAAGGAGGTCCACCCAATGAGTTTTTAGACTGCCTATAAGGAATTGAAACTTGGTCACTTTAATTATTATGTTATGACCAGGGAGCGTTTTTAGACTGCCTATAAGGAATTGAAACATACAACTTGCCGCATATAAGCAGCTTGCAGAAGAAAAGTTTTTAGACTGCCTATAAGGAATTGAAACTCCTGATGGTGCTGTCTTTTACTTCCCCAGTGCTTTGAGTTTTTAGACTGCCTATAAGGAATTGAAACATGGATGACTCACATTACTTCCTCCTTCGCAATATCGTTTTTAGACTGCCTATAAGGAATTGAAACTTGTCACGGAAGTACCGCAGGGGAACCCCACTTTGGGTTTTTAGACTGCCTATAAGGAATTGAAACCCGTCAAGCCTGTGCGCTTCAGAATAAGAGCCTCACACGTTTTTAGACTGCCTATAAGGAATTGAAACTGGGTTGGTCGACGGTAAGGTAGTTTGGAATCTATCGTTTTTAGACTGCCTATAAGGAATTGAAACATGAAATTAGCTACCATTATCCTTTCAAAATCTAACGTTTTTAGACTGCCTATAAGGAATTGAAACTCGTGAATTACGCTGCAATCAAATCGCCCAGTTCCCGTTTTTAGACTGCCTATAAGGAATTGAAACTCAATTATCATTTATTTTTCTCCTTAAATTGTTCTTTGTTTTTAGACTGCCTATAAGGAATTGAAACATGAATAAAAATTATTGCGTTGGGTAACGTTTAGATAGTTTTTAGACTGCCTATAAGGAATTGAAACAACAAGTAATAAAAGGACACGAGCCATCAAAATTCATATGTTTTTAGACTGCCTATAAGGAATTGAAACGATGCTGTGTTAGCCTATGTGGATGAGCTAGAAGCTCGTTTTTAGACTGCCTATAAGGAATTGAAACAATGTTTCCTCACATAATAAACTAACTCCCAAACTTCGTTTTTAGACTGCCTATAAGGAATTGAAACGCTCTGGGCCTGAATGAAAACGGCGAACCTATTGCTCGAGTTTTTAGACTGCCTATAAGGAATTGAAACCAGTCTGCAAAGGGTGAAAGTGTTGAAAAAGCTGCGTTTTTAGACTGCCTATAAGGAATTGAAACCTTATCCCTCCCTTCCTGTCCTATTCAAACAGCGCATTGGTTTTTAGACTGCCTATAAGGAATTGAAACCCACACTTGGGACACTGGACACACCATTTTTCCTGGGTTTTTAGACTGCCTATAAGGAATTGAAACATAGCAAACACCCTCTTATTAAGCCGTTCACCGCAGTTTTTAGACTGCCTATAAGGAATTGAAACTTTAGACAGATACATTATACACCAAAAGCAGACTGGTTTTTAGACTGCCTATAAGGAATTGAAACATAGGTTGGTCTGCTGTGACGGGTTCATATGCTTGCGGTTTTTAGACTGCCTATAAGGAATTGAAACAGAAAGGATTGTCCACCATTGCCCCAATCTCTTGCAGTTTTTAGACTGCCTATAAGGAATTGAAACTGGCAAAGCGTCACAAAAACATGTTCCTGGGCGCAGCGTTTTTAGACTGCCTATAAGGAATTGAAACCAATATGTAAATATTACTAATACAACTAGCGATATTTTAGTTTTTAGACTGCCTATAAGGAATTGAAACTCATACCAACCTTTTAAATGCTTCCTCACATAATAAGTTTTTAGACTGCCTATAAGGAATTGAAACAAGTGACCAATAAAGGTATTGTGAGCCTTGCTTTTAAGTTTTTAGACTGCCTATAAGGAATTGAAACACAGTTCCACTCACAGGTACGTTGTTATTATTGACAACGTTTTTAGACTGCCTATAAGGAATTGAAACTCGGGTGCGTGCTCCAGAGGAGGAGGATCGCGTCCGGGTTTTTAGACTGCCTATAAGGAATTGAAACCTATATACTCAGAGTAGTCATAGTCTTCGAGTTGATTTGTTTTTAGACTGCCTATAAGGAATTGAAACATAAAAGACTGCAAAGTTTCAAGCTCGTACGGAGATACGTTTTTAGACTGCCTATAAGGAATTGAAACGGAAACGGCATAACTTATTCACCTCCTAGTTACTTAGTTTTTAGACTGCCTATAAGGAATTGAAACATGGGTTAATTAAGCGGGGGGCGCTTCCCCGGCAACCGTTTTTAGACTGCCTATAAGGAATTGAAACACCTGAAACTATGTAAAAGACACTGGCGCGAATACCGCGTTTTTAGACTGCCTATAAGGAATTGAAACCAGAGACCAAATGACGGTCAAGTTGCAGATAATGGCACAGTTTTTAGACTGCCTATAAGGAATTGAAACAGATTCAGAAGGGGGATGGATCAGGGACAAACTGGACGTTTTTAGACTGCCTATAAGGAATTGAAACTGTTGTGGCTGACGCTGGAGGAAAAGCCTGATATAGAGTTTTTAGACTGCCTATAAGGAATTGAAACCCGCCACAAAAGCCACAATACAACACGCCGGACAAGTTTTTAGACTGCCTATAAGGAATTGAAACATATTTCCCAGGCTTGCACCCTGGAAATAGGCTTAGTTTTTAGACTGCCTATAAGGAATTGAAACCTGTTCCATTCCCCTTTTTGCGCCTTTGTCAGCATGGTTTTTAGACTGCCTATAAGGAATTGAAACTCCGGCTATATTTTCATGATTCTTGTAACACTTTTCGTTTTTAGACTGCCTATAAGGAATTGAAACCAGCGTTGGAAAACCGGCAGATATCACTATCATACGTTTTTAGACTGCCTATAAGGAATTGAAACTCTCGTAAACTTCGTAGGACAACATTATGCCATTACTGCGTTTTTAGACTGCCTATAAGGAATTGAAACAAAAAGGGGGGCGGGTGGGGCAACAAAGGAGGGAACGTTTTTAGACTGCCTATAAGGAATTGAAACCCGTGGACGCCCCTAGTGGGGCGTGCCTCTTCAATGGTTTTTAGACTGCCTATAAGGAATTGAAACATCTCTATAGATGATCTAACTAGAAAATGCGGCTATGTTTTTAGACTGCCTATAAGGAATTGAAACTGACTGGCTAAATAGTCACGCAAACAAGTTCTCGCGTTTGTTTTTAGACTGCCTATAAGGAATTGAAACGAAGATGAATCATGTGAAACTTGTATCCATAACTTTGGTTTTTAGACTGCCTATAAGGAATTGAAACCAATATCGGCAGGTGAAGCATTATATATATCAAGTCCTTGTTTTTAGACTGCCTATAAGGAATTGAAACGGATCACTGGTGTCGGATACTGTTTTCGCTTCAGCGTTTTTAGACGTAAGCGTCAAATATGGCACACCTGTACATCAAGCAAGATTTGGGGTATTCTCATCCAGAGGAATGTTGGGGCATGCGGCAGTCAGTCGGCAATGCATCCGACCAGGGCAACAAACTGTCTATGACA
>NZ_JAKNBL010000071.1 GCF_022410535.1 Pelotomaculum terephthalicicum JT
TTAATATATTCCTTTAACCTACCTGTTTATATTTGGGTCATTCATTCAACTACTCTTATATTATTATTTTTCCACCAGAATTCTTGACTCTACCGGTTTTTATTAGAAAATCGCAAGCTTTTTGCATAGCCAAATTTATATTGCCACCGGTACGATTAAATCCAAATGCACGAGCGGTCGCCACGTATAAGCCATCCAATGTAATGCCGAAGCTTTTACTTGCAATTTGGAACATAGCTTCAGCAATCTCCTCGGTGCTTATATAATTAATTGGACGTCCGTTATCATACGGTTGTGGAATACGAACAGGGATATTGTTTGTATTCTTTACCCAACAAAAATTACCTTTACGTTCAACAGAATTATATAGTTTATTGTTTATCACATATTCAGCCGAGTTCCGTACCTTAACAGTTGCTTTCTGGTTTCCAAACAGACATGCTATTCTCTTGCAGAGGAGTTCAAAATGTATGGGATACTCCTTTTTAATAACATGACTGATCACTTTGGCAAGATATATAGTATCATCTGGATGCCTGTCAATTTCATATACATTCGCTTCTTGGTAATAATCAAACCCGTAAGGGTTATCGCCATTCACTTTATTACTGTTTGATTGCTCGACAGGGACTTCGACAGTCCAGAACTCATCATCAGGAACAAAGACATCCTCTTCCTCATTTTTATTACTAATATCAAATCCATCGTCCATATATTTGGACATTGCTTTATTTACTGCTTCAAGGAGTTTCTGTCCTTCTGTGACAGGGTCCTTAATCCAGTCAGTTGACCATATTCTGTATATTTCCCAGCCGATGTCTTCAAGCACAGTCTGTCGCAACCTATCACGTTCTCTCGCCGTTCTTGCAGAGTGATATGTCGCACCGTCGCACTCTACGCCAAGTACGAATCTCCCGTTTAAAGTCGGATGTTTTACCGCCAAATCTATGCGATATCCCGAACAACCCACCTGCGTAGCCACCTTATAGCCGTTTTTGACAAGAAAGTCATAAACTGATTCCTCAAAAGGTGATTCGACATCAACTGTATCTGAATATGTTAACTCTCTTTGCAGCATCTCAGCTCCATTTATAGCAAAATCCATATAGGAACGCAGCATCTTAACACCTTCAGAATTAGTACTTTCCAGCTTAATATCTGTTGGATAAATCGAACCAACAAGTTTTACATTGTATTTAGCTCTCGTTATAGCAACATTCAAACGACGGTATCCACCATTTCTACTGAGTGGACCAAAATTCATATATATTACACCGTTTGGGTCTTTGGCATATCCAATGCTGAATATGATCGTATCTCTCTCGTCACCTTGCACATTTTCAAGGTTTTTGATAAAGAAAGCATCTTCTTTGTCCTCGTTAAAATAGTTTTCAAACTCTTGATTTTGCAAACGAAACTGCCTAATCGCGGTTTCCACGGCCTGTTGCTGTGCTCCGCTGAATGTTACGACGCCCATAGAGCGGTTGGGAAACTTCTTGATTTGCTCAAATACCAATTCCGCAACCCTTTTTGCCTCATTGATATTGTTTCTCTTACCACCTCTGTCATATATACCATTTGGGACAAAGATATATTCGACACCGATGTCCGGCACCTTATCTATATGGGAGGGAAATGTAATAAGATTATAATTGTAAATCTTGGCATTGGAAAATGCGATTAGATGCTCATGACGGCTTCGATAATGCCACCTTAAAGTGCATTCCTGCAACACTGTAACAGACTCTTCTAGAATGGAATCAAAAGCGTCTGTATCTTCATATTCATCCTCATTGTAGTCGTCATTATCATAATCTCCATCAGATGTGGTTGCCGTGAAAAAGTTCGTCGGAGGAAGCTGTTTACTGTCACCGGCAATTATTACTTGAGTTCCTCTCATAATCGCTCCTACTGCATCCTCTGTGCATACCTGTGAAGCCTCGTCAAAAATAACTACATCAAACATGTAGTTATCGGCTTCCAAGAAAAGGCTAACAGAAAGTGGAGACATCATCAAACAAGGTTTCAATGTAAGTAATAGGTTAGGTATAGTCTTAAAAAGCTTACGTAGTGGCATAATCTTTCTCTGCTTATTGAGCTCTCGTTTTAGGATTCCGACCTCATCAACTGCTGATGTCGATCTATTTAAGTCCGGCAGTCTTGATACAAGGCGTTCTTTTACTCTCGATCGTGCAATTGAAAGCTGTGTTAAGTCCAGCTTGTTAAACTCACTTATAGTATCTTCTTGGCTACGGCGGCGGAAAGAATACACCGCTGGATAATTCGGCATAATAGCATCAAGCCAAAGCCTGTAAAAACGTTTCAAAAAAGCATCAACAATTAAAAGCCTATCAATTTTAATAGGCTCTATTTTTTCTATATAATCTGACAAACCCTCTTTTACACATTCTTCTCTGCAACCTCTAAAGTCAATCCACTCCTCCAAGGAATAGATGCTATTCAAACACTTTTCAACCCTTGTGAGTAAAGCGTAAATATCTGCGTTGAGAAACTCGTTTTTATTATCGAAGAGGTTAATATACCAATTCCATTCTTCAGAAATATCATTTAGTTTTTGCTGAAGTTTCCTCATACCATCAGCCGCTATTGTTGCCGAGGATGTTTCCGTGCATATTCTTTCTATGAAAGAGCGAGATAGTGCATATTTTGAGTTTAGCTTTTTAAAGTCACTCGTCCAAGTAAGGGAATTCAATATTGTGTCCCAATCAGTATTGATACCGTTAAAGAGGAATTGATAATTTGTTTTTAGGCTCTCGCTTTGGTTATCGATAGAACTGTTAATAACCTGAAGTCTATCGAGCTTTGTAAGGTTACTGATAGCATCATCAAACGTAATCGCTTTACGGCAATACTTTGTAATTATTTCGTACAAACTATCTAATGCTCTGAGGAATTCTAAAGTATCTTTCATCACCTGCAGTAATGCAGTAAGCTCAATATTATCAACTTTCAGTGAATTCGATAATACTCTATTTATAGTTACCATTACATCACTTTTGGCAACTATAGCCAACTTGTCATAAAACAGTTTTATTTCATCATTGTTTGCTCTATCTGTTAATAAAAATTCCCTTACCTCTTGCGGAAATTGCTCGTCTTTAAAATAGTTAATAATGGTCTCAAAATTACAGATCGCTTTTTCGAATAAGGCCCAATCAGTAAGGTCGCCGATATAATTGCGTCCGAAGAGATTAGTCATCAAATCTTTATTTTCTTCAATCCAGGTCCTCTTATCGGCTATCTCTTTGAGTTCATTTAATACGGAAATAATTATACTATCGTCTAGCTTCTTGGGAATATCATTAGCGAGAGAACGAATCGTATTTTTATCGGATTTATAGTTTTTATTAAAGACCTTGAATATCGAAGTATATTCAGTTTTAAATCTCTTCAGCATAGAGGAATAATCAATTTTTAAGATCCTCCTGTCGTACCTGCTTATTATTGTCTTTATAGCTATATCCAACTGGGAGTGTACCTCTTTCGCCTCAGCAAAAAGCTTCTTAAGAACTTTAAATTGATATGAATCAAACCATTCTTGTGACGGTCTGGGTTTTGACAGTATACAACCAAGCATCTCATACATTAAAATAATATCATTAAAAGTATCTTTTCTTTTAATTGCTAATTTTTCAGAGATACTTGTTCCGGCAGAGATGGCAATAGAAACTTTTTCAATTGCATTCTCTAATTCAGCGATTGTGTTCTTGACCGAAGATATTATCTCAGCATCATTATTGAAAGTATCACAATTTAGATATCGCTTAACCTTTTCCATAGCGTCCATAAAGTCTCGTTGAACACTACTGGCAGGCAAGTCCCAAAAGCCTTCATCATACATTTCAGAAAGCTCTTGCATTATTGTTTGAAATTCAGCTTTAAAATTTCTATAATTTTCCGCCTGATTAACTAGGGGTGAGATATCCTCTTCATATACCCAAGCTACCGGTACTTGGGGTGATTTTGCAGACAAATCCAATATCTCTATTAATTCATTTATAGCAGTAATTGATGGTCTTCTGTGGAGGTTTAAATCTTTGGTGATAGCCTCATATTCTTCCGCAATCGACTGAATTTTTGGTATTAATTTTCTAAGGTAGGTTTCTATATCATGACGCAACTCATGAGATACATTTGGCACATGGCAACTCCGCCAGGGATTGACATCATAATCCTCGCTCATCTTACCGATAGTTTTTGATAGTTCGTTGAGCAAATAAATATATTTATGCAATTTTTCCGGGGTTGTGCCTCCGACATCCTCAAGCGAAAATATAACATCTGGCGTTTCATAAAGTTTAGCCAGTTTGCCATTAATATCATATATTGATTTGTTAAGAGGCTGGCATATTGTATGTAACTCAGCATTATATCGATTTAGCTTTTCTCTTAGATTTTGAAGTAATTCAAGTTGATATAATGCTTCTTCTTGTAGTTTTAACTTATTTATGGTTAATGTTCTACCAAGCTCATGTAAAATCTCTTTTTTATTTGCTTTATGGCTATGAAGTGTTAAGCAAAAGTCTGCAATCCCGACTTGCGATAAACGCTTATAAACAACTTCAAGTGCCGCCATCTTTTCAGAAACGAAAAGCACCTTTTTCCCGTCCGCAAGACTCTCGGCAATTATATTTGTTATTGTTTGACTTTTTCCAGTTCCCGGAGGTCCTTGTAACACAAAACTAATGCCTTTTTTTGAATATAAAATGGCATCCTGCTGACTGGAGTCAGCATCTACTACCTGATATGTATCAATGGGTCTTGTGTTGTTATCATGGTCATAATTGTGATATTCTTCCGGCAGGTTTTTTACTTGGCCTAAATCACCGGATAATACCCTAAGGACTGAATGGGCTTCGATTTTGTCTTTGTTTTTATCCAGATCCTTATACATATTTATTTTCAAAAAGGACAGCAAGCTCAAGCTTGTTTCAAAAGCTACTTCCCACTTATTTTTAACAATAATCTCCTTAATGCTTTCAAGATATTCCGTAATATCATCTTCATGGCCGTCAAACTCCGGCAAATTAATACCGAAGTCATTTTCCAATTTATAAACCAATGTCGGATTAACCACAATTTCGTCTTCATGAAGTCTTAATACAAAAGGAGATGTTATGGAATTCAGCATAAGCGTGACCGGCACAAGCACTATGGGTGATACGATTATTTGCTCCGAATCAATAATCTCTTTCCACTTTAAAAAACCAAAAGAAATATAGAGAATATTTACACCTTGTTCTTCAGTGACAGTTTTAGCTTTATCTCTTAAATTTCTTAGTGTCTTCTGTTGCTCTTTGATTGTTCTGTTTGTTTCAATATCCCCATTAGAAAACGTTTCATAGGATTCCTTGTCAAGGTCATCATAACTTTCTTCAATTGGGTATGGAAACTCCAAGAGATCCTCGTTAATAACAAGCCTTGTATAAAGGTCAGCTAAATTGGGGGAAGTAATCTTAATGCCAGAACGTTTAGTCTCCCTGTAATTAATAAGCCTGTTTCTCTTTCCTAAATCGAGCAAGCGTTTTTTCCATTTATCAATACGGATATCAATAGAAGTCATAACCACACCTCTTTTAATCTGTAGCCATCCAATTCTTACAAAATAATATTTAAATTTCCAAATTATGTATTTTCACTATCATATTAGAATAACTAAGATATTGACGATGATCCGCAATAATTAATTGATTATATAGTATTTACTCTTACATTTCTTAATGTCAAATTTGTTAGCTGTTTTTTCAGTAGTGGATATCCAGTGTTTACTCTCATTCCCGTAAAATACTGGTAAACAATTGCTCTTCAAATATTATATTAGCAAACTGGAATCTCAATGATGCTCCTACCTTCCCCTAAAAAATATTCTATTCTTAGGGTAGTTTCCCTTTATATTTTAATTGGGGAGGCATTATTTTTGCATATTTTCTATATGTGGGACAATATTCGACAATAAACGACAGTATTATTAACTATTTATTTGTTCGATCTGCAAGCTTTCCGTCCAGCCTGCACCCCCCGGCTCCCCCGTGTGTAGAGGGGAGTAAGCGAAACTTACACACCTACAGGCTGAACCCGTCAATCGCCCTATCGATAACGTCCTGGTTAATTCCGATATACCGTAAAGTGATGCTCGGAGCCGAATGTTTAGTATTTCTTGAAGTTGGCGACGTCCTTCGTTTGCCTGTAGAACCAGTAACCGAAAGTCTTACGCATGGTATGAGTCCCAATCTCATTAAGGCCAACCTTCGCGGCAGCAGCGTTGATAATTTTATACGCCTGAACTCTGCTGATGGGATTACCGCCTTTCCTGGAGGGGAACAGGTAATCATTATTGCTCATTCCGGCAATGTACTCGTCGATAATACTCTTTAAATTGGCGTTTATGCGGAATCTTTTGGGCTTCCCGGTCTAGTAGTTTGTTAACTCTTAAACTGTGGATAAAGCCGCTTTAATTTGGTTCTTGCTTCAGCGGTCGTAAATTGCCAGTCAACACCTTTTTGATTTCTATTTCTTGCGGTTTCCCAAACTGCCAGTT
>NZ_JAKNBL010000072.1 GCF_022410535.1 Pelotomaculum terephthalicicum JT
CTTTGCCATGCCCATTTTTAGGAATGTCGTGAAAAGGACAGTCTTTTTAGCCTGGCATGCCAGAATTTCCAGTTGCTTTATTCCAGATTTAATGATTCCTCCCATCTAATGCCGAGAGCCTATTTAAGCTTTCCAACCTTGTTGAAAAACTACCGTATTAAATCTCACGCGCAATCTGTCAAGTGTTCAGTGGGCGCCCTGATTTTCATTTCCACACGCTCCTTTCCTTCCGGCTTAAACGTTGTATTTCCAGACCTTCCGTCCTTATTGAACCTGATTTAGTTAGCTTATGCTAACTACCTAGTCAAAAAATAGAGATAATTTTAGCCTAAACTATCTCGGTTTAAGAAACCTTTTGTTGATAACCGTCGACCGGGTTTTCCTTGACTGTTTTAATCTTAAAGGCAAAATAATAGTATTTCAGCGCCAGCAAGCAGACGATGAGGATCCTGGCATGCGCGGAAGGAGAAAAAACAAAGGCTAAAATGAGCATAACGGAGGCCAGGCTAAGAACGGTTATTTTGCTCCTTAGGGTCATGGCGCGGGAACTGACCAAACCATCTAAATGATTTTTGTATAGCTTGGTTGACCTAAACCAGCTGTTGAACCGGGTGGAGCCTTTAGCAAAGCAAAAGGACGCCACCAGTAGAAACGGCACCGTGGGCAAGATGGGGAGAAACGCGCCAACCGTGCCTATGCCAAAAAACAAGAAACCCAATAGGACATATGCGAGCTTCACATATTACCTCCTCCTATTCTACTATTCCATCCATTGGTTTCCCAAACCAAATTGGGAAGCAAATATAAAGCAAAAACTTCATGCCGCACCCAAAATACTTCACCTCTCTTAAGTTTGACGACTTTCCGGCCAGCCGCCGCAGGGCATCTGCACCTTCCAAAATCGCCTTTCAAGGTATAAATACTGCGAGTATAAATACTGCGTAAATACGGCAGTATTTATATCGCAGTAATATGGTGTTTTATCGGGGCAACGTGTGCAGTACGGCGCAGGTAAAATTAGCCCTCTCGCGCTTTAACTTCTGCCTGATCCACCCTCCTTTGCGGCCAACAAAGGCTTGCTTGGCAACCAGGTGGCACTATCGCATCATTGCTCTGACATACCATAAGAGTAATTTACCTGATTAAAAACCTATCAATCAAGCATAGGTTGTCTTTGATACAATCCTGCTTTAAATACCTTCCCGCAGGTGTCCCGGCGGGTTTTCAGAACGGCCCGACTTAGTTAGCCTGGGCTAACTCTGCAAAAATCTTATCATAGTAAAATTTGCCTGTCAAGGTATAAATTTTGCAGTAAATTGATATTTTATCAGAACAATGTTAAAATGATCCCACAGGTAAAATTAGCGGTTCTTTTGCGATTTGACTTCTGCCTGATTTGCTTCTCCTTTGCGGCCAACAAAGGATCTGTTTGGCGATCAGGCGTTCACTGGAATATGGGTCTGGTTTTGCTATCGCATCATCACTACCGGCATATCACGAGGGGGATTTTCTTGATAAAAATTCAGCAGTCCGGCGAGGATTATCTGGAAACCATCTTGCTTTTAAATATAAAAAACGGGCATGTTCGTTCTATTGACATAGCTAACGAGTTAGGCTATTCAAAGCCCAGCATCAGCAGGGCAATGGGTATTTTAAAAAAAGCGGGATATATAGTAATGGAACCGAATGGAAACATCGTCTTTACGGAAAAAGGCAAACAAAAAGCAATGGAAATCTACGAGCGCCACCAGGTCATTACCAAATATCTGATAAAAGCTTTAGGGGTCGATCCGGTTGCTGCGGAAAAAGACGCTTGCCGGATCGAGCACGTAATCAGCCAGCATAGCTTTAACCGCATTAAAGCGCTCATAAACAATTCGGATCTGCCGTAGTGGGGCTGGGGTCAGTGGGGCTGGGGTCAGCCCTTGACATTGGACAATGGCATGGCTCTAAGCCATATGCCATTATCGCATATAATCATTTGTCAAGAGAGAGGGTTATAATGTATCCTTATGTTGTTAAGGAGCGTTGCGCTGGAAGGTTGTAGGGGTATTTATTCTCAAGTGCAATGAATAGTGTCAGGCATACGGAACGCACTAGCATCAGGGTATATATTCCATCCGCCGTTAAAGAAGAGAATTCCCTTATTTAAAAGAATGACATCGAAAGAAAAACAGATGAAGAAGGGAACCAGTTTCCAATACCATTTTTTCAAAATGCAAATAAAAAAGACGCAGAGGAAAGACAACGCCGCGTTATAAATAACTGAGAATACTCCGGCGTCCCTATAAAGATTTTCAAACCAGCCGACGATTGCATATTGCATTCCGGAAAGCAGGAGAAAGCTTTCAGGAAGCTTTAATATAACCAATAAAATGAACCAGAACGTGATATATCTCAGGATACCGCTCCGTTTGCTTTTCAACTGGACGAACCATATCTTCATCAAAATGCAATAAAAGAAAATTACAACGCTGGTCATCCAGGTTTTCCACCAATGATGCTGATAGATTCCGAGATTCGCAAAGAGAATGTCCAAAAGCGTAAAGATGACGGTTATTAATACTATCCAGCGACAACGCAGCGAGTAAGCAACTACGAGCAGAGCGGTCGCAGGCCATAAGGAGGCATTGGGGACGATATGCCCAAAAATGTTTTCCGCATAGTAATCCGTAAAAACGCCAGGCTTATAAGAATAGCTTTTTAGAAAGAGCAATACGATCATTTCACCGATAAAAGCTGTCATCATGGCAAACAAAAAAAATGATATAAATTCATAAAGATTCTTTTTCTTATATAGAATGAAAACTGTCATGCCAACGCAGATGATCGCGAGGGCGCAATACCAATAGATGCTTGCCATGCACTTCACCTCAATTGCTGAGTTATATATAAAGCTATTCTTAACTTTTTTAAATTAAGTATGCCTTCTACTGGAACAGACGACGCCACCATATAAAAAATCATCGCAAGGCAGTACGACTCTATATTGTCGTAGCCATCCACATAGGCGTACTTTTGAGAAAAATGGGATGGGGCACCAAAAAAGCCCGTAATTACGGGCTTTTTTGGTGCCCCATCCCATTTCGTCAGCAGTGCTGGTACACCATCCCCGTGCGATTTCGTTTTCGAAGACGGGTTTTGCCTTGACTATGCCAGTACATTCACCATTCGGTTTTCTCTGGATTGCCAGTATCCCCTGGACAGTAACCTCAGCGAAGGTATGGCGGTAAAGGTAATTGTAAGTAATGTTAATAGCGGATTATCTACGTTGCATCCTCCTTTTTTTAAGGCTCTTTCCAAGGATGTGAATTTTGCAGCTACTTCTGTCCCCGGGATATCGGAAATGCATCCCAAAATGGGAAGCGGCAGTTCTTCCACTATCTGCCCCTCACAACAATAAACAAAGCCGCCTTGCAACTCACGGATTCGATTTACTGCGGCGGCCATGTCGCTGTCATTGACGCCCATTACCACCAGACTTCCTTCGTCGAAAGAATAGCTACTGGCCAGTGCACCCCTTTTCAGTCCGTATCCCTTGATAAATCCGGTACAGCCCTTACCATTTCTGATGTAGCGATTAATTACCGCTACTTTTAAAACATCATCCCCGCCGGCGATTGTTATTTCTCCATCAATTACTGGTAAATCCAATAGCGTTTCACGGTTAACAATGTTGGTGATTAATTCTATGGCACGTACTTTGGTTATTGGAGAAGTAGCCGGCACCCTAAAAAAGCCAGGTTGTATCGGGTTAATATTAATGCATTGATACGCATCAGCTGGAAAGTGTGTTTTTGTCGGTCTTTCTAGCATTTTGCCATTCCGGGCTACCACTTTACCTCGACAAATAACTAACTTGGGTTCAATTGTTTTTAGATTAGGGATAATTACAATATCAGCGCATTTCCCTGGTGCTATCCCACCGAGGTGGCTCCCCAGGTGAAAATGTTCTGCCACATTAATAGTAGCCATCTGGATTGCCGTCACAGGGTTGAGTCCCAGGTTAATAGCCTTTTGCACTATATAATTCATGTGACCGTATCGGTGCAGATCAACCGGCCAAACTGCATCGGAAACTAAAATTGCCCTGCGTAACGCTAAACCCATTTCGATTAAAGGACCAATTACAGCATCCAATTCCCGGCGGATCGAACCTTCTCGGATCATGGTAAACAGACCCAGACGCAGTCTTTCGCGCACCTCTTCAGCGGTAATAGGTTCGTGGCAAGAATCAATACCATAAGCTGCGACAGCAGCTAATCTCTGGCTTTTAGCACCTGCTCCGTGTCCCTCCACTGTTTTTCCCAGCGAAATGGCCGCCTCTATAATATTAATTAAACCCTCGTTTGAGTCGGTATTAAGCAGATTAGACCAGTATATTTCACCGGTTCCTAGTATTTCCGGCCGTTGCAGCAAACTTATCATTTCAGACTGATTAATTACACTAATACCGTCTCCATTGTCGGAACACAGAAAGGATATGATTGGGGCTGTGGCAAAAAGTCTCTGTGGCAGATTTTTGAATTGATCGATAAAAGCATTTACTCCTTTGATACCCATGGCATTGGAAGTAAAATAACACTCAGTAATAATTGTGGTAGTACCCCGGGCGAGGGAAAGTTCAACAAATTCTTCTATATTCATTAATGAATCTATATGTATGTGACCGTCAATCATGCCTGGAATAATCAGTTGTCCGTCAGCGTCGATTAATTTAGTGTTTAGTCCCTCCGGGAAGTTAAGTTTCGGTCCCACGTAAGCGATCCTGTCACCAGCAATAAGCAAATGCTGGTTCTCAAGAATTTCGCCAGTATAGACATTTAATACATCGCAATTGTTAATAATCAAGTCTGCAGGTTCTTTTCCCATGGAGACTTTGCCAAGTCGACTTATAAGATCGGCTTTTAATTCTATACTCATAATTTCTTAAGGAGCACGTTTGATGATATTGCTCCTTTCTCTCCTTTCTGAATTTTCTTTAATTATATAATATTTTTAATATTTTTTCACCATTTAGAATTCTTTTAACTGCAAGTTCTAAATTCACGATCATACTTTGCCAGTCTGGCACTGCCGGCGGCGGGGTTAACGGTGACGCCCGGCTCAAAGGTGACCTGGACGGTCTCACCCAATCCGGGTAACTGAGGTTCTGGTCAGGGCCGGGTTCTCGACCCCGCCTTCCGCTTGGCCGGACACCCCGATCCTGGCCGTGGCCGCCGCGCTGGTGCCCCCGTCACCGTCGCTGACGCCCTTATGCCGATGTAAAAATCAGCATCAGCGGGGACACCCAACTTGATGTGGACCCCGGGGATTGGACTTTCACTGCGGGAAACTGGAATACGCCGAAAACCGTGCGGGTGTGGGCGGTGGATGACGATGTCACCGAGGGGGACCATACTGGTACTGTATCCCACTCGGTCTACAGCGCAGACCCGGGCTACCATAATTATGTCATTTCTCCCATAACCCTGCTGATCATCGATAACGATGCATCCACCAACACCTATCTGTCCGGACTTGTGCTGAGCAGCGGCACATTGGCCCCGGCCTTTGACCCGGCAACCATCAATTACAACCTTTCGGTGGCCCATAGGTTGAAAGACTTTGTATTTTATGATGGGCGAAAAAAGGCATAGCAAAAAAAGCCCCTAAATAGCGACTTTGAAAAGTAATGGAAGAGGTCATTATGCTGTAGGAAGAATGATTTGAGCACCCAAG
>NZ_JAKNBL010000073.1 GCF_022410535.1 Pelotomaculum terephthalicicum JT
CCCTCAAATATTATTCAAAAAAGATGACAGGCGGACTAACGGACTTTTTCATTTTTGGTCACTTTATCCGTCAAAACATGGACAACTTATACCAGCTGTTTTTGGTCATTATGCGGTAGCATTAACAAAATGGTTCTCAAAAGCCAAGACCGCTGACTGTTGGAAAGATTGCCAAGGCACTGAATGTTAAAGTTGAAGATTTAATTGAAGGGAGTGAATAAGGATGGAAGATGTACTTTACACAGTCAAAGAAGTTTCAAAAATGATAAAGACTAATCCAGCATATGTGTACAGTCTTATCAATAGCGGTCTTTTACCAGCATTGAAGCTTGGATGTTATAAAGTAAGGAAAACAGCCTTGCTGGAATTCCTTGAAAGATATGAAGGTAAAGACCTGACCAATATCAATGAAATTGCAGACCTGCACAGGGTAAGCTAAAAAACTAAAATTTGAAAGGGTGGAAATTAAGATGTTTATTATTTTCAATCACAAAAAGCTGGAAGAAAGAATCAATGAAAAGTATGGCAACCAGGATGCTTTTGCAAAGGCAATGGGAATGAGCAAGGAAAAGATGAATTCAAGGCTGAAAAGTGCAACTGACTTCACACAGCCTGAAATTAATAAAGCCTGTGAACTGCTGGACATACCGCCTGTTGAAATCCCTGTCTACTTCTTTGATGTTGAATACCAGGGTTAAATGGCAGCACTCTATTTTACAGCAGAAAGGCAGGTAATAAATACATGGCAGAAGATTAGGAAAGCAGTGGATTTTTCAAGGCATTTACCCCTGCAAAGCCTGGAACAAAAGAACCAAAACTTTCATACACCAAGGAAGAAAACCAGTGGTCTTTAGGCGAATGTGAAACCAGTGATGGAATCCTTGGACTTCTGACCCCTGATTCAATAGCTTTAGATGCTGATGACCAGGTTAATTCAGACAACCTTCTGAAAATCATCCAGGGTGAAGAATTATCCTGTGAGGTAACCCAAAGGGAAGCAGGAAGGGGCATTCATGCCCTGTTCCACAATGAAGAAGGCTTTGTCCAGCAGAACCACACTAAAGTGATGCTGGCTTGTGGGGTAATGGTTGATATAAAGACAGGCAGCAGGAATGGGTATGTCTGCCTGAAGTTCAAAGGTGTTGAACGATATTCAATTTATAGCAAACAGCCATACCAAAGCTTGCCAAAGTTCTTTTCACCAATCAAAGGCTGCAATGTAAATTTTGCAGACCTGGGTGATGGTGATGGACGTAATGATACGCTTTGGAAATATATCCTGACCCTTCAGGCAGCAGACTTCACAGTTGATGAAATCAGAGAAACCATCAGGATAATCAATAAATATGTACTCAAACAACCCTTGTCTGAACAGGAATTGGAAGTCATCCTGCGTGATGATGCTTTCAAGAAGCAGTCATTCTTTAAAGGTACAACCTTCCTGTTCGACAAGTTTTCAGAGTTCATCAAACGTGAATCCCACATCATAAAGCTTAATGGAAGGCTGCACATCTATCAGGATGGGGCATACACCAGTGATTACAAGAAAATTGATGCAGCTATGCTGAAGCACATCCCACAGTTAAGCAGGGCAAAGAGGGCTGAAGTCATGTCATACCTGGACTTAATGTGTGAAAACAAGCAGATTCATGGAAGCGACCTGATTGCTTTCAGGAATGGGATATACAATCTGAATGATGATTCATTTTCCCCACTGACACCTGATGTGATTATCACCAACATGATACCGCATAATTATAATCCTGCTTCTAAATCAGACTTGGTTGACACTGTACTGAACAATATTTCCTGTGGTGATGAAAAAATTAGGGCACTGCTTGAAGAAATGGCTGGCTCATGTATGTACCGCTCAAACACTCTTGCTGGCGGTAAGGCTTTCATTCTTACTGGCATAGGTGCAAATGGAAAGTCAACATTCCTGGACATGCTGAAAGCAATGCTTGGGGAAAACAACTTTTCTTCCCTTGACCTGAATGAACTATCTGAAAAATTTCAGAATGCTGAACTGTTTGGAAAGCTTGCAAATATCGGTGATGACATAAATTCTGAATACATACCGAATGTGGCAATCTTCAGGAAGTTGGTCACTGGTGAAAGGATTCAAGTGCAGAAGAAAGGTCAAGACCCCTTTGAATTCAACAATTATGCAAAGATGATGTTTTCAGCAAACAATATCCCCCGAATGGGTGGGGCAAAGGAAAGCTATTCAATTATGCGAAGGTTGGTAATCATACCCTTCAATGCAAAATTCACAAATGATGTTGAAGGGTATGACCCTAACATCAAGTATGAGCTACGGACACAAGAAGCAGTTGAATATTTGATTCAACTTGGTCTGAAGGGCTTGAAAAGAGTGCTTGAAAACAAATGTTACACAAGTTCAAAGGATGTTCAAGAAGAACTGAATGACTTTGAACTTAGAAACAACAATATTTATGCCTTTGTCAAGGAATGCGAAGCTGAAGATTTCAGGATTGAAAATGAAAAGACAAATGAAGTATACAAGCATTACCTGGAATTCTGTATTAACAATGGCATTCAAAGACCTTACTTGAAAATTGAATTCTCAAAGCAGATTTGCAAGATGCTGTGTTTCAAGACTGTGCAGCAGAAGAAACTAGGGGAAAAATATCAGGTTTTTATAAGTGCGGTACAAGATACAGGGTAATCTTGTACATATCTTGTACTAGCATCTTGTACCGCTGAAAGCCTTGATATTACTGAATTATTTCAGATGGTACAAGAACAGTACAAGATGTCTTGAAGTCCTTATATAAAAAATCTAACTAATGCTATAAAAGACATAGTAATAAAAATATATAAGAAATAAGAAATATCTTGTACTACTTGTACCGCAAACCCCGAAAACCGCATAAATACTAAGGTTTTAGCGGTACAAGATGAAAAGGTTCTTCTTGTACCATAACTTGTACCAACTATGAAAATCAGAAAGGATGGTCAGAAAAATGAATGAAACAGACAGCATATTTTCAGAAATAGTTGCAGCCTTGATTGATGTCAAGGTGATTGTGTACCAGTGGTTAAATAAATTAAATCATGAAAGGATGGAATTAAAATGAGGTCATTTTTAAAATTGAAAAATTTATTGAGTAACAAAAGCACAGAGGTCTTATTTGCAGGTGTTCAGGTAGTCAATGAAGGTGAAAAGGGTGAATACTACATTGATTCAAGAACCCAAAAAAATGAAGATGGTTTGTATGTGGTCAAGCCTATTGCCTGGTTAGGCGGTTATTGGTATATATGCCCTGATTGCGGTCAGTTACACAGAACAGAAATGGTTGGATTGGGCAAGATTCAGCCTGGATGCTGCTTAGATATTGATTGTGAAAGGCATCAATATCTGAATGGTGAACACTTCCTGGTGAAAAGACAACCAATCATATTTGATGACGAATTGGGGGATGAAGCTGATGAATAACACAGTATCCCTTCAGGAAGTAACACCTGACATTGGTGAAAAAGCTGCACAGGTTTTGAAAGACAAACGGGCTGGTTATCGTATCTACATAACAAAAAAGCCAACTGACTTTCCTGACCAGGCATCAAAAGAACAGTACATCAAGAATGCTTATTATTCAGGGCAAACCTTGGATGAAATTGCAGATGATGTTGGCTTATCCCCTGAATATGTTGGGAAGATTGTTCGGAAGAAATAAAATTGAAAAGTTAATTTCAAAAACCACTATATATGGTGCAAAACGTGTCACAAATATCCATATATAGTGGTTTTCTATATACGTCAAGGGGCAAGTCTTATATAATTATTATATAAGGTTTTGCTGTTTCCATCCTGTCTGTGAAGCCATTCAGCTTCTTGGTTGTAAGCCAGGCACTTGCAATCAGGAAGCTGAAATGGTGTTAATGGATGATTTACACACCCTAAAAGAAAGAAGGTGATTTGATGAATAAAAAGCAGAAACAATTTGTTGATGAATACTTGATTGACTTGAATGCTACACAGGCAGCTATCAGAGCAGGTTATTCACCAAAGTATGCTGACCGTATGGGTTATAAATTGGTAGAGAATAGTAGAGTTTCAGACGCTAAATAAAGCAATGGCTGAAAGAAGCAAAAGAACTGGTGTGAATCAAGACAGGGTTGTTCTTGAATTGGCAAAAGTAGCTTTCCTGGGTAGACCGCAGACGGTTAAGAGATACTGACAGTGCTGATTTTAGAAATGAGATAACACCCAAAATCAAAAGTATAAACAATACGCTTAAATCACTGCAAAAATCGGCAGATGAAGAAGAAAATGCTTTGATTGAAAATTTCCTTAACCGTAATGAAGAAATTATCAATCATCTTAACCAATTGGTAAAAGATGAATATAGCGTAAGTAAAATATCAGAAGAAACGGATAACATGTTCAGCTTGATTTGTACTTTGGAGCGGTTTTATGAGTGACTACATACAGCAGCAATTGGATAAGGCTTTACAGCTTAACAGGCAGCGGAATCAAGATTTATCAGTGGTGAAAAACACCATGACCAAACGCAGGGGGCAATATCTGATGGCAATCAGTAAGGAAGAAAAGGAACAGTTGGCTGCAAAGGTCAACAAGTTCTATGATGGGCAAATCAACAAGATTTATGAAACCATAGGTTTAGAAAATCCATTTACGGAAAGGAAAGATGAAATATGAAAATAGGACTTAAAGCCAAAATTGAAGCAATTATCACTGGTTACAAGGCAAGCTTTGAAACCCAAGTGAAGGAAATCAAACAGGTCATTGATGAATGGAAAGACCAGGTGGACAAATTTAAGCTTGAATATATCAAGGAACAGATAAGTTCAGGTCTTTCAGAAATCAGTGAGAATTACAGCAAGGTCAACAAAGTCTACAATCAGAAGCTTAAAGCGGTCATTGCAGATGCAAAAGCACAGATTCTGCCCAAAGAAGTTGCAAAACCTGCTGATTATACAGCCAAGGTTTGGATTAAAAAGATGGGCATACACTGATGCTTGGAATGTTGGTTATACAGCAGGTGAAAGAGCAGTATCAGCAAGCGAGGAAGGCGACGGTTAAGATCACTGCTGTTCCAGGCAATCATGCCGCTGGTAGCCAATAACAAAGGTTTTCAGGAACTGCACAGCTATTATACTACCAGGAGCCAAAATCCACTAAAGAAGAAACAATCGTTGGTACTGCTAAGCTGTAAGTTAATCAGGGTATTTTTCGCCTTGTTGACTAAAGGTATCGCATATGACCCAGATAAGATGATGAACGACATCAAAAGACCGTTACTACAGGAAGCAGCATAAGTAAGACACCACAAAAGATAGCTGAGAAATACCAGATGAACATTGACAAAACGAGCCGGGATTAGTTAGTACGAAAATAGGTCTTTGAAAACTCCATATGCCCGCAAGATCTTTAGGCAAAAATGGCAAATTAACTTAACCCAATGCAATTGCATGCATTGGCTAAACACAAAATCTTATTAAATAGCTAGA
>NZ_JAKNBL010000074.1 GCF_022410535.1 Pelotomaculum terephthalicicum JT
TCCGAATTCCCAATTGGATGCGGATTTAAAAAAAATTCCTCTATGGTAAGTAGGAGGAATTCAATAACGATGGTTCAAGCAAAGCCTTGTGCCATCTGCCTCGGCGAATGCCGAGAGGCTATTTAATATGTCAGGAGGTTTGCGCAGTAATTTATAACCACACTCCTTATTTTTTTAGGGAGAAAAGTCCCGGCAGACGGACGCGCAATCTTGTGTCTATGGGTCACTGGGGCAGTGGCGGAGGGAGACGGCGGACCTGCCGTAAAAGGGAAGCTAGGCGTAACGTCAATAAAGACGCCAACCAAACAGCCGGCAGCGCATACCCTGGCGTGAGCTGGAAACCGAATTGTTTCGGGCGGGGAAACCCGCAACAGGGGAAGTGCCGGAGACCTGGTGAACTGCTGGGAACTGAGCCGGGCCGGCACGACCCGCGTAGTCCTAATGCGTGGGTACCTGCATCCCAGCATTTTTCAAGAGTGACGGCGCTGATACGTGTTGTTCGGGTCGTCTTGTTAGTGGGATGAAGCTCTTGAAAAATTTTGAAAACCTAGTTAAACAGGTATATTTACCTGGGCGCGTAGTTACGTCCCCTGGGAAGGCGTCCGTTTACGGCCCTAGCTTTCCGGCGCGATTGTAAAGAGCTCGGCTCCGCGCTGTATATTCCTTTTTTCGTTTATGTTTTTTGCATATCTGGCCCTATTTTTGTGCGACTACTCGTCGGCGAGCCGGGTGCGGGTATATTTGCCCGGCGAAGCGCGGAAACGAATAACAGTTTTTGGAGGGATGAAATGGAGATAATTAAAAGGGGAGTTAAAACGAAGAGGGGCAAAACCTTTTATGTCGGGGATGTACTTATTAAAAATGTTATTGTCCCGAGTTCAGAGGAAGAGCGCCTGAATTTTAATTTAATGGCAAAAAAGACTGTTAAAAAGTGTGGCATAAGGCCGTTTGTTACATATTATCCTGTTCCTCCGGAGGTGGGTATAAATAAGAAAATGGTACCTTTCTTTCTGTTTTGTGTTGCGCGTTTCCGGGAAGAGATGCTGCGGCGGGGCGGTTGAAGAAATGACCACGTTGGTAATCATGCAGAAAGCAGCGGAATACCTTAAGTTCCCTGATAAAAGGGCTATCATACTTCGGTTGCTTTATGGCTCAGAAGGAAAGGCAGGGCTGGAAGCTCTGGCTAGAGTAATTGGTTTTGATTCGTCCGGGCTTTTTATGGAATGGGTCAGAACTGATTTTTTAAATAGGAACCGTAGTAGCAGAAGAAGGCGTTATAAGAATATGAGTCCGCCTTTACCTCCTGTGGCAGTGGAAATAAGTTCTGTTGATATACTGGGGATATTTGAGGAATCGGCGGTGGTCGGAGGAGGTAATGTGCGAACAGGAAAACAGGGCGGTCGAAGAAGTATAAGTAACGGGCGGGCATGGGACGCTTTACGCGGAGGGGGCAAGTAGGATCTTTCTCCCTTAACATAAGACCCGCTTAATTTCGAAAGATTGATCTACTCCATATGGAATATTCTTTAAATGGTAATATATTAATACCTTTTTAACATTGACAGACCCTGGTTCGCTGCTGTGGAAGCCACTTACCACCCCGCCTTTTTATGGCGGGTATTTTTTCTTAAAAATTTTTATTGTTTAGCAGGATTCTACATATTTTACCGCGAACATCTGTACCATTAAAACGAGAGGGGTGGTAACGTCTCTCACTAAACTGCTCATATAACCCAGTAAGTGGTGATCCAAATGCGTTTAGGCCGATATTTTCAAGGCGATCATCCTAATTTTTCTTGTTTTCTAACTGGACGGAAGTTCCATAAGGTAACTCTAAAGGGGTTATCAGAGGGGGCATAATTTTGATTAATATAATTTCGGAATTAAAGCTCTACAATTTCAATGAGGCAAAAGGAATTAAGATATTATCAGCTTTTCTTCTTAACTTGGAAGAAAAATTAAGACCCAATTCAACTTCATTTATTGAATTAAGAGAGAACCACTTTATAATAGATCAGGATTTGGTTGATAATTGCGCTCAACATATTGCGAAATATCAATGGCTTGATATTTTAAAAATACTTCCGACTGGTATGGGTTCCGCATTTAGTAAATATAAAAAAGAAATCTTTTGGTTCGCCCTGGTTTCAGGTTTTGTTGACGTTCCGGATAAATCCAAGTTTAAAAAAATTTTAATTTCTAACTTCCTTCCCTACTTTGTTGAATATGAAGATCATATTATGTCTTATATTATCACCTGGGCCATAAAAAATATTTTTCCTGAAGAAGCTTTTGAAATCTCTTTAAAAGAATTTTTTGATACAGATAAATTAGGTAAAGAAAGTTTAAAAAATAGATTGCTAAAAATAGGGCGCGTTAATCCGCTAGAATTGGCAAGGTCACCTTTTACGAATAGAAATATCCTGGAGGGGTTATCGCGTAATCCTAGTGTTCAAGTTCGTAAGGCAGTTCACGATAATAAAGCAACCCCTAAAGAGTTAAGAATTAAATTGAAAAAAGATACTGATGTAATGATGCAAATAATAAGCAGCCTCTACCATGAATATAAACAGGGCGGAATCAAAAAAGAATTGTTTTATGATGTTGTAGTTGCTGAGTTAAACCATCTCAAGGTAAATGTAAGGGAAAGGTTAAATAAAAAAATCTTTCAGACCTATCCTGAGATGAGGTATATTATTGCTTCGACTACTACGGACAAGGAATTTATTAATAAAATTTTGAATAGTAATGATATGAGTAATGATGTTTTACTAAGGGCATTAAGGAACCCTGTTTCCACAATGACAAAAAAACTTAAAAGTAAAGATATTGATGCAAAATGGTTAGTCTACAACCTTCTACATTCTTTTAAAACTGAAGAAATTTTAAATATTATTTATATCAAGAATCGTTCCGTTTTGAAAGTCATTTCCAAAAATTTAGGAACTGAGACTACTGCAAAGTTAAGAACGTACGAAAAAGTTTTTATTAGGTTATTAAGCTTAGATGATAGTGAAATCAATCAGTCAATTGCTCAAAATAATTATATACCATTAAATATATTTATTAAGTTAAGTAAACTGCCTGATGTAAATGTAAGGAAACAACTGGCAAAGAACAGGAACATCCCTAATTCCATTATAAAGGTTCTAAGTGAAGATAAGAGTCCTGATGTAAAGTATTCGCTTTTAAGAAATAAAGAAATTGATAATTATACGTTCAATAAGATATTGGATGAGAACTTCGATGAAATTATTAAATTTATAAATTTCGATACGGAAGTCGCTTTACTTTCTAGAATTATTAACAGTGAGAGAGTATCTTTAAAGTACCTTGAATTCTTTAGTTCCCATGACGATTGGGTTGTACGACATGCTGTCGCTGCAAACCCAAACACTACTAGTGATATCTTAAAATCTTTGGTTAAAGACAAAACGCTTGATATTCGTAAGAAAATTGCTTCCCGTTCTGATCTTGATGACGAACTCATGTATATTTTAGCATCGGACGGTGAATCTTCTATAAGGTCCTGGGTTGCTTTAAAGAAAAATATCCCTATTTATGTTGCAGAGATGCTTTCAAGGGATAAAAATTACGAGGTCTTAAAGAATCTGGAGAATAATCCTAGTGTTTCAGATAACATTAAAGCAAAAGTTAAAGATAGGCTAACTTATTTGCGTTCATTTAAAAAGAATTTTAATGCTACAATTGGTGTGGTTGAGTCGAAAAAGAATTTAAGCTCACAACGAAAACTGGAATTAAAATCGAAGGAAGCAGAGGAACCTGGCGAACTCTTACCCGATATTGTAACAGATTCAACGACATCCTCGGTACACACACAGGAAATTGAGGAAAGATCCAAAAAAGCATTGTTATTGGAACTGTTCCAACTTATTGCTGAAGTTGTTAATAGCAGAACTAAACAAGAGCATAAATTAAATTTGCCCGATGAGCCAAGTGAATTTGAAACCTATCGCCTCCGTAATATACTTAATATTTTTCGCCAACACGCCGCACAAGAAATATGGTTTAACAGGAGATATGGTCTGCCCGGCGGACATTGGCATAGCCCAATAAACTCACTAATACTTAAAAAGATCGGGTTTCACTTTTTCATAGCAAAGGAGCAACGTGGAGTATACCGGTGTAAAGTTATTATGGCAAACCATAAAACTTATCATTTTTCCCTGGCACCGGATTTAAAACCTCCCGAAAACCTATGGTTGGACCTATTATATACCTATGTTCTTTGTTCCATTAGCGACATGGTACGAGGATGTGTTCCCACTCGCAAAGCCAAAATGCCAGGAGTGAAAGCCTCTGGTGGTGAGCAAAAGAGATCACCCCAACGGGAAAGGGCCAAATATTTACCCAGAAAATGGACAACTAATTACTCCGGTAAAGCTGATGAAAATAACAGGACACACAGTTATGGCGGCGGCTACGTACCGTGGCATTTTAGGCGCATAAAGAATAATGCCTCAGAAGGCGCACGCCGAAAAGCTCTACTCATCAGTGGAATAGTTGAAATCCCATCAGGATTTACTTACGTTTCCCCACACTGGCGAGGAAAGGAGCACGTTGACATAAAGCAAAGAGTTATCACTAACCAGTTAACCGAATCCTTTACTTTGACATTTGACAAGTTGATTGCTTCATAAACACCTGACCCTTGATTAAAACCCCAATTGTTGATTACTTTGAGCTAATACCTGGTTTACCTGCTTTCAAAAATTTATTAAGGGCTAATTTGATGGTTTTGTTGGAATGGCTCCGTTAATTGCGGGGCTTTTTTTATTTTATCCCACTTGGAATATCTTTTAGCGGCAGCTTTGCCCACCTTTTTATTTAAAGGTAGTAATAAACCGGTTAAGTGTACTTGTTAAAACCATTTTTTCTAAGGAGAGAGAAGGTTTTGCTGCGGATATGCCACTCATATGGACTTGTGGACAGCCAAGCCTGCCCACAGGGTCCATAATCACTTGGACAACTCTACGAGTTGCCCACATACCCACAGCTACTACGACGATAAATAACCATGATGATATGAACCCTCTGGGATATTATATATCTATTCAAACTGGTGAAATTCCTGTAAAAGATATTGATTAGCCAATTATTCCACATGGAATAATTTTATTTTTTAAGAAAGGGCGGTGCTATATGTATGCTGTGATAGCAGCGAAAGATGCATATTACGCTGAGAAAAAACACCTAAACCGCCGAAGTTGAACACTTAGACCGTTTTAATTGAACAGTCTCTCCGCAGAAACTGTACATTGATAGCCAAATAACCACATGGTATACTCATAATG
>NZ_JAKNBL010000075.1 GCF_022410535.1 Pelotomaculum terephthalicicum JT
CATAAATTCAATTTAGCAGAAGGGCCATATCCAGTGTTCAACTTCTTCGGAACCGGTGTTCAGTTTCAAACGGGGACACTGTTTAATCTTAGCGGTCAAACTGTTCAGTTTTACCCGGTATACTCAGGGTAGCACGGCTTAAACTTACGCCCAGTGTCTGCCATTCTTTCTCCTGCCGGTAAAGAGGAATGGCGTTGACGAACTTCTGATGCATGACCCAGGCCACTGTGGAGGGAGAGGCCATAGAATGCTGCACCACCGGATAGGGCATTGGTGATTTCTCCATGTAGGGCTCGCCGTTCTTACGGCAGGTGCGGCACTCGAAGGTTTCACGGTAATAGTCAATGGCCTGACTTTGGCAGGAATGAACTCGATTTCCGTGCGGATGAATTCTTCACCGACCGAAATAAGGGCGGTGTTGCATTTTTCGCAGAAACGATCTTCTTCAACAAGTGTACACAGACGTTTATCGTGTGGGATGTCTTTCAAGAGCTCCATACGCTGTCCATTGAATTTCTTTCTCCGATAACCCTGGACTTGTTTTAAGTCAGGTTCCCCTGCCTTCGGATCAGCCTCAGTTTCTGCTTCATCAAAAAGAGACATCTGCCCCAAGGAAAGGACCGATGCCTTCTCAGATCGTCTACCAAAAAGCTTACGCGTCAGATATTCAACAGTATCATGGAGGAGTTTATTTTCCCGCTCCAGTTCTGATATGCGGTTTTCAAGTGTTTTTACCTGTTCTGCTGCGCTCATGTATCCTGAATCCTTTAGGCTTTTTACTATTCCATTATAGCATAAAAACGTCAAAAAATCCAGTAAACATGCGCATTTGCGGGATTTATTACGGTTAAAGACAGGCTTCAATAGTAAGCTTTTTCACTGCCTTGGGTTGATCTATAGATAGACCTTCCAGGAGCCATCGAAATTCCTGATATGTGATGGAGCGAACCGCTTCGGCATTCATCGGCCACTGAAAACTTCCGTTTTCCAGCCGTTTATAAAGGAGAACGAATCCATCACCTTCCCAATAGAGTGCTTTCATCCGATCGCGTTGTCGGCCACAGAATAGAAACAGACTGTTCTGGAAAGGGTTTAGTTGAAAATTTTGTTGGACAAGGGCGGCAAGTCCATCGATGGCTTTTCGCATGTCGGTATAACCACAAGCGATATAGATTTTCTCTGCTTTTGAGATATCACCGAACATGCTGCAGCGCCCTCAGGGTGTTTTCAATTAACATTGCGGACGCATTGTTGCTGATCTCCAATGTTATGGTGCCAAAACGTAGAACAATATCTGACGATGATTCTTGATCCGCTGAGTCAGTACCGGCTGTAGGGACTGGAACGTTTAACGGCACGATTGGATTGTTTCCGGAACTGAGTGTTGGAAGGGCTTCGCAGGCAGCTGTGCGAACGCGTTTTAACCAATAGTAGTAACTTTTTTGATTAATGTTATGCTCTGAACACCATGCAGAGACGGTCTGTCCACTGCTTCGGCATTCACTGATGATCTGGGTCCACTGTTTCAACCGATATCTGCGGGTGACTTCCCTGGTATTCAACTCTAAACCTCCTTTGGAGTTTTTCGATTGGGGTCGAAAAACTCCAATCTCTAATTTAGAGGATTATCCCACAGTTCTAGGGAAGTTTCCATACACTGTCTTATTAGACGCTTACGGTATAGACGGCAGCCCTTACACCCTGGACGCCCCGCCCTACGTGGATAGGCAGTCCCAGCGCACCATGGCGCCCGTCCGGTTTATCAGCGAAGCCCTGGGCGCCGAGGTCAAGTGGGATTCCACCACCCGGCAGGTTACCGTCGAAGACAGCGGCAGGGTAATTGTGCTCACCCTGGGTTCGTCGAAAGTGCTGGTGGACGGCACGGAGCGGACCATGGACTGCGCCCCGGAGCTACTGCCACCCGGCCGCGTTTTCGTTCCGCTGCGGTTTGTCTCTGAAACCCTGGGCGCACAGGTGGACTACGACAGCGCCACTGGGCAGATAATCCTCACGAGGCAAAGACAATAACCTAAACCGACCACCGGAGCCAGGCGAAAAAGAGCCACGGGCGGGCGATCAAAGCGTAGCCGGCCTGTGGCTTCCTTCTTCTCTTAACTTTGCAGCGATTAACATAATCCCCAGAAACATTAAAAGCATCCAGGGCTTGCTCACGCAAAGCTATTCGATCTACCAGAAATAAGACCTAATGAACTTATCAGCCAATGTCCTGCGATTTTCCCGGATATAGAGATAACGCTCCAAGTTTTCGCGGGTAGGAAATCCCCAGACTTTCCGCGGCGGATAATTTTCCAGATCCCAGTAAAATGTCTCTAATCCATTGCTATAAAAGCAGAATTCAAATGCTGATGCTCCTTATTTTAGAGACTATGGACAGGATTACCTGCCATACCTCTATTATAAGGAGCATTTTAATGATATGCCATGATATTTCTGGTAAACGACCGATTTCGGACAAATTCAAAGGTTAATATTTTAGCTTTTGGTTATATTTTAAATTTACCTATTGAGTCATCAAGCTCATCGGATAGCTTGGATAAAGATTCAGCAGAAGCCGAAACTTCCTCTGCTGCCGCTGTCATTTCCTCAGTTGTAGTCTCTACATTTTGTACCCCTTCCGATGTTTGTTCCATTAATGAAACTATATCTTTAATTTGCGTTGTTAAACCTTGTACAGCACCCATAATATTTGTGAAGTTATCTCCAACTTTCTGAATGACATTATTTCCTGTTTCAACTTCCTTTTCACCTTTCTCCATGCTTTCCACTGCTCTCAGTGATTCTGCCTGTATTGCTCCGATCAAGTTATTTATTTCCTTTGTAGCATTGGATGACTGCTCAGCCAATTTTCTCACTTCATCAGCCACCACCGCAAAGCCACGACCTTGTTCCCCTGCCCTTGCAGCTTCAATGGCGGCATTCAGCGCAAGCAGGTTGGTTTGATCAGAAATACTTGTAATTAACTCAACAATCTGATTAATTTCTTGTGACTTTTTGTTCAATTCGCCGATGGCTTCTTTAACTACTTTAACCGAATCGTAAATACTATTCATTTGTGCAATAACATCAACGATTATCCTGCTACCCTCATCAGCATAGCCAGCGCTGGTCTCTGAAGCAGCAGATACTTCGCGTATATTAGTAGTAACTTTTTCAACCGCTGAAGCAATGTCACCCATAGTAGTAGCGGTTTCAGTGGCAACTGCCGCAGTTTGTTGCGCATTTGAATTTAGCTGCTGAGATGATACCGCTACTATTTTGCTTTTTTCTATTACCTGACTTATAAGTTCTCTTGTATGAATCAACATATTATTAAATCCTCTTGCTAATTGTCCAAATTCATCTTTTGATTGTATATCAGCCTCAACTGTTAAATCTTTATCTTCAACTTTTTTCATTAAACTCATTAGTCTTTCGATAGGATTAGTAATCCTCTTGGCAAAAAAGAAGGCAACAAAAATACCCACCAGCAAACATATAAATAATGCCAAAAATACTCCTTGTTTCATATCATTCATTTTTTCCAGATATTTAGAAACAGGCAAATAAGTTACTACATACATCTCTTGTCCTTCAAATTTTTTATATGCTGCAATATTTTTTACACCATTTAAAGTAAAATAACCCATTCCAGAGTCGCTCTGTTTTAGTGTACTATAAAAACTGTTATTATCACCTGCCATTTTACTGTAATCGAGACTAAAAACTTGTGATAAATCTTCAGAAGCTATAACCAAACCTTCTGAATTGAGAACAACTGTTTTTGTCCCTCTTGCATTATCTGAGCTAACCATATTCTCTGTCAATTTGATAAATTCGATAGACAACGCAAAAACTCCGATATATTCATTAGTATTTTCATTTAATATTGGGACAGAAGCTACTATAACAGGCCTACCGGTTATTGGAGACTGCAAAACACTTCCTATATATTTTTGTTTAGTCGCCTTTGATTTTTGGTACCATAAAGCATTATCTTCTTCCAGGTCATGTCCTATTGATGTACCGCCCATTCCATCAATTTGTATTTTTCCCTTGTATCCAAAAAATATATTTTCATATAAGCCGTTGCTTTGATTAAAAAATACTTCTAATTTTGAAGCTATTTTATTTAATTGTAATTCTCCTGCAGCATTAGATTGTAATTTACTAAAAGTATCTTTAACACTTTCTTCACTTGCAATCGTTTCTGCCAAGTACATAATATCATTAAGAGCGAGTTCTAATCTCTGGCATTTTTCATTTGAGACCTGCAACAAGCCGTCAATAATTTCTCCTTCCGCTGTTTTTGTAGAAGAGTGATAAGCAAAATAAAATATTGTTATTGATGGAACAAGCATAAATAAAATCAATAATGAATATAGTTTAACAGAAAATTTGTTTAGTTTTTTTATCAAC
This sequence comes from Pelotomaculum terephthalicicum JT, assembly GCF_022410535.1. Classification (GTDB taxonomy): domain Bacteria; phylum Bacillota; class Desulfotomaculia; order Desulfotomaculales; family Pelotomaculaceae; genus Pelotomaculum_D; species Pelotomaculum_D terephthalicicum. The sequence goes on from NZ_JAKNBL010000075.1 coordinate 4,417, forward strand.
ATATTAATCCCTCATTTAATATTTTATTCTTAATAATTTTTAGATTATGCATTTATTATTTAATTTGTCTCCCTATCCTGTAAGCAAACTCCCCGATTCCAATAATAGCCAATAAGTCTTTGCAAAAAAAAGGAACATAAATCCCTTATCTGGAACTGGTAAGTGAACAGAATAAAACCATTCAGAGGAAGGTGTCCTCATGAACATAGTATCACAAGTTCCTTACCACCAACGACCAATTACTAACTACCATAGAATGCAAGAGGACGTTTCTCCAAAAACGCATCACCTCCTATCTATAGTCCCATAAAGTTGGCCTATTAAATCAGCTTTAAAAGAAACCTTGACCGCTTAGATAAGATATGTAAAGTCCTTGAATGCCAAGTCCATGGCATTTTAGAATATGTTCTTAGAAAAAAAAGGATAATTTAGAAGTAATTAATAAAGAAAACAATAAACCAAAATAAATGCCCGTTAATGAAAGGGCATTTATTTTTAATTAGTTATTAAAAATATTGTAATAATAAGCAATACATAGAGTAACAGCATTAGTATTTATGGATCAGCATCCCTTTTCCCGTTTCCGCGTCTGCAACCTCTTTTCCTGCTAAATGCGTAAGCAGCTTTGATCCCCCGGTTGGGCGCTTGCTTGAACGATTTAAATAAGGCTCAGAGCGTAGAATAGCCTGTTAAAAAAATTGCAGGAACTTGCTGTTACTCCAGATATCTTCTCTCTATTATTGCTCTTCTCTATTTAGCTTATTTTTTAGCCCGTTTTTCAGCTACAATACATTCGACCGCTTCAAACTTCTGATCTCTTTCCAGACAGGTATTGCAATAAACACAGGGAATGATTTCTT
>NZ_JAKNBL010000076.1 GCF_022410535.1 Pelotomaculum terephthalicicum JT
CCTTGTCGCTATGCGATTACAAACCTACTTCACGGCCTTTGTGGTGAATGTAAAAAGAATCGTGAAATTAAACGAACTAAAAGCGGTATAATGTTGCCGCTTATTTTATTTTCAATACTATTTTGATATTCAGATTGATTTATAAAGGAATATACATGCGCTGAAAAAGCCGCTGCTTTATAAAATAGTGGCTTTTTCAGTGCCCTTGATTTTCAAGGCTTCGCTGGTTATTACTGGTGCGCCCGGCAGGAATCGAACCTGCGCTTCCGGCTCCGGAGGCCGGCGCTCTATCCCCTGAGCTACGGGCGCATAACCAAACCAATAAAATTAAGTTACTATAATATTATATCTAAATTCAACCTTATTGCAAGGGAAGGTTTTGGGGAAGTTGTTTTGGGCTACGATTTACTACAGGTTTATTTGCTTTATGGCGGCCTTTAAAATATCCGCCGAGCGCCGCAAGGCCTCTTCTTCCTCCCCTTTCAGCGGCAATTCCAGCGGACTTCCCCGCCCCCGCGAGTTTACCACAGCCGGCAGGCTCAAACAACAGCCGCTGATGCCGTAAGCGCCGTCAATCAGCCCGGATACTGTCAGGATACTGTACTCATCGCGGATAATGCTTTCACAGATTCGCTTCACCGCCAGGCTGACGGCGTAGTACGTCGCTCCCTTTTTCGAAATAATCTCGTAGCCGGCGTTTCTCACCCTGGCGTCAACCTCCTGCCGGTCAACCGGCGGGATGCCGGCCAGTTCGCAGAAACGACCCAGCCCCGTGCCGGCGATGTACGCCAGGCTCCAGAGCAGCACTTCACTGTCTCCGTGCTCTCCCACGACGTAAGCGTGGATATTCCTGGAGGCGACACCGCAATGGCAGCTCAGATTATGCCGGAAACGGGAGCTGTCCAGAACCGTTCCGGAGCCGAAAACCCGCTCCGGGGGCAGTCCGGTGATTTTCAAAGCGGCGTAGGTCAGCACGTCAACAGGATTGCTGACAATTAAGAGGATGCCGTCGCCGCCCACGCGCCGCAATTCGGCAAGGCTCTCCCGCAAAATAGCGTAATTCTTTTGCAGCAGGTCCAACCGGCTTTCTCCCGGCCTCTGGCTTGCCCCGGCGCAGAAGATTACAAGGCCGGCGTCCCGGCAATCCTCAAAAGATCCGGCGTATATTGTCACCGGCTTGATAAAAGCAGCGGCGTGCGCCAGGTCCATGGCCTCGCCTTCGGCCTTGGCGCTGTTAACGTCCACCAGCACCAGTTCCGAAACGAGGCCGCTGATAGTCAGGGCGTAAGCCACCGAGGCCCCGACCGACCCGGCTCCCACCACGGCAGCCTTCCGGTTCGACTTGCTCAGAATTGTTAATCAACTCCGTTTTGTTTTTCACTATTATACCCGGCTGAAGCAAGGAAGATTCCGGAACTGTCCGGCCATAACCAGCATAGTGATGTATATCAAATCACCAGTACAGGTATCATAAAAAACATATATGAACCATGGCCGTTGCGGCAATAAAAGCGCCTCGCCGCCCTAGAAATCCGTGTAAATAAACCTGGACTCCTGGCCGGTGCTGAATAACACCGCCAACACAATAATTATCGTTAATATAAGAGCTTTTAAAACATTTAAAATAACGACCCTGACCATAAAATAACATCACCACCTAAAAATAATTCCGAGCGGCTCAAACAGGACGCCCAGGATGTAAAACGCGTTTCTCAGATTCGTGGCAAAAAATACCCAGCCGACACAGACGAAATGAAAAGTTAGAACAACGGATACCGTTTTTATTAGCGGAGCCGGCAGTTTTTCAACATAGCTGACGATCGCAGAGGCTTTTTTCCGGTAGAGTCTATGAAAACTCATCCCGACCCCGTGGTAGAAACCCCACACCGCAAAATTCCACGCCGCGCCGTGCCAGAGGCCGCACAATACCATGGAAACAAGGAGATTTCTAATGGTAAAAAACAGCGACCCCCTGTTCCCGCCCAGGGGAATGTAAAGATAATCCCTGATCCAGCTGCTCAAGGACATGTGCCAGTTGTTCCAGAAAGACGCTATATTCGGCTGCAGGTACGGCCGGTTGAAATTTTCCGGCACCCGGAAGCCCAAAAGCCTGGCGCTGCCGATGGCGATGTCCGAATAGCCGGCGAAATCAAAATAGATTTTTACGGCGAAGGCATAGACAGCCACCCATAAATCCTGCGCGGAGACGCCGGCAGGATTTGCCAGAGGCCAGGTATAATATAACATACTGTCGGCAATGATTACCTTCTTCCCAATGCCGATGATGATGCGGTACAGGCCGTCGCTGAGGAATTCCAGCCGAAAGGCGGTTTGGCCGCGCAACTGCTCCAAAAACGGCTGAAACCTCTTAATGGGCCCTGACACCAAAGTGGGAAAGAAGAGGCCGAAAGCGGTGAATTCAATTAAGCCGGCCTTGGGCGCCACGCCTTTGTAGGTGTCCGCCAGGTAGTGGATAAATTCGAAGACAAAAAAGGACAAGCCCAGCGGCACAACCAGGTCAGGAACGGTAAAGGCGCTTTCCCGGTGCAGCACGCCGGAAAGATGATTCAACGCTGACGCGAAAAGTTTCAGGTACTTATAGTAAGCTAGCGCTCCGAGGCAGACAGCCAGGGACACGATGAAAATTGCCTTTATGCTTGATGAACTAACTAATCCGCCATGCGGCTTTTCAAATTTAATTCGATAAATGACGGCGCCGAACCCATAAGCCGCCAGGAGCAGGGCAACGATCAGCAGGGTGTGCACGGGATAATAATAAGTGTAAAAAACCAGGCCCGCCAGAACGAGTGCCGTGGGGCGGCCCCTGGAGGGAATAACCGTCCAGTAAAGGATGGAGAATGTCGCCAGGAACGCTCCGTATATCCACGTGTTAAAAATCATCTGGCATGGACTCCTTGCAGGTATGGCCGCAGGTCCCTGCTCAAAAGTTCGGCCATGGCGGCGTTTCCGCCGTCAAGCATGTGCAGGGAATCGTGGAACAGCTCCTGCGGGATGGCGTCCTGGTAATTAAAAAACGCGATATCCCTTTGGAGCGCCGCCCGCGCAATGATGCCGGTGTTCTTCTCATATGCGTCGTAGTCAAGCAACTAGTATCGCTGCAGCAGGGCATGGTTGACCGGGCTCAAAAAAATGACCGCCGGGATTTCATTTTCCTCCAGGTAGCGGCAGAGTTCCCGATAGTACTTGAAATCCACATATAAATCAAGGACATCACTCTTCACGTGGGCTCCGCTCTCGAACCGGAAACTACTGTCAAACCCCATCCGGTGGTAAACATACCATTCGGCCCATAAATTAGAAGCGACGAAGAAGAGCGCCAGAGATACCAGAAATGCAATTCTTCCCGCCGTTTGCTGTCTCACTTCATGTCCTCCCCAAAAGGAACACTTACGCACTCATAACTTTCTTTCGACAAAAGTGGAGCATTCCCTTTTACAAACTTTTTGGTAAACAGCATTGAGCAACATCCCAGGTTGCAAACCGGACAAAAAACAACCCCCGGCAAAATCCATGTGTGGATGGTTTGACGGGGTGGACAAGAAGTCAAGGATTAGCGAGCTTAAACAAAGTCCCCGCCGGGATTAAGCACAGCCAGTGTTAATTATCCTGTTAGCAAAGGGTTTCTCTGACTTACATTTATGTCGATGAGGGTAACCGGAACAATCTAAGCATTGATAAACCCTAATTTGCTCTTATACCCATTTTCACTGGTACGGTTATACTCATTCCGGAAAACCAGAGTCCTGGCCTGACCCCGCCTATTTCTTACCGAAATGAAGCAACAAATAAAGCTGTAACCAAGAATTGCACATTACCCAAATGGTTACGTGACGCCGGAGAACAAGCTGGTTTAAATTTCTCCCAATTATTACAAACTTCTATCAAAGAAGCACTTGGTATTAAATCAGCAAAGACGTCTTTCCCTGACGACTCGCCCCTCGTGATGAAATATTGGGCACGTTACCGACATAACCTTGCGTTCCTTCATGGCAGCTTACAGAGATTATTTCAATATGTTTGGAATATTATCTATTATAATCCGTCCAGAGGACTATATAGGTGGGTGGGTAGTGAATGGGTGGTCGATATGGTATAATGTCATTAAAACATTGAGGTGATATAACATGGCCATTGAACGTCTGGCTGAAGAAATACGTAAACTAACCCCCAGTCAGCGTGAAAAACTGTTTAAAATGTTTAACACGCCTGTTTCTGAAGATGAAAAAAGAGGTGGTCCAAACGACCCTTTCTCTCGGTTGATTGGAAAGGTTAATGCCCCCAAAGATGGTTCTCAGCGGTATAAGGAGGATTTATATGGTGGCAAGGCCCCCCTCTAAACTTTTTATCGACTCTGCTGCATTAATTGCTATATTTAGCAAAAACGACCAGTATCATGATAATGCCGTTGATTACTATGGTTCGTTAACCAAGAAAACAATACTAATTACAACAATACTTGTAATATCAGAGACTTATACGTGGTTCAGATACCATGTAAACTACAGAACAGCCATAGAATTCTTAGATGTTATTCAGGATTCCATTGCCTCTAAATGGTTAAAAATTATCTACCCTGATCCAGTTCTGGATACTCAAGCGCAAGTAATCTTGCGCCAATTTCAAGACCAGAAGTTATCATATGTTGATGCAATAAGTTTTGCTGTAGTCGAAAACATGAAAATAAAAGACGTATTTGGTTTCGACTCTCATTTTCGTATTAAAAAAACAAATATTTGGCCCCTGGGCTTATAGTCGATTTTAACTCGCAGGAGCCATCAGAACTCTAATGTAAAAATTTTTGGCTATCCGGATTTCCACTTTTTTAATCAGAGTTACCACCTCCTCGGCAAAAAAACCCTAAGCCTTGTCATCAAGGGCACTGAAAAAGTCCATTTGCAGCAATGCAGATGGACTTTTTGTCCAAAATTTTTGTCCAAAAATGGTATAATTATTCATGAAAGAAGTTGAGTGAGCGGGGGAATCAAAAATGCTCATC
>NZ_JAKNBL010000077.1 GCF_022410535.1 Pelotomaculum terephthalicicum JT
ACTGGCAGTTTGGGAAACCGCAAGAAATAGAAATCAAAAAGGTGTTGACTGGCAATTTACGACCGCTGAAGCAAGAACCAAATTAAAGCGGCTTTATCCACAGTTTAAGAGTTAACAAACTACTAGTTCTGTTGTAGTTTTCATCAAAGGTATATAATTGCGTCAGGTTTTGCGGATAATCTATTTGAGTTATCCTGTATTTATCATCGTAATAGAAGTATGCCGTATTGCCGTTGGGATCGGTCATGGCATTTTTTTTCTCAGCGGGGTTATAAAAAAATAATGTTACATTGCCCTTGGCGTCTTCTTGTCTGATAACACGGGAATCCGCATCGTATTCATTAATTACTTCATTGTTGCCTTTCGGATCGGTAATCGTGGTCAGTCCATATTGTCCATAGGCAAAGGAAGTGCTGCCCCCATTAAAATCCTGTACGGAAGAAAGATTACCTTCAGTGTCATAGCTGAAAATAACCGTTCTCCCGGCCGGGTCGGTAATTCTGATTAACCGGTCGTTGGCATCATATTCAAAATTAAGGGAACGCCCGGCTGGCTCGGTGGCAGTTGTTAATAATGATCCGGTATATTGCATGGTTATAGAGTTATCGTTTTTATCGGCGATTTTTGCCAACTTGCCTTGCGAGTCAAAAACATACTTGGTTTGATTCTTGAATGTAAGGACATATGTCCCGTCAGTGTTTTGGCTAAGATTTTCAAAGCAGCCGGTCGGACGGCTGTATGAGCCGTTTTCATAAGTAAATAGAAACATGTGCCCGTCAGGGTATTTAACTTCAACGGAATTGTCCTCGTTTACTGTCAAATAAGTGTTATAATTATGTTGCCATCCATTGCCTAAAGGACCTGTATATTCATCACGGGAATTGTAATACCTGGTGAACTCAAGTGGAATCCTGGCAGGTATGTTCAGGTCGGTATGGTCGTATATAAAGTTGCCTGTTGCGGTGTTGACAGGGTCGTTACTTAATGCAAGACAGAAGGCATGTAGGGAAAATCTATTCTCTTGTTTCTTTTCATGTAGCGTCTCAATAAATCGGAGCTTATCTTCTTCATCATGGTAATAGCCACTTTTGCTTTTTTCTCTCTGGCATCTTAATCACCCCTGGTAGAAGGTTTATACCTTGTCAAGACAAAAGAACCGTCCCCATGTCTTCCCCCACAGTCACGTCGCCGCAGGTGTCGTACTTGTATGAGGTGATGTTGCCTAAAGCGTCGGCGGTGGATGTTATTCTGCTTAATTTGTCGTAGGCGAAGGTGAGAGATAAGGGTTTCTTTACAAAAATAATATTTAAATATTTTTTGGTAACCATTCTGTATAAGGTAAAATTATATCAAACTTAATCAAGAAATAAAAAGTCACCAACACTATAATGGTTATTATAAATATCGCAAACAACATAATTCTTAAACTTCGATTATGTTCTAGTAACTTTATCCCTAATAATTTAAATAAAATATTCATAACCAAAATAACAATTAATATTCTAAATATATCCGGGATGGTCTCATCTGCAATATGATTATTTGGTGGTATAGCATGAGTAACAATATAAAAGACCAATAAAATTAATAATATAATCTGAATGAATAATAATAAAAATGTTATTGCTTTTTTCACCATATTACCTTAATCCCTTTCTTAAACTAATGAGATTGACATGGCTGTACATTGTTACAACTGAGGATCTGTTCATCAAAAGATCGTGGTGTGCCACAGATAGCACTATGACCCGCCGATTGATTAACGCTCTCAGATAGGCAACCTAGCGATTCACCCGTTTAACCGCTTCAGGATAAGGTCAATGCCCGTCCAAATACATTATGCAATTGGATTAGGGGAGAAATAGTATTGATAACGCTTACCCCATCCATTATTATTATATAACTTCATGTACTCATAATCGTATAGGTATACAGGCGATTCCGAATTTCCTAGCCAGATTGGTGTGTGTTTTGTTGGGTCTAAAGAAAATGAAGATTTTCCTTCCTGCCCATATGTTATGACATCTTGCATTAATGCAAAACGATTAGCATATTCGGAAGTTTCACAACCGTGAAATACTACTTCCGCATTGCTAGACCAGTTTAACCTCTTGGGGTAATTCCAAAAATTGTCTTCCCCTTCACCACTGCCACCCGCAACTTCAGGTCCCCACGGGTATCCATGAGAAAATACATCCATGCCAGATATTTTATCATAGCCAGTAAACATATCCCAAGTCTGTTGCAAATCTTCTTTATTGTCTATTCTTTGAACGTCAATTCCATCATTAAAACCTGAAGCCAATAATTCATTCTTACGGGTGTAAGCCGTTCTAGCAAATGAACTTTCCTGTGTAAACCTATCCCAATCTACTTCACCGATGGTATTCGTATATTTAATTAAATCTTCTTTAGCATAAGACCACATAATGGTATAAATTCCACATATCTCTAAATGACCTGATGGATCCACATACAACACCGGATTATTCCCACAATAAACATACCTGTTCTGCGACAGCGGGTCGTTAAGTTTCCCCTGGAGAGTATCCTGGCTTAAGAACCTGCCAGTAACTGGGTTATAATATCTCGCCCGTAAGTAAATCAGACCGTTTGCGTCGTAAGGCTCACCGGTAAAACGGAACGTATTGTATACACTCTCCGAAACCGAACGCGGACTACCGAAGGCATCGTACGTGTAGCGGTTGAGCGGGTTGCTGTAAACATCGGTTATTACCGAAATGCTGCCCAACCCGTCTTGGTGGTAGTATACGGTATCTACGGGGTCAATCCTGCTCAGAAGCCTGCCGGCGTAGGTATAACTATTTATATTTCCTGTATCATCCTTTTCTGCGAGCAGGCGCGGTATTCCTGTGTTGATATCGTAAATATAACTATATTCGTCTGAACGGTAGACCGAACCCGATACAGACACGCTCTGGCTAAGACGGTTGCCGTCGCCGTCGTAGCTGTACTGGATGGTTCGGGTTCCGTCGGAGAAGTTGAGCAGTCGGTTTTCGTAGTCGTAATTGTAGCTGCAATTGTTGTAGGTGGCATCACTGACTGATGTCAGGTTGCCGTTAAGGTCGTAAGCATAGGTATCTGCACCTGCTTGGATTAGGCGGTTGGCGTTATCGTAGGTATAGGTAACACCGTTTGCGCTTGTTCTGTTGCCTGCCGGATCGTACGTGTAATTCACTGTCTGGTCGTCGGGATATTCTACTCTGGTTAGTTGATAAAGATCGTCATAGGTGTATTGGGTGGTGTTGCCTTGTTCGTCGGTTGCACTGAGCCGGTTGCCGACGTTGTCCAGGGTATAGGCCGACCTGGCGATGGCACCCTGACCGTAAACGTGCTCCAGCACTGTCAGGCGACCGCTAAGGTCGTATCCGTAGTTTACCATTATGCCATTTGGCAGGATTTCCTGAAGCCTATTGCCAACCTCATTATATGATATGCTTGTTGAATAGACTGAATCGGACACCGACACTGGCAGGTTCAGGCTGTTGTAAGTGTAGCTGACCCGCAGGCCGCCGGGGTAGGTTAACGCTGTTATATTTCCGGCCTGGTCGTATTCGTAGTCTACGGAGTATACGTCTCTTGTTACCGAGGTTAGCCGGTTTAAGCTGTTATAGCTGTAGCCGGTGGTACCTGCCGGGTCTGTCATGGCTGTGCGGTTGCCGTTTGCGTCGTAAGTATAGCTTACTCCGGTGTTATTGGGGTAGGTAATGTTCGTCAGGCGGTTGTTGGCGTTATAGGTATAGTTTATTTCAGATCCGTCCGGCTTGGTCATGGATGACAGGTTGCCGACAGGGTCGTAAGTTTTGTGGCTGGTGTTGCACAGTGGGTCGGTTTCCTGCACCAGTCGGTTCAGCGCGTCGTAGGCGGCGGTAAAGGTCTGGTTTTTGGCATTGGTGACTGCAGTCAGGTTGCTGTTATTGTCGTAGGTGTAGCTTGTGGTATGCCCCAGGGCGTCGGTGACGGAGGCCAGTCTGTTTAACGGGTCATAGCCGTAGGTTGTGGTCACACCGTTGGCGTCGGTGATGTAGACGGCGTTGCCGACACTGTCATACTCGGTCGTGCTGATATGACCGAGTGGGTCGGTCGCTGCAACCAGCCTGTTGTTGTCGTCATAGGCGTATGTCCAACTGGCGCCGCGGGGGTCGGTGAGGCTAAGTTTATTGCCGGCCAGATCATAGGTGTATGTGGTGGTGTGGTTTGCCGGGTCGGTTGCCATGAGCAGCCTGGCGCACTGGTCGTAGGTAAAGGTGGTCGTGTTGCCGCGCCGATCGGTCACGCTGGTTTTATTGCCGAGTGGATCGTATACTATAACTTCTGTGTTGCCGAGAGCATCTGTTACGTTGGTTATTCTATTTAAAGCGTCATAGGTATATGTGGTTGTGTGTCCATTCTGGTCTGTTTTAGCAGTCTGGTTGCCGTTACCGTCGAGTGTGTAGGTTTCTGTGCTGCCGCCGGGATCGGTGATTGATATCAACCGGTTGA
>NZ_JAKNBL010000078.1 GCF_022410535.1 Pelotomaculum terephthalicicum JT
CCCCCTCGCGCTACTTCTGTAAAAGTTCTCACGCTAACGGGGTACCCCTTCTCCCGAAGTTACGGGGTCATTTTGCCGAGTTCCTTAACGAGGGTTATCTCGCGCGCCTTAGGATTCTCACCCTACCTACCTGTGTCGGTTTACGGTACGGGCACTTCCCTGCCTCGTTAGAGGTTTTTCTTGACAGTTTGGGTTCGGCTACTTCGCTACTTTATTTCGCTCCCCATCAGCTCTCGGGCTTCCCAAGAGACGGTTTTGCCTGTCTCTTACCCTACTACCTTGGACGCGCTTTTCCATTCGCGCGCTTAGCTTACCCTCCTGTGTCACCCCATCCTTCTATCGGCGGAAAGTGGCATCGGATTCTCAACCGATTATCCATCGCCTACGCCTGTCGGCCTCGGCTTAGGTCCCGGCTTACTCTGGGCGGACGAGCCTTCCCCAGAAAACCTCAGGTTTTCGGCGGGCAGGATTCTCACCTGCCTTTTCGCTTACTTATACCGGCATTCTCACTTCCGTATCCTCCACTACTCCTTACAGTATAGCTTCGCTGGGTACGGAACGCTCCCCTACCATTCCATTGCTGAAATCCGTGGCTTCGGTGCCAGGCTTAGCCCCGTTACATTTTCGGCGCAGAGCCACTTGACCAGTGAGCTATTACGCACTCTTTAAATGGTGGCTGCTTCTGAGCCAACATCCTGGTTGTCCGGGCAACTCCACATCCTTTTCCACTTAGCCTGTCTTTGGGACCTTAACCGACGGTCTGGGCTGTTTCCCTCTTGACTACGAACCTTAGCACCCGCAGTCTGACTCCTGAGATTCAAATATCCGGCATTCGGAGTTTGATTGGGTTCGGTAACCGGTGAAGGCCCCTAGCCCATTCAGTGCTCTACCTCCGGTATTTATTCCCAAGGCTAGCCCTAAAGCTATTTCGGGGAGAACCAGCTATTTCCGGGTTCGATTGGCATTTCACCCCTACCCACACCTCATCCGCCGCCTTTTCAACGACGGTCGGTTCGAGCCTCCACTTTATTTTACTAAAGCTTCACTCTGGACATGGGTAGATCACCCGGTTTCGGGTCTACTCCAACGGACTATTTCGCCCTATTAAGACTTGCTTTCGCTGCGGCTCCGCCTTTTCTGGCTTAACCTTGCCCGTTAGATGTAACTCGCCGGTCCGTTCTACAAAAAGTACGCCATCACACTTGCCCGGTTCCCCGTGCAATAGTGCTCTGACTGTTTGTAAGCATACGGTTTCAGGTTCTATTTCATTCCCCTCCCGGGGTGCTTTTCACCTTTCCCTCACGGTACTTGTTCACTATCGGTCGCGTCGGGTATTTAGCCTTGGGAGGTGGTCCTCCCGGATTCCCACGGGGTTCCTCGTGTCCCGTGGTACTTGGGATCCTCTCGAAGATGTTCGCCTTTTCGCCTACAGGGTTGTTACCTTCTGTGACGGGCCTTTCCAAACCGCTTCGGCTAAAGCTACTTACCTTACTGATGTGAGTCCCGCAACCCCGGCTGTGCACGCACTGCCGGTTTAGGCTCGCCCCTCTTCGCTCGCCGCTACTGGGGGGTTCGATTTTTCTTTCTCTTCCTCCGGCTACTAAGATGTTTCAGTTCGCCGGGTGCCCTCCGTACACCTATGGATTCAGTGCACGGTGACGGGGGTTCGCCCCCGCCGGGTTGCCCCATTCGGATATCCACGGATCGATGCCTGTTTGCGGCTCCCCGTGGCTTTTCGCAGCTTACCACGTCCTTCTTCGGCCCTTCGCGCCTAGGCATCCACCGTATGCCCTTTCTAGCTTGACCTAATTTGCGCGCTAAAAACCTTCCTCTGCGGCTCGCGATTGGCTGCGCGATGGCTTCCCCTCGCTTGCTTCTCTCGCGCCGCTTCGGGCTCTTAGCTCTCTTGTTCTCCTACGCTGTGCAGTTTTCAAAGAACTGTTGAGAGTTCTGGTCTCTCAAAACTAAACATATGGATAGATGTACCGACCTGGGAGAACAGATGTCGGTCGTCGGAGGTCGGAGGTCAGATTTCTTGTCGGAATTTGCCTCAGGCAAATTCCTTCATACATTCTGACTCCTGACTTCGGACTTCTGACTTCTGCTATGTTCTCCTTAGAAAGGAGGTGATCCAGCCGCACCTTCCGATACGGCTACCTTGTTACGACTTCACCCCAATCACCAACCCCACCTTCGACAGCTCTCTCCTTTTCAGGTTAAGTCACCGGCTTCGGGTGTTGTCAGCTTTCGTGGTGTGACGGGCGGTGTGTACAAGGCCCGGGAACGTATTCACCGCAGTATGCTGACCTGCGATTACTAGCGATTCCGACTTCATGCAGGCGGGTTGCAGCCTGCAATCCGAACTGAGACCGGCTTTTTGGGATTTGCTTCACCTCGCGGCTTCGCTTCCATCTGTACCGGCCATTGTAGCACGTGTGTGGCCCAGAATATAAGGGGCATGATGATTTGACGTCATCCCCACCTTCCTCCGTTTTGTCAACGGCAGTTCGTCTAGAGTGCTCGCCTTCACACGTTAGCAACTAAACGTAGGGGTTGCGCTCGTTGCGGGACTTAACCCAACATCTCACGACACGAGCTGACGACAACCATGCACCACCTGTCTCCCTGTCTATCCGTAGATAGAATTCTACCTTTCAATAGCTGTCAGGGGATGTCAAACCCTGGTAAGGTTCTTCGCGTTGCGTCGAATTAAACCACATGCTCCACCGCTTGTGCGGGCCCCCGTCAATTCCTTTGAGTTTCAACCTTGCGGCCGTACTCCCCAGGCGGGGTGCTTATTGCGTTAGCTACGGCACAGAAGGGGTCGATACCTCCTACACCTAGCACCCATCGTTTACGGCGTGGACTACCGGGGTATCTAATCCCGTTCGCTCCCCACGCTTTCGCGCCTCAGCGTCAGAAACAGGCCAGAGAGTCGCCTTCGCCACTGGTGTTCCTCCCAATATCTACGCATTTCACCGCTACACTGGGAATTCCACTCCCCTCTCCTGCCCTCAAGTCGCCCAGTTTCAGAGGCACGCTCTGAGTTGAGCCCAGAGTTTTCACCTCTGACTTGGACAACCGCCTACGCGCCCTTTACGCCCAGTAATTCCGGACAACGCTCGCCCCCTACGTTTTACCGCGGCTGCTGGCACGTAGTTAGCCGGGGCTTCCTCCTCAGGTACCGTCATTATTTTCTTCCCTGATGACAGAGTTTTACAACCCGAAGGCCTTAATCACTCACGCGGCGTTGCTCCGTCAGGCTTTCGCCCATTGCGGAAGATTCCCCACTGCTGCCTCCCGTAGGAGTCTGGACCGTGTCTCAGTTCCAGTGTGGCCGTCCACCCTCTCAGGCCGGCTACCCATCGTCGCCTTGGTGGTCCTTTACACCTCCAACTAGCTAATGGGACGCGGACCCATCTGTCAGCGGATTGCTCCTTTCCTCAAGTGTGCATGGGCACTCTTGAGCGTATCCGGTATTAGCACCAGTTTCCCGGTGTTGTCCCGGTCTGTCAGGCAGGTTATCCACGCGTTACTCACCCGTCCGCCACTAAGGTTACAATTCGCAAGCTTCCTCGTAACCTCCGTTCGACTTGCATGTGTTAAGCACGCCGCCAGCGTTCGTCCTGAGCCAGGATCAAACTCTCCATTTAATATAGAAAATTTGATTTGCTAGCTCGCTTTTTTT
>NZ_JAKNBL010000079.1 GCF_022410535.1 Pelotomaculum terephthalicicum JT
CCTATAGCTCCGACAACACGGCGGTGGCCACAGTCAACAGCAGCGGCACGGTAACGGCTGTCTCAGCCGGCACGGCCAACATTACCGTAACCACGGCGGACGGCGGCTACACCGCCACCTGCGCCGTGACCGTGCAAGATGTATATCCGGCTACAACAATGTGGCTCAACAAGGCTGTCGATACCATCACTGCCGGTGCCACAGACCAACTGACGGCAACCATCGGCACGACCGGCGCCAGCCAGAACGTGACCTGGGCATCCAGCAATCCGGCGGTGGCCACGGTCAGCGACACCGGCCTGGTGACGGCAGTAGCGCCCGGTACTGCCAACATCATCGCCACCAACGCGGACGGCAGTCTTAATGCCACCTGCGTTGTGACTGTACCGCCAGTGGCGGTTACCGGAGTCAGCCTCGATAAGAGCAGCGACAACATTGTCGCCGGCGGTACCGACCAACTTACGGCGACCGTCGCCCCGGCCAACGCCACCAACCAGAACGTGACCTGGGCTTCCGACAACACCGCGGTGGCAACGGTGAGCGATACCGGCCTGGTAACGGGAGTAGCCCCCGGTACGGCCAACATCACCGTGACCACGGCTGACGGTAGCTTTACCGCCACCTGCGCGGTGACCGTGCAAGCCACGGCAGTGGGGGTTACCGGAGTTAGCCTCAACAAGAGCAGCACCACCATCACCGTTGGCGGTACCGACCAGTTGACGGCGACCATGACTCCGGCCAACGCCACCAACCAGAATGTGACCTGGGCGTCCAGCGACACCGCGGTGGCCACGGTCAGCGGCAGCGGTCTGGTGACGGCAGTTGCCCCTGGTTCTGCCAATATTACCGTTACTACGGCGGACGGCGGCTTCACCGCCACCTGTGCCGTAACCGTGGCAGATGAAAATGCTCCCGCCTGGACTAGCGGCAGCGTATTAACCGCCACAGTTTCCGGCAGTAGCGTCAACTTAAGCTGGCCCGCGGCAACCGACAACGTTGGGGTGACAGGATATAAGATTAAGATTTACCAGGGTACAACACTTAAAACAGAAGACACTATAACCGCTACCAGCTACAGCGTTACCGGCGTGACCAACGGCAAGTACACCTTCAAGGTGGAAGCAGTCGACGACGGAGGCAACTGGAGCAATAACAGTCTGGACACGGCAATTTTTATCGCTCCAACAACGAATACTACGGTTTCCGGCCAAGTATATACCGATCCGCTACAGGAAGAAGTCAGTCTGGTTGCATACACGATTTTGGACACGGGTGCGGTACAGTTAAATGTAGAGATCCCGGCAGGAGTTACTATATACGCGCCAGAAGCGTGGGATGGCGTCATCTATGCGCCGGCAGTCAAGGATAAAAGCACCGTAACTGTGACTCCTGACGCCGGAAAAACCGTTTCGTCAGTCAATACGGTCATAGAAGTCGGCTTTAGCGGTGGCACTCTGGAATTCGACAAGGCTGTCAAAATCCTCATTCCGGGCCAAGCCGGCCATGACGTTGGCTATTTCAGCAGTGACGGAACATTCAATCCGATCAAAACTGTCGTAGCGGCAACTTATTCAGATGCGGTTACAGCAGAATTAGCTAATAAATCAGCCCGGGAAGGCAAGCAAGACGAAGGCAACGCTCTAGCGATCTGGACCATGCATTTAACCAAGTTTGCCACCTATACCCAAACTTCATCCGGCAGTGATGACAATGATGATGACAGTGACAGTAGCGGCAGTGGTGGTGGCGGCGGCAGTATAACGCCGCAAGCGGTTACTTCCACAACCGGGTCAGCTACAGTCTACCCCAGCGCGGGCGGTACCATAAGTCTGGGCAGTGAAGCTGCCATTGTAGTGCCGGCTGGCGCGCTAACAGGGACCCGCTCAGTAAAAGTAAAAGTGCAGAAAGTAACCCCACCTCCCGCAGTGCCTATAGGCTTCAAGCTGGCCAGCGGCGTATACGAGTTTAGCGCGGGTGGCGAGTACAGCTACAATTTTGCCAAGAGTGTAACTATAAAACTCAGCTTCGATCCTGAGGCTATAGACGCGGGTGAGACTCCGGCCATCTACTACTACGACGAAGCCTTGGCTAAATGGGTGAACATCGGCGGCACCGTGTCCGGCAACACCATAACCGTGCAGGTGGACCATTTCACCAAATTTGCCGTTATTGCAGCCGGGGAAGAAGAAGCTAAGCCAATAGAGAAGCCGGCTGGATCATTAAATGACATTACCGGCCACTGGGCCATGGACAATATTAACAAGCTGGTGGACATGGGTTGCATCAATGGTTATCCCGACGGCAGCTTCAAGCCCGATCACACCATTACCCGGGCCGAATTCGCCACCATGCTGGTGAAGGCGTTTAAGCTTGAGAGCCAGGGCGGCAAAATTTTTGCCGACACTGCCTCGCACTGGGCCAAAGACTACCTTGTTGCCGCGGCGGCCAACGGGGTAATCAACGGCTACGACAACAACACCTTCGGTCCCGACGACCTGATTACCCGCGAGCAGATGGCCGTGATGATCGTCAAAGCAGCTAAGCTGAACATGGTGACAGAAGAGACTGCTTTCGCAGACAGCGGGAGCATCTCCGGCTGGGCCGGGGAAGCCATGGCCACAGCTGCCAAGAATGGGCTCATCAAGGGATATCCCGACAACACCGTACGGCCGCAAGGCAACGCGACCAGGGCGGAGGCCGTTACAGTTATTTTAAATGCGTTAAATCAATAAAGAATAGGTCGGTGCAATATAAGAAAGGCCTGTTTCATTGATGAAATAATCAACGAGATAGGCTTTAACCCGACAAAATTCAATAATATTAGCTAACTGAAGATAACAGTCTTGTTCTATAAGCAGTTTTAATGGCAAAAGTTTCTAATTTTGCTTTACTATACTAAAAAAGAAAGGAGGGCAGAGACCGGTGGTACGGTGTGCTAAGGGGATGGGCAGCGCACCGGTCTCCACCGGCAGCATGGCAATACACTGCACCGTTAGCACCTTATTTTTATACCACGACAAATCTGATGAAAGGGGGAAAGAAAATTGCAACTCAAGCAAATGGTGTCAAAACTCAAGCACAGGAAGCTTATAACTTGTCTGGCCATTTTGGCAGCGCTGCTGAGTGTCTTCTCGATAGTCCTGCCCGGCCCGGCCGGCGCCGCCAACCAGGCCAATGACAGTCCCAATGGGCTGGTACCGTCGCTGACAGTCAAAGTCGGCACTGCCTCTGTCACTAATCCAACTACGATCTACACCACGGCGA
>NZ_JAKNBL010000008.1 GCF_022410535.1 Pelotomaculum terephthalicicum JT
GTCTAAAATATTATCCACATAGGGATAACTTTTCCGATAGAATGTCCACACCCTAAGTTGTGGACAAGAGGATAAGCATGCTCATTATCTGGTAAAATGAGGCAAATTATTAAATCAATGAAAAAATTAGGCTATTATCTAATGTAGAGTAGTTTCAATTCACCGGATTGAGAACGCTTGAGCAATGACTGAAAAACCAAAAAAGCTTACAAAGCAAAAAGGTCCTTCAAATAATTCCTTGACAAACATTATATGATGTGCTAAAATTTAAAAATGTCATTAAATATCTACTATATTTATTGCATAGATTGTTAATATGTGTACGGGTGGGTAATGGTTCTGTAGAGCAAAGTATTTTATTGTATTATTATGGCAATAATATTTAAGATAGTCTGATTTTGTATAAAGCGAGGTATTGTAAAGAAAAACAAAGCCTTGCTTTTCATTGTTTCGGTTTAAACATATCGTTAAAATCCCCTCCGGGGATTTGTGGATAAAGGACACGCTAGCGGTATTTGCGTTTTTTTGCTGAATGGCCGGTAAATATTTTTCTTATTTGGGGACGGGGGTGTGAGGCGCTAGATGATTTATCCCGAGAAGGTGGGGGGCAGAGGCCGAAAGAGTTTCGGTAAACTGAAAGAAGTCTTGGAACTGCCCAACCTTATTGAGGTCCAGCGCAATTCCTATGATTGGTTTTTAAAAGAGGGGTTAAGAGAGGTTTTCCATGATATATCTCCTATCCAGGATTTTACCGGAAACCTGGTTCTTGAGTTTTTAGACTATACCCTCGGTGATCCGAAATACTCAGTGGAGGAGTGCAAAGAAAGGGACGTAACCTTTGCCGCTCCTTTGCGGGTCAAGGTGCGATTAATCAATAAAGAAACCGGGGAGGTCAAAGAACAGGAAGTCTTTATGGGAGATTTCCCTCTAATGACCGAAAAGGGCACTTTCATTATCAACGGGGCCGAAAGGGTGATAGTAAGCCAGTTGGTCCGTTCGCCCGGTGTCTATTTTAATGAAATTATCGATCCGACCGGTAAAAAGCTCTACACGGCCACTATAATACCCAACCGGGGCGCCTGGCTGGAATTTGAAACTGATGTCAACGACCATATTTTTGTCAGGATTGACCGCACCAGGAAGATATTGGCAACCGTTCTGGTGCGCGCGCTTGGCTACAGCACCAACATGGTGATTAACGAACTCTTCAACGAGGATAAAAGTATTCAGGAAACCTTGTCCCGGGATAATTGCGACACTGAAGAAGAGGCGCTGGTGGAGATCTACAAGCGCTTGCGGCCCGGGGAGCCGCCTACGGTTGAAAGCGCGAGATCGCTTTTGGAAGCGTTGTTTTTTGACCCTAAACGCTATGACTTGGCTAATGTCGGCCGTTACAAGATTCAGGAAAAACTGCAGCATGGCATTCTTTACCGTTATGGTGAAAACGCCAAAGGGGAAACCGAGTTTGATCCTTATCTGAAAAAAGAATTGCCCAAAGAACGTGAATTTATCAGGGAACTGACCAGGGAAGACATTATTGAGACAGTCAAGTACTTGTTGGGTCTGGTGAGATCGGAAGGTCATGTGGACGATATCGATCACCTTGGCAATCGCCGCTTGCGTTCGGTTGGCGAGTTGCTGCAGAATCAGTTCCGGATTGGTTTGTCCAGAATGGAGCGGGTGGTCCGCGAGAGAATGACCATTCAGGATGTGGATGTGATTACCCCACAGGTATTGATTAACATCCGCCCGGTAGTCGCCGCCATTAAAGAGTTCTTCGGGTCAAGTCAGCTATCCCAGTTTATGGATCAGACCAACCCGCTCGCCGAGCTGACCCATAAGCGGCGTCTTTCCGCGCTCGGACCGGGTGGTTTGTCACGGGAACGGGCAGGTTTTGAAGTGCGTGACGTCCACAATTCACACTATGGCCGGATGTGTCCGATTGAGACACCTGAAGGTCCCAATATCGGCCTGATCGGCTCGCTCAGCACTTATGCCAGGATTAACCCGCTTGGCTTTATTGAAACGCCTTATCGCAAGGTTGATAAGGCTAACAAACGGGTTTCCGATGAGATAGTTTATCTAACCGCGGATAAAGAAGAGGGCTGCGTTATAGCCCAGGCCAACGCGCCGTTGGATGAGGAAGGTCATTTCCAGGAAAACCGGGTCAATGCCCGCTCTCCGGAAATTGTGGTAGTTCCCGCCGACCGGGTGGATTTTATGGATGTGTCGCCAAAACAGGTATTCAGTATAGCGACGGCGTTAATTCCGTTTCTGGAACATGATGACGCAAACCGGGCCTTGATGGGAGCAAACATGCAGCGCCAGGCTGTTCCTTTATTAAAAACGCAGGCGCCCCTGGTCGGCACCGGGATTGAATATAAGGCCGCCAGGGATTCCGGGGTGGTGGTGATTGCCAAAAATCCGGGTATTATTGAGCAAGTAACCGCGAACGACATTATTGTTAAGACGGACGCCAGGTATGAGGGAACATGGCCCTATGATATTTCTAGCGAAACAAATGAAACACTAGCCAGAAAGGGCGATATAATTACCGAAGCCGTGGTTGAAATGCTGAAGAGAACAGGGCTGCTGGAAGAAATCCCTGCTCATATGAGACAGACATTATACCGGCTGAAAATTTATAATATCCCTGTTTCACAAGTAATGGATGAAAAAAAATACCATGTGCCTCAAATAAAAGAAATCAGGGCCTTGAAAGATATTTATGCGCCTGACAAGGCAGAAATTCACATTAAAAAAGATAAAATAATAAACAAGGGGGATTTGGATAGCCTGCAGCGTAAAGGAATCAAGACCTTTTCGATAGCAGTCGATTTGAATCTGGTTTACCGGCCGGCCGGCATTGACAAATACAAGCTGTTGAAGTTTACCCGCTCCAACCAGGGCACGTGCATCAACCAAAAACCCATTGTACAGCGGGGTGACCGTGTGGAAGCGGGCCAGGTGATCGCCGATGGCCCTTCCACCGACTACGGCGAGCTGGCGCTTGGCCGGAATATCCTGGTGGCCTTTATGCCCTGGGAAGGTTATAACTATGAAGATGCCATCCTGGTTAGCGAGAAGGCGGTAAAGGAGGATTTCTTTACGTCGATTCATATAGAAGAATATGAATGCGACGCCCGCGACACCAAGTTGGGTCCCGAAGAGATCACCAGGGATATTCCCAATGTCGGCGAGGAGATTTTGAAAGACCTGGACTCGCGGGGGATTATCCGGGCGGGCGCGGAAGTGCGGCCCGGCGACATCCTGGTCGGCAAGGTCACGCCCAAGGGGGAAACCGAATTGACCGCCGAGGAACGTCTCTTGCGGGCCATATTTGGCGAAAAGGCGCGTGAGGTAAGGGATACCTCCCTTAGAGTGCCGCACGGTGAAGCAGGTAAAATTGTTGATGTGAAGGTTTTTTCAAGGGATAACGGAGATGAACTGCCGCCCGGCGTGAACCAGTTGGTGCGAGTGTATATCGCCCAAAAAAGGAAAATTTCCGAAGGCGACAAGATGGCCGGACGCCACGGCAATAAAGGTGTTATTGCCCGCATTTTGCCGGAAGAGGATATGCCTTTTCTGCCGGACGGCACACCGATAGAAATAGTCCTGAACCCCCTGGGCGTGCCTTCCCGGATGAATATCGGGCAGGTTTTGGAGGCGCACCTTGGATGGGCCGCCAAGGCGCTGGGCTACCATGTGGCCACGCCGGTGTTCAACGGGGCCTCGGAAAAGGACATTCTTGATAAACTAAAGGAAGCGGGACTGCCTGAGAGCGGCAAGATGCAGCTGTATGACGGGCGCACGGGAGAACCTTTTGACAACCCGGTAACAGTGGGTTACGTATATATGCTAAAACTGGCCCACCTGGTGGACGACAAGATTCACGCGCGTTCCACCGGACCTTACTCGCTGGTTACCCAACAGCCGCTGGGCGGCAAAGCCCAGTTTGGCGGACAGCGTTTCGGCGAGATGGAGGTGTGGGCGCTGGAGGCTTATGGCGCGGCCTATACCCTGCAGGAGATCCTGACCGTGAAGTCGGACGATGTGGTCGGCCGGGTAAAAACTTACGAGTCCATCGTCAAAGGGGAAAATGTGCCGGAACCAGGTGTGCCGGAGTCCTTTAAAGTACTGATAAAAGAACTGCAGAGCCTTGGGCTGGACGTCAGGGTATTGTCTGAAGACGACCGGGAGATCGAAATTAAAGAAGTCGAAGAGGATATCACTGAAACAGCGAAAGAGCTGGGTATTGACATACAGCAAGAAGAATTGCCTGAAGTCGTCAATCATGAAGATTACGACGACGATGTGGACGAAGAGGGGTTTAATGAAGGTTATCAGGAAGATGATTTCGAACTGGAAGACGAGTAACTCCAGAAGGAGGGATTCTTTTGCTGGAATTAAATAATTTTGACCGTATCCGCATCGGCCTGGCGTCTCCCGAACAAGTCATCAGCTGGTCCAGCGGTGAGGTGAAAAAACCCGAGACAATCAATTACCGTACTTTGAAACCGGAAAGAGACGGGTTGTTCTGCGAGCGTATTTTTGGGCCGACCCGTGACTGGGAATGTCACTGCGGCAAGTATAAACGTGTCCGTTACAAGGGAGTGGTTTGCGACCGGTGCGGGGTTGAGGTGACCCGTTCCAAAGTGCGCCGGGAGCGCCTCGGTCACATCAAGCTGGCCGCCCCGGTTTCGCACATATGGTATTTTAAAGGTATTCCCAGCCGGATGGGCTTGCTGCTGGACATGTCTCCGCGCGCTCTGGAAAGAGTTTTGTACTTTGTTTCATATATTGTCACCGATCCCGGCGAGACCGGGTTAATCAAAAAGCAGCTGCTTACTGAAACGGAGTACCGGGAGCACAGGGAAAAATACGGCAATGTTTTTAAAGCAAGCATGGGCGCTGAAGCCATCAAGATTCTCCTGGAGGAAATCGACCTGGAGGAACAGACCAAAGAGCTTCGCCAGGAGCTGAGAGACGTCACCGGCCAGCGCAAAATCAGGGCGATCAGGCGTCTGGAAGTGGTGGAGGCTTTCCGCAAATCGGGAAACCGGCCGGAGTGGATGGTGCTGGACGTGGTTCCGGTGATTCCTCCCGAGCTTCGTCCCATGGTTCAATTGGATGGCGGGCGTTTTGCCACTTCTGACCTGAATGATCTGTACCGCCGGGTGATCAACCGCAACAACCGTCTAAAAAGATTGCTGGATCTGGGCGCGCCGGACATTATCGTCAGGAATGAAAAAAGAATGCTCCAGGAAGCTGTGGACGCCTTGATTGACAACGGACGCCGGGGCAGGCCGGTTACCGGCCCGGGCAACCGCCCTTTAAAATCGCTGAGCGATATGCTGAAAGGAAAGCAAGGACGCTTCCGCCAGAATCTTCTTGGCAAGCGGGTTGACTACTCCGGCCGCTCGGTTATAGTTGTCGGTCCGGATTTGAACATCCACCAGTGCGGCTTACCCAAAGAAATGGCTATTGAGTTGTTTAAGCCTTTTGTCATGAAACGCCTGGTGAATGATGGCCACGCCCATAACATTAAAAGCGCTAAGCGCATGGTGGAAAGGGTGCGCCCGGAGGTTTGGGACGTGCTTGAAGATGTGATCAGCGAACATCCTGTGCTGCTTAACCGCGCTCCCACCTTGCACCGCCTGGGCATCCAGGCTTTCGAGCCGACGCTGGTGGAAGGAAAGGCCATTCAGATCCATCCGATGGTTTGCACGGCTTATAACGCCGACTTCGACGGCGACCAGATGGCCGTGCACGTGCCCCTGTCCGCGGAGGCGCAGTCAGAGGCCAGGTTGCTGATGCTTTCCTCAAATAATATTTTGAACCCCAAGGACGGCCGCCCGGTGGCCATACCTACCCAGGACATGGTTTTGGGCATCTACTATCTAACCGTGGAAGAGCCCGGCGTACAGGGAGAAGGGAAGGTTTTTAAAGACCGCGAAGAGGCTGTGATGGCCTATTACAACAATGTTATTTCCCTGCATGCCAGGATAAAAGTGCGGATGCCCGATAAAAGCATGCTTGAAACCACTGTCGGCAGGGCTATTTTTAACGAGGTTATACCTCCTGAATTAGGGTATATTAACCAGATAGCCGATAAAAAAGTGTTGAGCAGGGTCGTTGATGACTGTTACCGGCAGCTGGGTTTTTCAGCCACCACCAAACTGCTGGATGGCATTAAAAAACTGGGCTTTACTTTTGCCACTAAAGCGGGAGTAACCATTGGCATTCAAGATATCACGATTCCGGAACGGAAAAAGGAAATTCTCAAGGACGCCGAACAGCAGGTTGAGAAAGTGGAGCTGCAGTACCGCCGCGGCCTGATTACGGAAGACGAGCGCTACCGGAAAGTAATCGGAATCTGGAACGAAGCCACGAGAACAGTGACCGAAGCGCTGAATGAAACGCTTGGCCGCTTTAACCCGGTATATATGATGGCCAATTCCGGTGCCCGCGGCAATATCCAGCAGATCCGCCAGCTTGCCGGGATGCGGGGCCTGATGGCTGATCCCTCCGGCCGGATTATCGACCTGCCGATTAAGGCGAACTTCCGGGAAGGCCTGACCGTTTTGGAATATTTCATTTCCACCCACGGCGCCAGAAAAGGCTTGGCCGACACCGCGCTGCGCACGGCCGACTCCGGTTACCTGACCCGCCGTCTGGTGGACGTCGCCCAGGATGTGATCGTCAGGGAAATTGACTGCGGCACTTCACAGGGCATTACCGTCGAGGAGATTAAAGACGGCGCCGAAGTTATTGAAAAAATTGAAGACCGGATTATCGGACGGGTAGCCCTTGAGGATATCAAGGTGGAAAAAGCCAATGGCGATGTGGAGATTATAGTAGAAGCGGATGAAGAAATTACTGAAGAACATGCTGAGAGGATTATTAAAGCAGGTATAAAAAAAGTGAAGATTCGTTCCGTTTTAACCTGCAAAACCCGTTACGGCGTGTGCATCAAATGTTACGGGCGCAATCTGGCTACCGGCCGCAATGTTGATATCGGTGAGGCTGTCGGCACCATTGCCGCTCAAAGCATCGGCGAGCCGGGCACCCAGCTTACCATGCGCACCTTCCATACCGGCGGCGTGGCCGGGGATGATATTACCCAAGGCTTGCCGCGGGTGGAAGAGCTTTTCGAGGCACGGCGCCCCAAGGGGCAAGCTATTATCGCCGAGGAGGCAGGCGTGGTCGAAGTACGTGAAATCAAAGGCCGCAAGGAAATTGAAGTTACCGCCGCAGACGGCGAAAAAGCTGTTTATCAAGTGCCTTACGGAGCGCGTCTCAAAATTAAAGACGGTGACCAGGTTGACGCCGGTGATGAATTGACAGAGGGGTCGGTAAACCCGCATGACCTGCTCAAGATCAAGGGAGTACAGGGTGTGCAGATTTATCTCCTGCAAGAGGTGCAGCGGGTTTACCGGCTGCAGGGTGTGGATATTAACGATAAGCATATTGAGGTAATGATCAGGCAAATGCTCCGGAAAATTAAAATAGATGACCCCGGCGATACCGACCTGCTGCCGGGCGGCCTGATTGACATATTCGAGTTTGAAGATGAAAATGCCCGGGTTGAGGCGTTGGGGGGCGAACCGGCCACCGCCAAGGCGGTGCTGCTGGGTATTACCAAGGCTTCTTTAGCCACTGATTCATTTCTGTCCGCCGCGTCTTTCCAGGAGACTACCAGAGTGCTTACCGAGGCGGCGATTAAGGGCAAGTTGGACCCGCTCATCGGCCTGAAAGAAAACGTGATCATCGGCAAGCTGATTCCGGCCGGCACGGGGATGTCCCGCTACCGCAACATCAGCATCAATATCATAAATGAAGAAGGGGTGGATGAGCAGGAGTATGACGGTGACGAAGATATAATCGAAAGTGACCAGGTGCAGGATGATTTTTTGACGACGACTGTATAACTCATTAGAAGTCAGGAGTCGGTAGACAGGAGTCAGCAGTCGAATAAGAGAACTGGTTATCGTTTCGTATTATTCTGAATACTGACTACTGAATTCTGTCTCCTGAATAGTACAATATTGACAATGGCATCTTGTGGTGATAAGATACTAAAGTGTCCGGATTTCAGGGGGTTAAGCAGTTATGGCTTATGAACTGCTGCTATCAGCGCGAAAAAAAACCGTAGGCGCGAAACAGACACTTAAAGCAATTGAGCGGGGGCAGGCCAAAGTGGTGTATATAGCGCAAAACGCTGACAGGCACGTGGTCGAACCAATCCTCCGGATGTGCGCTGCAAAGGGTGTCCGGGTAATCGAGGCGGACTCCATGCAGGCGCTGGGCAAAGCCTGTGGTATTGAGGTGGGCTGTGCTTCCGCGGCTGTCATTGAGGAATAAGCTGCTTGAAGTGCAAAATTAGAGGTAACTACCCAGGAGTCAGGAGCCGGAATGACAGAAAGGCTTATCGTCTAAAATATTCTGAATGCTGACTACTGACTACTATGATTAGCCGGGAAGGAGGTGTTTTATAGTGCCAACTATTAGCCAACTGATCCGCAAAGGCAGGGAGGAAATGAATAAAAAGTCCACCGCGCCGGCGCTGAAGGAGTGCCCGCAGAAACGGGGCGTTTGCACCAGGGTGTACACGACTACACCGAAGAAACCCAACTCCGCTTTGCGTAAAGTTGCCCGGGTCAGGCTTACCAACGGCATTGAGGTAACCTCCTACATTCCAGGCATCGGACATAACCTGCAAGAGCACTCGGTTGTTCTGGTGCGCGGCGGCAGGGTAAAGGACATACCGGGTGTCAGATATCATATTATTCGCGGCTCACTGGATTCCGCGGGTGTTCAGAACAGGAACCGTGGGCGTTCAAAATACGGTTCTAAGCGGCCTAAAAAATAGCCGGTACTGTTTTGGTGACATTATATTCGCTGCAAAGGGGGGAAAAGTAGTGCCGAGAAGAGGGGCTATTGCCAAACGGGAAATCCTGCCCGACCCTGTATACCGGAGCAAGGTTTTAACCAAGCTGATCAACCAAGTGATGCAGGACGGCAAAAAAAGTCTTGCCGAGGCGGTTGTCTACGGTGCTTTGGATATGATCAAGGAAAAAACCGGCAAAAACCCGTTGGAGGTTTTTGAACTGGCGATGAAGAATATCATGCCGGTTCTTGAAGTAAAGGCCCGCCGGGTTGGCGGGGCCAACTATCAGGTTCCGATAGAAGTGCGGCATGACCGCAGGCAGACGCTGGGTATCCGCTGGCTGACCAGGTATTCCAGGGAACGGGCCGGCCGGACCATGGCGGATAAACTTGCCAGTGAAATTATGGACGCGGCTGCGAACACAGGCGGTTCCGTAAAGAAAAGAGAAGACACTCATAAAATGGCTGAGGCTAATAAAGCATTTGCGCATTATCGTTGGTAAGGGGGAGCTTGATGGCGCGTCAGTTTTCGTTGGATAAAATTCGAAATATAGGAATAATGGCACATATTGACGCCGGCAAGACCACCACTACCGAGCGGATACTGTTTTACACAGGCAAAGTGCATAAAATAGGGGAAGTGCACGATGGCGCGGCGACGATGGATTGGATGGTCCAGGAGCAGGAAAGGGGCATCACCATTACTTCCGCGGCAACCAGTTGCCGGTGGCGTGATTCACAGATTAATATTATCGACACGCCAGGGCACGTGGACTTCACTGTGGAGGTAGAACGTTCTCTGCGCGTGCTTGACGGCGCGGTGGCGGTTTTTTGTTCAGTGGGGGGCGTCGAACCGCAGTCTGAAACAGTATGGCGTCAGGCCGATAAATACGGTGTTCCACGGATAGCCTTCATCAATAAAATGGACCGCGTAGGGGCCGACTTCCACCGTGGAGTGAAAATGATTAAAGAGCGTTTAGGCGCCAACCCGGTGGCTTTGCAAATACCCATCGGAATGGAGGATAAGTTCCATGGTGTCATTGATTTAGTCAGAAACAAGGCAATTATCTATATTGATGAATTGGGTGTCGACAGCGAGGAAACCGACATCCCGCCGGAACTGGCTGAAGAAGCGAGTATATTTAGAAACAAGTTGATTGAAGCGGTTGCCGAATCTGACGAAAATTTAATGATGAAGTATGTTGAAAACGAGGAACTTACGGAAAAAGATCTTCATGAAGGCATTCGCAAAGCTACTCTGGCTGTGCAGATAATCCCGGTGCTATGTGGTTCCGCTTTTAAAAACAAAGGTGTGCAACCTCTGCTGGACGCGATTGTGGACTATTTACCGGCGCCCACGGAAGTGCCGCCCATGCGCGGGGTTGACCCGGAGAGCGGCGCTGAAGAAATCCGGGCGGCCAGGGATGATGAACCTTTTGCCGCTTTGGCATTTAAAATAATGGCCGACCCTTATGTTGGCAAGTTAACCTTTTTCCGGGTTTATTCGGGGAGCCTGCAGTCCGGTTCATATATTTTCAATTCAACCAAGCACAGGCGGGAGAGAATCGGGCGTATTCTGAGAATGCATGCCAACCACCGGGAGGATATCACGGAAGTGTTTGCCGGGGATATTGTCGCCGCAGTGGGCTTGAAGGCGACCAGCACCGGAGACACTCTGTGTGATGAGAAAGCGCCGGTTTACCTGGAATCCATGGATTTTCCGGAGCCGGTTATCCATGTGGCCATTGAGCCGAAAACCAAAATGGATCAGGAGAAAATGGGGATTGCCCTGCAGAAGCTGGCGGAGGAAGATCCCACTTTCCGGATTAATACCGACGCTGAAACAGGCCAAACGCTGATATCGGGCATGGGAGAATTGCACTTGGAGATAATTATTGACCGGATGCTGCGTGAGTTTAATGTGGAAGCGAACGTAGGCCGGCCGCAGGTTGCTTACAAAGAAACCATCAGGAAGAAGGTTAAGGCTGAAGGTAAGTTTGTCCGCCAGTCAGGCGGGCGCGGTCAGTACGGTCATGTTGTTTTGGAGATCGAGCCGCGGGGGCCGGGCTCAGGATATGAGTTCACGAGCAAAGTCATTGGCGGGGTTATCCCCAAAGAGTATATTCCGGCTGTTGACGCGGGCGTTAAGGAAGCCCAGGAAAACGGCATTTTAGCCGGTTTCCCGATGGTGGACATCGGGGTCACCCTGCTGGACGGTTCGTACCACGATGTGGACTCATCCGAAATGGCTTTTAAAATTGCCGGTTCCATTGGGTTTAAGAATGCCGCCGGCAAAGCCGGCGCGGTTCTGCTGGAACCGGTAATGAAGGTGGAAGTCGTGGTGAACGACGAGTACATGGGTGACGTGATCGGCGATGTGAACTCCCGGCGGGGCCGGATCGAGGATATGGAGCCGCGCAACGGGATGCAGATAATCCATGCGCTCGTGCCGTTGGCGGAGATGTTCGGCTACGCGACCGACCTGCGTTCGCGCACACAGGGGCGCGGCACCTACAGCATGCAGTTTAGCCATTATGCTGAAGTTCCGCAAAATATCGCGGAAGGAATTATTGCCAGACGGCAAGGGTAAAATATGGGTAGCCGGAATTATAGAGCGTCAGCAAGTAGGATTAACTGTTTGCAGCAAATAAAAATTTAAAGGAGGATAAAACTAATGGCAAAACAAAAGTATGAGCGGACTAAACCCCACGTTAACATCGGCACCATCGGCCACGTCGACCACGGCAAGACCACCCTGACTGCGGCAATCACCATGGTTCTGAACACAGTCGGTCAGGCCACGATTAAGAAGTTCGAAGAGATTGACAACGCTCCTGAAGAGCGTGAGCGCGGCATTACCATTAATACCGCCCACGTCGAATATGAAACCGATAAAAGGCACTATGCCCACGTTGACTGCCCGGGCCACGCCGACTACATCAAAAATATGATTACCGGCGCCGCCCAGATGGACGGGGCGATCCTGGTCGTGTCCGCGGCGGACGGCCCGATGCCCCAGACCCGCGAGCATATCTTGCTGGCCCGTCAGGTTAATGTTCCCTACATCGTCGTATACCTGAACAAGGCCGACATGGTTGACGACCCGGAACTCCTGGAGCTGGTTGACATGGAAGTGCGCGAATTGCTGACTAATTATGAATTCCCCGGTGATGAAATTCCCATTATTACCGGTTCGGCGCTAAAAGCGATGGAATGTGCCTGCGGCAAGAAAGACTGTGAATGGTGCAAGTCTATCTGGGAGCTGATGGATGCCGTTGACGAGCATGTTCCCACACCTGTGCGGGATACCGACAAGCCTTTCCTGATGCCTGTCGAAGACGTTTTTTCCATTACCGGACGCGGCACCGTGGCCACCGGCCGGGTCGAGCGCGGTATGGTCAAAGTGCAGGATGAAATTGAGATCGTGGGACTTGCCGACAAGCCCCGGAAGACCGTGGTGACCGGTGTGGAAATGTTTAGGAAAATCCTTGACAGCGGCCAGGCCGGCGACAACATCGGCTGCCTGCTGCGGGGCGTCGACCGGAAAGAAATCGAACGCGGGCAGGTTCTGGCAAAACCCGGCTCGATCAGGCCCCACAAAAACTTTTCTGCCGAAGTGTTAGTACTGACCAAGGAAGAGGGCGGCAGGCACACGCCGTTCTTTAACGGCTACCGTCCCCAGTTTTATTTCCGGACCACCGACGTGACCGGCGTGATCACCCTGCCGGATGGCGTGGAAATGGTGATGCCGGGAGACAACATTAAAGTTGACATCGACCTGATTACCCCGATTGCTATTGAAGAAGGGCTGCGCTTTGCCATCCGTGAAGGCGGCCGCACTGTGGGCGCGGGCGTTGTTACCGGAATTAGGGAGTAGGTTGTTATTTGACCCGCTCGAGTAATATAGGTTATACATTTTCACATACTGAAACGCCAACCCGTGGCTATTGGCAAACGCGATGAGGTGAGAGGTTGCCAACTCAGTAGTCAGTAGTCAGAAGTCAGGAGTCAGAATAAAGAGAAGATCGGTAAAGCCGATTTTCAATAAGCAATCCGACTGCCGGCAACCGGCTACAAGCTACCGAGATGGGGAATTTTCACTGAGAATGTCCGGTCATCGGGCGAAAAGGAGAGCAGGATATTTATGAAGAGCCAAAAAATCAGGATCAGGCTAAAAGCCTTCGACTATCACATATTGGACCAGTCAGCCCTGAAGATTGTGGATACCGCGAAGAGGACGGGCGCTTCTGTCGCCGGTCCGGTTCCGCTGCCGACGGAAAAAAATATTTACACCATTCTGCGCAGTCCTCATGTTAACAAGGACTCTCGCGAGCAGTTCGAGATGCGGACCCATAAGCGTTTGATTGACATTATCGAGCCCACCCCGAAAACGGTGGACGCCCTGATGCGTCTGGACCTGCCGGCCGGTGTGGACATCGAAATAAAATTGTAGTTGAAGAAGGTAAAGTTATATCCGGTTTAGATAGAGGCAATGTTGAGAACCAGCTCAACCACTTGCCACAGAATTCAGAGGCCGGGGGCGAAGGCAAATGGTTTTAGTTTCCGGCCTTTGAAAAACGGAGGTGCATTTTATAATGCCAAAAGGTATTCTGGGGAAAAAAGTTGGGATGACACAGATTTTTACGGACGTTGGCCTGGCTATTCCTGTTACTGTGATCGAAGCCGGTCCGTGCTTTGTTGTGCAAAAGAAAACCCCTGGGACTGACGGTTACAGCGCGGTTCAAATTGGTTTCGGAGAGAAGAGGGAACGTCTTTTCACTAAACCTCTGAAGGGCCATTTTACTAAAGCCGGCGTACGGCCGCTGCGCTATCTGCGTGAGCTGAGGGTTGAAGATGCGGATTCATACGAGGTAGGCCAGGAAATTAAGGCCGATATTTTTGCCCAGGGAGAAAAGGTAGATGTGGTTGGTACTAGTAAAGGGCACGGCTTCTCAGGCGGGATCAAACGTCATGGTTTTCACCGCGGCCCGATGGCCCATGGTTCCAAGTACCACAGGCGCCCAGGTTCACTGGGGGCGAAAGGTCCGGCCCGTGTGTATAAAGGCAGGAAATTGCCGGGGCAATACGGCTCGGAGCGAATAACGGTGCAGAATCTTGAAGTGGTAAAAGTTGACGGCGACCGCAACTTGCTTGCCGTTAAAGGAGCCATACCCGGACCCAAGGGCGGTCTGGTGCTGGTGATACCGTCGACCAAGGCGCGGCAGCGCTAGAAAAGAGCTTAAGCTTAAAGACGCGGGGGGCGGTCGCGGTGTGCGCGCGCCTGCGGACTAAAAGGCTTTCGGCTCGGAAAGGGGACACTCATGCCTACAGTAGCAATGTACAATATTAGCGGCGAACAGGTCGGGGAACTGACGCTGAAAGATGAAGTCTTCGGTGTTGAAGTTAGCGAATCTGTTTTGCATGATGCCGTTGTGATGCAGTTGGCCGGCCGTCGCCTGGGCACCCACGCCACTAAAACCAGGGCGGATGTGAGCGGCGGCGGCCGCAAGCCCTGGCGTCAAAAAGGCACCGGCAGAGCCCGTCACGGCACCACCCGTTCACCAATCTGGCGTGGCGGCGGGATCGTTTTTGGACCTCATCCCAGAGACTACCGGTATAGCCTGCCGAGAAAGGTGAGGAGACTGGCTTTGAAATCAGCCCTCTCTTCTAAAGTAAATTCAGGTGATATTTTAGTTCTGGATCAGTTGCAGATGGAGCAGCCGAAAACCAGGGATATGGTTAATATATTAAATAACCTCAAAGTCAACGAGGCTTTGCTGGTAACGGCGGAAGCCGATCAGACAGTGGCAAAGTCCGCCCGTAATATCCCGGGGATCAAGCCGCTTGATGCCACCGGACTCAACGTATACGACATCCTGGCGTACAGCAAGCTGGTTATCACCAAAGACGCGGTGGCCAGGGTTGAGGAGGTGCTCGCGCCATGAAAAATCCGCGCGATATTTTAAGGAAGCCGGTTATTACCGAGAAGAGCACATCTTTATCGAAAGATAATAAATACACTTTTATAGTTGATCTAAAAGCCAATAAAGTGGAGATCCGGCAGGCTGTCGAAAATTTGTTCAAGGTTAAAGTGAAAAAAGTAAATACCATGCGCGTTAAGGGAAAGCTCAAACGGGTCCGCAGGATTCCCGGCAGAACGCCTGATACAAAAAAGGCGATAGTCACCCTTAAAGAAGGTGACCGGATCGAGATTTTTGAGGGAATATAGTTTTACCGTAATAACATTAATTATTGAGGGGGTGAATCCCTGTGGCTACTAAAAGTTTTAAGCCGACGTCACCGGGCCGCCGGTTTGTAACCGTTTCGGAATTTAAGGATATAACCCGTTCGGAACCCGAAAAGTCCTTGCTGGAACCATTAAAGAAAAATGCCGGCCGCAACGCGTACGGCAGGCTGACAGTAAGACACCGTGGCGGCGGGCACAAACGGATGTACAGGGTTATTGACTTTAAACGCAACAAGGATGGTATCCCGGCCAAGGTGGCCAGTGTTGAATATGACCCGAACCGTTCTGCCAGAATTGCTCTGCTGCATTACGCTGATGGTGAAAAGAGATACATACTTGCGCCTGTCGGCATCAGCATCGGGCAAACCGTTGTATCGGGCCCGGACGCGGATATTAAGGCCGGGAATTGTTTGCCGTTACGTAATATTCCGCTTGGCACATTAGTTCATAATATCGAATTGCACCCCGGCGGCGGCGGTCAATTGGTGCGCTCGGCCGGTGGGTCCGCACAGCTGATGGCTAAAGAGGGAAAATACGCCAATATAAGAATGCCGTCCGGTGAGATGCGGCTTTTATTGCTGGACTGCCGCGCGACTATCGGACAGATAGGCAATGTTGATCATGAAAACATTACAATAGGTAAAGCCGGCCGGAAACGCTGGATGGGCATTCGGCCGACTGTCCGGGGTATTGTGATGAACCCGGTTGACCACCCGCACGGCGGTGGCGAAGGACGCTCGCCTATCGGCCGCAATCCTGTTACACCGTGGGGCAAGCCGGCTTTGGGCGCGCGTACCCGGAAAAGAAAACCGAGCGACAAGCTAATCGTGAAAAGAAGAACCAAATAGCGGCTGTTGGAAATATGGAAAGGGGACACACCTTCTAGGGGTGTACAAATTCGGAAGGGATTATTCCTGCACATGGCGTGTGGAGCAATAGTTACTGTTAAGGCAGGCTAGTGAAGGAATGTCGTCAGCGGAAAGGGGACACACCTTCTAGGGTCGTATAAATTCGAAGGGATTATTCCTGCATATAGCGTGTTGAATAACAGTTACTGTTAAGGCAGGCTAGTGAAGGAATGTCCCCGATGGAGTGTGAAAGGAGGCTGCAATTTTGGGCCGGTCATTAAAGAAGGGGCCGTATTGCGAAGAACGGCTTCTCAATAGAATAGAGGCCATGAATGATTCAGGCGAAAAAAGAGTGATCAAGACATGGTCCAGGCGCTCAACCATCTTTCCCCAAATGGTCGGGCACACCATAGCCGTGCATGATGGGCGCAAGCATATCCCGGTATATATAACCGAAGATATGATTGGGCACAAATTGGGGGAATTTGCCGTTACCAGGCTTTTTCGAGGACACGGTCACCATACGGAAAGGTCTACAGCACTGAAGTAGAAGCCGTTTTCATTTCCGGCATCTTAACGAAGGGGGTAAACAGCCTGTGGAAGCTAAGGCCACAGCCAAATTTATAAGGATTTCCCCGCGAAAGGTGCGCATAGTAGTGGACCTGATCCGGGGCAAGAAAATTCAGGAGGCCCTTGCTATCTTAAAATATACACCCAAACGGGCCTCGGGGGCGGTAACAAAGGTGGTTAAATCCGCCGCCGCCAACGCCGAACACAATCAGCAGGCCGATAAGGATGAGTTGTTCGTAACCGCGGCTTATGTTGATCAAGGACCTACATTAAAGCGGTTCCAGGCCCGGGCCATGGGCCGCGCAGATGTTTTACGCAAACGTACCAGCCACATAACAGTTGTGGTGGGTGACAAAAAGGAGGGTAGATCTTAGTGGGGCAGAAGGTAAATCCCAAGGGCCTGCGGATTGGTATTATCCGGGACTGGGAAGGCAAGTGGTTTGCCGACAAGAAAAACTATGCCGGCCTCTTGCACGAGGACCTGAAAATACGCAAGTTTATCAAAAAGAAGCTTTTCGTGGCAGGCGTTTCGCGCATCCAGATAGAGCGGGCGGCCAACCGGATTAAAGTGTTTATCCACACCGCCAAGCCGGGCATTGTCATCGGACGGGGCGGTATGGAAGTGGAGAACCTGCGCAAGCAGCTTGAACGAATCACCGCTAAGCAGGTCAGTGTAAATATCGTGGAGATCAAGATCCCTGAGGTGGACGCCCAACTCGTGGCTGAAAATGTGGCCTCCCAACTGGTGAAACGGATTGCGTTCAGAAGGGCCATGAAGCAAGTGGTCAACCGCTCCATGAAAATGGGGGCGAAAGGGATCAAGATCGCGTGCGGCGGCCGCTTGGCCGGCGCTGAAATTGCCCGCAGCGAATGGTACAGCGAAGGCAAGGTTCCTCTTCATACCTTGCGCGCCGATATAGATTACGGTTTTGCCGAAGCGAACACCACTTACGGAAAAATCGGCATTAAAGTATGGATCTATAAAGGAGAAGTTTTACCGGCAGTCAAAGATGCAGAAAAAACCCCGGCCAGGGGAGGAAAGGCCGCACCTGGTGAAGGAGGCGTATAGGGATGCTTATACCGAAAAGGGTTAAATACCGCAAACAGCACCGCCCCGGAATAGCCGGCAGGGCTAAAGGCGGCAAAGATGTCAGTTTTGGTGAATTTGGCCTTCAGGCTCTGGAGTCGGCCTGGATAACCAACAGGCAGATAGAAGCGGCCCGTATTGCCATGACGCGTTATATCAAGCGTGGCGGCAAGGTCTGGATCAGAATTTTTCCTGATAAACCAATTACCACCAAACCGGCTGAGACCCGGATGGGCTCCGGCAAGGGTACACCGGAATATTGGATTGCTGTTGTCAAGCCGGGACGGATTATGTTTGAGTTGGCGGGCATTTCCGAAGAAGTTGCCCGTGAAGCGATGCGATTGGCGTCTCACAAGCTACCGGTTAAAACTAAATTTGTGAAGCGCGGGGAAGTAGGTGCAGTCGTTGAAAACTAAGGATATTAGAGAGTTGACGGATTCCGAGCTTTATAAAAAGCTGGACGACTCCAAGGATGAACTCTTTAAATTGAGATTTCAAATGGCCACCGGGCAGTTGGATAACCCGATGAAACTGCAGGAAATCCGCCGCAGGATCGCGCGTGTCAAGACGGTAATTCGCGAGCGTGAGTTGGGAATCCAACGGGCGTAAGAACAGCGTCAGGATTTAAGGTGCCAGGCTCACAAGGGATATGTTCAGGAAGGAGTATTATGGATGGAACAACGTGGATTGCGCAAGGTTCTTACCGGCAGGGTGGTAAGTGATAAAATGGAAAAGACCGTGGTTGTGGCTGTTGAAACCCTGGTCAAACACCCCAGGTACCAGCGCATCATTCGGCGCACCCGTAAATTCAAAGCGCATGACGCAGAAAACTCCTGCAGGATCGGCGACAAGGTGAAAGTTATGGAAACCAGGCCGCTGTCGAAAGAAAAGCGGTGGCGTGTAGTTGAGATCCTGGAGCGAGGCAAACAGATTTAACGGTTGATAGTCGTAAGTAGTAAGTGTGAGGAGGTTGCAGCATTGATTCAAGTACAGTCTTTGCTCAACGTTGCTGACAACACCGGGGCGCGCAGGCTGATGTGCATCCGTGTTTTGGGCGGATCGTTGCGGCGCTATGCAGGTGTGGGCGACATCGTTGTATGTTCCGTTAAAGAAGCCACGCCAGGCGGCGTTGTTAAGAAAAGTGATGTGGTAAGGGCCGTGGTGGTCCGCACGAAAAAAGAAGTCAGGCGCCCGGACGGGTCCTACATCAAGTTTGACGAAAACGCCGCTGTTATTATCAAGGATGACAAGAGTCCGCGGGGAACGCGTATTTTTGGTCCGGTGGCCCGGGAATTGAGAGACCGTGAGTTCATGAAGATTGTTTCTCTGGCGCCGGAAGTGCTCTAGCGCCGGCTATCTTTAAATATTGACGGTGAGTTCGGAGGTGACACAAAATATATGGTAAAACCCAAGATCCACGTCCGCAAAGGAGACACAGTATTGGTGGTCACTGGTAAAAGCGCGGGGAAGAAGGGCAAGGTTCTGGAAGTCATACCGGCTAAAAACAAGCTAATCATCGAGGGGGTAAATATTGTTAAACGCCACTCCAAGCCTACCCAGAAACTGCCGCAAGGGGGTATATTGGAAAAAGAGGCCCCCATACACAGCTCAAACGTGATGCTTTTCTGCAATAAGTGCAACACCCCAACCAGGGTCGGCAAGAAGGTGCTTGAAAACGGGGAAAAAGAACGTGTCTGTAAAAAATGCGGAGAAGCGATATAAGTGATCAGTAGTCAGTAGTCGGTAGTCAGGAGTCGGAATAAGGGAAAACCCCAATGGTGATTTCAAAAAAGCAGCTGATTGCAGAACCGACAACCGATTGCCGAGAAGGGAGGTAGTTTAAGATGTCCAGATTAAAAGACAAGTACAAGAACGATATAGTGCCCGCCATGATCAAAAAGTTTGCGTATAAAAATATCATGCAGGTTCCCAAGCTGGAAAAAGTGGTTGTTAGCATGGGCGTGGGCGAGGCGATTCAGAATTCAAAAGCAATCGACGCCGCGTTAAACGACTTGATGATTATTACCGGACAAAAACCTGTTACGACTAAAGCGAAGAAATCTATCGCGGCCTTCAAGCTGCGTGCCGGTATGACCATCGGCGCAAAGGTTACTTTGCGCGGCGAACGCATGTATGAGTTTGTTGACAAGCTTTTTAACATAGCGATGCCAAGGGTGCGTGACTTCCGGGGCATTTCGCCCAAATCGTTTGACGGGCGCGGCAACTACAGCATGGGTGTTCGTGAACAGCTTATGTTTCCGGAAATTGATTATGACAAGATAGATAAAATCCGCGGCATGGACATCATTTTTGTGACTACGGCGAAAACGGACGAAGAGGCGAGAGAACTGTTGGGATTAATGGGCATGCCGTTCCGGGCGGCATAAGAGTTACAGTGGTCAGTGGTCAGTAGTAGAAAACTACGGGCAACCGGCTACCAAATACGAAAAGGAGGCAAGTTGGTGGCTAAAAAATCAATGGTTTTAAGGGCTATGCGGGCGCCGAAGTTTACGGTGCGCGGACACAATAGATGCAAAATCTGCGGGCGTCCGCACGCCTACATGAGAAAGTTTGAGATTTGCCGGATTTGTTTCCGGGAGCTCTCGTATAAAGGTGAAATTCCAGGAATCCGCAAAGCCAGTTGGTGATCAGGAAGGAGGTAGTTTCGCGTGGTTATGACCGATCCTATTGCAGATTTCTTGACCAGAATCCGGAACGCCAATACATTTTATCATGATAAAGTAGAGGCGCCTGCTTCCAAGGTAAAAAAAGCAATCGCTAATATATTGAAAGATGAAGGCTTTGTTAAGGATTGCGAATTTGTAGACGACGGAAAGCAGGGGATTATCCGGGTTTATCTTAAATATGGCACTAATAAGGAACGGGTGATCACCGGTCTCAAGCGCATATCAAAGCCAGGTTTAAGAGTGTACGCCAGGAAAGATAATGTGCCGAAAGTTTTAGGCGGTCTCGGAATAGCTATTATTTCCACCTCTAAAGGATTCATGTCCGATAGAAAGGCGCGTAAAGAAGGACTTGGCGGCGAGGTAGTTTGCTACGTGTGGTAATTAATACCATGTGCTTGAATACAATTAGGATGGCAGGTGTAATTTATGTCCAGGATTGGTAGACAGCCGGTACCGGTACCCGCAGGTGTTGATGTGCAGATCGACGGGAACCGGATACGGGTTAAAGGCCCCAAGGGGCAGTTGGAAAGAGAGCTGCACCGGGACATGGTTGTGAAATACGAGGGGGGACAATTATTGGTCCAACGTCCTTCTGACAATAAACAGCACAGGTCATTGCACGGTTTGACACGTACTCTTGTTAACAACATGGTGGTGGGAGTAACAGTCGGTTTTCAGAAAAACCTGGAATTGGTCGGCGTTGGTTACCGCGCCTCCAAACAAGGCAACAAACTCGTAATGGCCATGGGTTATTCACACCCGGTGGAGATTGAGCCGCAAGAGGGACTGGTAATTGAAGTTCCGGCGCCGGCCAGAATCAGTGTGAAGGGTATCGACAAGGAAAAAGTGGGAGCCATGGCGGCGTTCATTCGTGCTGTACGTGAACCGGAACCATATAAAGGGAAAGGCGTCAGGTACGAAGGTGAAAGGGTCCGGCGCAAGGTCGGCAAGGCCGGCGGCAAAGGCAAGAAGTAGAGATTGGCAGTCTGTAAGTACGGATAATTTATTTATTACTTTTTAGAAAGGCAGTGAATTCCTAAGTGCTGAATAAACCCGACCGTAAGGCCCTGCGGGCAAAAAAGCGCTTCAGGGTGCGCAAGAAAATAACCGGTTCTGCCGGCCGGCCCAGGCTGAACGTGTTTCGCAGCATCCAAAATATTTACGCCCAAATCATTGATGATGAACGCGGTGTAACTCTAGTGGCCGCGTCCACCTTGGGACCGGAGCTGAAAGGCAAACTGGCAAATGGCGGCGACTTAGCGGCAGCCGCTGCGGTAGGAGATTTGCTGGCTAAAAAAGCAGTTGAGGCAGGAATCAAAGTGGTGGTATTTGATCGCGCCGGCTATATTTACCATGGCCGGATCAAGGCCCTGGCTGACGCCGCGCGGGCAGGCGGACTGGAGTTTTAGCGGAATGGGGACACACCTTCCTGTGTGGTAAAAGTCCGAAGAGAATACTCCTTTAGGTGGCCTGTTGATGCTATAGTAACTCTTAGAGCAGGCGAGTGAAGGAATGTCCCCGAGCGGAATGGTGATAAACCTTCTAGTAGAGTGTAAATCTGGAAGGGAATATTCCTAAAATCGGCCTGTTGGAATCCCAGTTACTTATAGGGCGGGTCGGTGAAGGAATGTCCCCGATGAGAAAGGAGGGAAATAGATGGCGAGGATTGACGCCAGCAAACTGGAAACAACCGAAAAAGTAGTGTATATCAACCGGGTGGCCAAGGTCGTAAAAGGCGGACGGCGATTCAGTTTTTCCGCTCTGATGGTAGTGGGCGACAGCGACGGTCATGTCGGCGCCGGTCTGGGCAAAGCGGGTGAGGTTCCCGAGGCTATCCGCAA
This sequence comes from Pelotomaculum terephthalicicum JT, assembly GCF_022410535.1. Classification (GTDB taxonomy): domain Bacteria; phylum Bacillota; class Desulfotomaculia; order Desulfotomaculales; family Pelotomaculaceae; genus Pelotomaculum_D; species Pelotomaculum_D terephthalicicum. The sequence continues at coordinate 22,170 of NZ_JAKNBL010000008.1, forward strand.
GGGCATTGAAGACGCGAAGAAATCATTAATAAAAGTACCCCTTTCCGGAACAACCATTCCCCATGAAGTTACCGGGCATTTCGGGGCCGGTAAAGTTTTGCTGAAACCGGCGGCGCCGGGCACCGGTGTGATTGCGGGCGGTCCGGTCCGGGCGATCCTGGAGTTGGCCGGAGTGCACGATATACTTACCAAGTCCCTGGGTTCGAACAATGCTAACAACATGGTCCGTGCCACCATGGATGCGCTGAAGAGTCTGAAGACTCCGGAGGATGTGGCCCGGCTGAGAAATAAAACGGTGGAAGAACTGCTGGGGTAAAAAATAGGAATGGGGACACACCTTCCTGTGTTGTATAAAGTACAGAGGGATTGCTCCTGAGCGTGGCCTGCTGGAACACTAGCTACTATTAGAGCAGGCGAGTGAAGGAATGTCCCCGATTGGAGGGGGACACACCTCACACCTGATGTCCCCGGTTGAACTGAAAGGTAACGTAATGCTCTCTCAAGAAAAGGGGGGAATGTTGTGGCCAAGTTGAAGGTAACCCTGGTGAAGAGCCTGATCGGCCGGCCGGAAAAGCAGAGGGTTACAGTGCGGACCCTGGGTCTGACCAAAGTAAGCCGGTCGGTAATCCACGAAGACACTCCGCAAATCAGGGGTATGATTAATAAGGTTGCGCATTTGTTGAAAGTCGAGGAAGCCGGAGCGTAAGGCCCGCGAATTTAGACAAGCGGGACTGAGAAGCGCAGGTCCGTAAGGAATGTTAAGGAGGTGTCATCTTGAAACTGCATGAACTAAGGCCGGCTCCAGGGGCTAGACCTAAACCCACCCGCAAGGGTCAAGGGATCGGCTCCGGTTTGGGCAAGACCGCCGGCCGCGGCCATAAAGGGCAAAAGTCACGCTCCGGCGGAGGTGTGCGTCCCGGGTTTGAGGGCGGGCAAATGCCACTGCAGCGTCGCATGCCGAAACGGGGGTTCTATAATAAGTTTGCCAAGGAAATTATCGCTGTCAATGTAGCGGCGCTTAACCGGTTTGAGGACGGTGTTACCGTGACTCCGGATACTTTGCTTGACGCCCGCTTGATCAAAAAGATCGGTGACGGTGTGAAAATACTTGGCAACGGCAAGCTGGAAAAATCTCTAACCGTATGTGCCCAAGCTTTCAGCAAGTCGGCTGAGGAAAAGATCACAGCCGCCGGCGGCAAAGCTGAGGTGATTTAATTGCTGGGAAGTATTGCGAATGCCCTGAAAGCTACTGAATTGAGGACAAAGCTGCTTTACACCCTTGGTATGATTTTTGTTTTCCGGCTGGGCGCTCATATTCCCGTGCCCGGGGTGAATTCGGAAAAATTTGCCGAGCTGGTTAGCAGCGGCGCTATTTTCGGATTCTTTGATGTGATTTCCGGCGGCGCGCTGAAGAATTTTTCTGTTTTTGCCATGGGTATTATGCCTTACATCAACGCTTCAATTATTATGCAGCTCCTGACAGTGGTCATTCCGCACCTGGAGCGTCTGAGTAAAGAAGGCGAAGAAGGCCGCAAGAAAATTACCCAGTACACCCGCTACCTTACCGTGGTACTGGCGTTTATCCAGGGTATCGGCATGGTGGTCGGAGTCGGTGGTTCGCTTTATCATCCCGGTCCGGCGACTTATTTAATGACTGCCGTCACCATTACCGCCGGGACCACCTTCCTGATGTGGACGGGTGAACAAATTACTGAAAAAGGGATTGGCAACGGTATTTCGCTGTTGATTTTCGCGGGTATTGTCTCAAGGGTTCCCTCAGGTTTACAAAGAATTATGGCTTATTTAGACGCGGGTACAATTAACATCTTGAGTCTTGTGCTGCTTGTCGTCATCGGGGGTCTGGTGATCGCCGGTGTGGTTATGGTTCAGGAAGGGCAGCGGCGCATACCCGTGCAGTACGCCAAGCGGGTGGTTGGACGCAGGGTTTACGGCGGACAGACAACCCACCTGCCGCTGCGGGTCAATCAGGCCGGTGTTATACCGGTAATTTTCGCCTCGTCACTGTTGATGTTTCCGGAAACGCTCGTGAAATATTTTTCCAACGAAGCAATCGCGGCGTTCTACTCGAAGTGGTTCGGGTGGGGAACAGTTTCACACACGGTTATTTACGCTCTTTTGATTATCGGCTTCACTTTCTTTTATACCGCCGTCATCATGAACCCGTCAGATATGGCGGATAATATCAAAAAATACGGCGGTTTTATCCCGGGGTTGCGCCCCGGGCGGCCGACGGCGGAATATATCAGCCGGGTGATGAACAAGATAACCCTGGCCGGAGCCATTTTCCTGGCCCTGGTGGCAATATTGCCGAACTTTGTACTGATGGCGACCCAGATACCAAATATCTATTTCGGCGGCACCGCGCTGCTGATTGTGGTCGGGGTGGCGCTGGACACGATGAAGCAATTGGAATCGCACATGTTGATGCGCAGTTACCAGGGGTTTATTAAGTAGGTGGGCATATGATTACCTGTAAATCCGAAAAAGAACTCTCCTATATGAGAGACGCCGGGCGGGTTGTGGCCGAAACACTGGCGGAACTCACCAGTGCCGTTAGGGTTGGGGTAACGACCAGGGAACTGGACCGGCTGGCGGAGGACTATATTATCAAAGCCGGCGCCAAACCGGCTTTCAAGGGGTTATACGGTTTCCCCTACAGCATCTGTGCTTCAGTGAATGAAGAAGTTGTGCACGGGTTTCCCAGTTTAAGGAAGCTGGTGAGTGGAGATATTATTAGTATCGACATTGGGGCGGAAGTAAACGGATACTATGGAGACAGCGCCGTTACCGTTCCGGTGGGAGAAGTAAGCAGCGATGCCATGCGGCTCTTAAAGGCGACGGAAGAATCCCTTTATAAGGGAATTGAGCATGCCAGGGAAGGCGCCAGGCTATCAGATATATCCAATGCCGTACAAACTTGTGCCGAAGGCTATGGCTATTCGGTAGTGCGTGACTATGTCGGGCATGGAATAGGCAGCAGCCCGCACGAGGACCCGCAGGTTCCGAATTTCGGCAAGCCCGGCAGAGGCCCCAGACTGAAAGCGGGAATGACATTAGCGATCGAACCGATGATCAATATGGGCACTTTTGAAGTGCGGACTCTTACAAACAACTGGACGGTAGTAACTTTGGACGCAAAGCTTTCAGCCCATTTCGAACATACTGTTGCCATTACGGATGACAAACCGGAGATACTGACCATATTATGACTACGATAATTAAAGAAAAGTACTGATTGCCGGTAGCTGTTTTCCAGATGATGAAAGGAAGGAAATAGATGTCTCAGTCGGTGCCTGATGATAATAGTGGCAATATCGTTTTCAGCCGGAAATACGGCGACCGGGACGCTTTACAGGTCGGGCACTTGGTTAGCTCGACAAAAGGCCGCGATAGAGGCAGATATTATCTGGTGATAGGTTGCGAAAGTCTATCCAGGGTGTGCGTTGCGGACGGGGAAGGGCGAAAAGTGGAAAATCCCAAATATAAAAATATCAAACACTTGCATATTCATGAAGTTATTGCCGGTGAGTTATCGAGCAAAGCGGAAAAAGGGAAAAGGATAACCAACGCGGATATTCGCGAGGAGCTCAAGAGTCTAGTGAAAAACTTTAACGAGTGTTCATTTTAAGATAAGGAGTTGGTCAGATACCTAATGTCAAAGCAAGATGTTATCGAGGCTGAAGGTACTGTCATCGAACCGCTGCCAAACGCCATGTTCCGTGTGGAACTCCAGAACGGCCATAAAGTGCTGGCGCATGTTTCCGGCAAGATTAGGATGAACTTTATCAGGATTTTGGCCGGTGACCGGGTGACAGTCGAACTCTCGCCTTATGATTTAAACCGCGGGCGTATTATTTATCGATACAAGTAAAGTCAGGAGTCAGAAGTCAGAATAAAAGAATTAAAAAAGAATTCGGCGAATCCGGATTTCAACAATTAACCCGACAACGACTACAGACGACCGAAATGGAGGGTTTGCGATGAAAGTGAGGCCATCCGTCAAGCCCATCTGCGAAAAGTGCAAGATCATTCGCAGGAAGGGCAAAGTTATGGTGATTTGTGAGAACCCCAAACATAAACAGGTCCAAGGGTAATACCAGGAGGTGTTGAATAATTTATGGCACGTATCGCAGGCGTAGACTTGCCGAGGGATAAACGGGTCGAGATTGCCCTTACTTATATTTTTGGCATTGGTAAGCCGACGTCCCAAAAAATCCTGTCTCAGACAAATGTCAACCCTGATACCAGGGTGAAGGATCTGACTGAGGATGAAATCAACAAGCTGCGTGAAATTATTGAAAAGAACCACAAAGTGGAAGGTGATTTGCGCCGGGAGATAGCCTTGAACATCAAGCGTCTGATTGAAATTGGCTGCTACCGCGGGTTAAGGCACCGCCGCGGCATGCCGGTGCGGGGGCAGCGGACCAAGACCAACGCCAGGACCCGTAAAGGGCCGCGTAAGACTGTCGGCGTGCGCAGGAAAAAGTAGCATGAGTGTTAAGGTTGGCTCAGTGTGGCGTGGCGCTTACCTGGAGGGCGGTTTAGGATTAAATTGTTGTTTAGCTTAGCCGTTCCCGAAAAAAGCGGGGCAGCAGTTTTAAGCCGGCTGAGTTGGTGAGTTTGGCAGATCCGGGGGGCGAACGCGCTAGCCTGTGGGTAAGCGCTACGCCATGCGATCAAGCGGATAATCTGAGCAAACTTGATGAACGAAAAAATCTATTAAATCCATTAAATTAAGGAGGTTATTAAATGGCGCGTCGCGTAACCAGAACGAAAAGACGTGAACGCAAAAATATCGAATCTGGTGTTGCGCATATCAGATCTACTTTTAATAACACCATAGTAACCATTACCGATACCAGGGGAAATGCGATATCCTGGGCCAGCGCCGGAGGCGTGGGCTTTAAAGGTTCCCGGAAAAGCACTCCGTTCGCGGCTCAAATGGCGGCTGAAAATGCCGCTAAAGAGGCCATGGAGCATGGCCTGAAAGTAGTGGAGGTAATGGTTAAAGGACCCGGCGCCGGCCGTGAGGCGGCTATCCGCTCTCTGCAGGCGGCGGGGCTGGAAGTCAATTTGATTAAAGATGTAACCCCGATTCCTCATAACGGTTGCCGGCCGCCCAAGCGCCGGAGAGTTTAAGGAGGTGTGCTGGTATGGCGAGATATACTGAAGCAGTGTGCCGGCAATGTCGCCGGGAAGGACTGAAACTATACCTCAAAGGCGACCGTTGTTACTCAACCAAATGTGGCGTTGACCGCAGGGCTTACGCTCCCGGTCAGCACGGCCAGGGACGAAAGAAAGTTTCGGAGTACGGCCTGCAATTAAGGGAAAAACAAAAAGCGCGCCGGATATACGGCATTTTGGAAGGCCAATTCAGGCGCTACTTCGTGAGAGCCGAGCGGCAGCCGGGTGTTACCGGTGAAAATCTGCTCCGCTTATTGGAAAGGCGGCTTGACAACGCAGTCTATCGCCTGGGACTCGGGGCATCCCGGAACGAAGCCAGGCAGCTTGTGCGGCATGGACATTTTATGGTTAACGGCCGTAAAGTGAACATACCGTCATATTCGCTCCGCGTGGGCGATGTAATTACCGTCCGGGAAAAGAGCAAGGAATCGCCGAGAGTGAAAGAGCTGCTGGAGAGGGCTGCCGAGCGCACTCCTCCCGCATGGCTTGAATTTGAGGCCGACCAGGCCATCGCCCGCGTAGTGGCGCTCCCGGCAAGGGATCAGATCGACGCTCCCGTTCAGGAGCACCTGATTGTTGAGTTATACTCCAGGTAGGAGGCCATTTTGGCCGTTGGTCGTGAGCAGTCGGTTGCCGGGTGTTAACCAGCCGCCAACCACCAACCGCCAATAGGAGGGAAACGTCCGTGCTTGAAATTGAAAAACCGAAAATTGAAGTTGTAGAAATGAGCGACGATTACACTTACGGCAAGTTTACAGTGGAGCCACTGGAAAGAGGCTACGGCATTACTCTGGGGAACTCCCTGCGCCGCATCCTGCTTTCCTCATTGCCGGGCGCAGCTGTTACTTCTGTTAAGATTAACGGAGTGCTTCATGAATTTTCAACCATCCCGGGGGTTGTGGAGGATGTCACGGACATTATTTTAAACCTCAAGAGTCTCAGCCTGAAACTTTACAGCGATGAAGAAAAGACTCTGCGCATAGAAGCTGAGGACGCCGGTGTGGTGAAAGCCGGGGATATCGTCTGTGACTCCGATGTGGAAATATTAAACCCCGATCTGGTGATAGCCACTCTGTCCGATAATGCCAGTTTATCCATGGATATTACCGTCTCCAAAGGACGGGGCTACGTCTCCGCGGAGCGTAATAAAAAGAATGAACACATTATCGGCGTGATTCCGGTGGATTCAGTTTTTACACCGGTGAGCAAGGTCAATTATAATGTGGAGAACACCCGGGTCGGCCAGATTACGGACTACGACAAGCTGACATTGGAAGTCTGGACCGACGGGAGCATCAGACCTGACGAGGCAGTCAGCCTTTCAGCCAAGATTATGAGCGAACATTTGCGTCTGTTTATCGGATTGACGGAAACGGTCAGCGATGTGGAGATCATGGTGGAAAAGGAAGAGGAGCAAAAGGATAGGATCCTGGAAATGACCATTGAAGAGCTGGATTTATCGGTGCGTTCCTACAACTGCCTGAAGCGGGCTGGGATTAACACGGTTGAGGAGTTAATCCAGCGCAACGAAGACGATATGATGAAAGTAAGAAATCTGGGGAAAAAATCTCTGGAAGAGGTAGTCAATAAATTACACGAACTGGGGTTATTGCTGAAAAAAAGCGATGAATAAGGGAGGGATTTGAGAGTGGGCTACCAGAAGCTAGGAAGAAACACCGGCCACAGGAAGGCTATGTTAAGAAACCTGGTCACATCCCTCTTCCGGGACGAGCGGATAAATACCACTGAAGCCAGGGCCAAGGAAGTAAAAAGTATCGCCGAAAGGCTGGTTACTACCGCCAAGCAGAACGACCTCGCAGCCAGGCGCCAGGCGCTGGCGTACCTCTATGAAGAAGATGTGGTGCGCAAACTGTTTGATAAAATCGCGCCGAAATATGCGGACCGCCCGGGCGGCTATACCAGGATTGTCAAAGTTGGCTACCGCCGGGGCGACGCCGCTAAAGCGGTTATTTTAGAGCTGATTTAACCTGCATGTCTAGTAATGCTCTGCCCGGAAAGCAAGCGGCGCGCGGCCGTTCCCGTGAAGGCGCGGTTTATATCAGGGTCAAAGGCCTCACATATTTCTACAACCGCGGCGGCCAGTCGGAGCAGGCGGCTTTGCATGGTGTGGACCTGGATGTATATAAAGGCGAATTCCTTGCTCTGGTCGGTCCCAACGGGTCGGGGAAATCTACCCTTGCCAGGCACTTTAACGCCCTGCTCACACCTTTTGAGGGTACGGTCCTGGTGGATGGGATGGACACCCGCCAGGGGGAATATTTATGGGAAATCCGGCAGAGAGTGGGGATGGTTTTTCAAAACCCCGACAACCAGATCGTCAGCTCGCTGGTGGAAGAAGACGTAGCCTTCGGCGCTGAGAACCTGGGACTGCCCCCGCCGGAGGTGCGGGCCAGAGTAGATGAGGCCCTGGTTTTAACCGGGCTGTCGGAATACCGGAACCATGCTCCGCATCTGCTCTCCGGCGGTCAAAAACAGCGGCTGGCTATCGCCGGTGTGCTGGCAATGCGTCCGGACTGCCTGGTCCTGGATGAGCCAAGCTCCATGCTTGACCCGTCCGGCCGCCGGGAACTTATGGATACCCTGCTCCGTTTAAACCGTTCCAACGGCGTCACTGTGGTTCTGGTGACTCATTACATGGAAGAAGCCGCCGTGGCGGATAGAGTAATGGTCTTGTGCTCCGGCCGGTCTGTGCTGGCGGGAACCCCGGCCGAGGTGTTCGCGGAGGAACAGTTGCTGCGGAATGTGGGGTTAGAGTTGCCGGTTGCGGCTAAAATTGCCTGTCGCCTGAGAAGGCGGGGCTTTTTAGTGCCTGATGGTATTCTCACTATTAAGGATATGGTGGCGTACCTATGCCGGTAATTAAGGTCGAAAATCTTACTCATGTTTACTCCAGGGGCACACCGTTTGAAGTAACCTCGCTGGATAGTGTGTCGCTGGAAATCCAAAGAGGCGAGTTTTACGCGCTGGTTGGGGCGACCGGTTCCGGCAAGTCCACCCTGGTCCAGCATTTTAACGGCATCCTGGCGCCCACCGGCGGAAATGTGCGGGTGTGCGGTATTGACGTAGCAAATAAAGGATTGCGCCGGGAACTTTGGCACAGGGTGGGGCTGGTTTTCCAACAGCCCGAGCACCAGCTTTTTGAGGAAACTGTTTTTGACGATGTGGCTTTCGGCCCGAGAAACCTGGGCTTAAACAACGCCGAGGTCAGGGAAAGGGTCATTGACGCGTTGAGACTGGTTGACCTGGACCCGGAGGAAGTAGGGCGGACATCCCCGTTCCGTCTGAGCGGCGGCATGCGCAGGAAAGCTGCCATTGCCGGTGTGCTGGCCTTGCGCCCGGAAGTGTTGGTGCTTGATGAACCGGCCGCCGGCCTGGACCCGGTGAGCAGAAGGCAGTTAATGGAACGTATTGACCGGCTCCGGGGGGAGCGGGGGATAACAGTGGTGCTGGTTACCCACAACATGGAGGAGGTTGCCCGCTGGGCAGACCGGGTAGCCGTTTTGCATAAAGGCCGCCTGGCCATGGAGGCGCCGCCGCGGGAGGTTTTCAACAAGACTGAAGAACTGCGCGCCCTGGGGCTGGATGTTCCGGCGACGGTAGAATTAATGCTCCGTCTGCAGGCCCGCGGGTTGCCGGTGCGGGCTGATTTGCTAACGATTGATGAAGCGGTTGTGGAAATTGCCAGGATACTGAACATGGAGCGTAATATGGAAATGAGGCAGCCTGGCGTATGATTAACGTTACTATCGGCCAGTTTGTTCCGGGCAACTCATTATTGCACCGCCTTGATCCTCGGACCAAGGTTGTTTGTGTAATCGCGACGGCAATTGCGGTTTTTATCATCGCCTCATGGTATGAGTTCGCTCTGTTGACCGGATTTGTTTTTTTATCCATGATTCTCACGGGGATTTCCGCGAAGATTTTTTTTCGGGGCTTGTTGTCGATTTGGCTGCTGCTGGCGGTTACATTTTTTCTCCAGGCACTGTTGACGCCGGGGGAAGTATGGTTCGGGCTGGGGTTTTTAAAAGTCACCAAGGAGGGTCTGGCAGGGGGCGGCCAGATTTTTTTAAGACTGGTATTGCTGATTTTAATCGCTTTTCTGCTTACTCTGACTACGTCCCCGGTAAACCTCACCGCCGCGCTGGAAAGTATCCTTGCTCCGCTTAGACGGGTCGGGGTGCCTACCCATGAATTAGCCATGATGATGACTATAGCCTTGCGTTTTGTTCCCACCTTGCTGAATGAGGCTGATAAAATTGCCAAAGCCCAGCGGTCCCGCGGCGCCGGGTTTGGTTCAGGCGGGGCGATGGACCGGGTGAAAGGTTTGTTGCCGTTGTTCGTGCCGCTTTTCGCCGGGGCGCTGCGCAGCGCCGAGGAACTTGCCGTGGCTATGGAGGCGCGCTGCTACCGGGGCGGCGCCAACCGGACGAGAATGCACAGTTTGACGCTGAAACCGGAGGATTATATGACGCTGCTCATTACCTTCGCGATCCTTGCCATAACGGTTTGGCTTAGATATACATAAAGCAATTCAAGCGAACATTTCACTGTAGCTGTTAATTTGAGGATAATATGCGCAATATTAAGGTTACGATAGCTTATGACGGCACCAATTACCATGGATTCCAGGAGCAGCGCGGCACAAGGTTTCAAACGGTGCAGGGCGTTCTGGAAGAGCGGCTGTTCCAGCTGGCTCAAAGGCCTGTTCAGGTTAGCGGCGCCGGCAGGACGGATGCCGGAGTGCACGCCCGCGGGCAAGTAATCAGTTTCGCGGCAGATGGCTGGCCCGTGCCGGCGGAGCGGACGGCATACGCCCTGAACAGTTTGCTGCCGCGGGATATCGTGGCCTTGGACGCGGAAGAAGTGCCGGTGTCGTTTCACGCGCGCTTTTCCGCCATCGCTAAAACATATCGCTACACAGTTTATCACGGAAAATGGCATTCCCCTTTCCACCGCCTGTACAGTTACCATGTGCCCAAACAGCTGGACTTTAACGCCATGCGGGAAGCAGCCGGCTATTTGGAGGGAAGGCACGACTTCAGCGCCTTTCGCGCCCTGGGCACGCCGGTTAAAACGACGGTGCGCACGCTTTACCAGGCGCGGGTGGCAAGCGAGGGTGATCTCGTTTACATAATATTGCGGGCGGATGGATTTCTCTACCACATGGCCCGCATGATTTCCGGCACCTTGCTCCGGGTGGGTCTGGGGAAACTGGCGGCAGGCGAAGTGGCCGGCATCCTGGCAAGCCTGGACAGCCTGAAAGGCGGTCCCACCCTCCCGGCCAGGGGTTTGTGTTTGGAAAAAGTAGAGTATCCGGCGGCGGAAGCCATGATTGGCAAACCGTATGCCGCTGTCGATTGACTGGTTTTTATATCTGTCAGTTTTGACCTTGTTTAACTTGACACTGGAAATGCTTTATGTTATATTGTAATACGTGGTTTTTTGACGGTTCATTAGCCCCGTCCGTTGAAAAGCGGCATAGTTTGTTTTACTTTTTGCCTTATTTTGAGGAGGTATTTTTAATGAAGAGCTACATGGCTAAACCTCTTGAGATAAAAGAACGCAAGTGGTATACTCTGGACGCTGAAGGCAAGGTTCTCGGCAGGCTGGCCGTTGAAGCGGCACGGATTCTGCGTGGAAAACATAAACCTGACTTTACTCCCCATGTCGATACCGGTGACTTTGTCATAGTGATCAATGCCGAGAAAATTGTGTTGACCGGCAATAAACTTGCCAACAAAAAATACATAAGGCACTCCGGCTACCCCGGCGGCCTGAAAGTAGTCAGTTACGGCACCTTGATGAAAACAAGGCCTGAACTCGCGGTGGAAAAGGCCATCAAGGGAATGCTGCCTCATAACAAGTTGGGTGCGGATATGGGCAGGAAGCTTAAAGTATACAAGGGCCCTGAGCATCCTCATCAAGCGCAGAAGCCTGAAGCCTGGCAGATGTAACAGAGAAGGAGGAACCGACAAAATGGCTCAAGTGATGTTTTACGGTACCGGACGGAGGAAAAATGCTATAGCCAGGGTGTTTTTACTGCCTGGTGAAGGTAATGTGACCATTAACAAAAGACCTTTAAGCGAATATTTCGGCCGGCGGACACTGGAAATGATCGTCCGCCAGCCGATTGAACTGATTGGCGGAGCGGGACGGTTTGATATTCAGGCCAAGGTTTTGGGCGGCGGTATCAGCGGCCAGGCGGGAGCGATAAAAATGGGTATTGCCCGCGCGCTCGTTCAGGCAGATCCCAATCTTCGTCCCATGTTGAAGAAAGCCGGTTTTTTAACCAGGGATCCGCGGATGAAAGAACGCCGGAAATACGGCTTGAAGAAAGCCCGCCGCGCGCCTCAATTTTCAAAACGTTAAATACAATTCGTGTGTTATTTTGCTTATTAATAATAGAACCATAGTCTACAAAAAAGGAAGGTTAACCTTCCTTTTTCATTTAGGACATTGCGATTTTCGAAAATTGTGAACAGGTGAATTCGTTCTTGCTTAGGAACAACAAAGTTTAGTGTCCCCTTGTTGAAATATGACCGTGTTCGAAAAATATTTTAGGTAGGCGGACCGGGATTATCCTCCGCTCTCTTCGCAGTTTTCATGTTACCTAAATAACATCGTTTTATCAACCGCTGAAACCAGACTGCTATAAGCTGCCTACGCGTCTATTTGAGCTTTTCTGCATGCCTGCACGCGCTATAAAAACCGCATCCAGTGCTCCGCGTCGCTTCGGATAAACACCCGGTCCGGCAAGTCAAGCCTTTTCGAATACTACTGTTGAAAGAGGTGAATACCTATTCCTTTTCGCCTTCATAAAAACCAATTATGAACCTTAAAATGACACGCCTTAAGGTCCGATTGCTTATAAACTATTCATTATGTTATGATGTAATAAGTTACCAGTTTCTGAGATGACTTTGGAGGCTCAAGTGGAACGTTTGCTATTAGTCTTTTTATTGACGATTTTTATTAATTTAATAAATACGCTGACCCGCTCGTCCCGCCTCGCCGGTGTTCGCACAGGTCACCTGGCCACTGCCATTTCGCTTTTCGGCGTGGTCTACCTGGCGGCAAGTTTTGCCAATACGCTTCAGGCGCCGCTGCTGGCTTCAACCGTGGAACAAATTATCGATCAAGCCTATGACCGGTCACTGTCGGCAGAACCCGGCGCTGCTGTTACCGATACGCTGGTTTACCAGGAGGCGCTGGCGGGTTTAAACGAAAAGCTGCGCTTTGTCATCCTCGGTGCCACTGTGGGGACTACTCTGGGCATTTTACTTATCCCCAGCTTTGTAACGTCATTTTCCAACTCAATCAGGGCCTTCGGCCGGACAGGCTCAGTTTTTCGAGTAATACCGCTGGTATTGTTTTCTTTCTTCAGGCCCGGCGGCGGTATTCTCCGGCTGCGGTTCACCTCACTGCGTACGCTGAAAAAAATAATATTTAGAAAAATGGCCACTCCCGGCGCTTTTCTGGTTTGGAATCTGGCTAGCTACAGCCTGTGGACCGCCAATGTTTTATCCGGGCTTTATGCCGGCGCTCTTTATCCCGAGTACCGCTCCACCGCGGTGCTGATGGCGTCAATAGTGGGAAACGCCTCAATTGTGCTTAATGTGATGATGGTGGACCCGGTCCTGGCCAAGGTTACCGACGCGGTGGCGGCGGGAGAGCAGGATGAACTGGAATTGAAGCAAATAATTTTCTACCTGGCGTTGTCCAACCTGTTCGGAACCCTGTTCAGTCAGGTTATTTTTGTACCGGTCGCAAACGGGCTGCAAATATTGACCAGGTGGATCGCATAATCCAGTAGTCAGCAGTCAGTAGTCAGGAGATAAGGAGCGAGAGTCAAAAGCTTGGGAGTTGTGGTTTAGGAGTTAGGAATCAGGAATGAGGATAAGAGACTGGGTTTTTGGCTGAAATATTCTGAATTCAGGCTCCTGGCTCCTGAATACCCGAATATGCAAACCAATTTTCATAATCCTCTCTTAGACAGCATACTTTTTAAAAGGTAGTTGTCCTAGGGGGGATTTTTTTGCATTTAATGTTTATAAAAGCTTTCAAAATCAATAAACGCTATTTGTTCGCCACTGCCTTTTTAGTGTTCCTGGCGCTGCCCGTGACTATGTATTTGGATGCCGGGGCGGCACGGGAATCCCAGGCGGTTTTGGCCTGGCCGGTTGTCGATAAGGTGATTGTCGTGGATCCCGGCCACGGGGGATTTGATCCGGGAGTTGTGGGTAAAAACGGTGTTATGGAAAAAGACATTAATCTGGCGATTGGCAAGCGCCTGGCGGCTGAGCTCAAGCAGGCGGGGGCGACAGTGCTGATGACCAGGGAGACCGATAGCGACCTGAGTGAACCCGGCACAACCAGTTTGCTGGAAAAAAAACAGGAAGATTTAAAAAAGAGGGTGGCGCTGGCAAATGAACATAAGGCGGACCTCTTGATCAGCATTCATGTCAACAGTCATTCCTCTGAAGCTCCGCGCGGGGCTCAGACCTTCGTCCAGCCTGGTTTTTCTGAAAGTAAGAGGGCCGGTCAAATCATCCAGTCCGAATTGACCAACTTTTTAAAAAACACCGACCGTTTAACAAAAGAGGCTGACTATTACATAACCAGGAACACTTCCATACCGGCGGTGCTGGTGGAAACCGGCTTCATTACCAATGCAAGTGAAAGCCGGCTTTTGCAGGATCCGGCCTACCAGGGCAAGGTGAGCCGGGCGATTTACGCGGGTATCGCCAGGTATTTCGCCGCGGCGGCGGAAGCCGGCGCGCCCTATTACAGTGAAGAAGTAATTAAGGTGTTCAAAGAACAGACTCCCGGTCCGTTAGGGGAACCTTGAGCCGCATATTCGCATATATTACTGCTATAAGGCAGGCAGTCAGGAGTCAGTATTCAGAATTCAGAATTCAGAATATTTCAAGACTAAAAACCATTCTCTCTTCTGATTACTGAACAATTATTGCTATAAAGCAGATATTGAGAATTTCAGGAGTCAGAATATTTAATGACTAAAATCATTCTTTTATTCTGACTCCTGATTTCTGACTCCTGACTCCTGAATAATTCGGAGGTCGTTTTGTTGAAGGCGCTTATTCTCGCGGGCGGGCGCGGCACCCGGCTCCGGCCGCTTACTTATACCACTGCCAAACAATTAATACCGGTAGCCAATAAGCCGATTATCAACTTCGTGTTGGAGCAGGTCAGCAGCGCCGGGATAAAAGATATCGGCATTATTATATCTCCGGAAACCGGCGGCCATATCAAGGAGGCGCTGGGGGACGGCTCGCGTTGGGGCGCGGTGCTCACGTACATTCTCCAGGAAAACCCGGCGGGGCTGGCGCACGCGGTAAAAATCGCCAGGAACTTCCTGGGTGATTCATCGTTTCTGATGTTCCTCGGCGACAACTTGATTCAGGGAGGTGTCGGCGCGCTGGTCAGGGAATTTAGCGCCGGCCGCAGCGATTCCATTATTCAGTTAAAGAAAGTAAAAGACCCCCGGCAGTTCGGAGTGGCGGTGCTCGGGTCCCGGCAAGAAGTATTGAAGCTGGTGGAAAAACCCCAAGAGCCGCTCAGCGACTTGGCTCTGGTGGGTATTTATCTTTTTAACCGGGCGATACATACCGCCATAGACAGGGTCAAACCCTCCTGGCGGGGAGAACTGGAAATCACCGACGCCATTCAGCAGATGGTTGACGCCGGTCACCGGGTGGAAGCCAGGCTGCTGGAAGGCTGGTGGCTGGATACCGGCAAGAAGGATGACATTTTGGAAGCCAACCGGGTAGTTTTGGACGAATACGCCGTCCGCCAAGTGGACGGTTCGGTCGACACCGCCAGTGAGATTTCCGGCAGGGTTGACATCGCCGCTGGCGCGGCAATAACCAACAGCGTCATTCGCGGGCCGGTGGTGATCGGGGAAAACGCCGTGGTCAAAGATTCTTTTATCGGCCCTTATACGGCTGTCGGCAAGGGCACTGTTCTTGATCAGGTCGGGGTGGAATATTCAGTGGTGCTGGAAAACTGCCGGCTATCCGGCGTGGAACGGGTTGAAGACAGCCTGATCGGCGGCAATACCCGGATCAGCCGCGCTGCCGCCGGCCGCCACGCCTGCCGCCTGTTCGTCGGAGATGACACGGAAATCATATTATAGCCGCGGGGGGACTGAAAATGAGAGTTTTGGTAACAGGCGGGGCGGGGTTTATCGGCAGCAATTTTATCAGGTACTTATTGGACCGGTATGATTACCGGATAATTAACCTTGATTCGCTAACATATGCCGGTAATCTTGACAACCTGACCAATGTTGCGGAAAAATCAGGTTATAGCTTCGTGCGCGGTGATATCACGGACCGGAACTGTCTTGAGCAGATTTTCTCGCAGGGGATAGACGCCGTGGTCAATTTCGCGGCGGAGACCCATGTCGACCGCAGTATAATAGACGCCGGCGTTTTCGTGCGGACCAATGTCCTGGGGGTGCAAGAGTTGCTGGAGGCGGCCCGCAGGCATGGCATTAGGAGGTTTCTGCAGGTGTCTACCGATGAAGTCTACGGCTCGTTGGGAGAAAACGGATATTTCACTGAAGAGACCTCCCTGGCTCCCGGCAGCCCTTATTCCGCGAGCAAAGCGGCGGCTGATCTGCTCGCGCTGGCTTATCATCGCACCTTCGGCGTTCCGGTGAGCATTACCCGCTGCTCCAATAACTATGGGCCTTACCAGTTTCCTGAGAAGCTGATTCCTTTGATGGTCACCAACGCTCTGGAAGACAGGCCGCTTCCTTTATATGGAGACGGCCTGCACGTGCGGGACTGGCTCCATGTGCTGGACCACTGCGGGGCGCTGGATCTGGTGCTGCACCGGGGCAAGCCGGGGGAAATATACAACATCGGCGGCAACAACGAGCGGGCCAACGTAGAAATAATCCGCCTTATCCTGGCTGAACTGGGCAAGCCGGAATCATTGATTAAACACGTGCCGGACAGACCCGGCCACGATCGCCGCTATGCCATTGACGCCGCCAAGATTAAGGAAGAACTGGGGTGGCGGCCGGTATACACTTTCGAGCGGGGGCTGCGGGACACCGTCAGCTGGTACCGCGCCAATAAAAAATGGTGGCGGAAAATTAAGTCCGGCGAATACCTGGAGTATTACGAAAAAATGTATACCGCCCGGTGAGCCCGGCCGGTGCGGCGGGTGAGGAGCGTAGCTTGATGATTAAGGACGTGCAGGTAAAGAAACTGGTTAAACACTGCGATGACCGCGGCTTTTTTATGGAAATATTAAGGGACGACGACCAATTGCTGTCCCGTTTCGGCCAGGCGTCGATGTCCAGGACATACCCCGGTGTGGTTAAAGCTTTCCATTATCATGAGCGCCAGGATGATTTGTGGTTCTTTCCGGTTGGCAGCGCCCAGGTTGTTCTGCACGACCTGCGCGAAGATTCGCCAACCAAAGGAGAGACAAATGTTTTTTACCTGGGTGAAGATAATCCAATCTTGCTGGTTATTCCCAAAATGGTGGCGCACGGCTACCGGGTGCTCGGCAGCATGCCGGCCCTGATCATCTATTTTACCACAGCCTCTTATGACCCGGGCAAACCGGACGAAAAGCGCCTGGCCTGGAATGATCCGGATATCGGCTTTGACTGGACCACGAAAAACAGGTAGAAATGGCAGACCTCTGGAAAGGTCTTTTTTTTTGAAAAAATACCGGCATTTCCACATAAAATTGGGGACAATAGAAAAAATATTATTAAAATATTATCGATTGCCAGGGGGGTGATGAGCGATTAACGGCAAGGGTTTGTTTTCGAAAAAAAAATTAATAATTTATGCGGCTTGCTTGCTGGCGCTGGCGGCAGGGCTGGTTTCACTGCACGAAAGGCAGGCTGCGGCGCAAAACCCCAGCTTGTACCGGGGAAGCGCCGGGGATGATGTTTTTCGGGTGCAGCAACGGCTCAGCCAATGGGGGTATTATAACGGCAGCCAGGATGGGTATTACGGTGACGGCACCTTTCAGGCAGTCATTAACTTCCAGCAAAACAACGGCATACCTGCCGACGGTGTCGTGGGACAGGCTACCTGGGACGCTCTCGGATTTAGCGTTCCCAGTGAGACGCCGGCTGTTTCCCGGGGCGCGGCCACCGACCGGGGTGATGTTACTCTCCTGGCCCGGGTGATTGAGGGTGAGGCGGCGAACGAGCCGCTGCTCGGCAAGGTGGCTGTAGGCGCGGTTATATTAAACCGGACAAAAAGCGCTTCGTTTCCGCACTCAATCAGTGAGGTGATTTTTCAGCCGGAAGCTTTCGAGTCGATTGAAAACGGACAGGCGTACCGGCCCTTAAGCGAGGAATCCGTTCAGGCCGCCCAGATGGCCATGGGTGGGTATGACCCCTCGGGCGGGGCGCTTTTTTTCTGGAACCCGGGCAAGTCCGTAAACCCGTGGATATGGAGCAGAAATATTGTCACGCAAATTGGCAACCACGTTTTTGCCCGGTAAAGGGGGTTGTTTGATGAGAAAATGGATATTAGCGGCGGTCATCGGCCTGCTGGCTTTGGCCGCGGCCGGTTCCTGGGGCTACAGCCAGTACACGGCCAACCGCAAACTGGAGAATTATCTGAGCAATAAGTACCAGCGCGCTTTTTACGATTTGGCAAGCCAGACTCAAAGCGTTGAAGTGCTCCTGTCAAAAAGCATGATTGCCTCTGACCCGCGCCTGGACAGCGCCCTGTTGATGGATATTCGCCAGCAGGCGGCGTTTGCCCAGTCCAACCTCGGCCAACTGCCGTTAAACGACGCGCTGGCCGGGCGCACGGCCAAGTTTTTGAGCCAGGTGGGAGATTATGCCGACAGTCTGGCCCGGCAGATCAACCAGGGCGAAGCTATTGACACCAAACACTGGGATACCCTGAACAGCCTTTACCAGCAGGCGGCTGCTTTAAACAGTGAGCTGCAGGGAATGCAGGCCGGCATGGCTCAGAACAATTTTTATTTTGGAGAAATGGTGCGCCAGGTTAGGGGCAAGCTGCAAAAAAACCCGGATGATCTGGCCACGACTGACTTTCAGTCAATGGATAAACAGATGCAGCGCTACCCCGCGCTGATCTATGACGGGCCTTATTCAGAGCACCTGGAACGCACTGAACCCCGGGATTTGAGCGGACAGGGCGATGTGGACGCGCCGGAAGCGGAGCAAAGAGCGCTTGCTTTTATTGACAAGCAGGATGGAGCCGACTACCAGGCCAGGGTTACCGGGACAACCAACGGGCGCATTCCGGCTCACCGGGTGGAAGTAACCCGGGTGGGCGGGCCGGACGGCGCGGCGACAGTACTGGATGTGTCCCGGCAGGGCGGCAAAGTAATCTGGATGATGAATTCCCGGCCGGTCGGCGGCCAGACTGTGAGCATTGAGGAAGCGCGGCGGAAAGCCCTGCAGTTCCTGGCCGGCCGTGGTTTTGGGGAAATGCGCTCGACTTATTTCCAGCAGCACGGGAACTCAGTCACTTTTAACTGCGCGGCGCTGCAAAATGGCGTTACCCTTTATCCCGATTTGGTGAAGGTGACTGTTGCTTTGGACAGCGGCGAGGTTACCGGAACGGAAACCTCGGGTTACTTGATGTCCCACAGGCAGCGCCCCCTGCCGGAAGCCGCCGTTTCACGCGAGCGCGCGCGCGCGGCGATAAACCCGCGGCTGAATGTATCCGGGGGAGAGCTTGTGCTCATTCCGGTTGGGGTTTCAGATGAAAAACTGGCTTATGAGTTTCACGGCAAATTGGGGGAGGATTCCTACCTGATATATATTAACGCTGTCACCGGGCGGGAGGAAAATGTTTTAAAATTAATTGAAACGCCTGGCGGCACATTGACCATGTAAATGTCTGGTTTTTCCGGTTGACACCTGAATGCGTTTGTGCTAATATAACTTTAATTTTATGGATTTATCAAAGCAAACGCAAGGCAATGAAGGGGAAGAAAGGCGCCGTTAATCGCCAGCGAGCCGGGGTATGGTGTAAGCCCGGTGGAGGAAAGCGCCAGGGCCGCCCTGGATGCCGCGGGTGAAAAATCCCTCCCTTGGGGGAGAGAATAAGCCGCCGCCGGCTTGCCGCCGTTAAACGGCAGGAGAGGGCTGTATGAGAAATCCCGAAAAGGGGTGAGGCATGCGGCCAAATAGGGTGGTACCGCGAGAAGATCCCGTCCCTTTTGGGGGGCGGTTTTTTTTATTGTTTAAAGGATTGCTGATAAGCGGCTTTTTGATTACGGCCTAACATAAGCTGCATGGTCAATCCTCAGATCATCACGAAGGAGTGATATGGATTGAGAGAGGTGCTGGAACTTCTCGAATCCGACGCCAGGCTCACCGCCGGCCAAATTGCCACCATGCTCGGACGGGATGAGGAAGAAGTCGCCCGGATTATTAAAGAGTCGGAAGAAAAGAAACTGATCCAAGGTTATTTTACCCTGGTTGACTGGGATAAACTCGGAGCCGAGAAGGTTTCCGCAGTGATTGAAGTAAAAATATCACCGCAGCGGGACGTGGGTTTTGACGCCGTGGCCGAGCGCATCTACCGGTTTCCCGAGGTGCGGAGCGTCAGGCTGATGTCGGGCGCTTATGACCTGATAGTGATGATTGAAGGCGGCACAATGAAGGAAGTTGCTCATTTTGTCTCCTTTAAACTAGCTTCGATGGAGTATGTTCTCAGCACAGCGACCCATTTTGTCCTGAAAACGTATAAGCACCACGGCGTCATCATTGATGACAAAGAAGAAGACAGGAGGCAGGTGATCATGCCGTGACTTTACAAACCGACTGGAGGGGAATGCTTAACCCCGCCGTGCGTGACCTGCCGCCTTCCGGCATCAGGCGCTTTTTTGATCTGGTTACGGAGGTGAAAGGCATTATTTCGCTGGGTGTGGGCGAGCCCGATTTCGTGACGCCATGGCACATCCGGGAGGCTTGTGTATATTCGCTGGAAAAAGGTTACACCATGTACACCTCGAACCACGGGATGCTGGAACTGCGCGAGGAGATTGCCCGGGACATCCGTGACACTTACAAAGTGGACTATAACCCGCGCAGTGAAGTGCTGGTGACGGTCGGGGTCAGCGAAGGGCTGGACCTGGCCATGCGTACCCTGCTCCGGCCGGGAGACGAGGTAATGATTCCCCAGCCTTCCTACGTTTCCTACGCGCCTTGCGTCATTCTGGCCGGCGGCCGGCCGGTATACTTGAAAACATCGGTGGAAGACGGCTTTCAGTTGGCGGCTGAGCAAGTCGAAAAGGCCATTACTCCGAGAGCCAGAATTCTCGTGCTGAGCTATCCGAACAATCCCACCGGCGCTACCATTGACAGGAAAAACCTGCTGGAAATTGCGGAAGTGGCGGCGGCGCACAACCTGGTTGTCATTTCCGATGAGGTTTATGACAAACTGACCTATGTGGGAGAGCACACCTGTGTTTCTTCCCTGCCGGGCATGCGTGAACGCACGGTGTTGCTGAACGGGTTCTCCAAGGCCTACGCCATGACCGGCTGGCGTGTCGGATACGCGGCCGGCAACGGCGATTTTATCTCAGCCATGACCAAGATCCACCAGTACACCATGTTATGCGCCCCGATTACCGCCCAGCTTGCCGCCCTGGAGGCGCTGAAGAACGGCCGGCGCGAAATGCGCAAAATGATTGACATGTATAACCGCCGGCGGCGGCTGGTCGTGGATGCTTTTCGTGAAATAGGCTTGCCGTGTTTCGAGCCGCGCGGCGCGTTTTACGCTTTTCCCGACATCAGGAGCACCGGACTTACGTCGGAGGAGTTCGCCGTGCAGTTGCTCAATGAGGAAAAAGTGCTTGTGGTGCCGGGCAACGCTTTCGGAGAACAAGGTGAGGGATTTGTCCGCTGCGCCTACGCGGCCTCCCTGGAAGATCTAGGTGAGGCGCTAAAGAGGATGGGCAGCTTTGTCAAGCGCCGGCTGGGGCGGGGGAAAGTATTGACCGCTTCTTTCAGAAAGCCTGAGCAGGATGAAGGGGAAGGAATGCGCCAGACGGTGTAAGATATATTTTTAACTCCCTTGTGAATGAGAATATTATGTGCAGATGTCGATAAAGCCAGCTTAAAAGGCGGCTTTATTTTTTTTGACATTACATATGTAATCCAAATTGTTCTTGTCCCTTTTTCGAGGAAATTGTATACTTGGCAGAGAAGTTGATCGAGTTGTATCTGCAATAACGGGCAAACCCGGACAAGAAATTTAGCATCCGGGAAATTACGGACAACTCTGCCAAGGAGTAAGGCATTATGAATGAAAAAAATTATGCAAAAGACGCTTACCCGGCTGACATTCCTATAAAAATACTTCAATTTACGGGTAAATTGCTGCAAGAGCATGGTAATTACAAATGGGTGCCCGGCTGGCTTGTCGGCACCCTGGGGATTAAAGGGTGCGCTGTCGGGATAATTTTGGCGCAGCATTGCATAGTGCATTTTAACAGTCAGGATAAAAACAGCAGGGCTGATACTACTGATATAGATGTTGATGTCCTCTGGTGTTCTCAGCAAGATTCGGCAACGAATCAGGGTACGCCATGCCATGTTTTTGATTGCCCGGTAAGACAAAGAGCTGTCGAAAAATACGGCCAGCCTGATCAGAAAGTAACCTGTTTCCCCATGGCAGGCAAGAAAGGTTTTTTAATGGCCTGCGGAGAAGGGCTGCTGCTGAACTCCTTTTCTGTTGCGGAAATACTTAAAGCGATTACGCATGCAATCGAATGCAGCTTGGATGTCGACCAAAACGCCGGAAAAGTTGCCTCATATTTTCTGCCTTCCGAAGATGTGGCGCAAATGTGGTCGGAGATGCTGGCCGGATTGTCTCATGATTTAAGGACGCCTCTGGCCTGTATAAAGGGTTACGTTACAACCTTGCTGCGGGAAGACGTAACCTGGGATCCTGATGCTCAAAAAGAGTTCCTCAATATTATTGTTGAAGAAACAGATCATATTGAGAGTCTAATCAATAACTTGCTGGATTCTTCCACATTAAGCTGGAAAGGCGATATCGAGCTGAAAAAAGAACCGGTTTTACTGCCCCAAATAGTAAACAAAATACTCAGGGATCAGTCCTACAGAAATAAAAATCATCAGTATACAGTGTTGTTTGCGGGAGATTTCCCGTTTGTGGAGGCTGATCCGATCAGGATTGAACAGGTGCTTCGCAACCTCGTAGACAACGCGGTCAAGTATTCCGTGGAAAACACTCAAATTACAATCGAAGGAAAGGTTTCGGCCGGGGAAATAGTTGTTTCGGTGGCCGATCAGGGGATTGGCATTGGCGACGAGCATTTAAACAGGCTGTTTGAAAAGTTTTTCCGGGTCAGCAGCGGCATCCAGGAATATCAAAAAGGAATGGGGCTGGGACTGCCGTTGGCCCGTCAAATATTGATTAGTCACGGCGGAAAGATCTGGGCGAAGAGCAAGTTGAACGAGGGAACCACTTTTTATTTTACCCTGCCGGTTGTATCCAAACAGCTATAATTTGAATTATTGCTTTAAAAGAGTGACAGGAGGGCTCGGAATGAAGCGAAAGACAGTATTGATAGTGGATGACGAACCACGTCTGGTACGGTTGGTTAAAGTCAACCTGTTGGCCAGCGGGTACGAGGTGGGTATAGCCGTTGACGGAAAAACCGCTATAGAAATGCTGGAAGCTTCTAATTACGATTTAGTGATTTTGGATATAATGCTTCCCGGTTCGTTCAACGGGTTTGAAGTATGTAAGAGAATCCGCGAGTTTTCCGATATCCCGGTTATTATGCTCACGGGCCGGGCCCGCGAAAAGGACCGGATACTTGGTTTTGATGTGGGGGCTGATGATTATTTAACCAAACCGTTTAGCGTTGAGGAGCTGTTGCGCCGTGTCAAGGCGGTTCTCAGGAGAGCCGGCCAATCAAGTGATTCCCTGAAGCATCCTGCTTTCACATCGGGTGACCTGGTGATTAATTTTGCCCAAAGGCGGGTCTTTGTCGGGGGTGAGGAAGTGAGGCTCACCGCCACGGAATATCAGGTCCTGTATCATCTGGGCATCAACGCGGGGAAAATAATTACCCATGAGGACTTGCTGACGTGGGTATGGGGACTGGAATACCGCAACGAGCTGCAATATTTGAGAAACTATATTGGCAGTTTGCGCAAAAAAGTCGGGGATGACCCGAACAAACCTAAATATATTCTCAGTAAACACGGTATCGGCTACCAATTAGCAAGCGAATAGTATAGCAAACTTGCAGCAAAAGGAATCAATAATTCAACTCTGCCGGAAAAGGCGGAGTTTTTTTATGAAATTATTATTTTTTAGCCTTTTTTCTTATGATTTATTTATTAATCATCAAATAAAATAAGGTGGTAAGTATTATTAAATTATTATTTTTTAGGTATTTTTCTTATGATTTATTTATGGTTAATCAATTATAATGATCTTTTGGTATTTCGAGCAAACAGTGCAAGCAATGTAATGAATATACCGGTAATTTGGAAGGGGGGGGGGCCAATGCTCACTCGCGAAGACGTTTTAGAAAAGGCAAAAGAGAGTCATGTGAAATTCCTGCGCATGCAGTTCACCGATACTTTTGGCGTGTTGAAAAATATCGCCGTAACTTCGGAGGATTTGGCAGGGGTGTTGTCGGGCCGAATTTCCTTCGACAGCTCGGTTGTGGATGGGGTGACAAATCACCATGAGCAGGATATCACCCTTTTGCCGGACCCAGCCACTTTTGTGGTGTTTCCCTGGCGGCCCAGGGAAGGGGCCGTGGCCCGCTTCATCTGCGATGTGTTTGATGCGGCCGGTTCTCCTTACTCGGGCTGTTCACGCAATGTCTTAAAGAAAGTGTTGAGTGAAGCCGCTCAGATGAGAATTAAAATTTACGTGGGCGCGGAGGTGCAGTTTTATCTTTTCTGTACCGACGACAGAGGAAACCCAACCACCAATGCCCACGATTGCGCCGGGTTCTGCGACCTGACTCCGGTTGATTCGGGTGAAAATGCGCGGCGTGATATCGTGCTGACCCTGGAAGAAATGGGGTTCGACATTGGCTTTAGCCACCATGAGGCAGGGCCCGGCCAGCATGAAATTGCTTTGAAACCGGATAACGCCTTGGCTATTGCGGATAAACTGGTAACCTTCAAGTTCATTGTGCGCACTATTGCCCAGCGGCACGGATTGCACGCTTCCTTAATGCCCAAACCGCTTAACGGCGCACCGGGTTCGGCGCTGCACCTGCACCTGTTTCCCCATCGCGAGGATAACTGCCCTGCTCTCGATACGGAGCAGCCATTGCCGCTTGAGCGGGAGCTCGGACATTTCATCGGGGGGGTACTGGCCCATACCCGGGCCAATACAGCCATTACCAATCCGTTGATTAACTCATATAAGAGGCTGGTGACCGGGGACATGACGCCCATGCAGATAGCCTGGTCGGAGGGCAGCCGTGATTCGGTGCTCCGGGTCGCTGCTCACCATGACCGGAAAATCAGGGTGGAGGTAAGAAACCCTGATCCGGCCTGCAACCCGTACTTGGCCCTGGCAGTAATTTTAAAAGCAGGTTTGCACGGTATGCAGCGGCAGCTTCAGCCGCCCCCGCCGCTGGCCGAAAATACCTTGCGCATAGATGAGAACCAGAACCGGGGCTTTAGGGTTGAATGCCTGCCCCGCACCCTGGCGGAAGCACTGCGGGAGCTGGCCTCTGATCAACTGACCAGGGACACGCTGGGCGAATATATCTACCGGAGGTTTGCCATGGCCAAGGGTAAAGAGTGGGAACGCTTTCAAGCATTTGTACATCCATGGGAATTGCAGGAGTATTTTTCTTTCTTCTAGTCCCCGGTTTTTTCGGGAGGGTCCGGATGATCAAAAGCGGTAGAATACCCGCCGCTTTTGCCTGAAAAAAGAATGCAGATAAAACAGATAAAAAGGAGGCATATTAGTGGGATCAGCGCACCAGGTTGTTAGCGAAATAGTGGAGAAGGTTGCTGAAAGAAATCCGAACGAACCGGAATTTCATCAGGCCGTTTTGGAAGTGCTCGAATCTTTGGAACCGGCCATTGAAAGACATCCAGAGTTGGTGGAATCGGGTATCCTGTGCAGAATAGTGGAGCCGGAACGGCAGATTATTTTCCGGGTGCCCTGGGTTGACGACAGCGGCCGGGTACAGGTTAACCGGGGTTTCCGGGTTCAGTTCAACAGTGCCATCGGCCCTTACAAGGGTGGTCTGCGTTTTCACCCTTCCGTAAATCTCGGGATAATTAAATTCCTTGGATTTGAACAGATATTTAAAAACTCCCTGACCGGCCTGCCCATCGGGGGAGGTAAAGGCGGCAGTGATTTCGATCCCAAAGGAAAGTCGGACGGTGAGGTCATGCGTTTCTGTCAAAGTTTCATGGCGGAACTTTACCGGCACATCGGGGCGGACGTGGATGTGCCGGCCGGGGATATCGGAGTCGGCGGCCGGGAAATAGGTTACCTGTACGGTCAGTACAAGAAGTGCACGGGACTTTACAATGGAGTGCTGACAGGCAAAGGACTGGCCTACGGCGGCAGCTTGACCAGAACCGAGGCTACCGGTTACGGCCTGGTCTACTTTGCTGAGGAGATGCTCAAGGCCAAAGGGCAATCCTTTGCTAATAAGACAGTAGTTATTTCCGGTTCCGGGAATGTGGCTATTTACGCGCTTGAAAAGGCCCGGCAGCTTGGCGCCACCGTGGTGGCAATGAGCGATTCCAACGGTTATATTTACGATTCCGGCGGGATTAGCCTGGATACCTTGAAGAGGCTGAAAGAAGTTGAAAGAAAAAGAATCAGGTCTTATGTTGATGAGCATCCCACGGCAAATTATTACGAAGGTTCGCGGGGAATCTGGTCGGTTAAGTGCGATATCGCCCTTCCCTGCGCCACCCAGAATGAGATTGACGCGGAATCGGCCTTGAAGATGGCCGCCAATGGGGTTATCGCGGTAGCTGAAGGCGCTAACATGCCCTCCACCCCGGAAGCGATAAAAGTGTTCCGGGATAATGAAATTCTTTTCGCGCCCGCAAAGGCAGCCAACGCCGGCGGAGTGGCCACTTCAGCCCTGGAAATGTCCCAGAACAGTATGCGGTGTTCCTGGACATTTGAGGAAGTGGACGCCAAATTAAAGGACATCATGATTAACATTTACCGCCGGACCAGCCGGGTGGCTAAGGAATACGGCTGCGCGGGCAACCTCGTGACAGGCGCGAACATCGCTGGTTTTCTCAAGGTGGCCAACGCCATGATGGCCCAGGGGGTAGTATAGAAAAAGCAAGAGAATCAACAAGGAAAGGAGGCAGAATAATGGAGCAATGCCCGCTAGCCTACATTGACCCCTGTGCAAAGTGCGCCCAATTTGGAAACTGTAGTCCGAGTCAGGCTGTCCAGAAGCTATCCGTCCTTGAAAAAGAACTGCGAGATTTAAAGAAATTATTGCAATGCCTGCTTGATAAAAAGTAATCGATTTATCATCAGCCCGGCAAAACTCAGCAGGAGTTTTTGCCGTCCCCGGTATTGCCGGGGCTTATTTTTTGTGTTTTACAGAGCATCTCATCGCGTTGAAGAGCCATTTCCCGCCTCAATGTTGACTTGACAGAGCCGGTGCAAAGTATTAACCTAATTACTGAATTGGCTAAATAGTGTCTGTCAAGGAGGTTTAATGATATAAATGGGCGGAATAGTTGAAGAAATTAGTGCCAGCCTGGCCGGAGCCCTGGCCGGAGCGCTGGAATCTGCCCGCAGCAGCGGGGCTGTCAAGGTTGAGCAAGTGCCGGACTTTACGGTGGAAGTGCCCCGTGAGAAAGACCACGGTGATTTTGCCGCCAACCTGGCCATGCTGCTGGCCAAGCCGGCCCGTATGGCGCCGCGCAAAATAGCGGAGATGCTGGTCAATAACTTTTCCTTAACCGGGACCTGGGTGGAACGGGTAGAAATCGCCGGCCCCGGTTTTATTAATTTTTACCTTAAACCGGCCTGGGTTTACGAGATTCTTCCCAGGATTATTGCCCAGCGGGAAAACTACGGACGCGTGGACGAAGGAAAGGGCAAAAGGGTTCAGGTGGAATTTGTCAGCGCCAACCCCACCGGCTTGCTGCACATGGGCAATGCCCGCGGGGCGGCGTTGGGAGACAGTATTGCCTCGATTCTGGACTTCGCGGGTTTTTCTGTTACCCGCGAATTTTATATAAACGATGCCGGCAACCAGATCGAGAACTTCGGCACTTCCCTGGAAGCCCGCTATATGCAGCTGTTGGGTATGGACGTACCGTTTCCCGAAGAGGGCTATCACGGAGAGGACCTTATCGGCACAGTGCGCGGCTTTGTTGACCGCAACGGAGACGCGTACCTGAAGGCTGAGGCCGGGGAGCGGCGGGCCGCCCTGGTGAAATACGCGCTGAACGAAAAACTGGAGGCTATCAAGCGAGCGCTGGAGGATTTCGGCGTCCGGTACGATGTCTGGTTTTCCGAGCGGTTTCTGCATGAGTCCGGGGCGGTCGGGGACACCTTGAAATTATTGCGGGAGCAGGGGCATATTTATGAGCATGAAGAAGCCCTGTGGTTTAAGGCAAGTGCCTTCGGCGCGGAAAAGGACGAGGTGCTGGTGCGCTCTAACGGCATACCAACCTATTTCGCGACTGATATAGCCTATCACCTGAACAAGTTTCAGCGGGGCTTCGAGCGGGTGATCGATATCTGGGGCGCCGACCACCACGGCCACGTGGCCCGCATGAAAGGCGCCGTGGCCGCCCTGGGTTGCGACCCGGAAGCCCTGGAAGTTGTCATTATGCAGCTTGTCCGCCTGTACAAGGGCGGTGAACTGGTGCGCATGTCCAAGCGGAGCGGGCAATTTGTGACCCTGGAAGAGCTGATGGAGGAAGTCGGCAAGGACGCCGCCCGTTACTTTTTCGTTATGCGCAGTTCCGACAGCCACTTGGATTTTGACCTGGATTTGGCCAGAGCGGAAACTAACGAGAACCCGGTTTATTACATCCAGTACGCCCACGCCCGCATCTGCAGCATCCTGAGGCAGTGCAAAGAACAGGGCGGCAAAGTGCCGGACCCGGCTGAAGTTGATTTTAACCTGCTCCAAGAAGAGAGTGAGTTTGCCCTGGCGAGGAAGCTGGCGGACTTTCCCGGCGAAGTGGCCTCGGCCGCCAAGGGGCTCGCGCCGCAGCGCATCGCGCGCTACGCCCACGAACTGGCCGGCCTCTTGCACAGCTTTTATAACGCCCACCGGGTGATTACCGCGGATCAAGCCTTGTCCGGCGCCCGCCTGGTGCTGGTGGACGCCACCCGGATTACCCTGCAAAACGCCTTGCACCTCCTGGGGCTGGCCGCACCGGAACGTATGTAGGCAGGCAATCCATTGGTCACTGTTGACAGGTCCTGTCGGTAGCAATAGAATGGGAGAGTAGTTTTGGAGAGATAGTTTTGGGAAGACATAAGGAGGAGTTTATGGCCAAGTTCATTTTTGTTACCGGCGGGGTTGTATCTTCGCTGGGAAAAGGAATTACGGCCGCCTCCCTGGGGCGTCTGTTGAAATGCCGCGGGCTGAAGGTAGCCATTCAGAAGCTGGACCCGTATATTAACGTTGATCCCGGTACCATGAGCCCTTACCAGCACGGAGAGGTTTTTGTCACTGAGGACGGCGCGGAAACCGATCTTGACCTTGGGCACTACGAGCGGTTTATTGATATAAATATCTTCAGAAACTGCAACGTCACTACCGGAGGAATATATTCGTCAGTTATAAACAAGGAACGCAGGGGCGACTACCTGGGCGGCACGGTGCAGGTAATTCCGCATATCACCAATGAAATTAAGGAGCGGGTGCGCAGTGTGGCTGATGAATCGGGCGCCGATATTATCATAACCGAAATCGGCGGGACTGTCGGCGACATTGAATCGCTGCCCTTTTTGGAAGCAATCCGCCAGTTGAAGGGCAATCTCGGCAAAAATAATGTTGTATATATCCATGTTACCCTGGTTCCGTACCTGCGGGCGGCGAACGAGCTGAAAACCAAGCCCACTCAGCACAGCGTCAAAGAACTCAGAAGCATCGGCATCCAGCCGGATGTGATTGTCTGCCGCAGCGAGCGGCCGCTTTCCAAGGAAATGGAGGATAAACTGGCGCTATTCTGCGACATTGACAAGGACGCGGTGATCCAGGCCGTGGACGCGCCGTCTATTTATGAGGTTCCCCTGATGCTTGAAGAAGAAGGCCTGGCTGATATTGTCCTAGGCAAATTGGGTATCTCCACCGGCCCGCCGGATCTGAGCGAATGGCAGGAAATGGTGGTGAAGATGAAAAACCTGCGCTACACTACCACCATAGGCCTGGTGGGGAAATACGTCTCCCTGCCCGACGCCTACCTGAGCGTCGCGGAAGCCCTGCGTCACGCGGGCTTTTATAATGAGTCGGCGATTAAGATCAAATGGATCGACTCAGAAGAAGTTGAGCGGGCAAAAGTCGAGGATTTTTTAGCTGACGTTGACGGCGTTCTGGTGCCCGGCGGTTTTGGAGACCGCGGCATTGAGGGCAAGATCGAAGCCATCCGGTATGCCCGGGAAAAAAAAGTGCCGTACCTGGGCCTTTGCTTAGGAATGCAGCTTGCCGTGGTGGAGTTTGCCCGCAATGTGTTGAACTGGCAGGGGGCGAACAGCATTGAGTTTAACCCTGACACGCCTTATCCGGTCATTGACCTGCTGCCGGAGCAAAAAACACTCGACCAGATGGGGGGAACCATGCGCCTGGGGCACTACCCGTGCATGCTCCAGCCCGGCTCACTGGCCCGGCAGGCCTACCGGGAAGAAATAATTGAAGAAAGACACCGCCACCGTTATGAAATGAACAACGCCTACCGGGAAGATTTCACCCGGGGCGGCCTGGTATTCACCGGCACGCGCCCTGACGGCTATTTGGTGGAGATAATTGAGCTGACCGGCCACCCCTGGTTTGTAGCCACCCAGTTTCACCCCGAGTTTAAATCCCGGCCCAACCGGCCGCACCCGTTATTCAGAGAATTTATCGGGGCGGCCAGGAAGTTTGCGGAGCGAAATAAATAACCCCGGCGAATTTTTTGCAGCTTTGGGTAAAAACCAAAGCTTTTTTATCACAAGGCGAGGTCTGAAATTGAGTTGCGTTGTCGGCCCGCAGTCCCCCGTGCGGATTTGTTGTCGTAAGCGTGCATGTTTTCCAAGCAAAACAGCATGCTAAGGTAACATGAGATTATAAGAGGTGGTTGGTATTGAGCAGGAAAATAATCGCAGGCGTTATTCTTGGACTGGTCGCGCTGTCAGTTATTCTCTCATTCGGCTTGCGCACTGGAGACAGGTCGCCCCGGCAGACCGGCTTTGACAAAAGTAAAGTCGGTGTGATTTATATTGACGGCGCCATTGCGTCCGGCCAAAGCGGCACCGGTTTTTTAAGCAGCGGCTGTAGTGCGGAAGAAATAGCCGCCACCCTGCGAAGGGCTGCCAGGGAGCCTGAGATAGGGGCCGTGGTAATAAGGCTGAACAGCCCTGGCGGTACTCCGGCGGCCTCGCAGGAAATCGGGTTGGAGATAGAAAGATTGAGGCAGTCAGGCAAAAAAGTAGTGGCCTCAATGGGGGACGTGGCTGCTTCCGGCGCTTACTGGGTAGCCGCGTGCACAGATCAAATAGTTGCCAATCCCGGCACGATGACCGGCAGTATCGGAGTCATAATGCAGACGCCAAACCTTGAGGGATTGTATGACAAGCTGGGAATCAGCGAGCAAACTTTTAAAAGCGGCCCCTATAAGGATATGGGTTCTTATTCCAGGCCGGCAACGGCGGAGGAGAGGGCAATTTTTCAATCGATGATTGATGATATCTACAACCAATTTGTTGATGCTGTGGCAAAAGGCAGGCATAAGGAAGTTTTAGAAGTCAAACAACTGGCTGACGGCAG
The DNA here is from genome assembly GCF_022410535.1 of Pelotomaculum terephthalicicum JT. Classification (GTDB taxonomy): domain Bacteria; phylum Bacillota; class Desulfotomaculia; order Desulfotomaculales; family Pelotomaculaceae; genus Pelotomaculum_D; species Pelotomaculum_D terephthalicicum. Next base: position 53,376 of record NZ_JAKNBL010000008.1, read on the forward strand.
GGTCTTTACCGGGCGGCAGGCCATGGAGATTGGTCTGGTTGACCAACTGGGCGATTTTCACGACGCGGTGCTGCTGGCCGGCAAACTGGCGGGAATATCAGGTGAGCCGGCAATTGCCGAGCTCGGTTCCAACAGTATCTGGCGAAACTTTTTAGGCGGTGGCTGGCAAAGCATCCTGTCAGGCAAAGGTATGCCGGCTTTTACGGGAGGGGAGTCAGCTTATTCTTACGGGTTGAGATAACAGGTCAGGAGTCAGGGTGGGACAAGGGACAATGAAGGGACAATGGGGACGGTTCTCATTGTTGGGGGGGCCATGTCAAACAATAAGAACCGTCCCCATTGTCCATTGTCTTTTGTCTCTCCTGACTCCTAAAAAAGTGAGGTGCTTTTTGTTGGATGGTGATATTAACCGGGAAGACAGTATGGTCACGGATGTAAGCCCGGAATCTGAACAGTACTTCACCGGCGGCGGGTCCCGTCCGGACTTTTTAGAGTTGGTTTACGGCGTGCTTTTTGACCCGGTGAAAACTATGGAAACTGTTGCGAGAAGGCCGCCGGTTGGCCTTGCCTTACTGGTGTTTACCATTCTATGTGTTTCTGACGTGACGGTGGGGCTGCTTGCCGTTTCACGGGCAATGACAGCAGGTCTTTATGACGCCGGTTTGCAAATTCTGCCTTTCTCGCGGGTGCTGGCGCCTTTGGGGGCGATCTTCGGCCTGCTTTGGGGCTATGTAAAATGGTTCGGCTACAGCGCCTTCATTCACCTTGCGGCAGAGCTGCTTGGCGGGAAGGGCGCTGCGACGGGCGTCTTCGTGGTCGTGGGACTGGCGGGGCTGCCTTCTATTTTTATGTTTCCGGTTAACTTGTTGTCCTTCTGGCTGGGAACGGGTGGATTGGTTATAATCGTATTGGCGGGGTTGGCCACGGCGGTATGGAGCGTTGTCCTGCTGGTGATCGGTCTGAAGCAGGTGCACGGTTTGACCGCAGGCCGGTCGGTTCTGGTGGTGATGTCGCCTTTTCTGATTCTCCTGGTTCTGCTGATGCTGATTATTGCGGCGCTGGTAGCTCTTGCCGTGTCGGTACCCTTTGAAATGAACGGCCCCGGTTACTTTTAAAAGATAATATGTCCGCCGGATTTGGAGCAATGACGGCCATTAGGGCAGTCGGCATTTTATTTCCCTTGGAGAAAGAGGACTTTTATTCCTGTTGTCGAAGTAACTATATACAGGTTTTGAAGGAAAGGGTTTTATCAGTTCTTTAGGGGGGGTAAACAATGCTGATAGCAACAGACGCCGTGTTGGCTATGCGTTGCCCTGAGTGCGGAAAAATGGATGTTCATTACTTTTCCCGGTTTGCCTTCCCCAAGGGCAAAGCTGTTTCCATCAACTGTTCCTGCGGCGCCACCAAGATGGAAGTTATCAAAAACCGGTCCAGCTATTTGCTAAAACTGGCCTGCATGGTTTGTGAAAGCGGCCATCTTCTCGAAATTCCCGGAAAGTCGCTTTGGTCCGGGGAAGTAACCCGGCTTTCCTGCCTGGAGACCGACTTGGTAGTGGGTAATATCGGTCCTGTGTCCAAGATTAGCGAAATGATGATGAACAACGGGCAGGAACTGGAAAACTTTTTTGACGAGTTTGGCTATGACAGTTACTTTCACAACTCAAAAATCATGTTTGAAGTGCTGAACCGCCTGCATGAGATTGCCTGCGCCGGCGGATTGTTTTGCCAGTGCGGCAATTACAAGATTGAAGTGGATATTTTCTCGGACAGGCTGGAGCTGCACTGTAAGAATTGTGACAGCATCAATATCGTCTATGCGGAAACAGAAGAGGATTTGAGCGTAATTCAGCAGGTTGAATCAATTGAACTTGCGCGGCATGGATTTAAGTGCCTTGACAGTCTGGCGAACGTAGGCAAGTTAAAAAAAACGCGGCGCAAAAGAAATGAGACATAACGCCTGGGAGTGCGCAAGGTCAATATCGACACTAACATCCGTGAGGCATTTTGCGCGGCAATTCATGATATACTCGCGGCCAGCCCGCTGGAGATTGACCCCCCGCAAGATCCTCGCCCCTGCCAGAGATGCGGCTGTCGCGGTAATCCGTGAAAAGATCCGGGTTCTGGGCAGCGCGGATAGAGCGCCGAAGGGAGGTGTTATAAATTAAGCTGTTTATTGATACGGCAAATGTCGAAGAAATTAGGGAGGCATACGCGCTCGGGGTTATTTGCGGTGTTACCACCAACCCGTCATTAATCGCCAAGGAAGGCCGTAATTTTGCCGAAGTAGTCCGTGAGATTGCTGCAATTGTCGACGGGCCGATCAGCGCCGAGGTAGTCGGCACAGAGGCGTCGGCCATGGTTGAGGAAGCTTTGGAATTGTCCGCCATTCACCCCAATATTGTGATCAAAGTCCCCATGACTGCGGAAGGGTTGAAAGCCACCAGTATATTGGCCGAAAAAGGTGTCCGCACCAATGTTACCCTGATCTTTTCCGCCAACCAGGCCCTCCTGGCCGCCCGTGCCGGAGCTGCTTTCGTCAGCCCGTTTGTAGGCCGTTTGGATGATATCAGCCAGGACGGAATTGAACTGATCTGCGACATAGTTGATATATTCGACCGCTATGCGCTAGCCACCGAGATCATAGCCGCCAGCATCCGCCACCCGGTGCACGTCACTGCTGCGGCAAAGGCCGGCTCTCATATTGCCACGGTTCCATACAAAGTAATTATGCAGATGCTCAAACACCCCTTGACCGATGCCGGTATTAAAAAATTCCTTGAAGACTGGGAGACTGTAAAAAATAAATAAGTGATGATACTAACCTGAAGGAGTAATACGTGTTTTCCGAGAGTAATGTTTACTGCAAGAAAAAAATTGCTTCCAGGCTGGCGGAAGCGGTTAAAGCCTATCACCGCAAGATGATGGAACTGCCGGACTCACCTCAGAAGATAGCCTGTGGTGTAGCCTTGGGATTATCTTTTGATTTTCTCCCGATACCAATCATCAGCATTCCGCTCTCTTATCTGGTAGCCCGCCTGATCCGTTGCAACCCGGTGGCGGCGGTTGCCACAGTGGTATTTTTTAAACTGGCGGTGCCGTTTTTCTTTACCTTGGACCTGATGACGGGAAAGGCCCTGCTGGGGGAGGTAAGCGGACCGGACATTAAAATTGCCGGTGATAGTATGTTTAGCGTTTTATTGTCGGGAATTGCTGAACATGGCTACCCGTTTCTGGTGGGCAGCCTGGTTAACGCTGTGGTGGTTTCTTTGCCTGTGTATTTTTTATTGAAATATTTACTGAAGAGGAAACAACGAAAGGCCGTATAAAATGTGTCCGCCCTGGTTATAAGATCAGTAGACAGGAGTCAGTAGTCAGCAGTCAGAATGAAAGAGCGGTTTATTTATTGATATATTCTGATTGCTGACTACTGAATTCTGGTGTTGTTAAAAAAATAATTTTCTCTTGAGCGGGAGGGGTGCCTTTGAATTATTCCGAGCTTGAGAACAAGACCATGGTTGAGTTATATAAGATCGCCAAAGGTCTTGAGCTGCCGGCATATTATAAATTACGCAAAAAAGAGTTGATCTTTGAAATTCTAAAAGTCCAGACCCAAAAAGACGGCCTGTTGTTTGCGCAAGGTGTGCTGGAAATACTGCCCGATGGTTACGGTTTTCTTAGACCCATGCAGTATTTGCCCAGTCATGACGATATATATGTATCCGCTTCCCAGATCAGACGTTTTGATTTGCGCACCGGTGATCTGGTGGGCGGGCAGGTGCGGAAACCCAAGGAAAGCGAGCGGTATTTTGCCCTGTTGAGAGTGGAACAAGTTAACGGCATAGACCCGGAGCAATCCGGGGAGAGGTTTCATTTCGACGGGCTGACACCCCTCTACCCTATGGAGCGCATCACCCTGGAAACCGAACCGGATAAACTGTCCACCCGCATTATTGATTTAGTATCCCCAATTGGTAAAGGCCAGCGTGGCCTGATTGTATCCCCGCCCAAAGCAGGAAAGACTATTCTCCTTAAAGAAATCGCCAATAGTATTACCAGAAACCACCCGGAAATTGTCTTGATGGTGCTGTTAATAGATGAGCGGCCGGAGGAAGTTACCGACATCGAGCGTTCGGTGAACGGTGAAGTAGTCAGTTCGACCTTTGACGAGCCGCCGGAAAACCATGTGAAAGTGGCGGATATGGTTTTGGAACGGGTAAAACGTCTGGTGGAGCATAAATATGACGTTGTTATCCTTCTTGACAGTATTACCCGCCTGGCGAGAGCCCACAACCTGATCGTGCCGCCCAGCGGCCGCACCCTTTCCGGCGGTGTGGACCCCGCCTCGCTGCATAAGCCAAAACGTTTTTTCGGCGCGGCGCGCAATATCGAGGAAGGCGGCAGTTTGACGATTCTGGCCACGGCCCTGATTGAAACAGGCAGCCGGATGGACGACGTGATCTTTGAAGAATTTAAAGGCACCGGCAATATGGAACTGATTCTGGACAGGCGTCTGGCGGAAAGAAGAGTTTTCCCCGCTATCGATGTGCACCGGTCGGGGACGCGCAAGGAAGAATTGCTGCTGTCAAAAGATGAACTGGAGATGATCTGGCAGTTTCGCAAGGCAACCAGCGGCGCGAATTCGCTGGAAGCTATGGAAATGCTGCTGGAACAAATCAAACGGACCAGGACCAACCGCGATTTGCTGCACGCCTTCCGCCACCTGCGGCGCGCCGAGGCGGTCGCTGCCGGGCGTGCTGAGCCCTCCCGTAGGAATAACTATAACATCGGGACTTAATCATGTATAATATTCACCTTTTCTGGCAAAACTAAGTTTTGTATGGCTTTGAAGAGGTGAATTTTTATGAAACATAAAAATATAATAATGATGCTTGTCGCAAGCGCGGCTATTACCTTGCTGGCTGTCCTGTGGACTGTCTGTCCGGCCGGCGCCCGCCTGGACGAGCGTATTCTTGAGGGAGCGCCTTACGTTACGCCGCCGCCCGCTGTCACAGCCGCAACCCAGAGTATATACGAGGTAAAACCCGGTGACACCCTTTCCGGCATCGCCAGAGGAAAAAGGATGTCCGTGCAGGCTCTAGCAGCGGCAAATGGCCTGGCCGACCCGGACAGCATCCGCGCCGGCCAGCTGATCAAAATGCCCGCGGACGACAGTATCGTGCACCAGATTCAGACAGGGGAAACGCTGCTGAGCATCGCGAAACAGTATAAGGTAGACGTGAACGCGCTTGCATCCCGGAACGGACTGCCGGACGTCAACAGCATTGTCGCCGGCAGACAATTGGTTATCCCGCGCGGCGCTATAAGCCAAGAAACGGCTCTGCCCGTTGCCGGCTCGCTGATAAAGCAGTTGGCCTGGCCGCTGTTAGGCACGATTACCTCGCCTTTCGGCACCAGAGACGGCAAGCCGCACGAAGGCATTGACATAGCCGCTGAGGAGAATACCCCAATGCGGGCTGCCGCCTCCGGCAGGGTGGTCTTCGCCGGCCCGAGGGGAACCTATGGGCTGGCGGTGATTATCGATCACGGCAACGGATTGCGCACGCTTTACGGGCACTGTGCAAAACTGCTTGTAAATGAAGGAAGCATTGTCGATACCAACACCATTATCGCCCTGGTCGGCAGCACCGGCCGTTCTACCGGACCCCACCTGCACCTGGAGGTGCTGCAAAACGGTGTCCCGCTTGACCCGATGATGTGGCTGGGGCGGGGGAGTTACTACAGCTAAATATCAATTTGCAACACAAAAGGGGCTGCCCCAAAAAGCATTTTGGGGGACAGCCCTTTATTATCTTCAGCCTGGTTTACCAGTTCTGACCCTTTACATAGCTACCTGCACAAGATATGATATGGGAAAAAGTCTCGGTCAATGAACCGGAGGGATATCGCATTGTACCACCTGCTGTTTGCCGGGGATGACGGGCAGCTTTATGACCACCGCACCCTGCGCGCCGCCGGCCGGACCGGCGACCGTTTTGTCGAACTGGTGGATGAAGACATGGAAAAACTGCCTTCAGGAGCCTCCCTGGTGCTGGTGCCCGGCGGAACGCCGGTGGGATTGACCAGGGCGGGGCAGTTTACCACCCTTGAGCAAAATCCCTGGGCGGACGGGCGGTCGTGGGCGGTTGGCGCCCTGCTTCCCCAGGGTTATACCCGTACCCTGCTGCCTTCTTATATGCGGCACAAACAAGAGCGGCCGCTGCCTTTGCTCGGTTACACCGCCGTGGCTTGCCGCAACGGCGAGCTTTATGCGGCGGCGCGGCGCACCGACGAGCCCGACCGCTGGAACCCCGCGCACTACGACACCGCGGATCTCCCCGCGCGGGTGCGCGGCAAGCTGGCGTCATTGCCGGAAAACCGCATTCTCAGCCATCTTGCGCATTGTGCCCTGGAGTATCATTGTTTCACCGCCCAAAATATTTTTTACGGCCGCTGGGAGGGCGGGCTTCCGGTTTCACCCGCCTGCAACGCCCGCTGCCTGGGCTGCATATCGCTGCAGCCGGCGGACTGCTGCCCCTCGCCGCAGACGCGTATAAAATTCCGGCCCACTCCCGTGGAAGTGGCCGAAGCGGCGGTTCCTCACCTGGACGGGGGAGAAGGGGCCATCGTTAGTTTCGGGCAGGGCTGTGAAGGAGAGCCGGCGCTGGCGGCGGGCATTATCGCGGAAGCGATCGGGCTTATTCGCGGGGCAACCGGCCTGGGCACGATTAACATGAACAGCAACGGCGGGCATACCGCCGGTGTAAAGGATATTTGCCGGGCCGGCCTGGATGCGATCCGGGTCAGCTTGATCAGCGCCCTTGAGGATACCTACAACGCTTACTACCGGCCGCGGGACTACGGCCTGCCCGATGTTCGCCGTTCACTGGATGCGGCGGCCTCACACGGCGTCTGCACTTCCCTTAATTTGCTGGTCTTGCCCGGCCTGACCGACCGGGCGGATGAAGTAAAAGCTTTGGTGGATTTTGTCGGGGAAGCGGGAGTGGAGCTGGTTCAGCTGCGCAACCTGAATATCGACCCGGACTGGCTTTTTGAGCGTTTACCCGGCGGCGGGGGCGACATTATCGGTGTGACGGGCCTGCTTGAGGCATTGGAAGAAGTGCCGGGGCTGAGCGTGGGCAGCTACAGCCATCCGGTAAGGTAGCAGGTTGTTCTTGCAGGCGGCTGATCGATATGCTACAATAAATAAGTGTATTTTTATAGTAGCGTAGTCAGTATTCAGTAGTCAGACTCCCATGAAGCTTAGCTTCACCATCAGATGCTGAAAATGGTAATAAGCTGAGTTGTTTATTGTCTTGAAATATTCTGAATTCTGACTCCTGAACTCTGGAATACCTGAATAGCAATGCTCCATTTAGGAAAAGAGGTGAAACCCGATGAAAGAAGGTATACATCCGAAATATGGGAAAGCCAAGGTGACCTGTGTTTGTGGCGAGAGCTTTGAAACAGGCTCAACCAAACCGGAAATCCGGGTGGAAATCTGTTCAAAGTGCCACCCGTTTTACACCGGAACGCAACGAACCATAGATACTGGCGGGAGAGCCGAGCGCTTCCGTAAAAAATACGGCTTGACGAAGTAGGACAGGTAGCAGGGCGGGCGCTCTGCTATTTCTGATTTAAGCGTGCAGTCAGTGTTTGTTATAAAGAGGTGTAAGCTATGGACAATAAATACCCTTATGGAGGCCAGGCGGTAATTGAGGGAGTAATGATGCGCGGCCCTGATTCACGCGCCGTCGCCGTGCGCCTGCCGGACCAGACTATTGCGGTGGACAAAAAGCCGGTGGGCTCGCTGACCAAGCGGGTGCCGGTCTTAAAGTGGCCGCTGGTGCGGGGCGTGGTGGTGCTGATCGAATCCCTGGTGCTCGGCATAGAGGCGCTGACCTATTCGGCTAACCAGGCCGTCGGTGAAGATGAAGAGCTGACCACGAAAGAAATCGTTTTCACTATCGGCGCGGCGCTGGGGCTGGCCGTGCTTCTTTTTGCCCTCCTGCCCGTTGCTATGGCTCATTTTCTGCATAGTATTGTTCCTGGAAGCTTTTTACAGAGCCTGATTGAAGGAGTTTTCCGCATTGCCATCTTTCTGGCCTACGTGGTCGCCATCGGCCGGCTGGAGGATATCAAGCGTGTTTTTCAGTACCACGGGGCCGAACATAAAGTGATTAACGCCTATGAGGCCGGAGACGAACTGTCCGTGGGGCAGGTGCAGCGGCACTCCACCGCTCATCCCCGCTGCGGTACAAGTTTTATTTTAATCGTGCTGGTGATCAGCATTCTGATATTTTCCCTGCTGGGTCATCAGGTCCTGTGGTGGCGGATTCTCTCCCGGGTGCTTCTATTGCCCGTGATTGCGGGGATTTCCTACGAATTGGTTAAACTATCAGGTAGATACGCCAGTGTTCCCTGGTGCCGCTGCCTGATCGCGCCGGGTCTTTGGCTGCAAAAATTAACAACCAGCCAGCCGGACGACGGGCAGGTGGAAGTGGCGATAACTGCCTTCGGGGCAGTGCTTAAGGCGGGTGAGTAGAAATGCTGGAGAAATTGTCGGCCCTGGAGGAAAAGTACGAGGAACTGAGTAAATTGATCGCCGACCCGGAGGTAATTGCCGACCTGGGGCGCTGGCAGCAATATGTCAAGGCCCATGCCGATCTTGCCGACGTGGTCGGCGTGTACAAAGAATATAAGAAAACAGCTAAGGAAATTCAGGAGACACAGGCAATCCTGGATGAAGAGTCGGACGGGGACATACTGGATATGGCCCGGGCCGAACTTGAACAATTGCTTGCAGTAAAGTCGGACCTGGAATTGAAGCTGAAAGTGCTGCTGCTGCCCAAGGACCCAAACGATGAGAAGAACGTGATCATGGAAATACGCGCCGGGACAGGCGGTGAAGAAGCGGCTTTGTTCGCGGCCGACCTGTTTCGCATGTACGCGCGCTTCGCGGAAACTCAGGGCTGGAAAACTGAAATATTAAGCGCCAATTACACCGATATCGGCGGTTTTAAAGAAGTAGTCTTTAACATTGAGGGACGCGGCGCTTACAGCAGGCTGAAATTCGAAAGCGGCACACACCGGGTGCAGCGGATTCCCACCACCGAGTCCGGCGGGCGAATTCACACATCGGCGGCCACGGTGGCGGTTTTGCCCGAGGCCGAGGAGGTGGACGTGGAGATTGACCCGAATGACCTGCGCATAGATGTGTTCTGCGCTTCCGGCCATGGCGGCCAGTCGGTGAACACAACCCAGTCCGCCGTTCGGATAACCCATATCCCGACCGGAATAGTCGTTTCCATGCAGGATGAAAAATCACAGCATAAAAATAAGGACAGGGCGATGAAGGTGCTGATGGCGCGCTTGCTTGACCGGGCCCAGACCGAACACCAGCAAAGGCTGGCCAGCACCCGCAAGTCAATGGTCGGGTCTGGTGACCGCAGTGAGCGGATCCGTACTTATAATTTCCCCCAGAACCGGGTGACCGACCACCGGATCGGCCTTACTCTGCACCGCCTGGACGGAGTTCTGGAAGGCGACCTGGGCGAGGTTATCGAGACCTTGATCACTACCGACCAGGCTGAGCAGCTCAAACAAGTGGAATAATCATGACAACTGTCAGAGAAGCCCTGCGCAAGGCCGGGCAAAAGTTGAGAGAAAGCGGCGCCGGCACTCCCGCCCTGGACGCCGGGGTGCTGCTCGGTCATGTGACCGGCCATAACCGCGCCGGACTTTACCAGGACTGGGAGCGCGAGCTCCCGCCGGAAGCGGAAGCCCGGTTTTTTACCCTGATCGCCAGGCGGGAGGCGGGCGAGCCGGTAGCCTACCTGACCGGGCGCAGAGAATTTATGGGATTGGATTTTACTGTCAATAACTCTGTCCTGATCCCCAGGCCGGAAACCGAACTGCTGGTTGAAACGGCAATTCACCTGGCCGGGGCCGGTGATATTATCGTTGACGCCGGCACTGGCTGTGGGGCTATCGCGATTAGTCTGGCCGTATTTTTACCGCAGGCAGTGGTTTACGCTACCGACCAGTCGCCCGACGCTATCGAGGTGGCCCGGCTTAACGCTGTTTCGCACGGTGTTGAGCGGCGCGTGTCATTTTTGCATGGTGATCTGCTCGCACCGTTAGCCGGACTGGGGTTGGCCGGGCGGGTGGACTTGATTGCGGCCAATCTGCCTTATATCGCCACGCGTGAACTCGGCGCGCTGCCGCGGGAGGTGCGGCTGTATGAGCCGGTGACCGCCCTGGACGGCGGCGCAGACGGTCTGGACCTGTACCGGCGGTTGATTCCCGCCGCGGCAGACATGCTCAAGCCGGGCGGCAGCCTGCTAATGGAAATAGGCAGCGGCCAGCGCGCAGCCGTGGCCGGCCTCTTGAGTCCCCCGTGGTGGGACACAGTGGTCCTGCAGGACCTGGCCGGACTGGACAGATTGGCGGTAGCCCGCCTCGCGCCGGACTTCAGCCGATAGCGAACCGTGTTGGCGGGAGAGATAAGGGACGATTCTCTGTTTTGTCCGGCGCTGTAAAAGCAGTATAGATTTAAACCAGCAGGACCGTTTTCTTGTCAGGAGAACCGTCCCCTTGACACTCTTGACACCGAGGTATTTATGCTTAATAAGAAGATAAACACAAAATACATAACCGTAGACCCTTTTCATCCGGAATCCGGCCCCCTGGAAGAGGGCGGGTCCGTATTGAGGCGGGGGGGGCTGGTGGCATTCCCCACTGAAACCGTGTACGGTCTCGGGGCGAACGCTCTGGACGGGCGGGCTGTGGCCGGGATATTCGCAGCAAAAGGGCGTCCCCAGGATAATCCTTTGATTGTCCATGTCGCAGGCCCGGAGGCGGTGGGCGGACTCGTTAAAAAGACTACCGGCGCGGCGGAAGCGTTGATGAACGCCTTTTGGCCCGGCCCGCTGACGATAATATTGCCGGTTGGCGAAGCAGTGCCGGCTCAAGTTACCGCCGGTCTGGGCACTGTCGCCGTGCGCATGCCGGCACACCCGGTGGCGCTGGGTTTGCTGCGCGCGGCCGGTGTACCCGTCGCCGCGCCCAGCGCCAATACTTCCGGGCGGCCCAGCCCGACGACCGCCCGCCATGTTTTAAGCGATCTGGCCGGGCGGATTGACTTAATCATTGACGGCGGACCGGCGGGAGTGGGAGTGGAATCAACGGTCGTTGACCTGACCGTCCCGGTGCCGCTGGTGCTGAGGCCGGGCGGGATTACCCCGGAGGATTTGAGCAGAGTCCTGGACGCCGTGGCGGTGGATCCCGCGGCGCGGTCCGGGTTTCAAGGCAAAAGCCGGCCGCGTTCTCCCGGTATGAAGTACACCCACTACGCGCCGCGCGCGCCGCTCTTTTTGATTGAAGGCGAAGTAAAAGCCGCAGCGGCGAAAATTATGGATTTGGCGAAGGAGTACCGGGCGCGAGGCTGCCGGGTGGGAATCCTTGCCTATAAAGATGGGGAGGATTTTTCCGCCGCCGGGGAGGTTGTTACGGCCGGGCGCCGGGACAGACCTGAAACAGTGGCCGCGGCTTTGTACGCAACCTTGCGCCGCTTTGACGAGATGGAAGTCGACGTCATCCTGGCGGAAGGACTGGCGGACCAAGGTATCGGCCTGGCGGTAATGAACCGGCTGCGCAAGGCGGCGGGGGGAAAAATTATTAGAGTATAGGGACAGCACTCCTGAATTCCGAGTACTGCTATTTTATGAAGTTAGCGAGGGTGATCCTATGGAACTGCTTTTTGTCTGCACGGGCAACACTTGCCGCAGCAGTATGGCGGAGGCGCTGGCACGCAAGATTTTGGCGGAGCGCCCGGCAGGTTCGGGGAAAATGACGGTTTCTTCAGCCGGCGTGGAGGCCTGGCAAGACGCGCCCGCGTCCCCGGAAGCGTTGGAAACGCTGGCTGGGATGGGAATTGACCTCACGGAGCACCGCGCCACCCGCCTGACGGCTGAAATAGCCGGCCGGGCCGGACTAATCCTGACCATGACCCTGGCGCAGCGTAATTATATCCTGAGCGTATTTCCGCAAGCAGCCGGCAAAGTGTTCACTCTTAGCGAATTCACCGGGGCGGACGGGGATGTGCCCGACCCGGTCGGCCAGCCTGTGGCAGTCTACCGCCGGTGTGCGGAAAGGTTGGAATCTCTGATATCCCGCGCTTTAGACCGGCTTGCGGCAAACCCCGAGGGATTTTTTGCCCAAAATTAGAGGAATTTTTCCGATTTCTGTCGAAATATCCTTAGCGTAAGCGAGTTTATAGGCGAGTTTAGGCAAGTTTATTCTTGTTAAAAAGGAGTCATTAATAATGAAAGTTGCCCTAGCCAGCGATCACGGGGGATTTAGACTCAAGGAAGAAGTTGCCGCTTTTTTTCATGATACTGGTGTTGAATTCAAGGACTTCGGCACTTTTTCCGAGGAAGCGGTGGATTATCCCGACCTGGCCTTGGTAGTGGCGGAAGCGGTGCGCGGCGGTGATTTCGACCGTGGTGTGCTCTGCTGCGGAACAGGCATCGGAGTGGCCATCTCCGCCAATAAAGTCCCGGGCGTCAGAGCGGCATTGTGCCATGACACTTTTTCCGCCAGGGCGTCACGGGAGCATAATTGCGCTAATATATTGACCATGGGACAGCGGGTGATCGGTCCCGGCCTGGCGCGTGATATTGTATCGGCTTGGCTCCAGGCGGAATTCCAAGGGGGGCGGCACGCCCGCAGGATCAGTAAAATAGAAGCCATTGAGCAAAAATATAATCGATGTAGCCGGTAGGTAGTACCCGGCAGTGGGGAGGATTGTTTTATATGAGTTTGTTGCGCCCTTTGTCTGAAGTCGATCCGGAGATATTCCGCGCTATTGAGCAAGAAACGCAGCGGCAGCGCCGGACTCTCGAGCTGATCGCTTCAGAAAACGCAGCCAGCCGGGCGGTGATGGAGGCTCAGGGCTCGGTTCTGACCAACAAGTATGCCGAAGGTTATCCCGGAAAACGTTATTACGGCGGTTGCGAGTTTGTGGATGTAGCCGAAAGCTTGGCTATTTCACGCGCCAGAAAGCTGTTTGGGGCCGAGTTCGCCAATGTGCAGCCCCATTCCGGGGCGCAGGCAAACACGGCTGTTTACTTTGCCTTATTAAGTCCCGGGGATACCATCTTAGGTATGGACCTGGCCCACGGCGGCCACCTGACCCATGGCAGCCCCATCAATATATCAGGCAAGTATTTTAATTTTGTCTTTTACGGTGTGGATAAAGAAACCGGCCGGATTGATTATGAAAAAGTCCGGGCTATCGCCGGAGAGCACAGGCCGAAGTTGATTATCGCCGGCGCCAGTTCTTATCCCCGCGCCATTGACTTTGACCGTTTCGGCGAAATCGCCGCGGCAGTGGGGGCTTACCTGATGGTAGACATGGCCCATATCGCCGGGCTGGTGGCGGCCGGGCTGCATATGAGCCCGGTTCCATACTCCGACGTGGTTACCACCACCACCCATAAAACCCTGCGCGGGCCCAGGGGCGGCTTGATTCTCTGCCGTGAGAAGTACGGCGCCCAGATAAACAAGTCGGTTTTCCCGGGCATTCAAGGCGGGCCGCTGATGCATGTGATCGCCTCCAAAGCGGTGGCGTTTAAAGAAGCGATGGAGCCGGATTTTAAAGACTATCAGCAAAGAGTGGTCAACAATGCCGCCGCGCTGGCCGCCGCCCTGCTGGAGCGGGGCTTTGAGGTTGTTTCCGGCGGCACGGACAACCACCTGATCCTGGTTGACCTGCGCAGCAAGAACATTACCGGTAAAGAGGCGCAAGAACTGATGGATGCCGTAGGCGTGACAGTGAATAAGAACCCCATCCCGTTCGACCCGCTGCCGCCTAACACTTCCAGCGGCATCCGCATCGGCACGCCCGCGGTTACCACCCGCGGGCTGAAAGAGGAAGACATGGTCCAGATTGCCGAAATTATGGACTATGCCGTCGCCAACCGCAACGACGGGGCAAAGTTGGCCAAAGCCCGGGCGAAGGTGAGCGAGATGTGCGACAAGTATCCTTTGTACTAAGGTGTTGATCTTTATGGAACGGCCGGGTTGGGACCGGTATTTCATGGACATTACCAGAGTTGTGGCCAACCGGTCCACCTGTCTGCGGCGGCGCGTTGGCGCCGTTCTCGTTAAAGACAGGCGGATCTTGGCCAGCGGTTATAACGGGGCCCCCGCCGGATTAAAGCATTGCCTGGATATCGGCTGTTTGCGCGAGCGGTTGGGCGTGCCTTCCGGCGAGCGCCACGAACTATGCCGCGGGCTGCACGCCGAACAAAACGCCGTGATCCAGGCTGCCGTGCATGGTATCGCCATCAAGGGGGCGACTTGTTACGTCACCCACCAGCCCTGCCTGCTCTGTGCGAAAATTATGATCAACGCCGGCGTCGGGAAGGTGGTTTTCCAGGGTGATTATCCCGACCTCTCGGCGCAGGAGATATTTGATGAGGCAGGAGTGGAACTGGTCAGGTATGTCCAGGAATCAGGAGTCGGGGTTAAGGAGTCGGAATAAGGAAAAGGCCTTTCGTTTTGAGCATTCTGACTCTGCCAACTGAATAACTATTATATGTAACTCTCGGGGCTCAGTAATGAGAGAATGAGAAAGGTAGTTGTATCCTTTGCTGAAAGTGATCACAGTTTTCGGGACCAGGCCGGAGGCGATTAAAATGGCTCCCCTGGTAAAAGAGTTGGCGAAACACCGGGACGATATGGAATGTAAAGTGGCTGTTACCGCCCAGCACCGGGAGATGCTGGACCAGGTGCTCGATCTGTTTGAAATAGTGCCTCACTACGACCTGGATATTATGCGCCGGCAGCAAAGTCTTTTTGACATCACCAGCCGGGCGCTGACCGGGCTGCGGGAAGTATTCCAAAAGGAGAAACCCGGTCTGGTCCTGGTCCACGGCGATACAACCACCACCTTTGTGGCCGCCCTGGCTGCTTACTACCTGCAGATTCCGGTGGGACATGTTGAAGCCGGCCTGCGGACGCGTGACAAGTATTCCCCCTTTCCGGAGGAGATCAACCGCCACTTGACCGGCGTGCTGGCCGACCTGCACTTCGCCCCCACGGCCAACGCCAGGCAAAACCTGCTTGACGAGGGAGTGTCCGGGGAAAACATATATGTGACGGGGAATACCGTAATCGACGCTTTACTGGCCACTGTGCGGCCGGGCTACATTTTTGCCGACCGGGTATTGAGCCGGATTGATTACGCGAAACAAAGGGTTCTGCTGGTTACGACCCACCGCAGGGAGAACCTGGGCGGGCCGATGCGCGAGATATACCGGGCGCTGCGGGAAGTGACGGAAAACTACCGCGATGTGGAAGTTGTCTTTCCGGTGCATAAAAACCCTCTGGTTAGAAGTGTGGTGGAAGAAGAGCTGGGCGGGCGGGACCGCATTCATTTGATTGAACCTCTGGACTACCAGCCGTTCGCCAATCTGATCAACCGCAGTTACCTTGTTTTAAGCGACTCCGGCGGCCTCCAGGAAGAGGCTCCCGCGTTGGGCAAGCCCGTTTTAGTGCTGCGCAGCACGACCGAGCGGCCTGAGGCGGTAGACGCCGGCACTGTCCGGCTGGTGGGCACCGCCAGAGAGGCGGTGTTGTCCGAGACCAGGCGCCTGCTGGAGGACCACGAATGCTACGGGAAAATGGCCAACGCCGTCAACCCCTATGGCGACGGGCTTGCTTCACGGCGAATCGTACAAGCAATCAAACACAAGTTTGGCATTTCTAAAGAACGAATGCAGGAGTTTTGCCTTCATAAATTTTAGATGTAACTGCATAGTAAACAGCAGGCAGGATAAGGTATGTTTAATGCCTTAAATATTCTGACCCCTGACTGCTGACTGCTGAATAATTTAATTTCCAATAAAATTTTATTTTTTCTTGGAGGAATAGTATAAAAAGTGTAGAAGCAATATATGTTGAGGGTGATTCAGGGGGTAGGCCGGGTGGACGGTAGCCGGCGCGCGTGTTCACTTGGGCGTGATCCGCTGATTAAGTATGCAGAAGAAAAAAGACTTTGATAAAGATGATAAAGATATAGAAAAACGGGACCAGCGGTGGGCGCTTCAGGCAATGGGCCTAACCACTGCTATCGGCACGGAGCTTGCCGTTACAGTTGTGTCCGGTTACTACTGCGGGCAGTTTTTGGACCGTCATTTCGGCACCGGGCCCTGGCTCATGCTGGCCGGGGTTATTGCCGGTATCGCGATTGGGATTACCGGCATATATAAAACCCTGCAGAGGTTTTTTGGGGAGAGGAAGTAAGCATAATGCGAGACTGGGATTTTGCTGGCCAGTTAGCTAGGACATTGCGCATATCCGGCTTTCTTTTAGCGTTCTATTGCTTCGTGCTGTTGCTGCAGCCGAAAAATCCTGTTGTTTGGGGTTTTCTGGTGGGTACGGCCACGGGTATGTGGAATGCTTTTTTTCTGAATAAAAGACTGCAGGCCCTTTCCCGGGGGAACTTGCTCCGCGCCAAAGCACAATTGCTGGCCGGTGTTTTCCTGCGGCTTCTCATCATCATGGCGGTCTTGTATTTTGTTTCCAGAACAGGTTTTGCCAATATTTACGCGGCCGCGGCCGGGATTTTCGTGGTTCCGTGCATCTTTACTTTTGGTATGGCGGGTGCCTTGCTGAAGGGAAGCGGCCTTGCCGGCTCTTTGAAATATAAGTCAGTAACTACGCAGGACTCAGGAGTCAGAAATCGGGAGTAAGTATAAGAGAGATGATTTTAAGGATACATCATTTTTTTTTACCGTTAAAGAATTTGGGATGATTGCAAGGGCATAAGGATACTTAATTCGAACATTTATGGGAGGAAATCACATCATATATTGAGTGATAAGCAAATTTAGTGTGCACCAAATCCAGCTATATCAATGGATTTGAGTTATGCAGATGGCTATCATTTAAAGAGAAGGAGGTGAGAAAAGAATATGTTAAGCATGGCAGAAGTTGAAGAGAGGCTAGATATTTGGGGAAACGTTTTTCATTTCTGGGAGTTGGATGAGCACGGGCATCAAATACTTTGGAATTTAAACATAGGCGGCATGCATTTTGAGTTTATCCCAAAAGTAATGGTGATGACCTGGCTGACAATGATCCTGGTGGCGCTTTTTGCCATTGTCGCCACCCGCAATATGGATATGCGGCGGCCGCGCGGGGTGCAAAATGTCTTTGAGATGATGTTTGAGGGAATCAGGAATCTGGTCAACCAGAACATGGACCCGCAAAAAGGAGCGGGTATCATCGGTGTGGTTATTACGTTCTTTATCTTTATCCTGTTTTCCAACATTCTTGGACTTGTACCGACGCTCAGTTCCCCAACAGCCAATCCCAACACCACTTTCGCGCTATCCCTGACTACTTTCGCGCTAATGTATTATTACGGATTGAAGTACAAAGGCGCCGGCTACTTTAAACATTTTGTCACGCCTTATGTTTTTTTCCTTCCAATTAATTTGATCGAAGAGTTTTCCAAGCCGGTCACGCTGGCCTTCCGTCTTTACGGGAATATTTACGGCGGTGAAGTGATGCTGATAGTTTTACTGGGGCTGTTTGGAATGTGGGCCGACTTGCTGGGAGGCTTTATCGCTTCGGTAGTATGGCTGGCCTTCAGTATTTTCGTTGGCTGCATCCAGGCGTTTATCTTTACCATGCTTTCTATCGTATATATTTCCATAGCTACCGCGGATCATTAGCCAAACTTTAAATGGTACCAAGTCTCTTAAAAAAACAGGTTAAGTATAACATTTAATGAAAGGATGGGAATTTTAAATGGAAAACGGAATGTTACAAGCTGGAGCCGCTATTGGTTGTGCTATTGCTATCGGCCTGGGCGCATGCGGCGCCGCTATCGGTGACGGTGTCATGACCGGTAAAGCGATTGAGGCGATTGCCCGCCAGCCGGAAGCCAGGGGATCAACAATGACCTTGCTGTTTATTTCTCTCGGTCTGATTGAGGCTCTGCCGGTTATCTCGATTGTTATTGCCTTCATGCTGTGGGGCAAGGTTGGTGGCTGAGAAAAGACATCAGTCGCCGGAAGCCGGATGCCGGCCATTGTTTGACGCCTGGCGGCAGGCGGCCGGATTTGCGGCGTGCGGCGGTTGGTTTCATTGACCTCCGGCCCCTAACGACCGAATTTACGTTTGACGTCCGGTGTCAGACGTGCGAATGGAGGGGAAAAAGTTTTGGAAAATTTTCCAAATGCGACCCTGCTGGCGCAGGTGTTTCACTTTATTTTGTTATTGATCTTCCTTAAATTTGTCGCGTACAAGCCCTTGACCAAACTACTCTCCGACCGTCAGAAGCTTATTGCCGACAGCATCGCGGCCGCCGAGCAGGAAAGGGAGCAAGCTGAGCAATATAAAGCAGAGTTTGAGGCGGAATTGCGCCGCGCCCGCGAGCATGCCCAGGAGATTATCCAGAAAGCTACCAAAGCGGGTGAGGAGCAGGCTGTTGAAATCATTGAAAGCGCCAAGGAAGAGGCAAAGAGGCTGAAAGATTCAGCCCTTGTCGAGATCCAGCGTGAAAAAGACAAGGCTGTTGCCGAGATGCGCGACCAGGCCGCGAGTCTGGCCATTCTTGTGGCAGGCAAGATCCTGGAGCGCCAGATTGACGACAACATCCAGCACGAGCTGGTCCAGGAGTTCGTTAAAGAGGCAGGGGAGCTGCTATGCTAAAAGGGGCTGTAGCAGGACGCTACTCGGCGGCGTTATATGATCTCGCCGTGGAATCGAATCAAGTTGACCAAATAGAAGAGGAATTAAAAGCCGTAGACACGATCCTTCAGGAGAACACCGACCTGCAAAAAGTGCTGTACCACCCCCAGATTACGGCTGCCGCGAAAAAGGAACTGCTCGACCAGCTGTTTAAGGGGAAAATATCCGAGTTGACCCTTAACTTCATTAAATTGCTGGTGGATCGCCGGCGGGAAACATTTTTGGGGGATATCGCGTCGGAGTTCATCGCCAAGGCCAACGCGGCGCGTAACATTGTGGAGGTCCGGGTCACATCGGTGGTAGATTTGAAAGATCAGGAAAAAGGCGAATTCGACCAGTTGCTGGCCAAGCTGACCGGCAAAAAAGTGCAGGTTTCTTATGCTACCGATCCATCTCTGCTCGGAGGAGTGTTGATCCGGATCGGGGACAAGGTAATTGACGGCACGATCAAGGCCAAGTTGGCTGCCCTCGGAGATCGTCTCAAGCAAATCAGCTAACTATAGATAGGGGTGAACCAGTGAATGAATTTGCGACCTGAAGAAATCAGTTCGATTATCCGGCAGCAAATAGATAAGTACCAGACAGAGATCGAAATGACCGACGTGGGTACCGTTATCCAGGTCGGTGACGGGATCGCCCGGGTATACGGCCTGATGGATTGTATGTCCATGGAACTGCTGGAATTCCCAGGCGGCGTGCTGGGGATGGCCCTCAACCTGGAAGAAGACAACATCGGCTGTGTTATTCTCGGCCCGTACAAGCATATTAAAGAGGGCGACACCGTCAAGCGCACCGGCCGGATTGTTTCGGTGCCGGTGGGCGACGCCCTGATTGGCCGGGTGGTCAACCCGCTGGGCCAGCCGCTGGACGGCAAGGGTCCGATTATGAGCGACAAGTTTCTTCCCGTGGAAAAAATCGCCCCGGGCGTTATGTTCCGGAAGAAGGTACACCAGCCGATGCAAACCGGCTTAAAAGCCATCGACTCAATGACTCCGATTGGCCGCGGCCAGCGGGAGTTGATCCTCGGCGACCGCCAGACCGGCAAGACCGCGATCGCCATCGACGCGATCATCAACCAAAAGGGTGGCGACGTGATCTGCATCTATGTTGCCGTCGGCCAGAAGCAATCTACCGTCGCCAACGTGATGCAGAAGCTGCAGGACACCGGGGCGATGGACTACACCATCATCGTTTCCGCCACTGCTTCCGACCCGGCCCCGCTGCTCTATATCGCTCCGTTCGCGGGTGCCGCCATCGGCGAGGAATTCATGTCCCAGGGCAAACACGTTTTAATTGTATACGACGACTTGTCCAAGCAGGCGTCCGCTTACCGCGAGCTTTCGCTGCTGCTGCGCCGGCCGCCTGGACGCGAGGCTTATCCGGGCGACGTCTTCAACCTGCACAGCCGGTTGCTGGAGCGGGCCTGCAAGCTTTCAGACGACCTCGGCGCCGGTTCCATGACCGCGCTGCCGATTATTGAGACCCAGGCGGGTGACGTTTCCGCCTATATTCCGACTAACGTCATTTCCATTACCGACGGCCAGATCTTCCTTGAGCCCGACCTGTTTTACGCCGGCATCCGCCCGGCGGTGAACGTGGGTATCTCGGTGTCCCGGGTCGGCGGCGCGGCCCAGGTGAAGGCGATGAAAAAAATCGCCGGCGGCCTGCGCCTCGACCTCGCCCAGTACCGCGAACTGGCCGCTTTTGCCCAGTTCGGCTCCGACCTGGACAAGGCTACCCAAGCCAGGCTGACCCGCGGCGAGCGCATGGTGGAGCTGCTCAAGCAAGACCAGTACGTGCCGATGCCGGTGGAAGAGCAGGTGGCGAGCATTTTCGCCGCGGCCAACGGTTTCCTCGACGACCTGCCGGTTGAGCAGGTGCTGCCGTTTGAAGCGGAATACTTGAAGTATATGAGGGCCAATAAAGCCAACCTGCTGGAGGAAATCCGCACGACTGGCGATCTATCGGATAAATTGGAGGAAAACCTGAACGCAGCCATTGCAGAGTTTAAGGCCGAATTCAAAGCCGCTCACGGTCTGACGTAATGCGTTTCAGACACTTACCGGCTAACAAGGTGGTGAAAACATAAATGGCAAGTTTGCGCGATCTCCGGCGCCGGATCAAGAGTACCGAGAACATGCAGAAGATTACCAAAGCGATGAAGGCTGTGTCGGCCGCCAAGATGAGGCGCGCGCAGGACGCGGTGCTGGCCGCCCGCCCGTATTCCAAGAGAATCAGGGGGGTGCTCGGCCGGGTGGCGCTGGCTTCCGGCGCGGTCAAGCACCCGCTGCTGGCCGTGCGTGAGCCGAAGAAAGTCTGCTACGTTATTATTACCGCAGACCGGGGCCTGTGCGGCGGCTTTAACGGCAACGTGATCCGGCGGGTGACGCAGGAGTTGAAAGGCGCCGTCACGGAAATCAGCATGATCACAGCCGGCCGCAAGGGATATGACTTTTTCCGCAAGCGCGGGTACAACATCGACGGGCAGTTCATCGGCTTGGGAGAAGACATCAAGTACCACACGGCTCAGGAAATCAGCTCGTTGGTTATAAAAAAATATACCGAGGCGGAATACGATGAGGTCTACCTCGTTTACAGCCAGTTTGTTAATGTATTGGTGCAGAAGCCTGTAGTGATGAAGCTGCTGCCGGCTGAACCGCCTGCTGAGGAAGGCCAGGCCAAGGAAGGCCAGGCCCAGAAGGTGAACTATATTTTTGAGCCTGCGGCGGAAGATGTGCTGGCTGAGTTGCTGCCGAAGTATCTTGAAAATGCTATTTACCAGGGGCTGCTGGAGTCCAAGGCCGGAGAGCAAAGCGCTCGCATGACCGCCATGGACAACGCCACGCAGAACGCCTCTGATATGATCAGCAAGCTGACGCTGTCCATGAACAGGGCCCGCCAGGCCGCGATTACGCGTGAAATTTCCGAAATTGTGGGCGGCGCGGCCGCCCTTGAATAAGGGTGAAGGAGGTAACGTGTAGCAAATGAACGTTGGACATATAGTGCAAGTAATCGGCGTCGTGGTGGACATCCGTTTTCCACCCGGCCAAGTACCCGACATTTACAACGCGATTAAAATAAAAAGCGAAAAAGAAGATATGTTTGGCCGGAAAATCGACCTTACCCTGGAAGTGGCCCAGCACCTGGGCAACAATACGGTCCGCACCGTGGCGATGTCGGCAACGGACGGCCTGGTCCGCGGCATGGAAGCGGTCGACACCGGCGCTCCGATCAGCGTGCCGGTGGGCAAGACAACCCTCGGCCGCATGGTGGACGTTTTGGGTGAGCCCATTGACGGCCTGGGCGAGATTCAAAGTGAGATGAAATATCCCATTCACCGCCCGGCGCCCCCGCTGTCGGAACAGTCAACCAGGGAGGAGCAGCTGGAAACCGGGATTAAGGTGATTGACCTGCTGGTGCCCTTCCTCAAGGGCGGCAAGATCGGCTTGTTCGGCGGCGCCGGCGTGGGCAAGACCGTCATCGTGATGGAACTGATCAACAACATCGCCAAGCAGCACGGCGGCATTTCAGTATTCGCCGGTGTGGGCGAGCGCACCCGTGAAGGCAACGACCTCTACAACGAGATGACCGAATCGGGCGTTCTGGACAAGACCACCATGGTGTTCGGCCAGATGAACGAGCCGCCGGGTGCCCGCCTGCGGGTGGTGCTGACCGGATTGTGCCTGGCTGAATACTTCCGTGACGAGGAAGGCGCCGACACCCTGCTGTTCGTTGATAACATCTTCCGTTTCACTCAGGCCGGCTCCGAGGTTTCCGCGCTGCTCGGCCGGATGCCGTCGGCCGTGGGCTACCAGCCGACGCTGGCCACTGAGATGGGCCAGATGCAGGAGCGCATTACATCCACTTCGAAGGGTTCGGTTACCTCTGTGCAGGCTGTTTACGTGCCTGCCGACGACCTGACCGACCCGGCCCCGGCCACGACGTTCGCCCACCTTGACGGCACCGTCGTGCTTTCCCGCCAGATTGCCGAGCTCGGCATTTATCCGGCGGTGGACCCCCTCGACTCGACCTCACGTATCCTTAGCCCGAATGTCATCGGGGCTGAGCATTACCAAGTGGCCCGGAATGTGCAAATGGTGCTGCAGCGCTACAAAGAACTGCAGGACATTATCGCCATTCTTGGTATGGAAGAGTTGAGCGATGAAGATAAAACCACCGTGGCGCGCGCCCGTAAGATGCAGAGATTCTTGTCGCAGCCCTTCAACGTGGGGGAGGCCTTCACTGGCATGAAAGGCAAGATCGTGCCGGTTAAAGAAACGATCCGCGGTTTTAAAGAAATTCTCGACGGCAAGCACGACGACCTGCCGGAGGACGCCTTTTTATTCGTGGGCGGCATCGAAGAAGCCGTGGAGAAAGCTAAGAAGCTGGCCGGCTAGACCTGCAGCCGGTAAAAAGCTGCCGGTCGGCAGGCCGCATATGGAAAGGCAGTGGATCTAAATGTCGGAAAAGACCCAGCGACTGGATATAGTGACACCAGAGAAAAAAATTTTCAGCGAAGATATCAGGTTCTTCGTGGCGCCGGGCAGCGAGGGTGAACTCGGTGTTCTGCCGGACCACGCCGCGTTAATCACCGCCCTGAAAATAGGCCTCTTGCGCATCGAGCAGGAAGGCAAGAAGTTTAATATCGCTGTGAGCGGCGGTTTCCTGGAGGTCAGGGACAGCAAGGCGACCGTATTGGCCACGGCGGCCGAACGGGCGGAAGATATTGACGTCGACCGCGCCGAGGCGGCCAAACAGCGCGCCGAGCAGCGACTTGCTTCTAAAACGCCCGACTTGGACGTGCTCAGGGCTGAGCTGGCGCTGAAACGTGCCATCAACCGCTTAAAGGCGACAGGCCGTTAAGTAAAGAGTGTATTGGCGCGGGGGGCTGACATAAGTCAGCCCCTCTTTGTATGGGGAAGCAAAGGGAGTTCTTTTTGCTTCTTGCCTGCCACATCACTCCGGTAGTATGATTCAGGTAATATATGGTAATAATAGGGCATAGAATTTAGTATAAGCCGGAGGATATTATGCCCTTTAAAAATCAAAAAAAATTATTGCCGTTATGCGGAGGATTGCTTATCGCGCTGGCCGCAGCCGCCTTGTTTCTGTGCCTGACGCCGGCGGGTCAAAGGCTTCTGGCGGCAAATAGTGAAGAAAAAATATTGCTGAACCTGCTGAAGTCATCCGGAGCTGAGCTCAGAACGACCCACGTGACCGGCTGGGTGAAAGTTGGCGATGCCGCACCATTCGCGGGCGAGCCGCAGGAAATGGCCAGCCTGGTTGCCGGACAACTGGGCTTGAACGTCCCCGTCTGTAAAACGGAAAGCTGGCAGAACGCCTACGCCCGGGGCGGCGAAATAACAGGAGAACTGTCCGACGGCAGCCAGGCTTCCGTACTCGGGCAGGTAATGGAATATCCGGAAGGGAATAAAGCGTCCCACATCATGGTCAACCTGGCGGTTGAGGATTACTGGAAGGCGCGGGCTTATAAAAAGCAGATCGGACAAGTTCTCAGCCGGTATGGTGATGATGAGCGCGTGGCTGTTTCTCTTTCCGGCTGGCTCGATGGAGATCTAAGTGATGAGGAGCTGGCGGCCCGCGCGGAGGAATTGATGAGCAAGGCGGGCGCGGCTGTTCAGGAAAGAGTGGCGCAGGACAATTTGGTCAGCCTGACCGGTTACAGCGCGCGCTTTTCCCGCGACCTGCGCTACGCCGGGAAAGAAGTAAACCTGAATGTGGCGATGCGCCGCAGTCCGGACTCCCACGGCGCGTTTATTTATGTGGCGTCACCGGTTATTCTTACCGAGTATTAGAAATATAATTATAATAGAACAAGTAGTCAGGAGTCAGAATTCAGGAGTCAGAATTCTGGCTTCTGACCCCCAAGTAGTACCTTTAAGGACGGAAGGTGTTCTTTTTGCGCAGGCTGTTGATTGGCGTAATGCTGCTGATTACCGCGCTGATTTTGGGAATTCCTTATCTGGCGGACAGGCAGATCCCGGCCAAATTCCTTCCCGGCGTGACCATAGTCAGGCTATACATACATGAGGAAAATAGAATTCAGCCGCTGCAATTGGAAGATTACCTGGTAGGGGTGGTTGCCGCTGAAATGCCCGCCGAATTTCCCCCCGAGGCGTTAAAAGCACAGGCGGTCGCCGCCAGAACCTATATAGTTAAGCGGATGAGCGCCGCCGGCGGCGTGGTCAACCCGCTGCACCAGGGTGCCGATGTTTGTGATGACCCTACGCACGGGCAGGCCTGGCTTTCCAGGGAGGACCTGAAGGACCGCTGGGGTACCCTGCATTATTATAATTACTACTATAAAGTAAAGAAGGCGGTGGACGAAACATCCGGCCAGGTGCTGACCTGGAACGGTGAATTGATTGACCCGGCCTATCACGCCTCCTGCGGCGGCAGGACGGAGAACTCTGAAGATGTCTGGCGATTTCAGGCTCCCTATCTGCGCAGCGTTCCCTGTCCCTATGAAACGGACCCTAAGCTGGTTCAAACCGCCGCCTTCAGCCTGGAACAGGTGGACCAGGCCTTGGGCACCAGCTTGAGCGCGGTTCCGGTAACGAGCGGCAAAAATGCTTCATCAGAGATAAAATTAATTGAAAAGACAAATACGGGCAGGCCAAAGAACCTGCTCATCGGCGGCAGGCAATTTTCCGCCGTGGCTGTAAGAGACCTGCTCGGCTTGCGCTCTACCAACTTCACCTGGACGGCGGACGGCAGTTCCCTAACTTTTACCACCACCGGCCACGGCCACGGGGTGGGAATGTGCCAGTACGGCGCCAAGGGGATGGCTGAACACGGCTACGACTACCGGGTTATCCTCAGCCACTATTACAGCGGGGCTGAGTTAACTAATCAGGAGTCAGGAGTCGGAAGCCAGGGGTCAGAATAAAAGATTTTATCGTCTTTAATATGCTGACTCCTGAATTCTGACTCCTCAACCCGCGCAAGCGGGTTGTTATTTTTTACCTTAACATTTCCGCCTCTACCTCGCATATATATTTACTAGCGAAGGAAGAAGGCACAGACGTATGGAGCTTTATCAATAAACTTATTATGATATCCGACGTCTGATGTCTGCCGACCGACGACTGCTACAGGAGGTAGGGCGATGCAGGATTATATTCAAAAGCGGGTACTTGACATCTGCGATTATATCCTGGAGTCCCAGGCTACGGTCAGGCGGGCCGCCCAGGTGTTTCAGGTAAGCAAAAGCACGGTTCACAAGGATATGACAGAGCGTTTGCCCTCTCTCAACAAGCAACTGGCCAGGGAAATAAAAAACATTCTTGAATACAACAAAGCAGAACGCCATCTCAGGGGCGGAGAAGCCACCCGCAGAAAATACAAGAATTTGCACGGGCTAGCGCAAAAATAACAGGATTTTTGTCAATTGAAGTAGAATATAATACCTTTATTTGAAATCATAAGAAATAACATTGGACAGGCAATATTTTTACCAGTCCTGAAAGGGGACAAGCTAATGCTTGGCGGCAGTGATATCGGTTTGGATCTGGGCACGGCGAACGTGCTGGTTTTCGTGAGGGGGAAAGGTGTTGTTCTGCAGGAACCGTCTGTCGTGGCCGTGGAACGGGGCAGCGGCCGGGTCATCGCCGTAGGCTCTGAGGCGCGCCGGATGCTCGGGCGCACTCCCGGCAATATCGTTGCCATCAGGCCGCTGCGTGACGGCGTGATTGCCGACTACTCAGTTACGGAGAAGATGCTCCGCTACTTTATCGGCAAGGCCGACGGCGGGCAAAAGCTGCTGTTCCGGCCCCGCGTGATGGTCTGCATCCCGTCCGCCGTAACCGGAGTGGAATTGCGCGCGGTGCGCCAGGCCGCCATCCAGGCCGGGGCCAAAACGGCGCACCTGATTGAGGAGCCCTTTGCCGCCGCCCTGGGAGCGGGCCTGGATGTTTTTCAGCCGAGCGGCTCGATGGTGGTAGATATCGGAGGCGGCACCACCGACATCGCCGTCATTTCGCTCGGCGGCATTGTCTGCAGCAACTCGCTGCGGATTGGCGGGGACAAGCTTGACGAGGCAATCGTGAAATATATTCGCAAAGAATACAGCCTGGTGATTGGCGAACGCACCGCGGAAGAGTTGAAAATCGGTATCGGAAGCGCGTTCCCGGACGGCACGGAGGACCAATCAATGGAAGTAAAAGGCCGGGACATGGTTTCCGGGCTGCCCAAGGCGATCGTGGTCAACCGGAGCCATGTGTACGAAGCAATCAAAGAGCCGCTTGATCTGGTGGTGGGCGCGGTGAAAGAAGTGCTGGAGCGCACGTCGCCCGAGCTGGCCGCCGACGTTATCAGCAAGGGTATTATCATGACCGGCGGGACTGTGCTGCTGCACGGGATCGACCAGTTGCTCAGCAAGGAAACCGGCCTGCCGGTAATCATCGCCGAAGATCCGCTCTCTTGCGTCGCCAGGGGCACAGGCAAGGCTCTGTCGATGATCGGCAACCTGCCGCGAATTTAATAAGATAAATATAATTTCTGGGTATTACCCCCTGACTTGCTAAATTTTTTTATTCACTTAATTAACTATTTTCCTAATTTAACAGGAAATTTTTAAGAGTTGTCGAAAGAGATAAATAATCGAAAAAAGTCGCTGCATTTCCATCAAGTCTTCCAGGGGGTTTCCCATGCGTTGTCGTATACCGTCCCGTAAGGGTTTGACCGGTTTTTCAGTTGTTACAGCCTGTTTGATTTTTACTGTTTTTTTAATATTCACCTTACTGCTGCATTATGAAAACCGCCTTGATCCAAAGAATAATATATCCTTTCTCAATGACCGCGCCAGGGATATCACCGGCGCCGCCGCGGTATATGCGCCGGGATTCGTCGTGCCGGGCGGCCTCACCGGGGAAGGGCAGATTGTGGCCGTCGCCGACAGCGGCTTGGATACGGGAAATATAAATGACCTGCACCCCGACCTGCAAAGCGCGCCGGGCAAAATGCCCAAGGTAGTTTTCTTGAAATCATGGGCCGGGCGGGACGTACCCGACGATCCGGACGGGCACGGCACACACATGGCCGCCACCGTCGCGGGGACGGGCGCCGCTTCCGACGGGAAATTCCGCGGCGTGGCGCCGGGCGCCAGTATTTATTTCCAGGCCATCCTTAACCAGGATGGCGAGCCGGAGTTGCCGGCCAACCTGGCCGATCTATTCTCGCCGGCCTATGCGGCGGGCGCGCGGGTTCATGTGGACGGCTGGGGCGGCGGTTTTAACGTTTACCAGGAGACGGCCGCGCAGGTGGATGACTTTATACGTGATCATCCCGACTTCCTGGCAGTCTTCGGCGCCGGCAACAGCGGGCCGTCATCCGGCACTGTCACCGCCGAGGCCAACAGCAAAAACGCCCTGGCCGTCGGCGCTTCCGTGCTGCCCCGGCCGGCCTTCGTGCCGGACGCGGATGATACCGCGGCAGCCGCGGATTTCTCTTCGCGCGGGCCGACCGGGGACGGGCGGATCAAGCCCGAACTTCTCGCTCCCGCTTCCGCGGTGGTTTCCGCCCGGTCGCGCCTGCTTGAAGGCAACCTGCCGGGGTATCCGGAATACACGCGCATGCAGGGGACAAGCATGGCCGCCGCCGTTGCCGGCGGCTCGGCAGCCCTTTTAATGGAGTATTTTGAGAAATATATGAATGTAACCAACCCGTCGGCGGCCCTGGCCAAGGCGACGCTGATCAACGGCTCCCGTCCCGCTGCAGGCGGCCCGTCAAAAGAGGGCTTCGGGGTAATTGACCTGGCCGGGACGGTAATTGCGTTAAAAGAAAGCCAGTGCGAAGTGGCCGACGAGTTGGCCGGGGTATCTCAAGGAAACGAAATGTCTTATACGTTCCATGTTTCCGACACCTCATCCCCTTTTAAAGCCACCCTGGCCTGGACCGACCCGCCGGCCGAATCAGGCAGCGCTCAAACGCTGGTGAACGACCTTGACCTGATTGTCCGGACACCTGACGGAAGAGTGTTTTACGGCAACCACTTCCTGGGTAAAAACGTGCCGGACCGGACAAACAACGTGGAGCAGGTTTACCTGCCTTCACCAGTGCCCGGGGATTATACCGTAGAAGTAACCGGCGCGGGCGTGCGCCGGAATACTGTGAGCGGCAGCGCCGCGGCCGCGCAGGATTTCGCCCTGGTTTGGGGGCAAGCCCCGGCCGAAAGTGTAGTAAAAAGCACCGGCGGCAGATCGATAGAACTGGCGGACGGCACCTCGTTCAAACTGGCCGATCTGCCGGTGATAAATCTCATTAACGGCAATATTGCTCCGGCGGATGCCGGCCACTTTTTTCCCGGGGCGGAAGTCTACCGGACTCCTCAGCGGATCTACCTGGCGGCCCGCTTATGGCGCGCCACCGGGGTAAAGGCGCTCAATACGGCGGAAGGGACTGTTTTTACGGAAATCAATTCTTCCGTCAGGCTGGGAGGCTACAGTCTGCCCGCTGATGCCGGGGAGATCATCTTGAACAGCCGGTCTGTGCCGCCGGGCGAGCTGCCCCCGGGAGTGGAGATCAGCGCGGTGGTCAACCCGGTGGACCAGAAAGTCCGGCAGGTTCGCGCCGGTTACGCCGAGCGTGCGGGTGTTGTTTCGGCACTGCGCGACGAGAACGGGCGGAAAACAATCGTGCTTGAGGGAAACGGGGGAACTTACCGTCTTGCCGGCGATGCGGTTTGTTCTTACGAAAACAGTTACAACGCCGGTGCTGAAACGGCGGATATGCCCTTCGGCACCGGCGCTTTGGATGAATTGGAGAAAGCTTTGCCGGGCATGCCGGTGCGCCTGCACCTGGCGCCATCCAGCGGCGAGGTGCAGTACCTGGCGGTAAAGCGGCAGGTGGTCCTCGGCACCGTACGTGATCCTGTCGCTAACAGCGGTGGGATACGGATGGAAAACGGCACTTTTATCCAGATTTTCCCGGGCGCGCCGGTTAGAAAGGACAGGGAGACTGCCAATTTTGACGCGATCAAGCCGGGAGACCATGTAACAGCCGTGCTCCTGCCGGACACCGGCGAGGCAATCGGCCTGGTGGTATATAGCAGTGTTCTTTACGGGAAGATCATTGATTTTACCAGAAAAGACAGGGAACTTTACCTGCTGGATAGCAGCGGCCGCTACCGCTCTTTATACTTGTCTCCGGATGCTGTTATCTACCGGTGGGGGATCAGCACGCCGGACGACGCTATAGCAACCGGGCGCTGGGTCAGGGTCACAACCGACCCGGCCGGTGCAGAAGTGTGGAGGCTGGATATAGGAGAAACTTTCGATGATGAGAGCACATTTACAGGATATGATAGCGCAGAAGGCATTATCACCACCGGAGAGGGCGGGCGTTACCGGCCTTCCGGCTTAACCCGTTATTATAAAAACAGCTATCCGATGCTGCCGGGAGATTTTCTTAAGGGTGAACAGGTTGAAATAGAATACGCCACTGCTCCTTCACCAACCGGAAACGTGCTGCTGTCGGTAAACGCGCGTTCTGCCGTTTCGCCGCCGCTGCTGTTTACCTCTGCCGTCCCGCTCCAAGGCGGTTTGGCGGTGTCCGGCAAGGCCGGCGTCGACACCAATGTTTACCTGTGGGGGCAAAAGGGCTTCAAACAAGCGATTTCCGTTGACGAGTCAGGCAGGTTCAGATGCTTCCTTAAGCAGGACAATCAAGACCAGGACAATGAAGAAGAATATAGTTATACAATTGTGGCCGTGGACCGGCTAAAAGGCGGCGTCACCGGCAGGAAGATAAACATGCCGGACAGCGAAGGGAAAGATGATGTTGCAATAATTATCGCCGAAGTGATGAGGCAGGCTCTGGCCGACACAGCACGGGGAGGAGATTTCAGACGTTTGTCCGGTGTGCCGCTGACGCGGGCGGAAGCGGCTGCCGCGCTGGCGCGGCTCTTGAACTGGCCGGAGGCCAGCGAATGGCCTCTGCCCTATGTTGACGCGGAGGATATTCCGGCGCCGCTTCGTCCCGCCGCGGCTGAAGCGCGGGCGCGCGGCATTATCAACGGTTATCCTGACGGAAGCTTCCAACCGGCAGGCAACTTGAGCCGCGCCGAGATGGCGGTGATTCTTGCTGCCGTCCAGCGTGACATTGGAATTGAAATTGGCTCTGCTTCGGAATTGCCTTACCTGGACGCAGGCGATATACCCGCCTGGGCGGCCGATGCCGTTGCCGAAACAACAGCTGCGGGGCTTTTCCGTGACCGGACAGCCGGTGCCTTTGCGCCGGACGACCTGGTTACAGTCGGGGAGATGGCCATCCTGCTGGAAAGACTGCTGGATGTCTGTGAGATGCCGTGAGGCATATGCTATTTATTTGCCGCATGGTATTTATGTAAGGATGTGAAGGAATGTACCGGATGATTAGCTTAACCCTGGCAATATTATTATTTTTTCTCACTCCTGTTCTGTCCGCCGAATGCTCTGAAAAGTGGTCGCCCCGTGTGGTTTGGCAGGCGGCTAAAATAGGCAAGCTGACATCAGAACTGCAGTTGGGTCCTAACGGCTTGTTTTACGCGCCGTCCGGAAACAAGCTGGCCGCACTGGAGGCAAATGGCCGCAAACTATGGGAGATTACCTCGTCCAGCGGCGGCAAATCGGGACGTCCGGTGTTTGACCCGTACGGATCAATATTTATGCCGGGCAATGCTTTGATTCAGGAGATAAAGTTAAACGGCAGCAAAGGATGGAGCTTCCAAGTTTATCAGAATGACAGCAAAGCAGCGGCGCAACTGACCACCGGCCCCGGTAATTTATTATATTTGCCCCTGCCGTCGGCCCTATACGCTGTTGATACCGCGGGACACTATAAATGGATGGTAATGCGCTGGGGCGAAGAGGGTGCCGGCAGCACCCAGCTTGATACCGACTGGGAAATTTTAGCCAGCACGGGAAACGAGCAGGCTGTATTTGTCGTTCTCGGCAGGAAAGATGAAGGGTTTTACTTGACGGCGTTAAGCGAAGAGGGAGAGATCTATTGGCGCTACCCGCTGGGTGACATTAAGGGGGCCAATCTGGTCAACGGCGCGGACGGCCGGATATATGCCACTGTTAATCCCCAAAAGATTGACAGCTTGAACAAAGGGAGAGTTCTCGCGTTCGACAGCTATGGCGACGGCAGTCCCCTGTGGAGTTATCGGGTGGGGTACGACAACCTGACAGCCCCCACCCTTTCCGAACATGGCCTGCTTTACTTCTGCGCCGGGGAAAGACTTTACGCCGTAAATCAAGATGACGGCACGGAAGCATGGCATCAAATTTTTAGTGAGGCTATTTCCCGGCCGTCGGTGGATGAAAGCAGCATGCGCGTTTACCTGGGAACGGGAGACAAGCGCTTGCTGGCAGTGAACCCGCTGGGACGGCTGGATTGGGATCTTGCCCTTGACGGCAAGGTTTCCATGCAGCCTTTCGCCGGACCCGACGGATATCTTTATGTAATGACAGACGCGGGAACCCTGTACAAAATTATAGATGAACCGCCGGATACTAATGGAGACTACGATGATTATTAAAAGAACAAGAAAAAACAGCCTCTCTTTTCTGATTTTTTTCATATTTTTTTTCGTTGTTTTCGCGATTTGGGTATGGTGCCGCTGTTCACCCGCCTTAGCCGCCAAGGCGCAAGATGTTGTTTCTTTTAGCGATTTGCCGGAGCACTGGGCCCGGAGCCATGTTACCCGGCTGGCCACCCTGGAGATGGTCAAAGGTTATCCGGATCATACTTTCAAGCCGGATCAACTGGTCAACAGGCTGGAAACAGTGGTGTTAATCGTCCGTTCAGGTGGTTTTGCCGCGGAGGCTGAGAAACTGGCCGCTAATAGTAATAAAAAAAAGAATAGCGCAAACTCCGCGAGCGGCGTGGAAACAAAACAAACGCCCAAAGTGCCCTGGGGGCAGTCCTATATCGATCTGGCAGTGGAAAAAGGATTTCTCGCGCCGGATGACCCGGAAGATTATGATTACGCCGGGCCGGTGACCCGGCTTGAGGTGGCGGAACTTTTGGCGCGGGCCATGTGCCTTGTGCCGTCTTTGACTGGAAATGAGTCGGAACCGGCTGAAAATAATATATTGGCGGAAGGCGGCTTGTCTTCCGCTGAAACCTTTTCCGACCTGGATACGCTGGAACCTGAAGAACAAGTCTATGTCGCAGCGGTTGTTAACGCGAACGTCATGTCCGGCTACCCGGACGGCACCTTCCGGCCGCGGGACACTCTAACCCGGGCTGAAATAGCGGTAATCCTAAGCCGGCTAGTGGACCGGGGATGGGTAAAAATCCCGGACGGACGCCGCCTTGCGGGATGGATTGCCGGTATCGAGAAAAATAAAGATCGCCGGGATATACTTTTCAACTCCCTGTCCGGCGCGCAAAAGCTCCAGGTGGCGGGCAATGTCCAATGCTTCCTGGCGGAGGAGGAAGAATCCCTGGAGCAAGCGGTTGGTTTTCGCTGCGAGGTAATTTTGGACGGGCGCCGGCAGGTAAGCTGGGTTAATCTTTTGGAGCTAAAGGATGACGCGGTGGAAACAGAGAAAATCAGGGGATCGGTTAAAATGGTGGCCTTGGGCGAGGACAATTTAATGGTGCTTTGCGATATGAATGTAAAAGACTTGATTTTGCCCCTGGCCTGGGATGCTGTTGTAAGCGGGGGAAAAGCGTCAAAGGGGTTTAGTTCGCTTAAACAAGGTGACTTTGTGGATGTGCTGGTGTCCCAAGGGCAGGTCAGAAAAGTAACCCTTCTTGATGTGAAGACAACTTCCGGCGAGGTGAAAAGGATTGAAGACGGGCGCCTTTATTTAAAAGGAAGCTCCTCAGGGAAAAAACCGGCATGGTTTAATCATTATGATTATGCGCGGATAGTGGATAAAGACGGGATTCGGCAGGATAGCGTGACGGTCGGCGATAAGGTTAAAGTCACTTATCTTGATCCGTTACCCGGTGAGATTGATGATGAGGTAGTGGTTGAGATAAAAGTTACGAAATAGTCCTGCGTCTGATGAATTCAAAAATATTAATAACTTTTTTTTGGGGAGGTTATCCAAAATGACTGATCTTAGAAAGAGGCTATTTTTCATTTTAGCCGCTATGTTAATTACTGTAGTATGCACAGCGTCAGTTGTGTATGCTTCTTCTAACATGCAGACGGTTCAAGCGTATCAGGGCGTAAGAATCTTATACAATGGGCAGGAATTGACGGGTTCAAATCAACCCTATATTATTAACGACACTACATATGTGCCTGTGCGCATGATCATGGAAAGTATTAGCGGCAAAGATATCTATTGGGATCCGTCTAACTATCAAGTCGTGATTGCAGATAATACGAGTACAGTTGAAGCTGCCTTAAGAGAGCAACTGACAAAAAAGGATACTGAAATAAGTACACTGCAAAATGAGATAAGCAGTCTCCAAAGTAAAATCACAACACTTAACACAAAGATCAGCGAGCTTGAGGATGAAATAGACAAGAAGGATAGTACGAGTATAAGTAAAATAGAAGATGAGCTCGATGATTATTTTGAGGATGCTGGAGATGATTATTTTAGTGACGATGGAATAGATGTGTCGATTAAGCTGAGCGGCGACGAGGACGACTTGGCGTATACAATTAAGCTTGACTTTAGCTACGCGGATAATTATTCAAATTTAACAAAAGTCAGCGAAACTAAAATAAAGAGTTTTATGAGTGCCGTAAAATCAAGAATCAACAAGGAAGCTGACGGCACCGATTATGAGGATGCGAAAATCACAGGAAAACTGGTTGATAATAATTATTCCAATTATTATGTGAAATATAACGGCAGCAAGTATACTTACAGCTGGGATAATGATAGTTCAAGTAACAGTACGGATTTAAGCGAAATAGAAAATGAGCTCAATGATTATTTTGCGGATGCTGGAGATGATTATTTTAGTGACGATGGAATAGATGTGTCAGTAGCGCTGAGTGGTGACGAGGACGACTTGGCATACGTAATTAAGCTTGATTTTAGCGACGCGGATAGTTATGCGAACTTAACAAAAGTGAGTAAAACTAAAATAAAGAGTTTTATGAGTGCCGTAAAATCAAGAATCAACAAAGAAGCTGACGGTACCGATTATGAGGATGCGAAAATCACAGGAAAATTGGTTGATAATGATCGTTCCAGTTATTATGTGAAATATAACGGCAGCACCTATACTTTCAGTTGGGATAGTTAGTCAGTTAATAAGTGTGGGAGATAGGAAAGTGGTTGTTGGATTAAACAACCACTCTCCTTGATCGCTAATACTTAAAGGCCGGGTTTAACCCCGGCCTCCTTATCCTACCTGCTCTCCAGCCATAACATGATTACCCGCTTGCCCGCCTCGGCATCCCAAGCGGTCAATTGCTGTTTATATGAAGCTGCCTGCATTTCCAGTTGCCGCTTTTCTTCAGATTCACTGGCTGAATTGATTCTTGATTGTAGGTCATTGTACTGTATCAGTGTTTCATTGTATATGGAAGTTATGTCACGTCTCTCGTCCTGTCTGTCTATTAATGAACCCGCGCCCGTCAGTCCTGAGATAAGGCTGGTCGCCTGTTCTGAAGCCACCGTCAGCCTTAAGACAACGATTTTTTTACCGCCGCTCTGTTCCTCCGGCAACACCTGAGTAACTGCTCCGTGGCCATATGCCATCGTCACCGCTTTGGCCCTGGCCCCGGCCAAGTCGTCAACAGCCAGTTTTAAAAAGGTGCTGGTCACATTTATGCCGTTGCTAAGCATTACATGGGGTTCTTCCATTAAAGACTTGTTATCGGCCGCTGTTGGCGCCTTTCCCTCTCCTTTATCTGTGGGGCCGTTATTACCGCTTGCCTGCTCACTTTCACTGGGATTGGCCGACCCGCCAGCATCCGGTATGTTTTCTTCGCCGGGCGGCTGAGTGTTATTGCTATCGCCCGGCTGTATTCCGTCATTCCCGGAAGCATCATTTGACGACGGCACGGTGTTTTCCTGATCATCTATTACACTCGTTTCAGGTGGTGAGTACACGATCACTTTACCGTTGCCGTCCATTTTCAATCCGGCTACACCTCCGGCGATAATCAGGACGGCCGCGGCGGCTGCGGCAACCGCACTCCGCCAGGCTGCCGGCAGCCTCGGTAACATAGTCCGACGTTCGGTGCGCAGTTTGCTCATCACCAGACCGCATAATTCCGGCGGCGCCTGGATTTCTTCCTGGCCCATCTCCCGCAGTGCCGCGGCGAGCCTTTTTTGCATATCCATTTGATGCGCACACTGTAGGCAAACCGCCAGATGTTCCGCCATGGCCGCCTGCTCGTCTCCGGTAAGTGTCCCGTCCAGGTGATCTGGTATTAAATTCAATGTTTCCCGGCAATCCATCTGCCGTCACCTTCTCTCCTCATATAAAGGCAACACTTCTCCGGTCTCCCGCGCTAGATCAGTTATCTTGCGCCGCATTACCTCCCGTGCCCGGTTAAGCCGCGACTTTACCGTTCCCAGGGAGCACTCCAGCATGCGCGATATTTCCTCGTAGCTGTACCCTTCCATCTCTCTCAGCACCAGCACTGTTCGGTGCTCATCGGAAAGCTCCATTAACGCCACCCGCACCAAGCCGCGAAATTCCTTTTCCTCCAGCGCCAGGAGCGGGTCTCCGTCATCACTGGCAATCTCTCGCTGAATTTCGCTTCCGCCCTCGTCCTTGTATGGTTCGTCCAAGGACAACGTTTGCTTTCCACCATTTTTGCGCCGGAAATTAAGCCATGCGTTTACGGCGATCCGGTGCAGCCAGGTGCCGAAGTCCGCCTCGTTCCGGAATCTGTCCAACGCCCGGTAGGCTCTGATGAATGTTTCCTGCGCCAGGTCCTGGGCGTCGTCGCGGTTGCCTGAAAGCTGCAGGCTGAGGGCGTAAACCCTGTTCTGGTGGATTCGCACAAGTTCTTCAAAAGCGGAAGAGTCTTTCTTTTTTGCTCTTTTTACCAGCAATTCCGTATCGTTCATGGGAGGCTTACTCCTAGCATGTGTAAAAACCTCCCGTTTACTATATTAGACACAGTCACGCCGGATAAAGTTCCGGCCACGGGAGGACGATATAAATTTAATTTTTCTGAATACTCCTGAACATCATTTCAAGCGTAAAAATAAAATCCTCACGATAATTATAAGGTGATAGAGTTTATGGAATCAATCAAAAAACTTTCATTTATAAAATAAAGATTGTGGTTATAATTAGCAAAAATTTTTACAGTGCTGATGGAACTTTTGGAGTTGGCTGGTTGTCTAATTAAACAGAAAGCAATAGAGGAAAAGACAAACTGCCGGGCAGGAATTTGTCTGGACGTGTAGAATATGTCTTTTGCCCGTTGCTTTACCAGTTCAGGAGACAATCGGGTAAGCAGCAACACATGTACTTTATATCCAGCAAAATTCTTTATTATTAATTATAAGGAGGGGATGGAAAAGTTTAAAGGAGGGTGTGTTGAAAGGCATTGACCTAAGACGGCCCGCGACGGCTCCAAAGTAAGTAAAAAAATTTAGGAGGGAAATAAGTGAGAAAAAGGAATAGGAAACTGATGTCCATCCTGCTGACGCTGTCTCTGCTGGCGGCCTTGCTGGCGCCGATGGCGGCATACGCGGGGACAACTTATGAGCAGGTTACTACTGTAACATTTGATCCCGATGAGGTTGATGCTGGTGGGACTCCTTATACTGGCACAGACTTGGGTACGTTTATGATCGATATAGATCCTGCTTCAGGTGCCAGTGCAGCGCTTATTGAAGTAGTTGATTCCAGTGGTACTAGGATGCCTGTATCAGCTGCTGTATATGAGACTGTTAGTAGTTATACAACTGGTACAATAGCGCTTACGCAAAACAGCGAGAAAGCATGGAAGCTTAATATAACACCTACATCTGGCGAAGAGTATAAGGTAAGTATTAAACTTACGGCAGATGTTAGAGATTGCGATGATGGTGAAGTGAGCGCCAGGGTTACTAAACTTAGCGGCCAATTGGATAATGGTACAGTGGTAATCGGTAAGGCTTCCGGCGGCGCGATTAGTGCTGAAGCTATCAATACGCCGTCCTTTAGCGATGATGGTGGTTTTGCTACAATTCGGTTAACTGAAACAGTAACAAATGCATTAGAACAAGGTAAAGCTAAAAGTGTTAAATTAGCATTACCGTCAGGTTTTAGCTGGTATGAAGGCAGCTTGGATTCAGTACCTTATCCTGACTTGGATGATGTTAACGGCGCTTATACAACTGCCCCGACACTTGATGTGGATGGTAATAATGACCGCTATTTGTATGTGGATACCAGCGCAAGTGTTAGAGGTTCAGGAAAAGCAATCTTAGACATTAACGCAAAAATTGATGTTGATGATAGCGTGGCTAAATATGGTGATGTGACAGTAACTATCAGTGGTGATAGTGATATTGATACGACATCTTTGGTAGTTGGCACGTATGGTGAATTCGGTGTTACAGCAACTGTGGAAGATGCTACGACTGTGGTGGCAGGGCAGCTTGAACAGGAAATCGGAACAATTGTTGTAAAAGAGGATGCTCCGGGAAGTTTGTCTGCAAGTACTAGTGGTAAGACCGTGACATTAACGTTGCCGGCCAATGCAAGATGGTGTGAATATCCTGAGATTTCTGCAACAGATCTTACTGTAAATAAAACTGATATTACTGCTAGCGGCACTGACGGGCGTACAATTAAGTACTTGATAACTAAAGGTTCTGACGGTAATGATGATTGTGGCAAAATTGAGTTCAAAAATGGTAAGGTTCACCTTGCTGTAGATGAAACCGGCGACCTTAAGGTTAAAATTGGCGGTACCGCCGGAGCGAGTGATGAGGTTGTCGTTGCTACAATCGAGCCGGTCGTATCTGTGACTGCAAATGTGACCGAAGTGAAGATTGGTATGCAGGAACAAGCTGGCGGAGATATTGAGATCACTGAAGGTAAAGCGGAAGCGATTTCCGATGATGCGGACATAGTTATTGAGTTGCCAAGCGGACTGGAATTTCAGGATGTACCGACAGTGGAGGTTGTGGAAGGTGACCTTGACATTGACGAGGGGAATATTGATGTAGATGGTGAAGTGCTTACTATTCCTGTGTCAGGTACCAGCAGCACAGCTAGTAAGATCAAAATTAGCGGAATAGAGTATGTTGTTAACCGCACGGTTGCTGAAGGTGATGTTAAAGTCAAGATCGGCGGTAGTGCTCTAAACGAAGTAAATAATAAAGAAGCGATTCAAGATTATTATGGTACGACGGAGACTAGCGGAGATTTCAATCCGAGCGAACTGGCGGCCGGCTTTGATGGTGATTACACAATTGATAATGATGGTGTTTTCCCGACCGTGAAATGGGCTGCCAAAGCAGTAAACGCCAAGTGCGTGACCCCTGCAGATCAGACAGCCATCTACAAAACAGTCTTCACAATCGGTAATGCTACGTATACTGTTAACGGTGTGGAAAAAACTATGGACGTAGAGCCATACATTAAGAACGATCGCACTTACCTGCCGATCCGGTATGCCGCTTACGCAGCCGGTATTACAGATGCCAACATCATGTGGAACGAAGCCGACCAGAGTGTTATCATGATTAAGGGTGACCGTGTGGTCAAGATGGTTATCGGAGATACTACCATGTATATCAACGGCGTGGCATTCACCATGGACGTTGCGCCAGAGATTGTGGATCCGGGTCGTACCATGCTGCCCATTCGTTATGTGGCACAAGCCCTCGGTTGCGAAGTTACCTGGGATGAAGCTACCCAGACTGTAACCATAAACTAGCGATATAAAAAAGACCGGGTTCTTTAGGGACCCGGTCTTTTTTATAACTTAAAATAATTAACTATTTTAAATATTAATAGCCTAAATATCTACTTGCAGGAATATCTGTGTTTCTGTGGAATAATTAATTATTGAATAATTAATTATGGAGGTATAATTTTATGAAGTTAAAGCATTTGTCGGCGCTGTTAATACTTTTTCTTTTACTGACTGTCCTACCAGTGCAGGCGTTTGCTGAATCTGTAGTATATAAACCGGTTACAGTCAAAGTAGTAAAAGATAATAAAGTAAATGAACTGGGTAGTATCTTTGCCAAATTCCCTGCCGGAAGATTGCAGAAATACGACATAGTTATATTCAGGTTGCCTTCCGGTTTTATCTGGACCACGACGGATTTAGATTCTAACAAAAATGCTGCTGCCAGGTCTGCTCAAACCACGGAGCAATGGAATTCCATTGTTTATGATTCGGACTTTATAAAATATGGTACGAAAAATTACATTTTGGTTCCAAGCAAGGACTCCGGTAATGACAACGGCTTTTATCAAGGCAATAAGCCAATTTTAAGCTTTACCAGCCTCAATGAAAGAGAGGTAAGAATGGAAGTTATTGGAGAGCCGGATCCTCAAGAGGAATGTTATTTTTATCTTTACCCAAAAAGAATTTTTGTTGCCGGGGGGGATGCCGGTGATATTGGTATAACGATTGATATCCCCGACGATCCGGATTACGCGACTAACAATAATGCAGACGTTAACTTAGAATGCACGGATGCCGTTACTGTATACGCAGGCTTAAAAGGGCAGAAAATAGGTGTGATTAAACTGACGAAGAATGCAACGTCTAAAATTATTAATGGCACTACCTTCACACTTCAATTGCCTCCAAATGTCAGGTGGGAAAAGTTGGGTGGAGGCGGAGGCAATGAAATTAAAGTGGCTGGGTCGGTCAGTGATGACGGGAGAACCGCGGAATTTAAGTTTCTTAGTAGTTATAGTTCGGCGGCAAGTTTAGAGCTTAAGGATATGGAAGTATCGGTTGAGCCAGGATTAACAGGCGAATTAAAAGTGCAGATCGGCGGAACGGCGGGTTTAACCGGAGAACTGAGCGTAGCGGATATTGTCAAGCCGAACGTTGCATTTACGATTGGGCAGGATAAATTTCTTCTTGACGGCAAGGAACAACAAATGGATATTGCGCCATATGTAAAAAATGACAGGACGTACCTGCCCGTACGTTATATAGCAACGGCTTTAGGCATAGCGGATAGTGACATTAATTGGTACAATGACGAACAATGTGTTGTTATAGTGAGAGAAAGCGGTTTTATTAAATTCGTCATTGGCAGCAAGGAAATGATCGTTAATGGTAAATCAGTCGTTATGGATGTGGAGCCAGAATTTGTGGAACCGGGACGAGTGATGCTGCCTTTGCGCTGGGTTGCCCAGGCATTTGGGGCTAATATTATCTGGGATGAAAAGAGCGAAACAGCTATAATCAAAAAATAAGTAACTTGCGGTGTGGACGTAATTATCTTAGAGTATCAGAATCCGGGCTAATTTAAGACACCCGGATTAAATTTTTCCTTGACTGAAGAAAAAATACAAGTTATATTTAATATAGAAGATAATTAAGCATCTTAACTAATTTCAAGGAGTGATTGCCTTGCGCAGGATTACTGTGGTAGCAGTATTGTGTTTTATTTTGAATTTCGTCATTGGAGTAAACATTGCCTTGGCGAGGGAACCGGAAAATCCCCAGTTAACTCTTCAGCAAGCTATAGATAAGGCCTTGTTGAACAGCAAGTCGATAAAGAGTGCTGATTATGATATTGATAGAACTGAGGAACTGCGGGATAAAGCTGCCGATAAAGTGATGTATACACCGTATGATGAAGCGACCACGGCGGCTGAGACGGCCTTTACCGGGCTGCAAAAGGCGGATACGAACTGGCAGATGGCCAAGCGTACCTATGAAGCCGAGCAGGACAGCCTTGTTATGAAGGTAATAAAGGCTTATAACGGTTTGCTGCAGGCAACGGAAAATGTGAAAATGGCGGAGGCGCAGTTAAAATATGACAATAGTCAGCACATCATAGCTTTAGCCAAAAACCGGGTTGGCTTGCTGAATAAGGCCGAACTTGTTGAGTCTGAGGCTACGGTTGAAACTTCCAAGTCCGACCTTGAGGCGAAAAAGAAGGCGCTGGACGACTCGTACGAGGCATTCAACCTGCTGGTGGGCTTGTGGCCGGAGGACAGGCCGGTATTGACGGATTTGCCAGGATATGAGGAGCTCACAGTGAACAATTTGGATTATGAGGTGCAAAAAGCGTTTGAACAAAGTCCAACTGTCTGGCTGGCGCAAAAGAATGTGGATCTCGCAAAGATAGCCTATAATATTTGGAATTATGATTCAACTTCGGAGCCAATAAAAGTAGTAAAAATAGATCTTGATAAAGCTAAGCTAGACGCTGCAGATACGAATGAGCAGTTTAAAAATCTTGTCCGCACAATTTATTATAAGACTAAGCAACTGGAAGAACAGTATGCGGGTTGCCAGGAAAGTGTCAAGGTGGCTGAGGAAGCCTTAAGGGTTATAAGAGTCAAGTATGAGGTGGGAATGGTTACGGCGGCGGATGTCACGGCGGCCGAAATTGCTCTTGAAAAAGCGAAAAAGCTGGAGTTTGACACGTTATGTGAACATGATATACTAACCTACGCTTTCCAAAAGCCGTGGGCGTACGCCGGATAAATCGGATAAGTAGTGCGGAATTTAACTTGCTAGCTTATTGATTGAAGTGAAAACCACCTCCTGTTACAATTTAGGCAGGAGGTGGTTTTTTGCTATCGCTGGTTATTTGCCAGAAAAGCAAAAAAGGTTATAAATACTGTTATGTCGAATTATAAACAATTATGATTTTAGGAAAGGAATTGCCGGGGTGAAGGGAGTGCGGCGGCAAACCGCAGGGAGAATCGCCTTTCTGGCATCGTTGGTATTCTTCCTGGTCCTGTCCAATTATATAGGCGAATGGTATGTCTATCACCAGATGGGCTTTGACAGCAACTTCCGGTTTGAGAACGGCGCCCACGTGAAAAGCGACACGCTTGATTTGTACACGGATTATATGGCTAGGCAAAAAGGGTGCAAAATCGCGGTCATCGGTGACTCGGTGGTGCAGGGCGCGGGCGTTCCGGAAGGAGAGCAGACCATTACCGCCCATCTGGAGGAAGAACTGCGGGGCAGTTACCTACCGGAGGCCAGAGTGTTCAACTGCGGTTTCCCCGGCGGGCGTCCGGCTGATCTCTACATGGCGGTGAAAAGTCTGCACGAGGCCGGGGCGGTGCAGTTCTTTATGATTAATATTTCCTATCCTTTTTTCTCGGATGAAATGGCCAAAGACCCGCTGCTGTATTTTAAGGTCTGGTTTTACCAGTTAACGGACGAGCAAAAGAAAGAGCTCAATATCCCCGCTGAAATGCCGCCTGACCAGCCGGTTAAAACCGACTCCGCGGAGGCCGCCGGCGGTTCTGCGGTTGAAACACTTTTGCAGAAAAAGATCTCGGAATACTGGTCGGTTTACCGCTTCAGGCAGGAGCTCAACCGGTTTCTCTTTGGCGGCCGGCCGGCTGCAAAAGGCCGGGAATATTATGATCTTGCCTTTAAGGGGATAATGCCGGAGGCGGAAGAGCCCGCGGAACAGGAGCAGGAGCCTTTTTCCGAAAAGGACAAGCCGGAGAACAAGTATAATGTTTGGACCAGCTTCCCCTGGAGCGAAGAGGACAAGGCCCACCTGAAAAAAGTTTTCGACGTCACCGGCAAGGACAATGTGGATTTCAAGTACTATCGGGAACTCTGCCGCTACCTGGAGGAAAATGAAATCCCGGCGGTCATTTTTTTGAGCCCGGTCAACCATGCCCTGCTGCAGCGATACCAGTTGCTTGACTACGACGCATATGAGAAGAACACCGGCATCATTGCGCAGGCGGCGCTCCAAAGGGATATCGCGTTTTTTAATTACCAGGACGCCATCCCGCAGGAGCTGTTCCACGATTCCCTGCACATGCTTGACGGCGGGAACGCCGCCATGGCCGAACTTTTGAGCAGGGACCTGCGGCCATACCTGCAAGGAGTCCATGCCAGATGATTTTTACCCTGGGCGGGAACAGGGGGTCGCTGTTTTTTACCATTAGAAATCTCCTTAATCGGCACACTGGTAGGCATACCAAAATAGAAACCCCAAAGCCCAAGATGACAAGGGCACTGAAAAAGCCACTATTTTATAAAGCGGTGGCTTTTTCAGCGCATATATATTCATTTAAAAATCAATCTGAACATCAAAATAGTATTGAAAATAAAATAAGCGGCAACATTATACCGCTTTTAGTTCGTTTAATTTCACGATTCTTTTTACATTCACCACAAAGGCCGTGAAGTAGGTTTGTAATCGCATAGCGACAAGGCCCACGGTATCAGCTCTATCAAGACCGTGTGCCACTTTCATTTCACCGTTCTTTTCTTCAATACGGTGCCGAATTTTCAGCCGTTCCCAGAAGGCTTCACTGGATTCAAATTCAAGTCTTAGGCGGTTTTTCTCGTTCGGCTGGGTGATGCTGTAAC
>NZ_JAKNBL010000080.1 GCF_022410535.1 Pelotomaculum terephthalicicum JT
TCTTTGCCATGCCCATTTTTAGGA
The DNA here is from genome assembly GCF_022410535.1 of Pelotomaculum terephthalicicum JT. Lineage (GTDB taxonomy): Bacteria > Bacillota > Desulfotomaculia > Desulfotomaculales > Pelotomaculaceae > Pelotomaculum_D > Pelotomaculum_D terephthalicicum. The sequence goes on from NZ_JAKNBL010000080.1 coordinate 25, forward strand.
ATGTCGTGAAAAGGACAGTCTTTTTAGCCTGGCATGCCAGAATTTCCAGTTGCTTTATTCCAGATTTAATGATTCCTCCCATCTAATGCCGAGAGCCTATATAGAATTATTACCTGGTGTATGTCCCTAATCTTGACAATTCTATAATCCAGATTTATTATTTATTTAAAAGTTATCACCCCTTTAATTAGTGGGAATACTGAAACTGAGGGACGGCACGAGTGCCTCACTTCAACCGGGGCTTCAAGGTTCCCCGGGTTGTTGCTAGCAACCCGGGGAACACTATTTAACCGCCAAGTTTACAATGGACACCACGAGGGTTAGTCCGAGGAGTAGGGCGATGATAAGTTGTATAACATCTGGTGTTTTCACCTTCCCCACCTCCCTTCGGAATTTCTCCCCCGGTTGGTGAGGCCCGCCCTCAGTTTCATATTCCCAGATTATTTTACCATTTTTGACATGCCGCGCAAGAAAAATTTCCCGCTATTGCCAGGCGTCACCCCCTTTGAATCTTGAGACTGTAAAAACTTTGACACTTTCACATTACCCACCATGTTAAGATTTTGACAGGTGAGTAATGCAAGGTTAATTACAGGTAAAAAACAAACATTCCTTATATCCCCAACAACATTGTAAAAACTTTTACACTGTCACACTGCCCAGTGTGAATCTACAAAGAACTTGACACCCGCAACAGCAAATTGAGCAAGGCGTCCTGGTATTCACTTTCCTTTTTATCCGCCGCTTTACAAAGATCCCTGATAAATTCGATTGCTATATTTTTAACTTCATCCTCTGAATCACTGTTAAGTTCTTCTGCCAGAGCAAGGAAATTTCTACGTTCCTTAGCCGTTCTCTTCATAAACCTTGAAGCAAAATCGATTATTTTGGATTCCACATAAGCATATTGCTCTAAGCTAACTCCACCCCCGGTATCCGGGGCTGTTTCAATTAGCAAATTTTCTTGCACCACCTGGCACGCCTCCTTTTAATTTTAGGATTTACCCAGGTAGCGCAGGATGTTATAATTGCCTCACCGGAGGCCTCCGCGCCCCTGGGTTAGGTTTTGAGGGCTGCTCCACCGGCAAGTGACCAGCCCTCAATCTATCTTAAACACCTCCTCTCTACTTGATTTACCCTGAATAATTTTACCTTTATAAACTACAGTTAAATTCTCCGGCGCATTGAAAAACGTGTTGTAAAAACTGCGTAGCTCTTGCCGAATCACTTCTTCTTGACATTCTTTATCCGTTTTATAGTCATCAACGAAGTCCCTGTAATCTTCTGCTAATTCATACTTAAGCTGCTCAAATTCTTGTTTGGTTAAGCTATTTTTCTTGTAGTTGTTTAAACTCTTCTTAACAAATTGCTCTTCGGTAACATTAAATAACATCAAGCCCCTCCGGACCATAAGCCTCCATTAACATGGCTTCGACTTCCTTATCAATCATCTGGTATGTTTCTTCTTTGAACAGATAAAAAAAGAAGCATTCCATTTGAGCTTGTAGTAAACTGCCGTGATTCTTTTCCCACTTATGATGAGCTCTCATCATCATGCCCCAGGCCCACTTTTCCAGTTCATTATCTAAAATAACCTTCACAGGATACCAGCCTCCTTTGTCTCGTCTCGTTATTCCATTTGAAACAGTATGATTTCAAAGCCACCTGGCTCGCTTTTTCTTCTCAATTCATAAGCCAAACGGATTCTTTCAAAAACAGCTGGTAATATTTCGCTGATCGCTTGCACTTACTTACCCCCTCTCGTCGATTTGTTCCGTCTTCTATTCGCCATTAAGCTTCGGAACTGGGTATTGTAACCGATTAAACGTATAAACTTTTGATGAACTTCTTCTTTTTTTCTTGTTCCGGGGTGAGGGTGTAGTTATTATCATTCTTCCTCCCAGGCCCGGCTCTGGGGGTCCTGTTGTTGTTACTCCTTTTCTCTGGAATAAAATTAGCTCTAGCCGGCTGGTCCGGCTGTATGTCGTTTTTAAGCGCGTAGCGCAGCCATGACCCTACGCCCCTGATTTCAATACCCTGAGAAAGTTGGCGGTCAAGCTCTCCTAGAACTAAAGATACTTTTTCCGGTGGGTATCTCTCTAAAATCTCTTTTGCGAAACTTATAGATATGTCGGCTCCAGCTACTTTCCGGACGTTTGCGCGAATTTGCTCCCAAGCCGGCAATTTATGCGGTATTTCTTCTGCCGGACTTTTTTCTTTCCGGTTCCCTTGCAACTTTTGGCTATTATTATCAGGTATATCAACCAACTGCAAATCAAAAGCAGCGCCGTCATTTTCGACAGAGCTGCCTGCGCTCTCGCTATTTGAAATTTTTTTCGTTCCGTGTGGCTGCTCAACAACAACAGATCTCTTTACTGAGTATTCTTTGTGCGACATATTTGTCGCATCCGGACACGACATATTTGTCGCATCCGGCATTTTCAGGCGTTCCACAGTTTTTAGGTCTTTTATGTAGTAGACGTTAGTCTGATTCTGACCACGCCGTCTCCAGGTGATTAAGCCATAATCGCGAAGCTCGAAAAGATATCTTTGCACCTGTCTTATACTGATTTCAGCAACTATGGCGAGGCGTTCCTGGCCGGGAAAGCACTCGTTTTCCTGCCAGGCAAACATCAGCAAAAGACCATACATGAACTTTGCACCGATACTCAACCCCATAGCCATCATTACAGCATTTGGAATAGACGTAAAACCATTCTTTAGCTTGGGGTTTTCCAGGACCAACGTTTTGTCTGTCATCAAACCGCCTCCCGGATCAATCGGTGGTTTTGGAGTTCGGAGACACATTCCCGGATTTTCTGTATGTCACAGCCGGTTATTTCGGCTAAAAAGCTTTCAGTGATCTGATATTTGCGCCAGGTCAACATAAGGAATATAGAAAACAGGGCTTTTGCTTCAAGAGAAAGTGTTCGCGAAGTAAGCACCGAATTCGGTACGGAAGTCAAACCATCTTTCATTGTAGAATCAAGAAAAACCAGCGATTTTTTATTCATAGAAAGCAACCTCCCTTAATGGGTTCCAGGTGAAAAGTTTTTTAATCAGAGTTATCACCTCCTCGGCAGAAAGAAAACCCCTAAGCCTTGCCATCCAAGGGCACTGAAAAAGTCCATTTGCAGCAATGCAGATGGACTTTTTGTCCAAAATTTTTGTCCAAAAATGGTATAATTATTCATGAAAGAAGTTGAGTGAGCGGGGGAATCAAAAATGCTCATCGA
>NZ_JAKNBL010000081.1 GCF_022410535.1 Pelotomaculum terephthalicicum JT
GTTTCTGGTGGCAATATCGGAGGGGGTACACCCGTTCCCATACCGAACACGGCAGTTAAGCCCTCCTGAGCCGATGGTACTTGGGGCTTGCCCCTGGGAGAGTAGGACGCTGCCAGAGAATTTTTAAGAACCTCACGATGAAAAACACCGTGAGGTTTTGTTTATGTTCGGCTTGATGCTGGGTTCTTTTTCAAAGCGATTTACAGCAGCAGTGTTCGAAAAGGCTTGACTTGCCGGACCGGGAGTTTATCCGGAGCGGCGCGGAGCACTGGGTGCGGTTTATAGCGCGTGCAGACATGCAGAAAGGCCCAAGTAGACGCGTAGGCAGCGGCATGGCAGTCTGGCATATTTAAGCAAAACTATCAAAAAGAATAAACACAATAAAAATCCTCTTTTACCTTCAGAATTGCCCTGGTCCTTCCTCGCGAGGAACAGGGCAATCTTTTTTAAAAGTGTGCCTGTTCTTTAAACACCGCTGTAAGCTGTTTTTCGTATTATGATATGAGGTGGTATATCCAATGGTTTATGCGAGCAGATATTTAAGAATTATGGATCCATTAATGGAGGGACCAGACGTCCAGTACGTACAAAAACGACTTAAGGAGCTTGGTTTTTACACGGGTCCGGTTAACGGTGTGTATGGTCCGGAGACACGCGCTGCTGTGCTCAGGGCGCAGCAAAGTTTCGGCCTGACTCCAGACGGTATTGTCGGACCTGACACATATAACGCCCTGGGGCTTAGCCCAACGGACGATATTACGATTTCGCCGGAATATGTTATTAGTATTGATACACTGACATTACAACTTTCCCTAAGCCAGTTTGGGCGACAAATAGGGAATTTTCCTGTGGCTGTGGGTACACCCAACACACCTACCCCCTTGGGTGACTGGAAGATTATACAAAAAACCAAAAACCCCGGCGGTCCCTTTGGGGCACGATGGATGAAGCTTAACTGCACATGGGGAGGTTACCCCACACATGAATTGGAACATTTTTAGAAAGGCTTTATAAACTTGTAATTTATAGTGATTTTCCGTTTTTCAAAGATTTCGATTCTGTCTATTAATTTGATTAACATAGATTTAGTGGCATTAGTAAAATCTGTAATGCCCTTGACCAGTTTTATTAATTTACCTGTTTCCTCTTCTTGGTGCTTTTTTACCTCGTTTTCCTCATCCATCTTTATGAGTCTAAAACTCAGTCTTTCCCGCTCAAGGTTGTAATCACGGGAAAAATCCATAAAATCATCTTCTGTTAATATGGCTTTGATTTTATCTTCATAAAGTCCTTTTATAATCTTCTTGATTTCAAGCAACCTATTTTCAATAATCCTTTTTTCTTCAGTGTTACTATTACAATTCCCATGAGTAGTTAATTTTCTAGCTTTTTCAAGTAATTGTTCCTGGTTGTTTACATATGCAGAAATCTTTTTTAGTTCGTTAATTACAACCGATTCAAGTTCATCTTCGGGAATGGAATGCCTTGAACATTTTCTGTATCTCTTATATTGTGAACAAATGAAATATACCTTTCCTAAATTTGTCTTTGTAGGTGTCATCCGGTTTCCGCAATCCCCGCAATATACCAGCCCCGACAATAAATGGGGACTGCTTGGCTGAATTTTTTTCGAGATATTTCTAACATTCATAATTTGTTGAGCATGTTCAAAAATTTCGTTATCAATTATCGGTTCATGAGTATCGTTTACTATAATCCATGCTTCTCTCGGTGTCCGAACCTGCTTATCCACTTTATAATTTATTTTCTTGTATTTATTTTGTGCTATGTTTCCTGTATACGTTGGGTTTTGCAGCATATACCTTATTGATTCAGCCGACCAAAGCTCACTTACTCCGCTTCGCCCCTTGTATTTTGAAATTTGTTTTCTGTAAACTGTCGGTGATGGGATGGCTTCATCATTTAATATGCGGGATATTTTTTCTAAACTAGTCCCGCCAACAAACATATTAAATATTTTCTTCACAACCCATGCGGTTTTTGGGTCAGTTATCAGCTTGTTTTTGTTGTTTGAATCTTTTAAATAACCATATGGGGCATATGAACCAATAAAATCGCCATTTCTCATTTTTACATTGAAACTGGTTCTTACTTTTTTTGAAATATCCTTTGAATACAAGTCGTTCATTACCGATTTAAAAGGACTCATATCATTGTTGCTATTATTATGGAAGGTGTCAATGCCGTCATTGAGCGCGATGAAACGTACATTTTTTTCGGGGAAATATCTTTCAATATAGTACCCAGTATCAATATAATCCCTTCCAAGCCTTGAAAGGTCTTTTACGATAACCAGGTTTATTCTTTTACTCTCCACGGCTTTTATTAATCTTTTAAAATCCGGTCTGTCAAAGTTTGTCCCTGTGTACCCATCGTCAATGAATATATCTACAAGGTTCCAACTCTGCTCTATTACATATCTTGAAAGGTATTCCTTCTGATTGGCAATACTTTCTGATTCTGTATTATTATCATCTTCTTTTGAAAGCCTTGTGTATATTCCCACATTGTAAATTATATTATTTAAATCTTTTCTATAGTAGTTATCCTCTAGAGCATACATCAAAATTCCCTCCCTCTTGCTCTCTCTAAAGATAACTACCTGCCGATGGGTCAATTCTACCTCAAGGACAGGTAGTTTTCAACCAATTTATGGTTATTTTCTAATAGTTATTTTCAATATTTCTTCCATTATCTGTTCAAAGGTCTTTCCATCATCAGAGTAGACGGAATTAACCTCAATTTCTTTTGTCTTCTTTTCTTTTTTGTTCTTAGTTGCTTCTTCGGGCAAAAAATCACCACCCTAAAATAGTTGGGTGGTAAATATTTATTCGGATTATAATTTGTCCAATTACTTTATTCGTTAGGGGATGTTGTTAATGCTACCGCATAATGACCAAAAACAGCTGGTATAAGTTGTCCATGTTTTGACGGATAAAGTGACCAAAAATGAAAAAGTCCGTTAGTCCGCCTGTCATCTTTTTTGAATAATATTTGAGG
>NZ_JAKNBL010000082.1 GCF_022410535.1 Pelotomaculum terephthalicicum JT
TGTAATCTTGCTCGTAAAGTAGTCCTGCCAGGCAGGATTTTTTTGCATTTTCATTGTCCTGAAAGATGATCCGCAACCCTCGCCAATCTGCTAAAATATTTGCAGTTTCTTTGGGGAGGTTATTATTTTGCAAATTCCTTGGAATCTACCTGTTAAGCTATCAATCTATGCAAAGGACAAGTACTCAGTGGTCTTTCCCGTACTTACCAAGTGCCCCTGCTGCAACTCTGCCGTCAAGCTAAAACGGCATGGCTTCTATGAACGCAATGCACTGGCCGGCAAACGATGTTACCGCATCAGCATCTGCCGGTACCTGTGTCCTGCCTGCTTAAAGACGGTATCTCTTTTGCCCTGGTTTCTACTGCCGTATTTCCAACATAACCGTAATACCATATTAAAAAGCCTGCGGGACAGTTTAAAAAAAACAACTGCTACCCTTTGCCGCCAACTAGCCGCTTTTTACCATAAACGCTTCTTAGCCAATATCCCCGCCATTGTCAGTGCTTTAAGAGAACGGCACTGGCGAGAGCGACTTCCTGCGGATAAAAATAAAGGAGCCATAAAGATAGTCCGCCGGTTAAACTTCACTCGGGCAAGTGAAACGACCTTGGCAGAGGTCAATAGTTTATCCAACCGGGTCTTGGCTAACTTTATGGCAAGATCATTTTAACATCTCCCCTGGGGTATGCGGCAAGCATATTTTATCCACACAACTTTTGCGTGGCGGTATATGGCCTTTTTACCATATAATTTTCACCGTGAGGTTAACCGGTTATCCTCCAATACATCTGTTGGAGGTGCTTTAAAAATGGCTTTGACCGAAGAACAAAAGATGGAGGTAGCTCTTTTTCGCTTCGGCCTGATCGCTCCACTGCTAAACAACCAGGTTGACGATCCGAAGGCCTACCTGGAGAAGATTGCCGCCCGGGTCTACGACGTCCCCTACTACGGAAGAAAAGAATACTGTGAAAAAACCTTTCGACGGTGGCTTTGGGACTACCGCAAAGACAACCTGGAAGGACTCAAGCCCCAGAACCGTAAAGACAAGGGCCAGTCAAGAGTAATCAGCGAGGACCTTGCTGAGAAAATTATAGCTTTCAGGCATGAAAACCCAGGCTTGAGCGTTATGCTTCTTTACGACCAAATGGCCAAAGAAGGGCTAATCTTGCGCTCCGAGGTTTCTTACCATTCGGTCTACCGCTTTCTCAAGAAGAAAAACCTGGCCAAACCCCTGGCGGATAAAGTCGTGGTTAAGGACCGCAAGCGCTTTGCCTACGATGAGGTAAACCGGATGTGGCAGGGCGATATGATGACAGGTCCTTATGTCCTGGTCAATGGCAAGAAGAAACCCACTTATCTTTTTGCCTTTATCGATGACTGTTCCCGCGTGGTTACTTTCGCCCAGTTCTCTTTCGAACAAAATTTCGAGGCCATGAAAAAAGTCTATATCGAGGCGGTTATTCGCCGGGGTATTCCCAAGATTGTATACCTTGATAACGGGAAGGTTTACCGCTCTCAATTATTTCACTGGGCCTGCGCCCAAATGGGTACCACGGTTTCCCATACCCAGCCTTTCGACGCCCCCAGCAAGGGGAAAATCGAACGGATTTTTCGTACGGTAAGAGAGCGTTTCCTGCCACTTCTGTCTTATCCGGTGACCTCCCTGGATGAATTGAACCGTGCTTTTGGAAAGTGGCTGGAGGAAGACTACCATCGACGTGTTCACTCATCCCTGGGTATGTCTCCCCTGGACAAGTACTTGAGTTTGGTAAACCAGGTCAAGTTCGCCCGGGAGCCGGATCTGGTCCGGGAATCATTCTTAAAAAGAGAGTCCCGCCGGGTTCACAATGATGCCACCGTCTCCATCGGAGGCAGGCTCTTCGAAGTGCCGCCCGCTCTGATCGGCCAGAAGGTGGAGGTGCGGTTTGAACCAAACGACTTAAGCAAGATATTGATTTATGCTAATGACAAATTTGCAGGTAAGGGTTTACCGGTTCAATTGGCGGATAACGCCAGAATGAAGCGCAACCGCAGTGAAAATGATATTTCTCCCCAGGTATTATCTTTTCATGAAGCCCTTTTAAAAAAGGAGAGTGGTAAATGATGTTTACCGCCTTCTACTCCCTTGCTGCCAGACCTTTTGCGAAAGATATCAAAGCAGAGGAGATGTACCTGTCATCTTCCCACCAGGAACTCTTGGCTCGACTAAATTATCTAAAAGACAGCCGGGGTATCGGCATGGTGGTGGGCGAACCGGGTTCCGGCAAGACTTCCGGCCTGCGTGCCTTTGTGATTTCCCTCAATCCTTCTCTCTACCGGGTGGCCTACTTCCCGCTTTCTACGGTTACTGTTACTGATTTCTACAGGGGGCTGGCTTTTAGCCTGGGTCTTGAACCTGCTTTCCGCAAAGTGGATTTGTTCAATCAAATTCAGGAGGCTATCCAAAACAACTATTCCGGCAAGAAAGTTGTTCCTGTTATTATTCTGGACGAACTGCAGCTGGCCAGTACGAAGTTTTTCAGTGACCTCCATTTGTTGTTCAATTTTTCGATGGACTCTGAAAACCCATTTGTATTGGTACTCTGTGGAATGCCTGCTCTGGCAATTAAAATGTCGTTGACCCATAACCAACCTTTAAATCAAAGGTTAATTATGCGCTACAAGATGGCTCCCTTGACAAAAGAGGAAACAAAAAATTACTTGGAGCACCATATGCGCCTAGCCGGCTCCAACTACCCGATCTTTTCAGACACTGCCGTAGAAGCTATTGCTACAGTGAGCCGGGGCTGGCCCCGCTTAATTAACAACCTTGCTACTACCAGCTTAATCTATGGCTGTCAGAAGTTGCTTAAATATA
>NZ_JAKNBL010000083.1 GCF_022410535.1 Pelotomaculum terephthalicicum JT
ATTACTATAAGGCCCAATACCAGACCCTGGGGCCTTCAGAGGTTCCGGAGTAACTGCTCTCTCAGGAACAAGATGGCTGCCGGCAAATAGAGATGCTATCTTCACAGGTATCAGCCAGTGTGCAGGAATGCGGCAATTAATCAAGTTCGGACAAAAATTGTCCGTGGAAGTTAAACGGTGATTAATATAATGAGCAAATTTAATTTTAAATTAGTTGTATATTACACCATGAGAATCAATGGTGCGAACGTAAATTGCTTTCCCGTCATAGTCGACTTCAAAGAGAATTCTTAACAAGCCTACCGAACCAAGTGAAGTCAGTAAAAAAGGTGGGGATGAGTTCTCCACTTAATGCAGTAATCATGGCCATTTTCTGTAACGCTAACATGAGTTATGCAGTTTTGGATAAATAATACCAGTCCCAAAAACATTTAGAATGGGAGAATCAGATGTAAAATCTGCATTCTGATTTACCGAAGGCTTTTGAGCGATCAAGCCACAAATATATGCAAAAGCCATCAACCAGCTGGAAACACCTGAATGTTTGACAATCCCCATCTGCAAAAAGAGCAATGAGAGTTCAAATTTATCTCAAAAACTCTTAAGGAGTGGGATACCGCCACCAGGTCCATATTGTTTGTTTTCAAAGATCGGTTTTTGCAGGTTCATTAATATATCACCCATATCGATATGTGATGGTAATAAATACCACCATCTTCGATTATTGGGCGCTTTTGAAAATGTCAAGTGGTTTTGATCATTTTTCTGATTTTTTGGGGTACTAATTTACTGCAAGTCATAACTACTGAATACTAAGTAATACAAATGGAAGTATAATTCCATTAGTTGAGTTAATCTGGAATATTTTATGGAAATCAACTAACTCATCTGATAATATTTGCAATTATTACAAAGGTCTGCCTTATCCTGAACCATTACGCAATATGATTCGTCTTCCTTCCAACAAGGTTTAGACTTGTTTACTGCCTCACTTTTATTTCTGGTCTGACTATCTATGCAACTTTTCGTTTTCCAGCAGGAATACATAGCAATGACCTGTTGCACACCGGCGATATTAAGTCCTTTTATATTGATTAGATTATGGATAAACTTTAACCTTTTTAAATCATTATTTGAATAAAGTCTCTGCCTATTTTTTCTTGCCGGATTAATTAAATTATTTTTTTCCCATATACGGAGCGTTTCAGGGTGAATTTCAAGTAGCTGTGCTACTATGCCAATATTTAACATTGGCTTGTCATCATCCCATGTAGGCATTTAATCATCACCGCCTATGAATAAGATTTATAAATTTATTATATATATAGAAATAGGTATTGTAAATATATTATGATATATTATTAAAATGATATAAAAGGAATTCTTATTATTTAAAAATTTAGCTTTAAAAATATGGTTTTAATCAAAATTACATTAACTAATATTGGAATTATTTTATGTATAATAATTAAATAATATTACTTAATAATATTCAATATAATTATTGATTGTTTATGTGGATGAGATCTATAATATTTACAAACTATTACCACAACAAAAGGGGGGGCACCAAATTATGAAAATCAGCATCTATGATAATGAAGTATTAATGAATCATTTTATGAATCCGAGCAACGTTGGAAAAATTGAGAATGCTGACGGAATTGGAATGGCAGGTAATCCCTCATGCAGCGATTATGTAAAGATATACATTAAAGTCGATGGTAATCAATTAAAAGACATAAAATATGAAGTGTATGGCTGTCCGGCAGCTATCGCCACTTCCAGCGCTTTTAGCGAACTGGTTAAAGGTAAGCCGATTATGGAAGCTTTAGATGTAAATGACCAGGACGTTGTTAAAGCTTTAAACGGTTTACCTGAAGAAAAATTACATTGTTCTTGTATGGCTGTGGAGGCTTTCGATAAAGCTGTTATAGACTGGATTATGCGGATCCTTCCGGATTACAAGGAAGAGATTGAGTCAATGGTTAAATCCATCCAAAAAGGGTAAATACAATTGATAGCTAATAATTCATCTTGTGGTTGATGCCTCTAAATATTTAAAAATTTTTATTGAGGATTATTTGAATTATCCGATTTATAATACTTAAATTCTTTGCCGTAATATAATTGACGGATTGATTTTTTTTGTGTATAATAGTAATGAAATAACGACCATAACTTATGGGTTGTTAGACGTAGCTTTCTAGCGGTTGAAAATAAAACAAGAGAAGGTGTTTAAAGCTGAAAATAGCAATTTCTACTCAGGGACAAACACTTGAAAGCAAGGTAGATCTTGGATTTGGCCGGTGCAACTGGTTTATCGTGATAGATACAGATAAAGGTGATTACCATGTAGTGAGTAACGACCAAAACCTGAACGCCGCTCAAGGTGCAGGTATTCAGTCAGCGTAAATAGTCAGCCGCCAGGGAGTGGAAGCTGTAATCACCGGACACTGCGGACCGAAGGCCTTTCGGACATTAAGCGTTGCAGGAATTAAGTTATTTACCGGTGCCGAAGGTACGGTTGCAGATACATTGAAAAGATTTAGAATGAAAAGATTTAGAGAAGGTATGCTTGCAGAAGCGGAAGAAGCAGATGTAGAAGGTCACTGGTTTTAAGTTTTATTAA
>NZ_JAKNBL010000084.1 GCF_022410535.1 Pelotomaculum terephthalicicum JT
CTTCCGTTCCTCATCAGAAAGCCGGACATGGTATCTTACTTTTGGCAAGGCATACCCCTCCCTCCTGGGAAGAGTATAACATAAAAATAAGTTTTATTATAGATTCAGTGTTAACAAACTACTAGTATATTGTCAACACTAAAGCTATAATATAATTCATTTTCATGGTATACTCTTTCCAGGGAGGGAGGGGTATGCCTTGCCAAAAGTGAAATACCATGTCCGTCTTTCTGGGAGTGAACGGAAAACCCTGCTCAAGATGGTTTCAAAGGGTTCCGCCTCAGCCAAATCCATCATGCACGCCAATGTGCTACTGGCTGCTGATGAGAACGGCGGGGGCGGTAGAAAGAGCGTAGCAGAAATCGCACAGCTCTTTAATGTTCACTCGCAAACGGTTCAACTGTTCGGCAACTGTATTCTGAAAAAGGGCTACAGGCTGCGCTTGGCAGAAAGAAGCGCAAGACGCCGCCCGTTGCGCCCAAGATTACCGGCGAGGTAGAGGCTAAGATAATTGCACTTAGTTGCAGCTCTCCGCCGCCTGGACGATCCAGATGGTCATTAAGGTTGTTGGCTGATAAGGCGGTTGAGCTGCAGTACATTGACAGCATCTCCCATGAGGCTGTGGGGCGGCTTTTAAAAAAACGAACTAAAACCCCATCTTCGTAAATGCTGGTGTACTCCTCCCGAACAAAATGCCGCCTTTGTCGCCTGCATGGAAGACATTCTGGATTTGTACCAGAAGCAATATTGCAGACTATATCCGGTCATCTGCATGGACGAAAAACCGTACCAGCTTCTTGATGAAACCAGGGAACCGATACCGATGAAGCCCGGGAAGTCAGAACGCAGGGACGGAGAATATGTCAGAAACGGAACCTGCAGCATCTTTGTCTTCACAGAACCGCTGGCCGGATGAAGGCACATGACGGCCTGTGAAAGAAGAACTCGGGTTGACTGGGCAAATCAAGTCTGGGAACTGCTTGATGTTTATTATCCAAAAGCGCATAAAATCCGATTAGTGGTGGATAACCTTGACACTCATACCATGGCATCGCTTTACGAAGCATTTACGCCGGATGTAGCCAGGAGCCTGGCCAAACGCTTGGAAATCCACTACACACCGGAGCACGGCAGTTGGCTCAACATAGCCGAAATCGAACTGAGCGTAATGACCAAACAGTGCCTGGAACGCAGGATTTCTTCAATAGATTCCCTCCGTCTTGAACTGGCGGAATGGGTAACCGCAAGAAACAGAAACCAAAAAGGTGTTGACTGGCAGTTCACGACCAATGATGCAAGAATCAGCTAAAGCGGCTTTATCCACAGTTTAAGAGTTGACACTGTACTAGAGAATTATTATTTTATTTGGCAACTGTCTTCCCACCAAGCATCAGGTATATATTTATTGCTTCCTTGTTTTCCCACCATCTTACCTAATACGGGGCTCAATGTCGATGCTTTGAGATAAAAAGTATGTCGTAATACACCTATTTTCCTAAAAACTAACTTTATTAATGCCATCTTAATTGTTTCAAATAGTACAATCTACCGTTAAATTCGTACTTGATGATAAATAAGTATAAATTATTTACTAAAGAATATAAATAATTAACATATAAGCTTTTATTTAATTCATCGATACTAAATCCAGATACATTAATTAATGAAGAACTTGTAAAAGTTTTTTTATTTAATAGGATATATTTGACATATTCATTATTTCTAAAAAAATTATAATCATTTCTTTTAATTAATTCGCTCGAATCTATATACTCATAAAACGCAGTTTTATTGCAATCATTTAAGTATGATTTTTCTAATGAGAAATAATATAGTATAGGATTTACCTTGCCAGACAATATCATATTTTTAAATAGTTCTTTTGCAAACTCATTGATACCCTTTAATTGAATTATGTAGGGAGTTCCATTTCTATCATAAGGTACAACTACACGCGTAAAAATAGTTGTTAAATTATTTATTGCCTCTTCAATTAACATATTTTTATCAAGTATAATTGAACTTACAACTTGTGAATCAAATTCTCTTTGAAAATAATACTGGTAAGCTAATGATATTTGAATATTTATATTGTTATATATGATGTTTTCAATAGATTTGATATCGATATTCCCAGTTTTTTTACTGCTGAAAGTTTTTATATTATGTTGAGCAAAATTATTCACTGTATTTTGTTTAATCTTATTGTATTCAATTTCGATAAACATTTTTTCACCCATTCTAATATTTATTTTGTTACTATTTTATTAATTCATTCCAGGCATCAGTAGTTACTTTGCCTGGAATGAATTATGTTTTATGGTTTCTTATGGTCTGTATACAACTGATGAAGCACTACCTTTATAAGTATTTGTTATTGTTTTAAGAACCAAATTGCTCCATCCAACTCTTACTGCTTGCATATTACGCTGAGAAAAAACACCTAAACCGCCGAAGTTGAACACTTAGACCGTTTTAATTGAACAGTCTCTCCGCAGAAACTGTACATTGATAGCCAAATAACCACATGGTATACTCATAATGC
>NZ_JAKNBL010000085.1 GCF_022410535.1 Pelotomaculum terephthalicicum JT
TCTGCGCTAACAGATCATGCACAACGGAGACATCCTTTTTCCTTTGCTGTAATATGGTCATTATATCCAGCAAGTTCCGGACAGGCAATACCGTCAGCTTTCGGCCATTTTAGGCTAGCGGAAACAATTTCCATTGAAATGGTTCTATCAAAATCAACTGTACTTCCATTATAAACTTCAGATGCATATCCTTTTACTATATTGGCTACTTTACTTGTAAGTATTTCATTTTTCTCCATATAACTCGTCCAATCATTATCATAAACAAAAATTTCTTCGCCTTTTCCATACAAGTAATGCATACAAGTAATGCCATAAAATTTCCCTTCCTGCCCAATCAGATTCAAAATCTGATAATGATGTCCACGGTGGACATACTTCCAGGTGGCCGCTCGGATCCACATACAGCACCGGGTTATTCCCACAGTAAACATATCTGTTCTGTGAAAGCGGGTCGTTAAGCTTTCCGTTGAACGTATCCTGACTTAAGAACCTGCCGGTAACCGGATCATAGTATCTTGCACGTAAGTAAATCAAGCCGCTTGCATCGTAAGGCTCCCCGGTGAAACGGAACGGGTTGTAAACACTCTCAGAAACCGAACGCGGGCTGCCGAAAGCATCGTATGTGTAGCGGTTGAGAGGGTTGCCGTAGACATCGCTTATTATCGAAATGCTGCCCAGACCATCTTGGTGATAGTATACGGTGTCCGCGGGGTCGATCCTGCTCAGAAGCCTGCCGGCGTAGGTATAATTATTTGTATTTCCCGTATCATCCTTTTCTACGAGCATGCGCGGTATTCCTGTGTTGATATCATAAATATAACTACATTCGTCTGAGCCGTAAACTGAACCCGATACGGATACGCTCTGGTTGAGACGGTTGCCGTCGCCGTCGTAAGTATACTGGATGGTTCGGGTTCCGTCGGAGAAGTTAATCATCCGGTTTTCGTAGTCGTAATTGTAGCTGTAATCGTTGTAGGCGGCCCCACTGACTGATGTCAGGCTGCCGTTAAGGTCGTAACCATAGGTATTTGCACCTGCATGGATCAGGCGGTTCGCCTTATCGTAGGTATAGGCAACACCATTCGCGCTTGTTCTGTTGTCTGCCGGATCGTATGTATAATTTACTATCTCGTTGTCGGGATATTCTACTCTGGTTAGTTGATAAAGATCGTCATAGGTGTAATGGGTGGTGTTACCTTGCTCATCTGTTGCATTGATACGGTTGCCGACGTTGTCCAGGGTGTATGCCGCTCTTGCGATGACATCCGACCCGCTAAGGTGCTTGAGCTCGGTCAGACGGCCGTTCAGGTCGTAAGCATAATTTACGTTTATGCCGTTGGGCAAAATTTCTCCGGTCCGGTTGCCGGCTTGGTCATAAGTGATTGCGATGGAGTAAACGGAATCGGACACCGATACCGGCAGGTTCAGGCTGTTGTATGTGTAACTGACCCGCAGACCGCCGGGGTAGGTTAACGACGTTATATTTCCGGCCTGATCGTATTCGTAGCCTACGGAGTATACGTCTCTTGTCACCGAGGTAAGCCGGTTTAAGCTGTCGTAGCTGTAGCCGGTGGTGCCTGCCGGGTCTGTCATGGCTGTACGGTTGCCGTTTGCGTCGTAAGTATAGCTGACTCCGGTGTTATTCGGGTAATCAATGTTTGTCAGGCGGTTGTTGGCGTTGTAGGTATAATTAATGTTTGAACCGTCTGGCTTGGTTTTGGCAGTTAGATTGCCAACCGGATCGTATGTCTTATGGCTGGTGTTGCCCAGTGGGTCTTCTTCTTCCAATAGCCGGTTTAACGCGTCGTAGGTATATGTATAGGTTTGTCCTTTAGCATTGGTGACCGCAGTCAGGTTGCCGCTATTGTCATAGGTGTAGTTTGTGGTATAACCCAGAGCGTCGGTGACGGAGACCAGTCTGTTTAACGGGTCATAGCCGAAGGCGGTTGACACGTTGTTGGCGTCGGTGCTGTAGACGGCGTTGCCGACACTGTCATACTCAGTCGTGCTGATATGACCGAGTGGGTCGGTCACTACAACCAGCCTGTTGTTATCGTCATAAGCGTATGTCCAACTGGCGCCGCGGGGGTCGGTGAGGCTAAGTCGATTGCCGGCCAGGTCATAGGTGTAAGTGGTGGTGTGGTTTGCCGGGTCGGTTGTCGTGAGCAGCCTGGCGCACTGGTCGTAAGTAAATGTGGTCGTGTTGCCGCGCCGGTCGGTCACGCTGGTTTTGTTACCGAGCGGATCATATTCTATAACTTCTATGTTGCTAAAAGCATCTGTTACATTGGTTATTCTATTCAAAGCGTCATAGGTATATGTGGTTGTGTGTCCATTCTGGTCTGTTTTAGCAGTCTGGTTGCCGTTACCGTCGAGTGTGTAGGTTTCTGTGCTGCCGCCGGGATCGGTGATTGATATCAACCGGTTGA
>NZ_JAKNBL010000086.1 GCF_022410535.1 Pelotomaculum terephthalicicum JT
GCTTCATATAGAGGCGCCTCCTCAATCTGGTTTTGTGCCTTTCTTGTCGGGATCAGCACATTACCATTGTATTGATGGGCGTCTCTTTTTTCAAAGGCCGTTTTCAATAATTACAGGAATGCTCCTTTTTTTTCAATGCGCACATAACTGACTTTAAACAGGATTAGCAGATTTATATTAATACATTTTTTATATCTTTTTTATGTCTAACTCTATTTTCTTTATCAAATACTTATTCTTAATAGGATTATAATACCGTCAGCAGAGATGTAGTTTGCGAAAGGGCAGAAAACAAGCGGAGTGGAGGTCTGCTAGTGCCGGATATGATTTTAGGCGGTTTGGTTGCGGCAGGGTTGCTCTTTTATCTTGTCTATTCTTTGGTAAAGGCGGAGGATTTGTAATGATAGCATCAGATCTTGCTCAGATTCTTCTATTCCTGGTTTTGCTTGTCGCGCTTGCTGTTCCTATGGGACGCTACATGTGCAAGGTTTTTACCGGTGAGCGCACCCTGCTGGACCGGGCATTGCTTCCCGTGGAAAAGCTCGCTTACCGGCTGGCGGGAATCAACGCGCAAAAAGAAATGGGATGGCGCGAGTATGCCTTTACCCTGCTGATTTTCAACCTGTTGGGAATAGTGCTGGTTTTCTTTTTACAGCTTTTGCAGGGTTACCTGCCCTTCAACCTCCAGCAGTTCGGAGCCGTAAAACCGGACCAGGCTTTGAACACGGCTATCAGCTTTGTGACCAATACCAACTGGCAGGCGTACGGTGGCGAATCCACGATGAGCTACTTTACCCAAATGGCTGCCCTCACGGTGCAGAACTTTCTTTCCGCCGCCACCGGCATAGCTGTCGTAATAGCTCTGATTCGCGGCCTGGTCCGCCGCAAGGCCGACACCATCGGCAACTTTTGGGTGGATCTGACCCGTACGGTTCTATGGATATTGCTGCCTTTCTCGCTTATCGGGGCGCTGGCGCTGGTCTCCCAGGGTGTCATCCAGAACCTGAGCTCGTATATTGACGCCCGGACCTTGGAGGGAGCCGGACAAACTATTGCCGTCGGGCCGGTGGCCTCCCAGGAAATTATTAAAATGCTGGGCACTAACGGCGGCGGGTTCTTTAATGCGAACTCCGCCCATCCTTTGGAAAACCCCACGCCTGTGACCAACCTGCTGGAAATGGTGGCTATTCTGGTCATTCCCGCCGGGCTGACGTTTACTTTCGGTCACCTGGCCGGAAATATCAAGCAGGGCAAGGTTATCTTCGCGGCCATGCTGATTTT
Source organism: Pelotomaculum terephthalicicum JT (assembly GCF_022410535.1). Taxonomy (GTDB): domain Bacteria; phylum Bacillota; class Desulfotomaculia; order Desulfotomaculales; family Pelotomaculaceae; genus Pelotomaculum_D; species Pelotomaculum_D terephthalicicum. The sequence goes on from NZ_JAKNBL010000086.1 coordinate 1,282, forward strand.
GTTTGTCTTGTTTTTAGGTGTTTGCTATACCAGTGAGGTGGCCGGCAACCCGCAGGTCAGCGCCTTGGGAGTCAACGGCCCGTCAACGCTGGAAGGAAAGGAAGTGCGTTTCGGCGTAGCCAATGCAGCCCTTTTTGCCACTGTTACTACCGCCGCGTCCTGCGGTGCTGTCAATACCATGCACGACAGCCTCACTCCCGCGGGCGGCCTCGTACCTATGTTGCAGATGATGCTCGGAGAAGTGGTTTTCGGCGGTGCGGGTTCGGGGTTGTACGGCATGCTCGTTTTTGTGATTCTGACAGTGTTCATTGTCGGCCTGATGGTAGGCCGCACACCGGAATATCTCGGCAAGAAGATTGAATCCAGGGAAACGAAGATGGCCACGCTGGCGGTGCTTATTCCCGCGGCTATCATTCTGGCCGGCGGGGCCCTCGCCGCGGCCACTAACGCTGGCGTATCATCCATTTTAAACCCAGGTCCGCATGGCCTGAGTGAAATAATTTATGCTTTTGCATCGGCGGCTGGTAATAACGGCAGCGCTTTCGCGGGGTTAAATGCCAACACGTTGTTTTACAACCTGGTCCTGGCCCTGGCTATGCTTATCGGGCGTTTTGGGGTCATTCTGCCGGTGCTGGCCATTGCTGGAAGCATGGCCGCCAAAAAGACGGTTCCTCCCGGACCGGGCACTTTTGAGACCACCGGAGGTTTATTCACCGGATTGCTGGCGGGCACGGTGCTCGTTGTCGGAGCCCTGACCTTCTTCCCTGTCCTGGCGCTCGGACCTATCGTGGAACACTTGCTGATGTTGAGCGGAACGACATAGGCTCTCGGCATTAGATGGGAGGAATCATTAAATCTGGAATAAAGTAACTGGAAATTCTGGCATGCCAGGCTAAAAAGACTGTCCTTTTCACGACATTCCTAAAAATGGGCATGGCAAAGAAGC
>NZ_JAKNBL010000087.1 GCF_022410535.1 Pelotomaculum terephthalicicum JT
ACACTCACCTCCCCGTGCTCTGTAGTATATCTGCTTATCCAACAAAATCATACCACAGAGCTATACAAGATTTTACCACTTTAATTCTATTTTGTGCCTTGAGCACAGCGAAAGGAATGACACTTAGCGTGAATAGCATTACGGTGACGCCTTTCCCGGCGGACAACAACGCCACGGTCACCGTCAACGGTGAACCGGTAACCGGCGGACAGGTCTCACCGCCAATCAACCTTAACGTAGGAGCCAACTCCATTAATATTGTAGTTACAGCCCAGGACGGTATAAGCACAAAAATGTACACCATCACCGTTAACCGGGCCGCCAAGTCCCGTGACAGGGACAGAACCGTCACGCCACCGCAGGGTGACAGTACAAGTATGAACATAAAGGCAAGTACCGGCGGCAAGGTCAGCCTTGACGACGTTGCCGCGGAGATCCCGACGGGTACGCTGCCCGCCGACGCCACTGTCAGCATCAAGACACTGAGCCAGGATGAAGCCAACAGGGTGGTGCCCGAGGGGCTGCGGGTTAAAATGGCCGGTGCTGTCTATGAGATCACCACCACAGGTGAACGACAGTTCGGCGACAACTATATTACCATCAAGCTCGCCTACGACCCGGCCGGGATTGCCGAGGGCGAATTCCCGGCGGTACATTACTACGACGAGAAGCAGGGAAAATGGATTAGGCTGGAAACCCAACTGGTACAGGAAGACGATCGGTGGTACGCCGTAACCCGGGTCAACCACCTGACCATGTTCGCCGTGTTCAGCACGGCGGCGGAGCCAGAGGCCAGCACCCCGGCGGGGGATAAAAAGGTTATTACCCTGACCGTGGGCCAGACCCTGGCCGGTATAGAGTAAGCGTCAAATAACAAAGTGTATAGAAAAAGAGCAAAAACCAGTGTAAAGTATAAACTGAGTTTTTGCCCTATTTGCAAGCTTCTAGAACCTCCGGACTCCACGGAAGATAATCTTCAAGGAACTCCGGATGTTGACCGAACTGTACCCCCGGCAACTCACTGAAGATATAATAAAGATATTTATATGGATTTAGGCCATTGGCCTTGGCGCTTTCAATGATGCTATAAACGGCAGCACTTGCCGCGGCTCCTTTCGGACTTCCGCTGAACAGCCAGTTCTTGCGTCCGATGGTGAAGGGACGGATGCTGTTTTCAGCAAGGTTGTTGGAAATGGAGCAATTGCCATCCTCAAGATAATTCATCAGCTCTTGCTTATGGTTAAGAGCATAATTCAAGGCTTCACTCAGTTTAGATTTTGGAAGAACCGTGTTCCTGGTGGAATCAATCCACGCCCAAAAGGCATCCAAAACAGGTTTTTCCTGTTTCAGACGCTCGGATTTACGCTCTTCGTTTGAAAGTTTCTCAAGAGCCTTTTCAATTTCGAAGAGTTTGTTGCAGAATGTGATACCTTGGCTTGGGAAAGTAGCGTCCGGGCTGCGTATATCTTTGGGGAGGGCATCAACGAATTTTCTTCGAAGATGTGTCCAACAGAGGCACCGTGTGATTTTCTCAACCTTTTTGTATCCCGAGTAGGCATCCGTATGAAGGTATCCCGTGAATCCTTTTAGGAATTCTTGCGGGTATTTGCCACTCCTTCCAGGTTGGTATTTAAAAATCCGGATGGGGTGTTGGCAGTGCTTACCTGTGCTGTATACCCACATGTAGGAATCAGTTGTATTCTTGCGCCCTGCTTCGTTCATAACTTGGACCGGAGTTTCATCCGAATGCAGATATTTCTCCTGCAAGAGTTTCTGATGCATCAACTTTAAGATTGGTGTCAGCCAATCACGGGATGCGGCCATAATCCAATTGGCCATGGTAGTGCATATTACGCTGAGAAAAAACACCTAAACCGCCGAAGTTGAACACTTAGACCGTTTTAATTGAACAGTCTCTCCGCAGAAACTGTACATTGATAGCCAAATAACCACATGGTATACTCATAATGC
>NZ_JAKNBL010000088.1 GCF_022410535.1 Pelotomaculum terephthalicicum JT
TTCTTCCCGTAAGACTTCCAGCACGATTTTTGATTTTTCTTGGGGTGTGAATTTTCTTCTCTTTTCCATGACTCCATTCTAACTTATTTTGCCCTTCCCGTCTGTCTTGTTTTCTGGGTCCATTATACCTATAAGGATATGAACGGAAAGCGCCAAACCAAGTCCGTCAGCACGGGACTTCCCGTCAAGGGGAATAAAAAGCGCGCTGAAACGCTGCTTTGGAAAACCAGGCAAGAGTTTAATCCCGATACGGCAATGAGCGACAAAAACATGCTGTTTGCCGACTTCCTGAAAAAATGGCTGCAGGAAGTTATCAACCGGGTAGAAGCCGACACCTACGCCCTTTACGCGTACGATGCCAAAACCTTCGTTATCCCTTACTTTAAGGATATCGCCGTTACGGTGGCGAAAATAAAGCCGGGAGACATCGAAGGCTACTATCAGTATGAGAGAACAGAAAAAAACGCAATAAAAACCGCCTTGCTCCAATACCACGAGGTCATCAAAGAGGCCTTGGACTATGCCGTGGAGCTTGAGCTGATCCGAGACAATCCGGCCGACCAAGTAAACCCGATCACCGGCGAGGTGCGGATACTGTTTACCGACTTCCTGCTGGAATGGCTGGAGATGACCAAGCACAATGTGGAAATGACCACCTACGCCTCTTACGCTATGTGCATCAAGAGCTGTATTATTCCTTACTTTAAGGAATTCAGGCTGACATTAAAGGAAGTGACGCCCAAGCACATCCAGGACTATTATCAGTACGAGCTGAACGAGAAAGGCTTAAGCGCCTGCACGGTGATCCACCGCCACGCCAACATTCGCAAGGCGTTGCAGTACGCTTTCAAGGTGGGCCTGATCGCCTTTAACCCCGCCGACCGGATCGAGCGGCCCAAGACCACAAAATTCGTGGGCAGCATTTACGATGCCGGGGAATTGGAAGCATTGTTCGCTGTCGTGAAAAACAAGCCGATAGAGTTGGCTGTTATCCTGGGCGCGTTTTACGGACTGCGCCGCAGCGAGATCGTCGGGCTGAAATGGGACGCGATTGACTTTGGAAAAAAGACGCTGACCATCAAGCACACCGTAACCGAGGTAAGGGTGGACGGAAAAGCCATCATCGTGGAAAAGGATCGGACCAAAACCAAGTCCAGCCACCGTACCCTGCCGCTGGTAGAGCCCTTTGAAAAGCTTCTCCGGCGGCTGAAGGCGGAGCAGGAGCGCAATCAAAAAGTTTGCGGCAAAGACTATTGCCGGGAATATCTTGGCTACATCTACGTAAACGAGTTGGGAGAACGGATCAAGCCGGGCTATATCACCCAGAATTTCGCGCTCACGCTGAAAAACCACGGCCTCAAAAAAATCCGTTTCCACGACCTCCGACATAGCTGCGCCAGCCTGTTGTACGCCAACGGAGTCAGCTTGAAAGAGATCCAGGAGTGGTTGGGGCACAGCGATATTTCCACTACCTCGAATATCTACACCCACCTGGATTTCAGCTCCAAGGTCGCTTCGGCCAACGCCATCATCGGCGTATATCCCTCCTGACATCCCTCCAAATCGGGCGGAATGCCAGGTGGAAAGGGCGATGAGAGCATTGCCAATATGCGCTAAAACGTGTCATGTGACGGTATGACGGGCGGCAAACAAAAGGTGCCGCCAGAAAAGAAAAAAGCCCTCAAATCCGCTTGTGTCGCGGCTTTAAGAGCATTGACTTCTGGTGCCGATGGCCGGAGTCGAACCGGCATGGAGGTTATCCAACGGTTTTTGAGACCGCCGCGTCTGCCAATTCCGCC
>NZ_JAKNBL010000089.1 GCF_022410535.1 Pelotomaculum terephthalicicum JT
AACTGGCAGTTTGGGAAACCGCAAGAAATAGAAATCAAAAAGGTGTTGACTGGCAATTTACGACCGCTGAAGCAAGAACCAAATTAAAGCGGCTTTATCCACAGTTTAAGAGTTAACAAACTACTAGGTGCTGGAGTTGATGCTAATTTAATCATGTCATTTATTGATTTTACCACTTCATCAGAACAATATATCCATGATTTATATTGTTCATCAAAAAATTGCCTTTTTAGCTCTGCAGAGGTGGTATTACCGACAAATCCTTTAAGTAAAATTAATAACTTTGTGTATTTCTCTTCTTTGAATTTAAATATTGCTTCATTTCTTTTTGATTTTACTGTAAAATAATAAGTCAAGTATGAGCCAAAGATACCAGATAGAATTGGCACAACTATTAACAAAACATCTTTAATACCCATATTTCATTTCTCCTAAACATTTCTTTTGCTGGAGACCACTTTATTTTTAATATTTGCTCCCCTTCTTCTATTAGACAATCTAATTCCGCAATAATTTCAATTTTATTCATTTCTGCAATAGTCCTCCAAGCTAATATATTATATTTTCTTATGTTTGTAATAATATATAATTAATATTTTGGTTCCGGTAACCATACATTATTTATCTTGATAACATACTACCAACAGGCAGATAGACAATCCCCTCTTGTGCAGCTTTATCTATTTTGGCTCGGATTACCTCCCGGAGATCTATTCTACCTTCAAGAATATGTATTAAATCTTCACCAGAAAAAAATAAGATGTTTGTTTTGTTTCCCTCAAATGCCTTAATAACCTCTTCTCTAAATCCATTAATTGAGACAAAAATCCCACGTGTGCTTTCTAGTTTAGTGTCAACTTTTCTTTTAAAACCACCTATTTCATTTTCATTTGGCTGATCTTTTCGCCATTTTGCTTCAACGAGATAATCAAAGCCCTCAAATTTAAAATATCCATCAATTTGCTGTGTATTAGTTTTATAAGATTTTCTATATTCAAGGTCAAATAAAGGAAATAATCGCTCCAGAATATCCTCTAAGGAATATCCAGCTGCCTGCCTATTATCAGATATAAGATTTTGAAGAAAATTTGATTTTAAATCTTTGAGTTTTTCCGCTCTATCTATGATAATTCTTGCTTTTTCTACGGCAATATTTTTTCTCTGCTTCGTGTCTCTCTTCAGTTCTTCAAATTCAAACTTATTTTCTATTGCAAGTTGTTTTAACTTTCTAAGGTTATCGAGTCCAGCATTAGGATTTGGTGCTGCCTTATCTGGTATGTTTCTAAATTTACATAGTTCAGTTAAAATCCGTCTTTGTAACAAGTAACCATTTTCAAGATCATCCAAATCATTAAGAAGATTTCTAGCCCACACAAATTTAGGTAAATCACGATACTTAGAAGCCAATTGTCTATTTATTCCACAACTAACGAAAAATGATTCTACATTATCCTTAAAATGGAAACATGTCCCAATACATTGAATAATTTGAGTGCTTATATCGTATGGTAGAGCCAAATCATTACCCCCCAATAAATGAGCTTAAACATTATAAACCTTACCGTATAAATTACCAGCCACACGATGAGGCAATTTTATGAACATAAGTTGTTACTAACATATTACCACAATCGGTAAGTATTGACATCCTGTTTCCGCTAGCCTAAAATGGCCGAAAGCTGACGGTATTGCCTGTCCGGAACTTGCTGGATATAATGACCATATTACAGCAAAGGAAAAAGGATGTCTCCGTTGTGCATGATCTGTTAGCGCA
>NZ_JAKNBL010000009.1 GCF_022410535.1 Pelotomaculum terephthalicicum JT
GCTTCTTTGCCATGCCCATTTTTAGGAATGTCGTGAAAAGGACAGTCTTTTTAGCCTGGCATGCCAGAATTTCCAGTTGCTTTATTCCAGATTTAATGATTCCTCCCATCTAATGCCGAGAGCCTATGTAGTAAAACTTGCCCTTTGTTTTTCATGTTCCACTCTCCTCAAATTTATTTGCAATAAAACTGCATAATAATTTTAAGGGGCTCGAAAAACAAAGGAAAGCACTGCCAAAACTAGCTATTGGCGTAAATAACGCTGCAAGGGCTATGATGGCAAGACCTTAGGCCGAATGAAGAGCAATGAGTGCGGACACGTCAGTCGCAGCAGAGGATCTCGGCAGGCAGGGTTGGGAGGGTATTACCTAAAAGTTTTTACCACCGCGCCAGCGGTTTAGTCCAAAAAACATTAAATAAACTTGTAGGATAATTAAACATAATTTACTGTAATTTATCTTTTTCATATGAAACATAATTTATGATGTAACCGTTGCCATGATTTAAAAATCTTCTATATAACTCGCCGCAACATCTTCCGGCGGATTCGTATATCGCTGAATATACCGCTGGGATCGGTGGCCGAGACGCCTTTCCAATTCGTAAGGATCGGCTCCAGTTTTTTGGGCCAGATTAAAAGCAAACGTGTGACGCGGGTCATGCGGCCGTAGCGGTGAAATTTTACGCCAATCCCCTTTTACCTCCGAATCATGCCAGCGACCGATTTGATTTAGAATAGTATTAATTGACCGCGTTGATAGCCGCCCGTTTGGTGAACGTGCCGGAATACCTATTGCGCTTAAAAAAAGCGCTTTTGTATTATCACCCGTATCCCTGGGCGTTCTTGTTCGAGGTAATCTGCCAGCGCAGAACGCGCGTCTGCCGATAAAAATACGGTGCGCTCGGTTTTACCTTTCCCTTGCACCCGAACAATCTGGCCCTGGCGGGCTTTGCGCAAGATATCCACTTCGTTTGGCACCAACTGGTCAAGGTCTAACTTCACCAATTCCTCCCGGCGCAGCCCCGTAGAGAGAAGGGTATAGACAATCACCCGGTCACGCAGTGGCCGCCCGTTAGCCAAAACAGGCGCTTCACCTTTCGCCCAGCGGCGACCCTTTAGCTGGTAAAAACGATGCAACCGGTCACAGATGTTTTTCAGCGACCGAACCTGATCATCATTTAATGAACGCGGCTCTAACGGGGGAAGCCCCAGCTCACCAATACCTTTTGACGGATCGCCGGCCGGAAATATGTCCTCATCCTGAGCGCAAACCCAGGTGGTAAAGCCGGAGAGTGAAGCCAAGTGATTGTTAATTGTGGAGTGAGCTAACCCTTGCTCCTTTAATGCTGACTGCCAAGCTACTACATCACGCTTTAGACAGGTTGATATACGGCCATGCCCATAAAAGTCGGCAAAGAATTCCCGGAACCGTTTTAGGTGCAGGTCAGTCGCTCCAGATTTCGGATTGCGAAGATGTGTAAGGCCTTAAAAGTATCAAGGAGCGGTTACTATGCCTTTATCAAAAGGCCGTTAAGCAAGCGCACAATGAGAAGAAATGCACTATTGGAAACGATTAAGAACATTTTTTTGAGAACAATCATAAAATATACGGCGCTCCGCGAATAACCAAGGCGCTGCCGGTTAACAACCGACGAAGATTACATTCCGGAAACGGTTATATTGCTCCTTTAAAACTGAAAGATATAGCATGATCTCAAAATTAAGCACAATAAGCAGGAATTTTGGTTTCTTTGTGTCTACAACTGCTAGGTAAGGTCACTATGGCTAAACAAGTTCACTCCTATCCGCCCAATGTTATGTCCTGTGTTTCATACCAATCCAAGGCGTTGTATAAATGTTCAGGTTTGAAATCGGGCCATAATTCATCCACAACATAGAAATCAGCATATATTGATTGAACCGGGAGAAATCCGCTGAGTCTCCTCCGGCCGCCCCACCTGATAATTAAATCAACGCGCGATATATCAGCTGAAGCTATCGACTCAAGTAGATTTCCCGCAGATATATTATCTCTCTGGGAGATATTATTTGTTAAATGATTCAAGTCCCATTTCCATCCATAGTTCACCAAAAAGTTAATGCGAATAACACCATTTCCGAAGGTTTGTCTTTTAGTATAAGGAATAAGCTCCGGGGGAAACAATGGCGAGCCGAAATCACCGATAACCAGCAAAGCCCCATCTTTGTCAATAAACATATTTACAGCTTCGATACATGCCTTCTGAAAAGCCCTCCGCTGAATGGAGGGACGCTTTGTGTTATCCTGAGTAAAACCGTAATAAGTTAATTCTTTTATTCCAATATTTTTGCATAATTCATAAAGCCTTAAGCCAGGTTCCAACCCTTTCTCATACCCCGCCTCTTTTGGCAGTCCATTCTGTACGGCCCATCTTCTATTTCCGTCAGGAATGACTCCTATATGCTTTGGAAGCCGCCGGAACTTCGGTTGGGACATAGATATCTCACCTCTCCTAATAAGATATCCCAACCAGGATAAATTATAACAAGCACCCCCTATCAAACAATAATCCTTTCTACTATCCGGTCTTCTTTTTTACTATTTTCTTAAAAAATATAAAATATTATCTTTAATCAAAATCCTAAAAGTTGTAAACTAAAGTTAAATTATAGCATTTTATACTAACAGGGGGATTTAATTATGTTGCCGATAACGTTGGAGAGAATTGAAAAGCAACTTATTCGTTGGGGTTATCCCTCCCATTTGGTTGAAAATATGAAACCATGGAGTTTGATAAGCTGCTACGCCAGCGAGAAGAAAAAAAGGGAGGAAAAACAAATAACCGGCCCTCATAAGCGTAAAGTAATTATGGATACAGACGCAACATCAACAAAATCCGAAAAGAGCAGTAAAAAATACCAAGGCGTTAAAGTACCTTATCGGACCGGTAACAAATAGCAGAATAACCAATTTACGACTATGGTCCTATTTGATTTGGGATATTATGCTCATGCAAAAGGTGGCGATATTATATATGATACTTAAAAACCCAAGGCGGTGATAAGCATGTTACCGTATGAACTCAATATAATTGAAAAGAGATTGTCGAAATGGGGCTATTCTCGATATCTGCTTGAAAGAATGAACCCCATGCGGCTGGTCAGCTGCTATTACAACGCAAAGAAATACCACAATCCGAATGTTAAGCTGTATGAGTGGTATGATCAGAAACCGTTCCAATTATATAAATAACCCTGCCTATCAGCGGTTCCCTTCCTTTGACTTTCCGGCTTTGATGTGATTGTTTTTTTGAGCAGAAAGCGCTCTTTTTTTTAGACAAATATATTGATAGTAGACATAAACAAAAATAATATAAAGCGGCACAGCGGACAGGAATTTGATTTTGCTGGGTATCCACGGCAAGGAAAACAATATTATTCCCAGCACAGAAACCGCCAGCGCCAGGTTGCGCCATTTTTTTATTTCGGCTCCGCCCGTAATAATCACCTCGCTATTCGCGTTTATTAAAAGCCCCGCAAATGATAGTATAATATACCCACACCGCTGATTCAAGAAATAAAAAAAGCATGGTTTATTTCACCATGCTTTACGAGGACTTAAAACAATTATTACGTTCCTAATAATTTTATTTTTTCGCTTCAATAGTGGCTGTTACTGACATGCTGTTACCGCCTCTGATAAAATTTATCTCAACCTGGCTGCCGACCCCGGTCCCGTTTACCAACTCACTCAGCTCATCGGGGCTGCTGACCTTACTGCCGTTATAACCCGTTATCACATCGCCGCGCTGAAGCCCCGCCTTCGCGGCCGGACCGCCTCCCACCACCTGGGCAATCATCGCCCCGTTTAAATCCTTCAAATTAAAATATTGCGCCACCTCACTGGTTACCGACTGGAGATATACACCAAGCCACGGGTGGGTAACCCCGCCTTTATTTACCAAATCGTCGAAAACTGCTTTGACGGTGCTGCAGGGGATGGCAAAGCCGATGCCTTGCGCCTCGGCATTGATGGCTGTATTGATCCCGACCACTTCACCGTTCAGGTTCAGCAGCGGCCCGCCGCTGTTGCCGGGGTTAATCGAGGCGTCGGTTTGGAGCAGGTTCTTGTACTGGCGATCCTGCAAAGCAATCGGCCGTCCTTTGGCGCTGATTACTCCCACCGTTACCGTATGATCGAGCCCGTAAGGGTTGCCAATAGCGATCACCCAATCTCCAACCCTGATGCTGTCTGAATCGCCCAGGGACACAGTGGGCAGTTCGCCGCCGGCATCAATCTTCAACACTGCCAGGTCAAGGTCATGGTCAGACCCGATTTTTTGGGCCGGGTACGGCTTATCATGACCCGCCAGGGTCACCTCTATTTCGTCGGCTCCGCTGATAACATGCTCGTTGGTCAATATATATCCGTCTGCAGATACAATAAAGCCCGATCCCAGACCGCGGCTAACTCTCGGTTGAGACGGAACGAGGTTCTGATTCCCGAAAAATTGTCTGAAAAAAGGATCATTGAAAAAAGGATCAAGATTGTTGCCGCTGCTTTGTTCTGTAGTATCGATTCTAACCACAGCCGGACTGACGCTGGAAACGATATCAGGGATAGTGTCCGGGCCTATTCCCGGCAACGAATTAAAAACCTCTCCCTCATTGGTCTCTTCAGCCCAGGAAAGGCCTGGTAATCCACGGTAGCTGCCGGCACAAGCCACAGCAGCCACCACCAGGGCAACCGCAAGAAAAGCGATAATTGTTTTCCCCCTGGGTAAAGATTTAAAATATTGGTTCATCTAAAGTCTCCCCCTAGAATCAATATTTAAAAATGCCGCATACTTATTATACCTTTCTTTTTTAACCGTTTTGTGAACAAATTATGACAAAAATAAAAATTATGCCATATTAACAGTCTGAGTATTGCTGCTCTTCAGCGGGAACAACCCTTAGAGCAAAACTAAAAGCGGAACCCCGTCCGACTTCGCTGCGCACTCTCACCAGGCCACCATGCGCCTCAACTATCTGCTTTACTATGGCCAGACCCAGTCCGGTTCCCCCGAGGCTGCGCGAGCGGGATTTTTCCACCCGGTGGAAACGCTCCCAAATGTACGGCAGGTCTTCCGGCGGAATGCCTGGACCATGATCGGCCACTTCCACGGTAATACTGCCTTTTTCTTCAACAGCCTTTACGGTGATTGCGCCGCCTGGCAGTGAATAACGCACCGCGTTTTCCAACAGGTTGGTCAGTACCTGCTCAATCCGGTCTTCATTACCCAGCATTAGGGATAAATCAGCCGGTATATCCAGATCCACTTTAACCTGTTGCTGTTCAACCAGCGGCCTCAGCTTGAAGAGAACCCGGGCGGCCAAGTCTGAAACACTAATTGGATTGAGTTCCCAGCGCATTTTGCCCGATTCAATTATGGCCAGGTCCAGCAGGTCGTGAATCAACCGGTTTAAACGCAAGGTTTCCTGGTGGATTACTTTGAGGTAACGATCCCGGGGCTGACTTTCGCCTATGGTGCCGTCCATCAAAGCCTCCAGGAACCCTTGAATGGAAGTAAGCGGGGTACGCAGTTCGTGTGAAACATTGGCCACAAAATCCCGCCTTAATTGTTCCAGTGTCCGCAATTCCGTTATGTCCTGCAGCACGCCCACAGCGCCGTAGCTGCCGCCCACAGTCTCCCTTAGGGGAGCCAAATGAGCGATGATGAACGTTTTACCCTCATTGACTTTAAATTCCGCGGAACAAGGCTCGCCTGACAAGACAACTTCACTGAAAAGACCGGCCAGGCCGGGACAGCAGGAAAGCTCGGAAACCGGCCGCTCCAGGATTTCTGCCGCATCCACCTGCAAGGTGCGGGAAACAGCCCCGTTTGCCAGGATTACCCGGCCTGAGCCGTCAACCGCCAGCACTCCTTCTGTCATATTGGTCAAGATGTTCTCAATCTTACCCTTTTCACGCGACAGGGCGCTGATGGTCTGATCCAGAGAACCCGCCAAGTAATTGAAATCTTCCGCCAGCCGGCCCACCTCGTCACTTGAGGTCACTTCGACACGCTGCCGGAAGTTGCCCCTGGCCATTTCCCTGGTAACTTCGCTCATTTGGCTTAAAGGCCGAGAGATGGAGCGGGACAGCCAGAACCCCAGCAGAGCGGACAAAAAAACAACGCCCGCGGCAGCGTAAAAGATCAATAAGCGCACAGCGTTAACGGTAGCTGCCATGCCCGAAACAGGAGCTGTCAGAACTAGAGCGCCGGCCACCTCATTGTTAATCTGCACCGGCACTGTTACCGAAAGCATCATCTGTTCGCTGCGCAGGACAAAACCTCTTTTACTAATAATCTTCCCTTCCAGCACCTGCTTCGCTTCCTCAGCGGTCAACGACAGCTGAGGCAAGCCGCGGAAACCGGAGTCTCCCCCCAGCAGCAAACCTTCCTTGTCGATAACCGTCAACCGGGCGTCCAAAAAAGTGCCTACCGTGTTGATCAAGAGTTCCATCGGCTGGGTCTGGCCTTTCTCCAAGTAAACCGCTACAATCCTCGCCATCTCCTGGCCTTTGCGCCCTAGTTCCCTTTCCTTGCTCGTGTAGAAATAATTGGCAAAGAGCTGGGAGATCGCGATGCCTACGACGGCAAGCGTAACCAGAGCAACAACCAGATAAGAAACCATCAGCTTGGAAAAAAGGCTGTTCCGCATTTATTCAGCCACCTCAAATTTATAGCCAAGGCCCCAAACTGTCCTGATGTACCGCTTCTTCGCTCCTGTCTCCAGCTTTTCCCGCAGGCGCTTGATATGCGTGTCCACCGTGCGGGGATCACCAAGGTACTCGTAATCCCACACATTTTTTAACAGCTGCTCCCTGCTGTACAACCTGCCCGGATAACTGGCAAGAAACCAGAGCAGCTCAAATTCCTTGGGGGCCAGGGCAACCTCGCGGCCGTCCACTTCAACGCGGTGGCTGTTGTAATCCACAATAATACCGGGATAGCTTAATATTTTCGAACTGGTTTGACCTGCCAGCGTGCTGCGGCGCAGCACCGCCTTGATCCGCGCCACCAGTTCAATCGGGCTAAAGGGCTTGCAAACGTAGTCGTCCGCCCCCAGTTCCAGTCCCAGCACCCGGTCGAACTCCTCACCCTTGGCCGTGAGCATGATAATGGGGGTTGTTTTGGTTTTCCGGACCTCCCGGCATACTGACCAGCCGTCCATTTTAGGCAGCATTATATCCAGGATAATCAGGTCAGGGCCGGCAGTGCGCAGCTTGGCCAGCGCTTCTTCCCCATCCCAGGCCGATTCCACCCGGAATCCTTCCTTTTCCAGGTACAGCCTAATCAGATCCTGAACCAGTTCATCGTCATCAACAACCAGGATCATATTTGAAGACATCGTAAGACCTCCTCTGACTCGCGCTCCGGACAAGGAACAGACAGGCCGGACCGTCCCCTTGTCATTGTCAGGAGAACTGTCCCCTTGCCACTCTTGTTGATATTTTCTTATGCTATACGCACTATTATTGTTGGTTCATACGCTGTTCCATGATATAATAAAATGATCTTTTTTTACATGCTTAACAGTATAATTATCTTAGCTATCCCATCGGGTCAACGCAATAAAGAATTAGCCGGGTATAAAAAAATATACAAGACTTTTGCCTGCTACATCCAAAAATCTTGTACTCTTGGTTTTGCTATGGTGCGGCAGAAGGGACTTGAACCCCCACGAGCTTAATGCCCACTAGAACCTGAATCTAGCGCGTCTGCCAATTCCGCCACTGCCGCAAGATTAAATTGCAACCTTAATAATTATTACAGAATCACGGGTTTTATTATAGCACGATAAAAAAATCAGGTCAATATGATAAGTTTCAAAATTGCTTGGCTTTAAATTATAAACTGAACAAGTTCCATAAAAAGAGAGGGGTTATCGTTGGATAAAACACTGTTACGGGATAGCAAAGCGATGAATTATTTATTCTATCCCCGTTCAATCGCCATCATCGGGGCTTCGGCCAACCCCGACAAACCTGGCGGCATGCCGATTGTTTCATTGATTAACAACGGCTACACCGGCGGCATATACCCAGTCAACCCAAACCGCAGTAAGATTTCCGGACTGCCATGCTATCCCTCCTTGATGGATATTCCGGATGAAGTAGATCTGGCAATCATTACGGTTTCCGCGCAGTTGGCTCAAAAAGCTCTGCGTGAGTGCGCCGCAAAAAAAGTGAAGGCTGCTATAGTATTTACTTCAGGGTTTGCCGAAGTCGGCGGTCAAGGTATTAAATTCCAGGAAGATATGGCAAAGCTGGCCAGGGAAAGCAACATCGCCTTGTGCGGCCCGAATTGTATGGGCATATTTAATGCCCAAAACGCAATGACAGCCGGATTTGTTATTTCAGAACTGCCGGAGAAAGTAATAGTGCCTAACTTTTTTGGATTTATCAGCCAAAGCGGCGGGTTCGGGGCGATAATGCATGCTATTGCCTCGGGACATGGCATCGGCTTTACTTATTTTATCAGTTCAGGCAATGAGTCAGACCTTCAATTCGCCGATTATCTCGCCTATATGGTTGAAGATGCCGCGACTAAAGTAATCGGCGGTTATTTAGAAGGAATCAAAGACGGACAAAAACTGTTTCAGGCAGCTGAAATGGCGCTTGAAGCAAAAAAACCAGTCATATTGATTAAAACCGGACGCCATCCGGCGGCAGCCAGGGCGGCTTCCTCCCATACAGGCGCATTGGCGGGATCGGACCTTGTTTACAGTTCTTTTTTTAGACAAAAAGGCATTATCCGGGCCGAAGGTGTTGAAGAATTCATTACCATACTTTCCTTGCTGGCCTGCGGCAGCCTGCCCCGTGGGAACAAGGTGGGCATTATTGTCGGCTCCGGCGGAAATGGCGTCTTGCTGGCCGACAAGTGTATCGAAGCCGGTCTTGAAGTGGGGTCGCTGACCGCTCAAACTCAAGCCGCTCTCAGCAAGCTGCTGCCGTCATTCGGCACAACGGCCAACCCGATAGACATGACTTCAAAGATTTTGACTGACACCAACCTGTTAAGAGATACAACAAACCTGGTAATTAAAGACCCCGGCGTGGACATGCTGATTATCTTGCACTGGGCCTCCCGCAAGGGCTGGTCGCAGCCGACAAGAGAAATTGTTGATTTATTGGCGCATTCGGGCAAGCCCGTGCTGGTGTTGGTGTGGGGTTCGGATGAAGCGGCCATTGAAGATCTGCGTTTCTTCAGAGAACACCGGGTTCCCGCCGTAAGAGAGATTGATTATGCGACGCGTAGTCTGGCCGCGTTGGCGAAATACTCCGCTAAAGCTGCTTCTTATTCTAACCAGCCTAAAATTTCTCTCTCCCTTGTGCCCAACCAGGAGAAAGCAGCCCTTCTGCTAAAAAGTTATAAACCCGGCGACAAGCTTTCTGAATCACAATCAAAAGAAATACTAAGTTCTTGCGGCATCCCGGCCACAAGGGAATGCTTAGCCGCTAATGAAGAAGAGGCGGTAAAAATAGCAGCCGGCCTTGGCTTCCCCGTAGTTTTAAAAATCGACTCGCCTGACATACCTCATAAGACTGAAGCCGGAGGAGTCAGGCTTAACCTTGATACACCGTCAAAAATTAAAGAAGCGTACAGAGATATTATCTGGGCAGTGCAAGAATACCGCCCTGATGCCCTGATCCGGGGCGTTCTGGTTCAGGAAATGCTTAGCGGGGGAATCGAAGTTATCGCCGGCGTTAGTCGTGACCCGGTCTTCGGCCCGACCGTGTTGTTCGGTTTAGGAGGAATCTTCGTTGAAGCGCTGGAAGACGTATCTTTAAGAGTCGCCCCTTTAAGCGCGGCAGATGCCAGAGAAATGATCAGTGAAATAAAAGGATTCCGGGTTTTATCCGGTCTTCGCGGCAAGCCCCCCATGGATCAGGAGGCCATTGCGGATGTGCTTTTAAAATTATCCCAAATCGCGCTGGACTTTCCCCAAATTGACGAGCTTGATATCAACCCCTTGTTTGTATATCCAAAAGGCCGGGGCGTCCGGGCAGCCGATGTTTTGCTCACCATAAGATAATATCCAGAAGAAACGACAAAAACAACCCCTTTACATGTCACCCCTGGGGCATATAATTTATAACAGGGGTGTTAATTGATGGCAATAGATCGTTTAGTGGGCAAATACGTACCTGACAAAAACGGTAAGCTGAGACACACCTTAAACCTTATGGGAACAAATGCCAACACACATATTCCTACTCCCATACGTTATAATTATTCTTTTATAATCAGCGCAACTGAGTCATGGTATAAACGGGTATGGTTTTGGGTGAAACAGAGCATCAAGTAAGCAGGCTGCTAAAATAACTGTATTTGATAATCAGTGATAGTCAACATTCCTTGGGTCTCGATAAATTTCACGACAGCGGCAAAGACTTTGTGCACATAGGCCTGTTCATTGCTGATCATTGACAGCCCCAGCGTGGAGCGCTGCCAGATGTCCTGCTCTCCGATCTCGGCGATGGAAACGTTAAACCGTTTTTTTATCCGGTCTATAACGCTTTTCAGTACTTTTCTCTTTTCTTTGAGTGAGTGGACTTCGCCAATGAACAGTTCAACAGTTAAAATCCCGACAACAATCTACTCCCCTCCGGCGATAAGGGGGAAGCAGGGGGACGTTCTTTTTTCTTCCCACTTGTGGTAAGCAAAAGAACGTCCCCCTGCTTCCCCTACAGATACAGACTTATTTCTTCCCAGCTGTCCAGCAAACCGTCCGGCGCCAGCTTCGCTAATTCTTCCCTGCTGTCCAGTCCCCAGGTTACACCCAAAGCGCGCGCGCCGGCGTTTTGGGCGGTTAATATGTCGAAGCTGCTGTCACCGACCAAAACTGACCGGTCCGCCGCGGTTTCCAACGCCGCCAAGGCGTTTAACAACGACTCCGGATCGGGCTTTGGTTTAACAATGTCGTGCGCCGTTACCACTACATCCATCAAACAATCCAATCCTGTGTAAGCAATCGTGCGCAAAGTAACCGGCTTGCCCTTTGAAGTAACCACACCGAGTTTAAGGCCCATGTTTTTTAAACGGCTGATCATCTCATATGTGCCTGGA
This sequence comes from Pelotomaculum terephthalicicum JT, assembly GCF_022410535.1. Classification (GTDB taxonomy): domain Bacteria; phylum Bacillota; class Desulfotomaculia; order Desulfotomaculales; family Pelotomaculaceae; genus Pelotomaculum_D; species Pelotomaculum_D terephthalicicum. The sequence continues at coordinate 11,100 of NZ_JAKNBL010000009.1, forward strand.
AACAGTTTGGTCAGGCGGTCATGCTCCAGCTGATAATAATACTGATACAGCTCAACAAACCGGGGTTCACTTTTCCCGACAAAACGCCTGGCTATTTCCGCCAGAGGCAGTCCGATTAACTTCACCACATCATTATCACCCCAGGGTATCTTCATATCTCTAAACACTTTCCTGTAGGTCTGGACAATCAAAGGCAAAGTATCCGCAAGAGTACCGTCAAGGTCGAATAATACAGCCTCGGTATTCACCAATAACCCTCTTTCCGCTTCTACGTTGTCTACCCTTGCATAATTTCTACCGGTGTGAAATTTACGTAATCGGCGCTTACCAGATGAAAATTTATCCCCCAGGCGCGCTCCGGCAGTTTCCACCGCGCGGCATCCGCATGCAGGTGGCCGTAAACCACGGAGTCCACCCCGTACCGCAAGAACAGGTCAATTAGATCATTTTTTTCGTGCTGCTCGTTGGTAGGCATAAAGTGGGTGATTACAATTATCTTACGAACTCCTTTGACACCTTTTAACGAGTTTTCCATTCTGAGCAGTTCCCGGCGGTAAATTTTCTGATCCTCTTCTTTATAGTGCGCTTCACCCGGGCTATTCCATCCTCGCGACCCGCAGACGGCAAAACTGCCAAAAACCAGATGGTCGTTCTGGATCACCCGCATATTTGCAGGCAAGGCCGCGCGCACTTGGGACAGGCTTTGCCACCAGTAGTCATGATTTCCGGCCACCCCGACAATGGTTCCCGGTAGAAGACCCAGAAATCCCAGATCATAGCGCGCCTCGCCAAGTTTCATCGCCCAGGAAAAATCACCGGGCATCAAGACCAAATCCGCTGCGCTTACCACGCTCAGCCAATTGTCGTAAATCTTCCGGTAGTGCTCGTACCATAACTCACCGAAAATATCCATGGGTTTGGAGGTCTTTGCATTGTCCCAGCGGCGAGGGTCCACCGGACTGTTAAAAGATAAGTGCACATCCCCTATGGCGAAAACTTTCAATTTTCTCTCCTCTAAATGCTCAATTACATCGCAGCCTTGATTAGGGCCGTCTTCAATGATTAACAGCTTATTATTGCATTTCTTTGCCAAATTTATACCCGTTATGCGGCTATTAGCTAAGATACCCTGACCTGATCAGGGTATCTTTCTTTGCATAAGCTTTTGCAATCTTTCCTCTTGACCAATAATACTGGTAATACGCACGCCAAAGTTTTCATTTACAACCACGACTTCCCCCATCGCCACAAGAATGCCGTTGACCAGTATTTCCACCGGCTCATCCACCAGATTCTCCAATTCGACCACGGAACCGGGTGTTATCCCCAGGATATCCTTAATCGGCCACTTGGTCCGCCCAAGCAAGGCGGTTACTTTTACAGGAATGTCCAAAATCATATCCAATCGCTTTTGGTCAACCCCGGGCGGAGCAGCCAGCGTTGTTGACGCAAAAGTTTTAGCAGGCATTCGCTGCGCCGGCGTTGTTTTCGCGCCTGTTACCGGCTTAGGCGGCTCCGGTTTGAGAAGGCCTTCCGGCATGCCGCTTAATAAATCGTCCGTCAATTCGCTGATTCCTGCACTGTCCAATATTTCCTCAGCAGCTTCTTCAACCGGATTCTCTTCTTTAACATCCTGAATATCCTGCTCCCTACCCGCTTCCTCATACAAATTGCCGAGAATAAAGCCCGCTTCTTCCCTGGCCGTTTCCACCCCCATAACCTGCATGATCCGGGTATCTAAAATTTCACCTATGGTCATTTTAAATGAAACGACCACAACCGGGCCGCCCACTTCCGTTTGCAGAGGGATCATTCCTTCAACTTGGCGGTATACAATTGTTTCAGGGGGAGAAATGTTTACTGTCCGGCCAAACATTGACGCCATGGAAGTTGATGAAGAGCCGATCATCTGGTTCATCGCCTCTGATGCCGCACTGATACCGATATCATTCAACTCTTCGGATGTGTTTGTGCCGTCTCCCCCCATCATCAGGTCGGCCAGCACGGCGGCGTCATCCAATCTCATCATCAGCAGGTTGAACCCGGAAAGCCCTTCGATATATTGAATATAGATGGTCATGTAAGGAACAGTAAAGCTCGCAAACAAATCCTCAATAGTGGTGATACTGACCTGCGGACTCGTAATGTTAACCTTCTGGTTGAGCAGCATTGACAGGGTTGTTGAAGCGGCCCCCATGCAAATGTTGCCGACCTCCCCCAGCGCGTCTTTTTCTTCATCTGTTAAATCTATTAACGCGCTTGCTTCTGTCACCGGTTCCTCAATATCCGGCTTTTCCTCCTGGATATCTTCACTAAGCATTTCAACTTGCTCGGTCTCAACATCTGAACCGCCCAAGAGAGCATCAATTTCTTCTTGTTTTAATAATCCATCAGACATCATGATCGCCTTCCCCCGCCAGCGCGGTTATTTGTACGGCGAACTGGTCTCCCAGCGTACCGGCTTGCGCTTTATATTTCAAATTTTCACCAACGTAAACATCCATATCCTGATCCAACTTCCTGTCCATGACCAGCACATCACCTTCCTGCAACTGTAAAAAATCCCGAACTGTTATTTGTGCCCGCCCGGTTACGACAGTTAGTTCAATCTTCGGAAGGCCAAGCCAATACTCGACTTTTTTCCTCTCTTTCTCGTCCGCGGCGGAAATATGCGCTCCAAAACGCTTTTGCGCCGGTTGAATAATGACCGGATCGAGCAAAGTGAAAGGCAGGCAAAGGTTAATAAAGCCTTTTGTTGATTCTCCCACTTTGGTAGTCATGGTTATCAAAGCTACAATCTCGTTAAATGGGAAAATTTGATGCAAGTTGGGGTTTGTTTCCACGGATAAGATCTCATGTTCAACCGGAACAATATCTTTCCATGACAATACTAAGTTGTCCAATACAATGTCACTGACATTTTTCGTAACAGAGAGTTCTATATCCGTCAGTTCCCGGACTTCTCCCGGCGCATCCCCGTTTCCACCGAAAAAAAGGTCGATCATGGGGAATAAAAACATCGGATCAAATTGAATAATGGCATTTTCATTAAAAGGCTTTACCTTAAAAATGGTGATAACAGTCGGGCTCGGTATGGATTTAATAAAATCTTCATACGTCAGCTGATCAACGGAAACAACTTCCACCTGAATATTGTTTCTCAGATAACCAGTTAAAAAATTCGTTAAAAACCTTGCAAAAACACCATGCAGCACCTGCAGGGAACGCAGGTGTTCCTCGGAAAATTTATTCGGACGCCGAAAATCATAAAGCTTATAATCAATATTCTTTTGGGTGTCCTTTAGCTCCTCAATTTTCATCTCGCCAGTTGACAGCGCGTTCAACAAGGCATCTATTTCACTCTGGGAAAGTACGTCCATAAGTTATTCCTTCCCTAAATACATTTACTGGCCGGCCCTGGCCATGACTCTCTCGATGGCCTGGAGGATCCGGTCCTGCTGGAACGGCTTAACGATAAAGTCTTTCGCGCCGGCCTGGATCGCCTCCATTACCATGGCTTGCTGGCCCATCGCGCTGCACATGATCACGTTGGCATTGGGATCAATGCCGCGAATTGCTTTAACCCCTTCAATCCCGTTCATTTCCGGCATGGTAATGTCCATAGTGACGAGGTCGGGCTTATGCTGCTTGTACAAGTCCACGGCAACTTGCCCGTTTTCAGCTTCGCCGACTACCTCGTAGCCGTTCTTGGTAACGATATTTTTAATCATCATTCGCATGAAAGCCGCGTCGTCAACGATTAAAATCCGTTTTCCCAAAATAGTTTCCCTCCTGTTGATAAACTATACCCCTTCGGTAACGCCAAGTGCTTCAAAAAGCCGGTTTAAGGCTCCGGTTTCCGGCAACATAAAAAAGTGCCCTCTTATTTCGTCCGTTTCCTGAAAAAAAACTGTCTCAATAAACAGCACTTGATCATCCCAGTGACCGCTGGCCACCAGGGAAGTACTTAGAATTGCCCCAAACATATCAAAAGCAAACATGGGGACCGACGTATTCATTCTCAGACCGGTCATCCCGCCGATGGCGTTCATGAATGAGCCTGTCAGCACATTGCCTATTTCTGAAACAGCCGACTCACCCATGACGTCCAGCTCCGTAACATTACCAACCTCCTGTCCCGTCAACATTTCGATTAGCCTGTAGGTGCTCCGCTCCGTAAAAATAAACAATACGGTACCGTGAATATCACCTTCTAGATTTAAAAAGACACAAGATACTATTTCTTCAGGCCCACCGACCATGTCGAATATTTCTTCCACATCAAAAAAGAAGGCTTTGGGAACAGCCATATCCACTTTTTTATCAAGCAATTCAGCCAGGGCGGTAGCCGCGTTGCCCAAGCCGATATTGCTTATTTCCTGTAAAGCGTCAATATAGACATCCGGGATTACCTTTTTTTTTATCATATTAATCCCCTCTTCAATCACTTTCTAAGATAATAACATGAGGCAATTTTCTCAAGGCCCAACTCCTTGTAGTTGAAGATCATTTCACTGGCGCCGATAAACAGCACACCTCCGGGTCTCAGCGCTTTAACGAATTTATTGTTCAAGACGTCCTGCGCGTCCCTGGTAAAATATATCATCACATTCCGGCAGGCGATCAAATCGTAGCCCTGGCCGTATTGATCCAGCAGCAGATCATGCTGCCGCAAGGTTACCATGTTTTTAATCTTATCAGATAAGTAGTATGAATTGCCTTCTTTTCTGAAATATTTCGCCAGTCTGGCGCTGCTGACATTGCGCACCTGATCCGCATTGTAACAAGCCGTGGCCGCAGCCTGGAGAATATTCCGGTCCAAATCGGTTCCTTCGATCTGGTGACGGCGATTTGGAGACAACTCATTCAAAATAATGGCCATGGAATATGGCTCGGCCCCGTTGGAGCAGGCCGCGCTCCAGACTTTCAGGGTACCTTTTCCCAACAGCATCGGCAGTATTTTTTCTTCCAGTACGTCAAACATCGCTTTATCGCGAAAAAACTCGGATACATTGATAGTCACGGTGTCCAGGAAATTCATGTAAGCCTTTTGCTCTGAAAGCAAGAGCTTTAGAAAGCCGGCGTAGTCGCCGCTGCTTATTTTTTGTTTTGTCATCAGGCTGTCCAGCCGGCGTTTTAATTGATTCTCTTTATAAGCGTTTAAGTTCAGTTTAAAATTGCTGCGCACTCTATCTTTAAAAAGTGAAAAGTCCATGCTTGATTCTTTTATCTCCATCCACTAGTGATATTTTCTGCCTAGCCTTCAAATCACTTTCACTGGTGTACCTACCGTCCGTATAATCACCTGACCGTTAGTTGTATCCAGAATCATGGTTCTGCCCCTGTTTCCGCCCACTTCCTCCGCCATTATCCGGATACCCAGGTTTTTTAAGGTCTGCCTGGTCATGGCAATATTTCGCTCCCCGATATTTAAAACAAATTTTTCATTCAGCCCGGAAAACATCTGCGCCCCGCCGGCAATCTTCGCCTGAAGATTGTTTACTTTGCCTCCGTATCGTCCAATCTCCGATAACAGGAGGGGTATTCCCAAATCGGCAAATTTAGCCGGTTTATTTACGCTGTTGAACTGGGTGCTGTCAGGGAGCATGATATGCAGCAACCCCCCCACTCTGGTAGCCGGATCGTACAAAGTAAGCCCGACACAGGAACCAAGGCCCAGGGTTATCAAACGATGCGGCTGTGCCGTAACTTTCAAATCAGCTATACCCACCTGAATCTCGGTCAATTTCGCCTCCTGGAATGCCGCAGCTTCCCGTACCGGTGAAGACTGCATTTTTAGATCACCCTACTTCCGCAAATTATTAGCCATACTCCACATTTCATCCGCGGTACGCATAGTCCGGGCATTAAATCCGTAAGCACGCTGAGCTTCAATCAAATTTGCCATCTCCTCCACCAAACTAAAGTTCGGCATTTCCAGAAACCCCTGTATAATCGTACCGTAACCCGGACTTGCGGCAATCCCGGGCGCAACCGTTCCGGCCGTATCGTCAAATGATAAAAGATCCCCTCCCTCCAGCTTCAGTCCCGCTAAATTAGTGAACTTGTAAAGCTGGATTTGACCTGATGCAGAAATACCCTCGGGGCCTTCGGCTTCCACTGTTCCATCCGCGGAAATCATAATCCTGTCGGTATCGGGGCTAAACCGGATTCCCTCCAGCACACAGCCATTAGGATTTACCAGGTTACCGGACTCATCAAGGTTAAAAGTGCCGTCGCGAGTATAATACTCCTCGTTGCCGCGGACAACCCGGAAAAAACCTTCCCCATTAATTGCCAGATCCAGCGAGCGCCCGGTTTTTACGACGTCACCCGGGCTAAAATACTTGGCTACTTGCGCCACCCGCACACCATTGCCCGAGGTTACCTCAGGATTGCCTGGAGAACCGGTATACACAACTGACTGGTTGATCAGTTGGGCAAAATTAGTCCGGAGTTTTTTATAGCCAGGCGTATCGATATTGCTCAGGTTATTAGCCAATGTGTCCACTCTCAGCTGCTGGGCGTTTAGACCACAAGCACTGCTGCTTAATGCCTTCAGCATAACCTTCCACCTCTATAATACCATAATTTTTAAAAAATACCATTATCCGATCTTATTTGCGATATACAATAAAAATATTTTATCTTAAGCTGCCCACCTCGTTAACTGCTTTAGCCAGCAGCTCGTCTTGAGATTGAATCATCCGCTGGTTAGCCTCGTATGCGCGGGTCACTTTAATCAGGCTTACCATCTCGTCCACAAGATTGACATTGGAACCTTCCAGAAAACCCTGCTTGACAGTAGTGGCGGACGCGGTTTCAGCCGCTCCATCCCTGTCGATGAATATATCGTCAGACTCCTTGTAGAGACTGTCGAGGCTGCTGAATTCAGCCAGGCGGAGCCTTTCCACCCGGACACCGTCGACCGTAATGCTCCCGTCGGACTCGACATCAAATTTCAACTCCGCGTCTCCCAGTGATATCTCGCCGTTCTCGCCAAGCACCCGATAACCCCCGGCAGTAGTCAGATAGCCTTCTTCGTCAATTTTAAAAGCGCCGTTGCGAGTATAACCAACTCTGCCCGGCTCACCCTGTCCCGAAGCGTCAACCGCGAAAAACCCCGGCCCCTTCAGGAGAATGTCTGTCTTATTCCCGGTTTCCCGGATAATCCCCGTGGTGAAGTCCGTTGACACTTCCGCCAGCCGCGCCCCTATCCCGGTGGTGCCAATCCTCCGGGTTTTCTGCGGCAATGATGATTTTTCATTCTGCGGACCACCCTTTTCAATCATAAGCATTTCCGGAAAACTTCTTATTAAATATGTGTCCTTTTTATAGCCCGGAGTAGTTGCGTTGGCAATATCATTGGCCGTGCCGTCGATACATGTTTGCAAAACATCCATCCCGGAAGTAGCCATGTATAAGCCTCTTAGCAATTCGTACCACACCCTTCGATTAATTGTTTCATTTATTACACTATTACACAATTCACACGGTCAGGTAGGAAACCTGCTCCAGCTTTTTCCTCAGCCGGTCAATCGCCCTGGTATGCAGCTGACAGACTCTTGATTCCGAAACTTCAAGCACTTTGCTTATTTCCTTTAAGGTCAGCTTTTCTTGATAATATAGGGATAATACCAACTGGTCTTTTTCATTCAGCTGGCCGATCGCTTCTGCCAGAAGACGCCTGCCTTCCTTTTTTTCGACAATATCCAGGGGATCGGGACTTGCCGGATCCCGGATTAAGTCCACCAAGCGGACAGTTTCACCTTCGGTGCCCGGCGTGATTTCATCCAGTGAAGAAAGACTAAGCAGGTTGGTCTGCCCGGCCAGCCTGTGCAACTCAGACAAGCTCACTCCCATTGCCTCAGCCAGCATCTCGCCCGACACATTGTCACCATGTTCTTTTTGCAATTTTTCCCTTGTCGCATTTAAATGCTGTATTCTTTGCCATACCGTACGGGGCACCCAGTTCAGCTTCCGTATTTCATCAATCATGGCGCCCCTGATGCGGCTGTATGCAAAAGCCTTGAAGCTGGTTCCCAGATCAGGATTAAATTTGTCCACCGCCTCCAATAGGCCGAACACCCCGTAGCTTTCCAGGTCTTCCTGGTCTATTACGGCAGGCAGTCTTACCGCCAGCCGCCCCGCGAGATGTTTTACCAAAGGAAGGTGTTCCATAACCAACTCATGCTTGATGCTTTTCTCCCTCGTTGTGTGGTATTCCCGCCAAAGTTCTTCGTTAACAGCCATGTCATCACCCATTTCCATAGAGGAGGCTGCTCTTTTTTATCAGAAGACATCTCATACAAAAAATTCAATTTATCTTAACCGCCTTTGCTCAGACATCCTGTTAAACAAGAAGCGGGTAATTAAATCCTCTTGTTTGCGGCTTATTTTTACAAATTGGATAGCGGCTTGACGCAATCTTGTGCGCTCATCAACCCATGTTCTTAACACTCTGCCGACAACGTCTATATCCTGAGGTCCTGTTTTCAGAGGAACAGCGAATTTGATCATTAAACGCGTTTCCGCGGCTAAATCACTCTTGATCAATATCCTCATCCCGCCGCCGCTTAAATCCAAACTATCTGTTTTTATAAAAACAGGTTCTTTGCCTTCCAAAGGGAGCCTGGCATATTTAACTTCCAACGTCGTGGGAACCCTGACAAACTCCCTTAGCTGCACCCGAGTGTAATCTTCCGGCATGGCCAGCACAAACAGCGGGATATTATCGTGCCGTCGCCCGCGTGTCATGGTGGTAAACTCATACCGCGTCATATCAGCAATAAACGATACTTTTACTTGATCTCCCTTGCTTAAAACCAGCGGCCTTGATTCCTTCACCGGAACCGCTATGCAGAATTCACGCTCGTTGACATCCTGCACGCTGGAAGCGTACCAGTCATCTTCACTATTTAAACGGGCGACCCTGATGTTCTGGTTTATCTTAATCCATTTCCGCGCTGTCAAATATGTTCCTCCTAACAAAATAAACCCATCAACTTGCTCCAGAACCCACCGCCAGCCGCCGCAGAACGCGTTCCTCCCGTCAATAGCTCCGCCATCCCGGCAACACTGCGGGAAGCGGCTGAAGAGGGGCTGGCCGTAAAGAAAGGTTGCTGCCTTTTTATTGCCTGGGCCACCTGCTTGTCTTCGGGGATCCAGCCAAGGCTGTTAATCTTTATTTCCAGGAACCGGCCGGCCACCGCTTGAATTTTGCTTAGCGTGCGCATTGCCTCCTGCCTGCCGGCCGCGCGGTTCACCACCAGATATACTTCCGAATGCACTTTATAATTGGCCAGCACCTTGATCAGCGCGTAAGCGTCGGTCAGCGAAGTCGGATCGGGCGTAACCACTATGATCACTTCCCCCGCCGCCGCTAAGAAACCCAGCACATTTTTATTGATGCCCGCGCCGTTATCGATAATTAGAACGTCGTCAGGAGCGCTGAACCGGTCGAACATTTTCAGCAGCCATTGCCGCCTGGCGTGGTCCAAATTGGCCATCTCCAGGCAACCGGAACCGCCTGATATAACATTTATCCCCAGCGGGCCGGGCACAATTATTTCATCAATGGTTTTATCCCCATAGAGCACTTCATACAGGCTAAAGCGGGGTGTCAGCCCAAGCATTACCTCTGCGTTTGCCAGGCCCAGGTCCGCGTCGAACAGAGTGACCTTGAGGCCCATCCCGGCCAGACAAAGCGCCAGGTTAACCGACAAGCTGGTCTTGCCGACTCCGCCTTTGCCGCTTGCCACGGCTATGGCCCTGGGACCGTACGGCATGTTTTCGCTTTTCGCTATCGAACCCCGGTAAATACGGCCCGCTCTAGGTGGCCATAGTTTCATCCGGGTCAACTCCCCTGAAAAGTAGTTCCGCTATGCTCCTGGGCTTAGCTTAGCTGATGCAGTCCGGTATACCCTGGCCGTCCGCCAGGTAGGCCACAGGCATGCCATAATTATTGACTACATTTAAAACAGAGCCAAAAGTCTCGGTCTCATCAAGCTTAGTGAAGATTATTTTTGAGCACTTAATCCGCTGGAATTCATAAACGATTTTATTTAAATCCCTGTTTTTTGTGGTTAAACTTAAAACCAAGAAGATGTCCTGCGGCTCTCCCACAGCATTAAGAAAACTCTTTAACTCCAGCAGTTGTCCGTTATTTCGCGCCGAGCGGCCGGCAGTATCTACCAGGATATAGTCTTTATCCGCGTGGTTTTCCAACACTCTGCCAAGTTCAGCCGGAGTCATCACCACTTCAACCGGAATACCCAGAAAATCTCCATAAACCTGCAGTTGTTCCATCGCTCCCAGCCGGTATGTCTGCACTGCAACCAGGGCAATCTTTTTCTGCTCGTCAAGGCTGAGTTTGGTCGCTAACTTTGCCAGCGTGGTTGTCTTTCCCACCCCGGTGGGACCGACGAAGGTCAGCACCCTTGCTTTTGGCGCTTGTATGTAGGCCGGCTCCAACAGGCGGATGATTTGCCTTTTGATATGCAGGTAGGCATTTTCGGATTCAGCGCCGGGCTGGCTTGACTCACTGCCGAGGTCCGACAACAGACTATCGACGATATTTTCATCCACATCCATTTTCAGCAGCGCTTCTCGCCAGTTGATTACCAAATCTTCGCCCCGGCTCGCCCCTATTTCTTTGTTCACAATCATTTCAAAGAGATTTCCCCTTTCGTGGCCCGGCTGGACAAACCGCACGCCGGTGTCCGCGTTGGCGCCCGGCTCCACCGCCGGCCGGCCGTTCACCGGGTTCCCTTGCTGCTTTGCGCCGTGTCCGCCGCCGGTAAGGTAGAGCGTGCGTCCACCATGTCCTTGCTGTTTCAGGGGCAGCGGCGCTGCGGGGTGAGTTTGCCTGCCTGCCGTGTTGCCGGCCGCCGCAGTGAGCTGCGCCGGGGCTCTTTTCAATCTTAGATTGATCTCGTGGGGCTCATCAAGGGCGGCGGTAACTTCCAGCAGCCTGGGCGTAAAAAACCCCGCGAGGCCCTTGGAAGGCACCCGGTAACTGCTGACGATCACCGCCTCCGGACCCAGATCTTGCTTTATCAGCCTGATTGCCTCCTGCATTTCTCTAACTACATAACGTTTAATTTTCAATCAAACATCACCGTCCCTACAGCTTCAACTTCAATATTCGGAGCTATTTCATTCATTGAAAGAACCGCCATGTTCGGCAGCAGCCTTTCTGTCAGCCTGCGAAACGGCAGGCGTACCTTTGACGAGCAGAGAACCACCGGGGGCAACCCGCGCAAGGCCAGATTATCAACCGTTTCCTTCAACTTATTTAAAACCTGCCTGGCAACCTGCGGTTCTAAAACAGGATAGGAACCCATCTGAGTCTGCTCGATGGATTCGGCAACCGACTGCTCCAACCTGGGGTGTAAAGTGACTACCGCTATTTTTGATGAGTCCGTCCCGGTATACTGGCTGCAAATGGTCCTGGCCAGGGCCTGCCGCGTGCATTCCGTCAGGTAGTCGGGGTCCTTGCTTATTCTGGCGCCGTCCGCCAGCGCCTCTAAAATACTGGCCAGGTCCTTAATCGGCACCCTTTCTTTCAGTAGATTCTGCAAGATTTTTTGCACTTCGCCCATGCTCATCAAGTCAGGAACCAGTTCCTCCACCACAACCGAATTCTTTTCTTTGACAACATCCAGCAGTTCCTTCACTTCCTGCCTGCCCAGCAACTCATGCGCGTGCTTTTTCACAATCTCGGTGAGGTGGGTGACCAGCACGGTGGCACAGTCGACAACGGTAAAACCGGTCATCTCCACCTGGTCGCGGTCTTCAGCGGCCACCCACCAGGCAGGCAGGCCGAAAGTCGGCTCAGTGGTAGGTGTTCCTTTGACGTTCAGTTCCTGCCCAAGCGGGTCCATGGCCAGGAATTGCCCCGGCATCAACTCGCCGGCGGCTACTTCTACCCCGCGCAGCTTAAAAGAGTACGCGTTCGGGTTAAGCTGCAGGTTATCCCTGATCCGGATTGGGCGTACGTAAATGCCCATTTCCCCGGCGCACTGGCGCCGGACAGCCGCCAAACGGTGCAGCAGGTCACCGCCCTGCCCCTCGTCAGTCAGCAGGATCAGATTATAACCTATTTCAATTTCCAAGGTATCCACCTGGAAGAACGCGGAAACATTTTCCGGCTCTTTCTTTCGATCACGGCTCTCCCGCGCAACCTGTTCCCGCTCCGTCGTCGATTTTTTCTGCTCCGCGCGGAGCATGCTGTATGCAAAGTATCCCGTAATGCCGGCCAGGGAGAGAAACAATATGTTCGGCATAGCCGGAATAAGGCCGATCACAAACAGGATAAATGTGGCCACTATCAATACTTTCGGGAAATTTAAAAACTGGCTTGAAAGATCTTTGCCAAAGCTGGTTTCGGAAGTGGCCCTGGTGACCAGAATACCAGTCGCGGTTGAAATAAGGAGCGCCGGTATCTGGGCAACCAAACCCTCACCGATGGTCAGCAATGTATAAGTCTGCAGCGCCTCAATAAAAGGCATGTTCTTCTGCACCATGCCGATAATCAGTCCGCCCAGAATGTTGATAATTATGATAATGATACCGGCGATGGCGTCTCCGCGGACGAACTTGCTGGCCCCGTCCATCGCCCCGAAGAAGTCAGCTTCACGCTGCAGGCGTTTCCGCTTCTCCCGCGCTTCGACCTCGCTAATCATGCCGGCGTTAAACTCGGCGTCAATGCTCATCTGCTTGCCCGGCATGGCGTCCAGGGTAAACCGCGCGGCAACCTCCGCCACCCTGCCTGCGCCGTTGGTGATCACCACGAACTGGATGACAGTGATAATAATAAATACGACCATACCAACCACATAGCTGCCGCCGACCACAAACTCTCCAAAAGCCGCGATTACGTTACCGGCCGCCGCGTTGCTCAAAATCAAGCGGGTGGACGAAATATTCAGCGCCAGGCGGAAAAGCGTGGTTACCAGCAAGAGCGAAGGAAAAACAGAAAATTGCAAGGGCTCGACAGTAAACATAGTGATTAAGAGAACCACCAGCCCCATGGTCATGCTCAGAGTCAGCAGGACGTCTAGAAAAGCAGGCTTCAGCGGAATAATGATCAACAGGATGATCCCAACGATCAGCCCGGCGATAATCAAATCGCTGCTCTTTTTTAAATACGCTTTTGCCGTTACGGGCAGGGGTGTTGGAGAAGCCATTTTTCCCTCGCTTGTTATCACTGTTAGGTACTCAGAAGTCAGGAGTCAGAATTCAGCATAATTCAAAACAATAAATGTTCTTTCTTTTATTCTGACTGCTGACTCTGGGCACTGAGTACTAACTTTTTATTTGTTCGGAATTCAGCAGTCAGCATTCAGAATAATTCATCACAAGATACTGTTCTTTTATTCTGACTCCTGACTCCTGCTCACTTAATAAGATCGGTAGTTTTCTTTTGCTTTCAGCCGGTAAACCATGGCCAGGATTTGCGCCACAGCCTGGTAAATCTCCAGCGGTATTTCCTGATCGATTTCCACGTTATGATAAATAAACTGCGCCACTTCTTTATTCTCAATGACCGGAACGGCATTGTCGCCGGCAATTTCCTTAATCCGCAAGGCGAAGTGTCCCGCCCCTTTAGCCACCAGACGGGGCGCCGCCATCTCGCCCTGCTCATAACGCAGGGCAACCGCCAGGCGGGTCGGGTTGGTTACCACCACAGTGGCCTTCGGCACTTCCTTGGCGATCCGGCTCATGGAAATATTGCGGTGGACCTCCCGCCGCCTGGACTTAATCTGCTGGTCGCCTTCCATCTGTTTGAATTCATCCTTCACTTCCTGCTTGCTCATCATCAGGCTTTTATTGTATTCATAGCGCTGGTACAGATAATCAAACAGCGCTAAAACAAGGTAGCACAGCCCCGCCCAGAAGGCCACTTTAATAATAAAACCAACTACTACCTGATAAATCCCCCACGGTGAGCAGTGAAAAAGCACAAGCAGGCTATCCAGACTTTTTCTAATTAATTGAAAGGTAATCCCGCCGATTATCGAGAACTTCGCGATTGACTTGACCAGCTCAACCAGGCTGCGGCGTGAAAACATGCGCTGAAAGCCCGACAAAGGGTTTAAGACGTTAGGGTTGGGCCGCAGCGCTTCACTGGAAAGAAGAAAACCAACCTGAGCAATGTTGGAAACCATAACCACCAGCAAAGCGACTCCAAAAAAAGGAGCGAGCACTTTCAAGGAAAACATCACCGCGTCGCTGAGCGACAGCAGCGGGTTGTAATCCGCACCGTAGTGGCCGCCGACCTCGCTGAAATAGCCGGTCAAATAACGCTGCAGGTCCAGAAAAAAAGAATCTTTTACGGCATATAGCAAAATCACTAGCGCCAGCAGGCATAAAGCACCGGTTAAATCAACGCTTTTCGCCACCTGTCCTTTTTTCCGCGCTTCCTCCAAGCGCTTAGGTGTCGCCTGTTCCGTTTTTTCCTGTGCGCTGCTGCTGCCGGCCACTTATATCAACACTCTCATTAATGAATATAAATCTCTTTCGATCATGTTGATCAATGAGTGAAAGACAGTCCCGAGCAAGGGGATTAAAAAACTCAAGGTCAACAGACCGACTGCTATTTTAACGAGAAAACCAGTTAGAAACACATTGATCTGCGGTGTGGTGCGCGATAAAAAGCCAAGGGCCAAATCACTCACCAGCAGCACAGCCAGGACAGGCGCGCTCACCTGTAAAGCAATGGTAAACGCCCCGGAAAAAGTTTTTATCAGAACGAGCGGCATGCTTCCATTCATCAGGGTTGCCGCGCTCAGCGGCACGAGATCGTAGCTTTTCGCCAGACCCATAATCAGGGTGTAATGGCCGTCCAGGATCAGGAAGAGAATTAGCGCCAGCAGGTACAAGTACTGGGCAAGCAGCGTGTTCTGCACCCCGTTCATCGGGTCAACCATGCTGGCCATGGAATAGCCAATCTGGACATCAATCATCTGGCCGGCCATCCGGATACTGTTTAGAATAATTGTTACCGTGATGCCTAATAGCAAGCCGACAGCAATTTCGCTGATAATCGCCAGCCCATACCCCCAGACGCCTCCGGGCAGCGCTGTCAGGTTGGCGGCGGCGGTGGGGAAAAGAACAATGGCCAGCGCCAGCGGAAAACAGACTTTAAAAAGCGGCGGGATACCCCTAAAACCAAAAAGCGGCCCCGAAATCATAAAGGCTGCAGCCCTTAAAAACACCAAAAAGAAGGCTAACAACTGGTTTATATCGGGCAAATATCAACACCCCGGTCAATGTAGTAAATTGGGTATCTGGCCATAAAGGTTCGTTGTGTAATTAATTACATTTTTCAGCATCCAGGAACCCAGCAGCAGCAAAGTTAAAAACATCCCCACTATTTTCGGCACCATATTCAACATTTGATCCTGAATCTGGGTGGTGGCCTGCAGCACGCTGATCAGCAGGCCGATCAAAAGCGCCACAGCCATGGACGGTCCCGCAAGGAGCAAAACCATAAACAAAGCTTCACGCGCCATATGAACAACGAAGGTTTGGCTCAACTTTCTTTCCTCCTCCTCACCGGAAGCTTTCCATCAGGGATTTAACAACCAGCGACCAGCCGTCCACCATTACAAAGAGAAGCAATTTGAAAGGCAGCGCGATCATGATCGGCGGAAGCATAAACATGCCCATTGCCATCAGAATGCTGGCCACAACCATGTCAATAACCAGGAAAGGCACAAAAAGAAGGAACCCGATTTCAAAAGCCGTTTTCAATTCACTGATCACAAACGAAGGTATTACCACATATAAAGGCACATCTTCAGGTTTCTCCGGCCTTTCTATTTTCGCCAGATTGACAAACAATCCAAGATCTTTTTCCCTGGTCTGCCTGAGCATAAAGCTCTTCAAAGGCTTAGCCGCCAGCTCCTGCGCCTCCTGCTGGCTGATCTGGTTATTCAAGTAGGGCTGGAGCGCTCCCTCATTGATTTCTTGGTAAGTCGGCGCCATGATAAATACCGTCAGAAACAAGGAAAGACCTATAACAACCTGATTGCTTGGAATCGTGGGCACTCCCAGGGCTGTCCGCAGCAATGAAAGCACAATCACGATCCTGGTAAAAGAAGTCATCATCACCAGGAAAGCAGGCGCCAGTGACAATAACGTCAGCAGGACAAGCAGCTTGACACTGTCCACCACCTGCTCCGGGCTGTCAGAAGGATGAATATTCAGGTCAACAGCCGGAAGCGGCGCGGCCGCCGCTTCCGTGGTCAAGAGAAATGTTAATGCCAATAGCAGGAGAAGGACCGTGAGCCTAACCTTCAAACTTTTTCACTCATTTCACATTACCTATTCTGCTTATTGCCACGTCGCATGCCGCCTCCCTGCCGGGAAGCGCCCAGTGACCGCAGCTTGTCCATAGCAGCCAGACTTGCCTCGAAAATAAACCCCCTTTTCAACCGGCCGGGAACAGGACCTGTGTCCCCGGTCACACCGGTTTCCCGGATCTGATCGATTTCTTTTATGGCCCGGGGGGTCAATTCCAAAACATCTTCAGCAGCTATCTTTTCCGGTAAAGGTAATTCATCCAGTTCCTTAATTAATTGAATTGTGTTGTCCTGGTGGGCCAGCAGGTAATACTTTTCTCCAAGGCCGATCAGACTCAAAACCGTTTTGGGCCCCAGGGGAAGCTGCTCAACCAGCTTCATCCGGTTCTTGCCCGGCGTCACCGCATAGCGGCGGGCAAGACCATACTTCAATACCAGATAAGCCATGAAGAGAACAACCGGTAAAGCAACCAGCACACGGACCGCAGCCCAGATTAAATCACTGCTCATATCAAGCCTTCCGACAATTTTAAATTTTGAACCTCGTTGACAGCGTTGATCCGGACGTTAAAAACGTCGTTGACAATAATCACTTCACCTTTGGCGAACCTTTGCTGGTTGACGTTCACCTCAACCGACTCACCGACAACTTTGTCAAGCTTGATCACGGAACCTTCCTCAAGGCTCAGCAATTCCCCTAAATTGAGGTCCCCCTGACCAAGCTCAACGCTTACCTCAATGTAGACATCATCCAGGTGGGACAGGCCTGTTTTCAGGTTTTCCATATCCGCCGGTTTTAGAGAGGGAAATTGTACTTTTCTTATTTCAACCTCGCCTTTTTTCGGGCTGCCTAGAAGAGACTTGATTTCTTCTTCGGTCATCAAAGCGCTTCCTCCTACTGGACCAGAAAATCCGTGAAAAATATTCCGGTGATATCTCCGGTTTTCAAATTATTGTTAATATCATTAAGCAAGCTATTTTTAAGATTCTCAACCGCACCGGCGGCAGTGACGTCGGTAAGCGTTTTCGTGCGCAAAGTGGAAATCAAGGTGTCCCTTACCTGATGCTGCTTGTCCTTTAATTCCTTGGCCAGGTGTTTATTATCCCTGGGATACTCTGTGACAACCTCAACCCTGAGGTAGTGCCCTCCCCCGTCACCGGAAAGATTCACCACTACTTCGCCCAGATCCAGTTTCTCACATTCCACTTCCGCCGCTTTTGCGGTTTTTTCAGGCGCTGTTTTCTCTTCCACACTGCTGGACTTCTTCACCACCGCGCCATCCTCGGCTGGACTCTTAAAAAAGAAATACCAGCCGGCCGCAGAACCGGCCAAAACCACCAGGATTATGAGCAAAATCAATATTAATTTTTTTCTTTTTGATTTTTCTTTCTGGCTACCTTTTCCCTGAGGTTTTTCACTGTCCTTCGGCACGGCCACACCTACTTTTCTTGGATTCTTGGATTATATGAAACATACGGCTTAGCATTACTGCCCTAAAAAGGCCCTTCTTATATTAAGCTTAAAATACAGCTACCGCTTGATGTTCAACAATTCCTCCAAAATCTGGTCGGAAGTGGTGACTGTCCTGGCATTGGCCTGGTAGCCCCGCTGGGTGGTGATCATGTTGACAAACTCGTCGGTCAGGTCCACGTTGGACATTTCCAGGAAGCCGGAGTCGATTTCACCGTAGCCGCCGGAATTGGGCGCCCCGTAGGCCCCACCCGAAACCTCCCCGCTGGTCGGAGAAATTCGATATATATTTAGTCCGTCCCGCTCCAGGCCGTCCTGGTTGGGAAACATGGCCAGTCCGATTTGAAAAGCATCCTCATACTCGGTACCGTCCAGGAGTGAATAGGATATATACCCGTCTTTCTCAATATTGATAGTCGCCACCCCGCTCGAACTAACGTCAAGCGTGATCGGGTTGCCGTCAACATCACAAAGGTTGTAGCCGCTCGAATTGACCAGATTGCCCACATTGTCAATATAGAATATTCCTTCTCTTGTATACGCCTCGTTAGTTTGGCCGGTCCCATCAACCATATTGCCGTCTGTCGACAATACGAACCAACCGTTTCCGTTGATGTAAAGGTCAAGCGAGCGGCCTGTGGTTTGCGGAGCCCCCTCGCCGGTATTGTTGGTGATGCTGGAAACCATCACGCCCAGACCGACTTGTGAGGGGTTGACTCCGCCTATTGTACCATCTCCGGCACTGGGGTAGCGCACCGTCTGGTACAGAATATCCTGAAAATTTGTCCTGCTGCCCTTAAAGCCGGTTGTGTTGACATTGGCGACGTTATTGCCGATAACGTCCATTCTGATCTGGTGGTTTTTCATTCCCGAAGCGCCGGAAAAAAGAGACCTAATCATTATTATTATCCTCCTTTTGGTCAGCCGCCTCAGTCGTTCGGCGGCCCGCGCAGCCCCCTCTCGGGCCGGCTGCGATTTCTTAAGTAGTCAGTAATCAGTAGTCAGTAGCTGTCTTTTTGGTTTTCCCATGGGGTTGAAGCAAACAACCCGGACCAGCTACCTTACGATTACTGCACTGTCTATATTGGTGAAAACATGGTCTGTCGTAGAATTATTGTCCATGGCCGTCACTATCGTCTTGTTGCGGACGCTGGTGATCAACGCCAGGTCACCGTAAATAATCAGCGATTCACGCGAGCCCTTGGATTCGGCCTGTTTCACGGCCATATTGATCTTGTCCAGATCATCCTGAGCCAGGACAATATTCCTCTCTTTCAGCCGCTTTTCAGCGTGCGCTGAAATCTTTATTTCCTGACCCTTGGCAATCTCCCGCTGCACCGCTTCCTGAAAGGACAGCTTGTCGTCTTTCCGGGGCGACTGCCTGCCACCCGCCGGAACAACCGGAAGCGGCGCGACCGGCAGGATGGAGCTGATTTCCCGGTTCATTCCGCACCACCTCTACTGTACTTCGGTCACTTGATCCAAACCGTAAGCCGTCCCGCTCACATAGACATTAACAACACCGTTTGTGACAGTAACTTTCTCCACCTGCCCGGAAATTTCATTGCCATCGGAAGTAATTTTTACCTGATGTCCAATAAGCGCCGACGCCTGACTCATTTCCTGCGAGAGTTTTAGTTGGGCGATTTCTTCATTCATATTTGTCAGTTGCTCAAGCATGGTAAATTGAGCCATCTGTGCTATAAATTCGCTTGTATCCTGCGGGCTGGTCGGGTCCTGGTTTTGCAGCTGGGTCACGAACAGCTGGAGAAACGCGTCCTTATCAAGAGTCTTTACCGGATCTCTCTTGCTGGCTTCCGCTGAATACGAGTAATCATTAGTAGTCGATGTGACTTCCACAATATCACCTCCTAAGTTATACTAAGTAGTTAACCTGCCAGGAACCCGTGCCGGTCCCGCCAGCCTGTGGGGATTCCGCAGGAATGTCACCGTCAATACGGTAGTTGCCGCTGCCGTAATGAACCGCGCCGCCCTCATTACTTCGCTCATAATAAAGATTTGAGCTGTCCTGGCTGCCGTTCCCGACGAACACAAACGCTTCATTCAGCTTCAGATCCTGCTGATCGAGAGAAACCCTCAACTGCTGCAGCGAACCTTCCAGAACCTCTTTCACGCTGTTATTCGCGGTGTAGAAGTGGGCGTTTAATTCACCTTTGTGGAAATACAGCTTGATTGTGAGCTGTCCCAGCTGTTCCGGCTCAAGTTTCAGCTGGACCTGGGTCTGCCGGTCGCCGCCGCTTGTGTTGTATATGTGCCTGATTTCCTGAAGCACCCTGTCCCTCAGGTCGGATAACGCAACCCCCTTCGCACTGTCCGTGGTGGAAACCTGCGCGGAAAATTGAGCTCTGGCATCCGCCGTATTGTTAGTCCCCAGCCCGTTGCCGGCCTCGACCTTTTCGGACGCAACCGCGTTGTTTATTATTACATTTTTACTCTCATCAGCGGTTTGCGCTCCTTTTGGCTTATCGTTCGGCAGCTTGTTTTCATTACCGCCCTGGTAGGCTAACTGCGCATTGCGCTGTTGTTCCGCTGACGCAACTCCGGACTGACTCCCGCCATCCGGTTTGAGCACGGTGTTTTCAGAAACCACCGTGACAGTTTTCTTTTCAGCGGTCAACCGGGAATCTTCCGCCGCTATCGTACCGGCAGCAACATTTTTCATCTCTCCCGCGTTAGCGCCGTTGACCGCCGGGTTCGCGTTTTTAATATTAGACACATCTTGAAGATTCTTTTCCATCCCGTCCTCAGCGGGGGTGCCGGCAGCATTAGCCGCTCCGGCCGCCTGCCCGGAAGGAACACTATTCGGCTGCATATCCTGAACAGCCGGATATTCTCCAGACGCTCCCAGGCTATTGGGGGCGTTAGCAGCTTGAGAAATCACCACAATTGTCGTTTTAGCCGCGTCCGCGGGTTGCTGTGCTGCGGCGGCGCTATTATCTCTCATTATTGCCTGGGCGTTTTGCCCTTCACCAGTCATCATACCTGTTTCAGGTGTTTCGAGCGGGATTCCTGCCGACACCGGCACGCCCGCCGACGCTGTCTCAACATTCGCCCCGAAAACAGGCTGGGTTTGTCCGGCAAGTCCCGTCGGTTGATCAACCGGTATCTCAGGCAGGGAAGCCGCCGGCATTATCTGGGTTGCATCCGGGAGCGTTCCCGGCACGGACGCCTGCCCTGTCTCACCGACTGTTAATTGTGCTCCCTGGCCGGTTACTTGTGGTTCCGGTTGTGAAAGAGCCGGTTGCATACTATCTTCCGGTAAATCATCGTTGACAATCAGCGGATCAACAAAAGCGTCCCTCCCGGTTCCGGAACTCACTTTATTGTCATCAGCATTGCCGGAATCATTCGCCGGCCGTCTTGTTTGGGCAGGCTGCTGACTGAGCAGCGCCATGACGGCAGCCATGGCCGTATCAAACCCTCCCGCGTCCGTCTGATTTCCAGAAAACGATCCGCCGCCTTTCGGTGGAACCGCTACGTTATTGACAACAGATACTTGCACTTTTTCACCTCCTTTCAAGAGATGGTCTATGATCAAAAAGGCTGTTATTAATTACCCCTAAATCTGTTTCTCCTGCCGCTGGTGAGCGTAGAGAGCCAGTTCGTCCACTTCTTTTTGCTCCCTGGCCGCGGTTTCGCGCTTGTAGTTCATTAAATGCTTATCTTTCAGCGTTTCGATGACCTGCCGCTCCTGTCTGGCCTGAACAGCCGCGTGGCGCTTATTCTCAACCACCAGGCCGGCATTGCTGACATCATTTTCTTGCACGCTGATTTTCTTGCTTAACGACGCCCTGTAGAAGGATAGATACTCGACTCCTAAAACGTCCACATCCGCTTCTTCCACCTCAAATGCCGCTTCCAGGCGCTGCCTGGTATTCTCCAAAAGAGCCAGGCGCCGGTTATACTCGTGATGGGCAACCGCCAGGGCCTGCTCCGCGGAAACTTCCTTCGCCGCCCGGTGCTGCAGCACCGGTTCAAGTTGAAAATGAAACTTAGCGATGTCGTGTCACCCCTTTTTGGGCTATTGCCTTCAGCCTTTCCAGTGTGTCGTCATAATCATTATGCTC
Source organism: Pelotomaculum terephthalicicum JT (assembly GCF_022410535.1). Classification (GTDB taxonomy): domain Bacteria; phylum Bacillota; class Desulfotomaculia; order Desulfotomaculales; family Pelotomaculaceae; genus Pelotomaculum_D; species Pelotomaculum_D terephthalicicum. The sequence goes on from NZ_JAKNBL010000009.1 coordinate 32,969, forward strand.
GAGCATTCCCTGCCGCAAAAAATCAATTATACCCTGGTAGGAAGCGATGGCTTCGTCAACGCGCGGGTTTGAACCCGCCACGTAAGCCCCGATATTGATCAGATCTTCCGCCTGGCGGTAAGCCGCCAGCAGGTCACGCAGCTTCCCGGCCCGCGCCCGGTGTTCCTCCGAGGTAATGTCGGGCATCAAGCGGCTGACACTGTTCAGCACGTCCACCGCCGGGTAATGGTTGGCCGCGGCCAGCGAGCGGGACAGCACAATGTGCCCGTCCAGAATGCCGCGCACCGCGTCGGAAATCGGTTCATTCAAATCATCCCCGTCCACCAGCACCGTAAAAAAAGCCGTGATTGAGCCGGTGTCAGACATGCCCGGCCGCTCAAGCAGCCGGGGCAGCAGCGCGAACACTGAGGGAGTATAGCCTTTAGTCGCCGGCGGCTCCCCGATAGCCAGGCCGACCTCACGCTGGGCCATGGCAAACCTGGTCACCGAATCCATCATCAACAGCACGTCCTTGGCCTGATTCCGGAAATATTCGGCGATAGCGCAGGCGACAAAGGCGCCTTTCAGGCGCACCAGCGCAGGCTGCTCCGATGTAGCCACCACAACCACCGAGCGGGCCAAGCCCTCCGGGCCGAGGTCGGTCTCGATAAAATCCAGCACCTCCCGGCCGCGCTCGCCAATCAAGGCGATCACATTAACGTCGGCGCTGCCGTACCGCGAGATCATCCCCATTAAAGTACTCTTTCCGACCCCGCTGCCGGAGAATATGCCGATACGCTGCCCCCGGCCGCAGGTGAGAAACGCGTCCACCACCCGCACTCCGGTCGACAGCACCTCAGATATACGTCTTCTCTTGAGCGGGTTGGGCGGACGGTTGTCCACCGGGTATTCTTCAGTAAGCCCGTTCAGAGGACCCAGACCGTCCAGGGGATGACCCAGACCGTCCAAAACCCTGCCGAGCAGTTGTTCTCCTACTTTAACATAAAACGGCTTGCCCGTGGGAGTAACGCTGCATCCCTGGTAAATCCCCCTGAGCTCGCCAAGCGGCATCAGCAGCGTGCTTCCATCACGGAAACCGACCACTTCAGCCCTCACCGGCTCAGATTCACCCGGCACATTAATCCCGCAAACCTCTCCGATGGGAGAGTTGATTCCCTGCACTTCGACAGTGAGCCCGATTACACGGGTCACCCTGCCGGTCAGTCTAAGCAAATTGGCCTCTTTTACGCGAGACTTCCATACCGACAGGTCTATCGGAGCACTTTCCACAAATTAGCCCTCCTCGCCATAAAGCGCCTTCAGCAACGCTTCACGCCGCGTTTCCATAGTAGCGTCCACCCGTCCATTCTCAGTTTCAATCCGGCATCCGCCCGGCTGGATCGAAGCGTCGGCAATCACCTGAAACTCCGCTTTCGCCGGCAGAATACCTCTCATTTCTTCTTTTCTTTTTTCATACAGCGCCATTTCCGACGGGTTTATATACAGAACCACTTGGAGCCTGTCCGCTACCAGGCGAAGCGACTCCATGGCCACATTACAAACAATTTCCGGCTCAAGAGACAGCTGCGCCGACAAGATCCTTTCGGCTATTTCCCTGGCCAGGCTGATAATACTGCCTTCAAGCGACATCAGGGTCTGGCGGCGGCTCTCTTCCGCCTGATTCATAACATCCAGCGCCGCTGCCCGGATGGCTTCGCCTTCTTCCTTCGCCTTGGCCATCCCTTCCTGGAAGCCGTCCCGATATCCCTGGTCAAACGCGGTCTTGCGCGCGTCTTGCTTGATCTGCTCGCTTTCAAGCTCCGCTTGACGGTGAACTTCCTGCTTGATCTTCTCGCCGTCAAGCCGGGCCTGTTTGATCATCTCATCCGCGGCCGCGCGGGCCGCGCTTAATGTTTCTTCGGCCTGCGCCAGGATTTCAGCGCTTAAATCCACATCATCCCCCGGCTTATTCTCCGGCGCCGCATGGTCTCCATTCCCGTTGCCGCTACCGTTGCCGCGGCCAAACCCGGGTTCTTCAACAATGTTGCACAACCTGAGCGGTAAAACATGTAAAAGGCTATCCCGCACTTCAGCGCTTTTGATAATTTTATACAAGTACATCCTCGCCACCCCGCGAGATAATAATTTCGCCGCTTTCGTCGAGCTTGCGGAGGATATTCACAATCTTCTGCTGCGCTTGCTCCACTTCTCTCAAGCGCACCGGCCCCATGAATTCGATTTCTTCTTTGAGCATTTCCGCCGCGCGCTTGGACAGGTTCTTGTAAATCCTGGTGTTCACATCCTCGCCGGCGCCGCGCATAGCCATGGCCAGGTCTTTTGAATTGACCTCCCGCAAAACTCTCTGAATGAAGTTGTCCGGGAGCATGATAATGTCTTCGAAAACAAGCATGCGTCTCTTGACTTCTTCCGCCAGCGCCGGGTCTTCTCTCTCCAGACCTTCTAAAACCACTTTTTCCGCGCTCCTGCCCACTCTGTTCAGAATATCCACCAGTGACTGGATACCGCCCACAATGGAATGGTCCTGCTGCACGACGGAAGAAATCTTTCTTTCCAATACAGCCTCGACATCTTTGATCACATCAGGAGTCAGGCGGTCGATAATAGCGACGCGCCTGGCTATATCGCTCTGCATGTCCGGCGGCATGGACGCCAGGATAACACCGGCCTGCTCCGGGGTAAGGTGGGCGAGAATAAGCGCCACAGTTTGCGGGTGCTCTTCACGGATGATGTTCAAAATAGATTTCGGATCGGCCTTGCGCAAGGCGTTGAAAGGAACCGCCTTCATTTCCTTGGTCAACTTGGATAGTATTTCAGAGGCTTTTTGTGCTCCGAGGGTTTTTTCAAGCAATTCCTTGGCGTAACCCATGCCACCGTGAATCAGGAACTCCCGCGCCCGGTGCAGTTCAAAAAACTCATCAAAAACAGCATACTTGATCTCAGGAGGCACTTTAATCATATTGGAAATTTCTTGAGTAAGCTGTTCAATTTCCGCATCCGCGAAACGTTGCTTCAAAACCTTGGCCGACAGGTCCGAACCCAGGGCGATCAACAGTATCGCTGCTTTTTGAATACCGGTCAGCTTGGAAAGCTGCAATTTGGTCCCTCCTAATCCCTCAACCAAAGTTTGAGAATCTCAGCAACGTCATCCGGTTTTTCGGAAGCCATTCTCCGGATCTGCTCTTGCTTGTCATCCCGGATTTCCTGCTCCGGTTCCTTCTCCAGGATGCCAACCGGAATAAAGGTTTCTTCTATTTCTTCTTGCTCTTCCATTTGCCTTTGCGCTTCGCGGCGCCGCTTCGCTATGTACATAACCAGTAAAATAAGCAGCGCAATCAAGATTATTGCGGCCACGGCGGCAATTATATAGAGCCGTTCCCTTTCCCTGGCGCTTTTTTCTTGAGCCGCCTCCGCTTCCATTTTTTTCTGGAGCGAATCGTCAAACGCCATACTGCTGACATTAATCTGATCGCCGCGACTTTCATCGTACCCGATGGCGGCGGCGACGGCATCCTTGATTTTCGTCACGTCCACCGGGCTTTCCGGGTTGTCATTCACCACCACCGCCGCCGACAGGCGCTTCACTCTGCCCGGCGCCGCGGACATTGTTTCTTCTTTTGAACTCACCTGATAATTGATGGTGTTCTCTTCCTTGCTGAAGTTGGACGAGTCGACGCTCTCTACAAAGGGAGTCGTGGTAATGTTGGAGTCGGTTCCAACCGCGCCGCCCGTCGTGCTGCCCTTCCCTGTTTCCTTGACGTTATGCTCGCTGACCTTCACATTGTCCGGATTTGTGCTGGTTGTGCTGGTGACTTGCTGCTTGCTGAAATCGAGATCAGCGGTAACCATCGCCACGGAATTATTCTGGCCGGTGATTTTGACAAGCATTTGCTGAATCCTTTTTTCCAGCTCTTTTTCATAATCACGCTGCAGCTTTTGCTGTTCCAGAGTAGTTTTAGTGAGCACCACATCCGGGTCACTTTTAACCTGCAAGTCTTCGCTTAAGACATTTCCCATGTTGTCGATAATATGAATATTTTCCGGCTTGAGCCCTTCCACGCTGCCCACAAAGAGATCGCTGATCCCCTGCACCTGCTCCGGTTTCAATTCGGCCCCGGGTTTTAACGTCAATGCCACCGAGGCTGTCGGAGTGCCCTGGTTGTCAACAAACACGCTTTTTTCGGGAAGCACCAGATGCACCCTGGCGTCCTGCACCCCGTCAAGGTGCAAAATTGTTCTAGTCAATTCTCCCTGCAGGGCCCGCTGGTAGTTTACCTGCTGGTCAAAATCGCTTTGCCCGAATTTATTCTGATCAAAAAGCTCAAACCCCTTGTTGTCGCCGCCCAGTACGCCAGTGCTGGCCAATTGGATCCTCGCTTCGTAAACCTGAGACTCCGGAACATTGATGGTTTGCCCCTGATCAGCAAGCTGGTAAGGAATCTTCAAAGTCTTTAACTCTTCTGCGATAGCTCCCGCTTCCTTCGGATCCAGTCCCGATAAAAGAGGCTCGTAATTAGGTCTTGCGGCAATCAGTCCAAGATAGATGAAGCATACCAAAACACCTACCGCAACCAGGACCGAGATTATTTTTTGATTTCGGTTTAAAGCCTGATATCTCTCCTTGACCATGGCTAAAGAGCCGCCTAGGTTCAATCAAACCACCTCAAACATCCAAATGAAACGCATTATGATTAAAAAAAGTACTATATCTGCATACGTGAGACTTCCTGATAAGCCTCAATCACCTTGTTTCTTACTTCAACCGCCAGCTGCATGGTCAAACTAGCTTCCTGCATGGCTATGGCAACCTGGTGAAAATCCTGAACCTCACCCGTGAGAAACTTTATCGTCAGATTGTCCGCGTTAACCTTGCTGTCATTCAATTTTTTCAGGGAGTTGTCCAGCATCTCGGCGAAAGAACTACCCCCGCTTTCCGGTTTATTCCCGGACCCCGCCGGTTGCACCGGTAAAGCCAGTCCTACGGGCGACACTTGCATTTGCCTGTCCTCCTTTTAACCGCGGCCTATTTCCAGCGCTTTCAAGGCCATATCCTTGGCGGCGTTCAGAGCCGTCACATTCGCCTCATAAGCCCTGGTGGCGGTAATCATATTGACCATTTCATTAACAACGTTAATATTCGGATAAGCTACATAGCCTCTTTCGTCCGCGTCAGGATGGGTAGGCTCATAGACCAGCCTGGGCGGGTTGTTGTCTTCCAGCACCTTGGTCACCCGCACGCCGGCGCCTTTGAAAAACGGCTGCGACGCGCCGGTTTCCTCTTCCTGCTTCAGTATCTGGGCGAACAAAGGAATCCTCCTGCGGTAAGGAGGGTTGCTCGGATCATCCGGCGTGCCGGTGGTATTCATATTCGCGATATTATTAGCGATCAAGTCCAGCCGCAATCTTTCCGCCGTAAGGCCAGAGGCGCTGATCGCAAAAGAACTGAAAAAGCCTGCCATTTATTTACCCCCTCCCCTTAATAACGTAACTCAAACCGGAATAACGGTCGCTCAGCTCTCTGGCGACCGCCTGGTATTGCATGCTGTTAGCGGCCAGATTGGCCATTTCCTCGTCAATATCAACGTTGTTGTCATCAGTGCGCATAGTGGTAGTTTTGTTAAGCAAAACCTCCGGCTTCAGTTCGGCCAAAGAAGTTTTCCCGCCAAAATGCCTGGGGTCAGTCCTGAGCATCTCGGCAGGCTCCTTGCTCAGAGCTTTTTTTAATAAACCGTCAAATTCCACAGAAGATTTTTTAAAACCCGGCGTATTTACGTTGGCAATATTATTAGCCATCACTCTCTGGCGCAGAGTACAGGCATCCAACTCTTTTACCAGGGCAACCATTACTTGGTTGGAAAAAAGATCCACCTGCAAACCTCCATATATAATGCCGAAAATTGGCATTATTTTTTTCTAGCTCATGGAAAATTTTTATAATATGAGGAACTACTTACCTAAAAATTATTTAGTGAATATTCTACATTAAAAAATTTTATCCTTCTAAAAAGGACAAAATAATACCAATTTTTTTAAATCTTTACGCACAAATTCCTTTTATTAAGACATTTTTGCCGCCGCCGCATACAATAAATACCAACTGTCATTTTATCTCATCGCTGCCATCTTTATGGTAAACAGTTACCATTCGCCTTATTAGTTGCCAGTCGATAATTTACGCCATAACCACCTAATATTTTTCCTTTTTTAACATCGTTCTCATCTTTTAGGTAATTTTCCCTAATTTTATCCTTCATACTTGTTATAGCAAATAAGGCGAAAGCACTAATTTTTTCTAGGACACAAGTCCTAGAATGCAATACTGTCAATGTTTATCGGCTGATATTTATTCTACTACGAACTACCCAGAATGAACAATTACTGCCAATTTTATATCAAAAATACTAATCTAGCAACCCAATTTGTCGATAAAAGTTATAACAAGCAATGAACTGCCGAAATACATTTCCACCGAAGGTTTATCAATAATTGATAGTCAATCAATTTAATGGAACATTCGAAATCAATACAAAGGAAATCTTATTTTTATGTCGAATATAGTTTAACAATAAGCCATTTTGAAAATTTTGTAAATTTACTGTAATATTACCTAGAAATAAGTCAGAAAGGGATGAGGATTAATGGATGACATCAAAGAGTTATCTGATGAGATTTTTGATTCCGCCATGGATTATCTGCCTCGCCTAATAGACGGATTATCCAGGGCGTCTGACCATTTTAAAAAAAATGAAAACCTGAATGGCTTTCAAATTTTAAGTGACGCAAATGAGGGTTTAACTTGGTTTAATGAAGTTGTCCTAGGACTGCCTGTTATACTTCCGCAGGGAGATAATGTGACAGATATCAAGACTAGCTGGCAGCCTTATATGGAAGCGCTCAATAGCATACTTGAATCAATAGAAAACAAAGACACTCACTCCGTAGGTCAATTGCTTGAAAATGAGATAGTCCCTTTCATCCGGCTAGTTTTTGAAAAAATAAGTAACCTCAAGCCAGGAACTCAATATACACAATAATAATTAATCTTTAAATATTAAATAAACCTTTCAGATATTAAATAAGGGTAATTTATCAGCCGCTCAATCCTATGTTGTTAAACATCTTTAATGTCATCTGGTATTCATCCCACTGCCCAATATCAAACCACTTGCCGTGATGCGGATAAATTCCCACGCTCATACCATGTGATTGAGCAGTTTCTATTAATTCCGGCATGTCTAAAGGAGTTTCTTTTTGAATATACGGCAATAAATATGGCTCTAATACGTAAATACCAGTGTTAACCAAAAAATGAAAGTTCGGTTTTTCATGTATCCAAAAGCGCTCTCCTTCCGAGTGTAAAACGCCATACGGAACCTCAAACTCCTTTAAAGCTCCGACTACGGTGATCGAATGCTGCCGTTCTTTGTGGTATTCAAGTAAATGACCGTAATCCAACTCGACAATAATGTCACAGTTAGTTAATATAAAAGTGCTGTCAACAAGACTACCGAGTAGTGAAAGGGCGCCTGCTGTTCCCAGAGGGCTTTTTTCCTGAACAAAATCCACGCTGTACGGGCGCCTGTCGTCATTAAAATAAAGACGAATTATTTCTCCTTTGTAACCCAGGCAGAGTATAAAATGACCAAAACCCTGGTGGTTAAACCTGTCCATAATCACTTCAATAATAGGCTTATCATGTAAAGGAATCATAGGCTTCGGCAGTATTTTTGTGAAAGGATCTAAACGCGTACCCTTTCCGCCGGCCATTATTACAACATTTTCCGACCTCTCCTCAACTTGATGTAAAAATAAATCCTGCCATATTAACAATTTAACAACCCGACCGTCGTCATCAACCAGTGGTACATGTCTAATACCGTTTTCAATCATCAATCTACGGGCAGAATCGAATGAAGAACCGATAGGAAGCACTTTAGGGCGGCTGTTCATTATTTTGGAGATAGGTTCACTTAAGTTAACCCCTTCTAGAAGCGCACGTCGCACATCACCGTCCGTTACAGTTCCGAGCAAGACGTCGCCATCATCGATAACAAGCAGTATCTGCCGGGCTGTGCGGTCCATTTGTGCAAGCGCGCTTACAATTTGCTCACCGGGTGATATATGAATTTCTTTTAGTGAATCTTCTCTTTTCATAATATTTGAATGCTCCTTGATTTCAAATCATATCCCAGGTTATAACCGAATCCTTCTGAATGTCCACTCTGGCAAACCGCCCAACAATGATATTTAACATATTCGGCGGAATGCCCGTGCCGGGACGTTTTACAGTAAGCTTATTTTCTGTAATGGTTTCTCCTGCAAAAATATCATCTGCCGCAACTAGACTTCTCCTGGCGTGCCGCATAATGTCCCTTTCACTCTCACTTGGCCTTTTACGACCGTCCCCCAGAGCTTTTTCGACATTGCGGATCGCCCTAACCATTGCTACCAGTTCATCAGGTTGCACTGAAGCCTTGTGGTCCGGCCCCTCCATCCCCCTGTCCAGCGTGAAATGTTTTTCAATCACACAAGCCCCGATTGCCGCCGCCGCTATCGCAGCTTCGATACCCTCAGTGTGGTCTGAATAACCAACCGGCAAGTTGAAGGCCCGGTGCAACGTGAGCATTGCCCGCAGGTTTACTTCCCTGAACGCGGCGGGGTAACTAGATGTGCAGTGCAGAAGAATAGTATCATCCTGTCCCGCTTGCCGCAGCACATCAAGAGCCTCCTCCACCTCACCTAACGATGCCATACCCGTTGATAATATTAGCTTTTTCTTCTTGCCTGCAATGTATTTTAAGAATGAGTGATTGGTTAAATCACCTGAGCTAATTTTAAAATAGGGCACTCCCAATTCATCTAAAAAATCCACGCTTGGGAAGTCAAACGGAGTAGACAAGAACACAATACCAAGCTGGCTGCAGAAAGCCGCCAGTTCCCGAAATTCCACACGGGTCATAGCCAGGCGTCTGAGCATTTCCAATTGCGTTTCATTGCGCGCCGGCATATTTGACCGCTGGTATGCCGCCCGGCAGGCACTCTTGGCAACGAGTTCTTCCGGATTAAACATTTGAAATTTTACCGCGTCAGCCCCCGCTTTCGCAGCCACTTCAACCAGGCTCTTGGCAGTATCCAGACAGCCGTTGTGGTTAACCCCGGCTTCAGCGATAATAAAGATCCTGTCTTTTAGCACTTCAAATAAGCCTCCTCTCCGGGAGAAGGGAAATCCAGTCTTTTATTCAATAGTCGCCGGTCTAACGAAACAGACTCTAGAACCGAAATAACTCGCTCGCTTACTTTCCCGTCACCATACGGATCGTATGGATTTTTCGTTTCCTTCAAATGACTGCGAAAATCTTCTTCATGCAAGGCTCTCCGCAGCCCGGCAACTATGGCGTCTTTGCGGCAAGATACGTCTATCACGCTTTCAGCCCGCAGGCGTCCCTTTTGCCGATCCCCTACGTTAACCGTGGGTACTTTAAATGAAGGGGCCTCAATTATCCCGCTGGACGAGTTGCCCACTACTGCCGCCGCGTTTTTCATCACTCCCAGGTAACCTCGCGAGCCAAGATTATTAAACAGCTTAACGCGGGGGTTTACCGCGGCATATTCTTCCCATACCTTGACAACCTCCAGGTATCCGACCTCTATCCCCGGATGGGTGATAACCTGCTGATACTCTGAAAATTCCTTCAGCGCGGCAATTAAGCTCTTTATCTGACCAATTGATTCTTTTTCTTTTGCTATTGTCTCTGGATGGTAGGTAATCAGTAATGTCGGTAGTTCCGGGTTAAAACCGAACTTGGCGTTTATATCCCGGATACCCATTACATTCCCGCAGCGGATGTTTTCCACAACCGGCGAACCTACAACGTGAATTCGCCATGCCTCCTCCCCCATTTGCCGCAAACACCGCCCGTACTCAAAGGCGCTGGGGAAGTGCAGGTGGGCCATCTTGGTTATGGCATGGCGCACTTGTTCGTCAAGAGCACCCTCAGTAGTTTCACCGCCACAAAGGTGCGCTACAGGCACACGGTGCATCAACGCGGCAACCAAAGGAATAAATAGCTCATAGCGGTCCCCCAGAAGGAGGATAATATCCGCCGGGTGACTAGTAAAATAACCACCGATCTCAATCAGTCCCAGGCCGACTGATTTAACCAGAGCGTCGGGGCTGTCGGAAAAAAGAACATTATCTATCAGACAATCAGGAGTAAACCCGTCATCCAATATTTCTTGCACCGTCAAGCCTTGGCCCGGCACTAGATGAGCACCGGCAACGATAAGGGACAAATCCAGCCGATTGGAATTTTTGATGCTTTTGATCACCGGCCTTAGCAAACCGTACTCGGCCCGCGTTGCCGTAAAGACTGCAACCCTGCGCACTGTTAAAACCTTTCTTCCATTTTTTTAATCACCCTGGCAGGATTCCCGGCCACCACGGTTAACGGCTCGACATCGTGGAGCACCACAGACCCGGCGCCTACCAAAGCTCCTTCACCAATGGTCAGTCCTTGAATTACCACCGCGTTGGCACCCACATGCGCTAAACGGCCCACTTTAACGCCACCGCATAACACAGCCCCTGGCGAAACATGCACATGCTCACTCAGTGAGCAATCATGCTCAACTATCGCACCTGAGTTGACAATTGTGTTACTGCCGATTTCCACACCAGGATTAATCACCACACTCCTAGCAACCAACACACCGTCTGCAAGACCAGTATCACCGGCTATAGCAGCGTCCGGGTGAATTAACGGCGGAAAGGAAAAACCGTAGGCGCGGACCTGCTCATACAGTTTGCACCGCAGTCTGTTATCTCCCACTGCGCCGACCCCGAGAGCCGCGAGTTTAACTCCCTGTCTGCGCAGGAAAGGCAGAACACTGTCATCCCCTAAATATTTTAAATCCCAGTTCGTGGCAGGCTGCCGCCTAACAGGACCAGTGTAACCAACTATTTCATAAACACCTGTTTTTTTAATTATTTCTAAGACCACAGTCGCATGTCCGCCGGCACCGATAACTACAACAGGGGATGCACCCAAAGAAATCACCCACCTAAAATTGCCCGGCCCACTTCATAGATATCTTCTTCCGTAAGAAAACTGGCACCCGGCAAATTAAGACCTCTTTCATGCAAATTTTCAGCTACAGGGCATTTTGCAAAACCGGCACTCGCAAAAGCAGGCTGTCGCGACAAGGGGGTAAAAAGAGGCCGCACCTGAATCCCCCTCGCAAGGAGCCGCCTGGCCACTTCCGCCCTATTCTCGCCAAAGTGCTCCCGGTCCATCAGCAATGAAAACAGCCACCAATTGCTTTTTGCTTCCCCAAGCTCTTTCTGCCAGCTCAAGCCAGTCACATCCTTGAACATTTCCCGGTAAAGAGCGGCATAGCGCCGCTTGTTTTTTAAAAACTCCGGCAACCGTTCCAACTGGGCTAAACCCAAAGCAGCCTGCAAATTATTCAACCTGAAATTATACCCAATTTCCTGATGTTCGTATTCGAAAATACCGGCTTCGCGGCCCTGATTGACCAGCAGACGCGCCCGGTTTGCCAGATCTGAGTTATTGGTAACCAGCATGCCGCCGCCGCCCGTGGTAATCACCTTGTTACCATTGAAGCTGAACACGCCCATATCCGCGATTGTACCCGCGCTTTTCCCCTTGCATGTGGCCCCTAAAGCTTCAGTGGCATCTTCAACAACCCTCAAATTATGATTGAACGCAACCTTCATCAAGGAAGTCATGTCGGCCGGATTGCCATATAAATGCACTGGAATAATCGCCCGGGTACGCGCGGTCAACGCCTTTTTCATTTTGTCCACGTCAATGTTCCATGTCGCCGGATCAACATCTACAATCACTGGAGTGGCGCCTACATAAAGCACAGGATTCACCGTGGCGATAAAAGTTAAGGCTGGTACAATCACTTCATCACCCGGACCTATGTCAAGAAGCCTGAGGGCGAGGTGGATAGCAGAAGTACCGTTCACTATCGCCACGGCAAACCGCGCGCCCACATAGACGGCAAAGCGCTCTTCAAATTCTGCTACCATCGGGCCAGCGGAAGAAACATAACCGCTTTCGAAAGCACGCATGACGTATTCTTTCTCCAGTTCGCCGATATTAGGAGCGTCTAACGGTATACGCATCAGTTATAACGCGCCTCCACTCTACACATTGTATAAGTCCGGCTTATACAGGTGGATATTTTCGCCTAGCCATTTGATTGTTTCAATCAACCCAAGCTCCAGATCATAACTAGGTTTCCATCCTGCAAGTTCCAGGGCTTTTTTATTATCGCACAAAAGGCGCTCCACTTCGCTTGCGCCCGGCCTTACCTTGGCTTCATCCTCGTTAACGATAATTTCCTTACCCATCAGATTTCCTATCAAAGCGACAAGCTCTTCAATGGAAATCTCCCTGCCGCTACCGACATTAACAACCTGTCCAATAGCATTATCCGACCTGCCTACAGTAATCATACCCAACACCGTGTCACGCACATAGTTCAAGTCGCGGGTGGGCTTAAGGTTACCCAAGCTAACCAACCCGCTTCCACTGATTGTTTGGGTAATAATAGTGGGGATGATCGCCCTTGCTGACTGGCGGGGACCAAAAGTATTAAACGGCCGGATAACAACCACCGGCAAGCCGAAAGAGCGGTAATAGCTCAGCGCCAACTGGTCGGCGCCGATTTTTGTTGCCGCGTAAGGAGATTGTGCCTGCAGGGGATGGCTCTCGTCAATAGGTACGTAACGCGCCGTGCCGTAAACCTCGGATGTGGAAGTGCACACAACGCGGCCAATGCCTTCTTCCCTGGCGCTCTGCAGAATATTATATGTACCTTCGACATTAGTTTTAATATAGGCAAGTGGCGACACATAAGAGTAAGGGATACCGATAAGCGCCGCAAGGTGAAATACGGTATCCATCCCTTTAACAGCTTGCCTTACACTGTCGTAATCACGTATATCACCCGTATACACTTCGATATCTTTTATACATGGCAACGTCTGCAGCCAACCCCAGTCATTCCGGGCGTTATATCTTACAAACGCTCTCACTTCATGACCCAGTCCCACCAATTTTTCGACGAGGTGGGAACCGATAAAACCACCTGCCCCGGTGACCAAAATCTTCTGTTTCATATTAATTTACTCCATTGATATATAAATACTGGTAAAAACATTGTAACATGATGTCTATTGCGGTATCAATTAGAAAATTTACTGTCGAAAAAAGGATTTATACCCAACCTGCCGAAATAAAAACATTGTCTTAAGTCTAATATCGATCAAGAAGTTTTGGGTTGATCTTAATTTATAGTCCAAAGAATCGATATTATTTATAGAGGTAAAACAGGGGAAATGATTATGAGAGTACTAGTCATCGGTTATGGTTCAATCGGCTCAAAACATGTTAAAGTGCTAAAGAATCTAGGGTGCAGGGTAGCTGTAGTCAGCCAGTATGATATAGACTATGGCATCAAATATGAACATATAGATCGGGCCATTAACACTGAAAAACCTGACTACATCGTCATTGCAAATAAAACATGCGATCATTCTCAAACACTTATTTACATAGCTGAGCTTGGTTTTCAAGGGATAGTTTTGGTGGAAAAACCTTTATTCAACTCTCTTAAAGAACCCCCTCCGAATAATTTTCAGGCAATTTTTGTGGCGTATAATTTGAGGTTTCATCCGGTAATGCAAAGATTATATAACTTATTAAAAAATGAAAAAATATTGTTTGCGCAAGCCTACTGTGGACAATACCTGCCATTATGGCGCCCTCAGTCGGACTACAGGTTAAGTTATTCCGCCAGTAAAGCGGCAGGCGGTGGAGTCCTCAGAGACCTGAGCCATGAACTGGATTATCTTAACTGGATTTTAAGCGGTTGGCAAAAGTTAACCGCACTAGGTGGGCATTTCAGCCACCTGCAAATAGACAGTGATGATATTTTCTCCATCCTGTTCGAAATGAGCAGGTGTCCGGTAGCTGCTGTTCACATAAATTACCTCGACCGCGTTACCCGGCGGGAAATCCTTGTCAATACCGATAATTGTACTATTATAGCAGACCTGGCCAACAGCATTTTGGAAATTAATGGAACAAGAGACTACTTCGAAACAGATGAAAATATTACCTATCGTTTACAACATCAAGCAATATTGAACGGAGATTTTAGTTGCCTGTGCAGCATTGAAGAAGGGTTGGCTATAATAGAAATGATTGAAGCGATAGAACAGTCCGTTGCAGAAAAGGAGTGGATTACAAATGATAAGGCTCTGCACCATATGCGCCAGGGCCGGGTCGAAAGGAATTACGAACAAAAACATCCGTAAGTTATCAGGCAAACCACTTATTGCACACAGCATCATCCAGGCGCGCTCATCAGGTCTTTTTGACGCTATAGCTGTCAGTAGTGATGCTGATAACATTCTCCAAGTAGCCAAGGATTGGGGAGCCGACTATTTAATAAAAAGGCCTCCGGAATTGGCTACGGATCAAGCACCGAAGATACCGGCTATCAGGCACTGCATTTTGGAAGTAGAAAAACTTAGCAGGCGAGTTTATGATGTCATAGTTGAATTAGACGCAACCTCGCCATTGAGAACACCGGATGATATTGTGGAAGCTGTCAGGTTGCTGGAAGAAAAGAAGGTTTCCAACGTGATCACCGGCGCACCTGCCCGCCGCTCTCCTTATTTTAATCTGGTCGAAATAAACGAAAGCGGGACAGCGGTTCTGTCAAAAACACTGCCAAATCCGGTCTTCCGCAGGCAAGATGCGCCAAAATGCTATGATATGAATGCATCAATTTATGTCTGGAAAAGGGACACATTAATTGCTAATGATACAGTATTTTTCAAAGATACACAACTTTATGTGATGCCAATAGAACGTTCTGTTGACATTGATTCCGAACTCGATTTTGAGTTGGTAAAATTGCTAATTGAAAAGAGAAGACCGCATTATGATGAATAAAACCTATTCAGAACTATTTAGTCTAAAAGGTAAAACCGCCGTAGTTACAGGTGGAATTGGCATTCTGGGAAAACATTTTTGTTCCGGACTGGCTGAGTTCGGCGCAAATGTCGCGGTGGTCGACCTGGATGAAAAAGCAGCCGGTGAATTCGCCGCGGAGTTGGCAAAAAAATATGGTATTAAAGCAACCGGCTTGGGTTGCGACGTTTCTGCGCCGGAGTCTGTAAACATAATGGTATCAAAAGTTGTTGAAACATTTGGAGAAATCAATATTTTGCATAATAACGCGGCCGGTAAATCAACTGACCTTAACGCCTATTTCGCGCCCACCACTGAATACTCGCCGGCTGAGTGGCGCAGGATCATGTCAGTAAACATGGACGGCATGTTTTTAGTAGCTCAAGCCACGGGCAGGCAGATGATCGCTCAAGGCAAGGGTGGCACGATTATCCAGACAGCTTCGATCTATGGCGTCATGGGACCCGATCACCGGATTTATGAAGGCTCATATTACCTGAACCGCGAAATCAACACCCCGGCGGTATACGCCGCCTCCAAAGCGGCAGTCATCGGGCTGACGAAATACCTCGCCACCCTGTGGGCTGACATGGGTATCAGAGTGAACACAATTACGCCAGGTGGCGTTGAGAGCGGGCAAAACGATATATTTAAAAAAAATTATTCCACTCGCGTTCCCCTGGGGCGGATGGCCCAACCTCAGGAAATGGTCGGAGCGTTGATATACCTCGCTTCAGACGCCTCCAGTTACGTAACCGGCCAGAATGTCATCGTGGACGGAGGTCTTAGTGCATGGTAACAAGTATCCTTCTTTATGTAACCACTATAGAAAGGAAAATTTTATTATGACAAAAAAAGAAGCAGGTTTAATAAACAAAAAATTAGAGAATGTTTTTTATAATTATTACAAGAAAATTGGTTTCTTGGATAACGAAGAGAATCTATCAGACAATTATCTTAATAAATTCCTCAGGGAGAGATTTATTGAAAGAGTATTATTTACCGTACTGCGCGAATTCGAGATGAAAAGCCTGGCGGAAAAGTCTATTCTTATTACCGGATTCAGCCATGAACTGGTTTCATTCTTTTTAAAGCTGGGGGCTGAACCCCAAAATATCACCGTGGCCGATATTTGCCCGCAAGCCATTGACCGGGCCAAGGCCATCTTAAGCAAAACGCTTAGCTTTGTCAAAATAGACCTAGACACGCTTAATTTCAATGATAATACATTTGATATTGCTGTCTGCTTAAACTACCTGTCCAATATTCCTTCAGATGATCTTATTAACAAAATGGCCGTTGAGTTTTACAGGGTTTTAAAACAGGGCGGGCTTGCCCTGGTCTCTTTCACCAACGAGATCGCATCACACGACGACATCCAAATGTCAGGCGTGATGCGCGTATTCAGGCCGGAAGAAGTTATAAAGTTCTTTAATAGTTTTAAATTGGTTAACTTGCTGGATTTCATTCCTTGCAACTTTACCTTATTTTCAATTAACGAGGAATCTATTTACCCCAAGAGAATCGGTATTATCGAAGATCTTCTTATAGAGCAGGAAAAAAGGTACACGGATTCGCTCTTGCTACTTTCCAAGTAGTTACGCACAATCCAAGAAACAAAAGAAAAGACGGTGTTAAAATGGCCAACAAAAAGGCAAAAAAAAGAAGCGCTGCAGGCTTTCCGCGGCAAGCCGCCGCCCTGCCCCTAAAACAAGCGCCGCCCCTTTTCAGTGACAGGTTTCATACTACAACCAGGTTCTACCGTGACAACCTGGCGGCGCTAAAAACACATTATCCCGAACTGGCCCGCCGGGTGGAACAATGCCAATTCACTTCCCGCTACCGGGTAATGCAGTCCCTCAGGCCGGACGGCACTCCGAACCTTTACTGTGTGGAAAAAGACTTGCTTTACTATGATAACACCGATCCCCTTCGAGACTCCGAGCAGCAAATAGAAGCCCTGCATTTGAAAAACGCCAGACTGTCCGTTTTTCTCGGTGTCGGGTTGGGTTACGAACTCGTACATTTTGCCATGGACATTGCGGAAACAGTAAGCACAAAAGCAATAATAGTAATCGAAAAAGATCTTGAATTATTTAAGCTGGCTTGTTGCTACACGGATTTAGCTAGGCTTATCGCGCATCCCATGATTTTTTTCTTGATCGGAGCTAGTGAGAATGAACTTTACGTACCGCTGAGAAACAAATTGAAAGGAAGTGGCTGGTTCATTTACCTGCGCGCCCTCAAGCCGCTATACCATCCCTCCTCAATGCGCCTGGGAAAAGGCTACTACCTTAACGCGCTGAGAGTAATCCGCGACGCTTCTTTGCTCACTGTAACGGATTTCGGCAACTGCCCGGAAGATTCCCTGATCGGCGTCGAAAACATGCTGGCCAACCTGTCGGTAATCATCCGCAACCCAGGCATAAACCAACTCTTTGAAGCATTCAGAGACAAACCTGCCGTCGTGGTGGCCACCGGTCCGTCTTTAAATAAGAACAAGCACCTTTTAAAAGGCCTTGAGAAACGGGCCTTAATAGTATCTGTCGACGCCTCCCTGAAGATCCTTCTGGAAATGGGCGTCAGGCCGCACCTGGTCACGGCGCTTGAACGGGTAATCGCGGTAGCGGGCTTTTTCAAGGATTTTAGGCCGGGCGAACTGGACGATATCTACCTGGCTGCCTGCCCGGTCGTCCGGCGGGAAGTATACGACCTGTATTGCGGCCCGAAAGTAATTGTCTACCGGGCCTTTGACCACTTCAAGTGGCTGGACGTCGACCGTGGCATGCTGAATATTAAGGGATCGGCCGGCAACATGGCTTTTAAAATTGCTGCCGCGCTGGGCTGTAATCCAATCATCCTGGTGGGTCAGGACCTGGCCTTCGATAGAGCCGGGGCAACGCACGCCAATGGCCATATGTTGGGTGAAAAACAGGACTTTTTTTACCAAAGCGTAATGGAGGTTCCCGGCAACGATGGTTGCCCAATCCAAACAAGTACCGTTCTTTACAGTTTTTTAAAAGGCTACGAAGTGGACGTGGCGGAATACGCAGGCACATGTATCAACTCAACCGAAGGCGGCGCGTTTATTCAAGGAACACAGGTGATGACCTTGGCGGAGGCAATTGAACGTCACCTTAGTGCTGAGTTCGATCCTCTTGAGATAATCCACCGTCACCTGACCATACCGGATGAATCGGAGAATAAAGAAACATTAAGAAAAGTGTTTGCAAAAATAGATCATACCATGGCGGAACTGGAGAAAATAGATAGTATCTGCAAGAAATCTTTGAAAATGATCAAAGAAATGGAACCCCTTCTGAATCAAGCAGGCGTCAACCGGAATTCTGCCGGTCAGGTCAAAGAGTGTATGGTTAAAATTTATGAACAAAGGCGTAATTGCGAGTTGGATCACAACACCTTCCAGTTGTTTTTCATGCATGTAATTCAATCCTTTAATATTAAATTTGAGATGGAAATACAAGCCGTTCCCGAATCACATGATAATGAATCCTCGGCACTGGCGGAAACCGCTTTGCGGCATATTGAGTGGTTCACCACTGTCGGCCGCCTAGCCGACACCTGCCGTAAGACCCTTTACAAATACAGGGAACTGCTTTACTTCGATTTTCCCGGCGAACTTGATTAAAAAATTTATCATACCTTACAATATCTATAAAGTATTCGCCGATGCTGCCGATTAAATATACAGGCAGCATTTTATTGCCGCAATATAATAAAAAATATTTGTAAAGGAGTGATAACAAGGTGATTATTTATCACAACATTCCAGCATTGAACGCGTGGCGCAACTTAAGCATGAGTAATTCGTCCATGTCCAAATCGCTGGAAAAGCTCTCTTCCGGACTGCGTATTAACCGGGCAGCCGACGATGCCGCAGGTTTGGCCATTTCGGAAAAAATGCGCGCCCAGATCAAGGGCCTCAACCAGGCGACGCGCAACGCCCAGGACGGCATCTCGTTAATCCAGACCGCTGAGGGCGCCCTGAACGAGACGCACTCGATCCTGCAGAGGATGCGCGAGCTGTCCGTCCAGGCCGCAAACGACACCCTCACCTCCACCGACCGGGGCGAGATCCAAAAAGAGATCGACCAACTGACCTCGGAATTGGACCGGATCGCCAACACCACCGAGTTCAACACCAAGAAACTGCTGGACGGGACAGCCGCGGCCCTCACTTCCAGCGACAAGCTGTCCACCAAGATTTTTGTACGCGACGGACTGCGCACCATCGACCAGTTCGGCCAGAAGAAGACCAACAGCGGCAACTATGAATTAAAAATCGGTGTTAAAGAACTGGGGCAGACCGAGGTTCAAAAAACCGATATCTTTAAAGTCAAGCACACATACAATGGCATTGAAAACCTGAATCTGGCGTCATCGGCTAATTTAACAATGGTAGGCGCTTACAATTACGTTTCAGGCAGCTACACCTTAACAACGACTGTCGGAGGAACAGGTGCCACGACTGCGGAAGCCACTCTAACCCAGTCATTCAGGTCAGGCGGCGCAGGTACCATATTCGGTTCCGGTACAACTGCAGCTTCTGTAAATGCAACTGGTACTGTTTCGGCAAACGAAAGCGTACTAATTGAAATTACTAATGTAACAGCTTCCGGCGCCGTTACCTACCGTATTTCCACCCACAAGTACGACCTGGATGGAACTTATACTTTTAACCAGACAACTCAAACAGTGAACATTACATCATCTACTGAAACTGTAGCTCTTAATACAGGAACAAGTATTGGTACAACACTTACTTTTAATTTTACAGCTGGAACAACTAGTACGCTTCGGGTCGGCGACAAGGCTGTAATCAACGTGCTGGCACAAAACACAGCAGATTCAACCCACAACTATACATTCAGTTCAGCTACTACACAATTGGTCAGTCAAAGCTACATTAACGGTTATTTAGATAAGACCCAGCGCACTTTCAACCTGTACTCCCTGAATACGGCCGACGGCACCGCCTTCAACGGCACGTTCACTGTCGGTTTTGACTACGATTACGCTGAAACACAAAACACAACCACATTTGATGTTACACCTGCCTTCGGGCGCGCGGCCTCACTGGACACCAAACTGTACGACATAGACAAGTTCTGGGACGCCAGCGGCAACTTCATGTTGACCGACCCGCAAACACTCACCATGATCCAGGGCGACGGCAAAAAAGCCAGCATCACCCTGGACAGCAACGACACCATCTTCACCGTCCAGCAGAAACTGAACAACGCCATACGGGACGGCCTGGAGCAAGGTAAATATGTAGATGAAAGCCTGCAGCGGAATTTTGTCCAGTTTGTATACAATAAAGAAGACGCAGCTGAGTTTGCCAATAAGACAGGTTACTCTGTGGATGGCACCTTCGTAATCCAGAGCGCCATCGCCGGCAAGAGCGGCGAGATCCGTTTCTCGGCAGGCAATGACAACCTGATTAACGCGCTCAGCCTGGCCAGCATCCAGTCTTCCAAGGAAAACACGTTCAACGTCTGGTACAAGGACGCGCACAGCACCGACCCGTACGATATCAACCCGAACGCCACCATCGCGGGCAACCTGCTGGTGGGAGTGATCCACGAGAACGTGGACGTGATGTTTGATTCCAACGCCAGCATCAGGACAATAACAGCCACCAATTCAGCCACCGGCTTCTTCCAAATGGTTGCTGAAAGTGACACTACCAAGTATCACACAACAACAGTTCACCTGGCGGACAACACCATGGTCTTCCAGATCGGCGCCAACCCGAACCAGGATGTCAGCGCCTCTATCGGCAACATGAGCGCCAGCGCCCTGGGAGTGGACAATGTCCTGGTAACCGACCGCAACTCGGCCACCAACTCCGTCGCCAAGCTTGACTCGGCCATCAACAGGGTTTCCAGCGAGCGGGCCAAGATGGGCGCCCTGCAGAACCGCCTTGAGCACACCATCAATAACCTGGGTGTCGCGGCTGAAAACCTGCAGTCGGCAGAGTCCCGCATCCGCGACGTAGACATGGCTCAGGAAATGATGAACCTGACCAAGCTGCAGATCCTCACCCAGGCCGGCACGGCGATGCTGGCCCAGGCGAACGCGCTGCCGCAAAACGTCCTTTCGCTGCTTGGCGGCTAATAATCAGTCGATTAGCTGAAACCATACTCTATGTTATCCAGCTTCCTTATCAAAAGGACGGCCGGCTTTGGCCGGTCGTCCTTAACATATTTTGCTTAAACAATCAAAAAAGTACATAAAATGATATATACTATACATATTATCAGTTGTTTAACAAGTTTGACTTATCAAACTGGAGGTTAAAAAAATGGAAATCATCCCAAGCAATATTGTACCGACAATACCCATTGTCAAAACGGACGATTCGGCCAATGCCGCCGGCAGCAACAAAACTCAGAATATTCGGGAAGCGGTCACGCCGGTAAAAGCTCAAGATATAAGCAAATACGTTACAGAGGAAAGCCAGCGCGAAGAAATCAGTGAAATCAATGAAAAAAACCTGGAAAAAGCCATAGAAAAGCTGAACATGATGACGGAGCTTTTCAACTTCAAGCTGCAGTTCCGTGTTCACGAAGAAACCGGACGTATATTTTGCAAGGTAGTCAACCCGGATACGGGCGAGGTAGTGAAAGAGATACCCACTGAAAAAATACTGGACATGCTCGGCAAGATGGAAGAAATGGCCGGCTTGATTATCGACAAGTACGTTTAAAAAATAGTGAGGTGAAGGAAAGTATGGGCATCCAAATTGGAGGCATAGTATCCGGCTTTGACACGGAATCGCTGATAACAGCGTTGACTGAGAACGATAAAAAACCGCTGGATTTAATGCAGGATAAAATGGACCGCCTGGAGGAAGTCCAGTTAGCCTGGCAGGATGTCAACATGCGGCTGACCAACCTGCGCAGCACGGTTACCCAGCTTAAAATGAGCTCGACGTTCAACAGCAAGACGGCCACTTCAAGCGACGATAAAGTTTTGACCGCATCTGCAAGCACTTCGGCGGCCGCCGGCTCATACCAGATTAAGGTAAACAAGCTGGCCAGCTATCACCGTTACGTCTTCAGCAGCGCGGCGACAATAACCGGCGATTCCAGCGCGACGGCATCCACCGCGCTCGGCTTGACCGGCAGCTTTACGTTCAAGTCGGCGGACAGCACCAATACCGGTTCAATTACAATAACGGCGACCGACACGCTTAACTCCATTCTTGAAAAGATAAACAAGGCAAACGCCGGTGTCACGGCTTCCTTAATTGACGGTAAGCTTGTGATAAAAAGCGACACCATGGGTTCAAAAGGTCAAATTACCTTAACCGACACCGGCGGCGGCACGGCTTTCACCGACCTTGGCTTAACGGAGACGACAGCGGCGCAGGACGCTGAAATCGTGTATGAAGGAATGACCATAACAAGGAGCACCAACAGCATCAGCGACGTGATCAGCGGCGTTACCTTGAACCTTGTGGGCGAAAGCACCACAAACGTTTCGCTGACCATAGCCACCGACACAACAAAAGGATATGACGCAATAAAAGCTTTCGTCGAGCAATACAATTCGTTGATGGAATTTATTGACGAAAAAACCTCTGTCGCATCGCAGAGCGCTTTGAGCGAAAGGGATGAAGACGATCTTTCACCGTACGATTCCACTCGTGAACGAGGCGTGCTGCAGGGAGACTCGACGATCATCAACCTGGAGTCGCAAATTCGCATGATGGTCAGCAAGAGCGTGGCGGGCTTGAGTACCACCTTGAACGCGTTAAGCGCCATCGGTGTCACGACCAGCTACTATTCGGGAGAGGGGGAAAGACAGCAGGCCACCCTGGTCATAGACGAGTCAAAACTGCAGCAGGCCCTGGCTGAAGGCCCGGGTTCCGCCTCAGTAACCGCCCGCGACGGGATACCGGTGAAATACAACAGCTTCATCTCAAAGACAGCCGCCGCCATTACCGGGAACACTTCGGCTACCGCCTCCACCGATTTGAACCTGACCGGCAGTTTCACAGTCAAATCGGCGGACAGCGTGGCTACCGCTTCGATAACAGTGTCGGCCACCGACAGCCTGACCGACATCATGAACAATATCAACGCGGCAGGCGCGGGAGTAACCGCGTCAATTGTGGACAACAAGCTGCTGATAACAAGCAACTCAATGGGTACGCCGGGTCAAGTGGTTTTGACCGACACTGGCGGCGGCACGGCTTTTGCAGACCTGGGGCTGACGGAGCAGACAACAGTATCCAGCGCGGACAATGCCATCCAGTCCGGCCAGTCAGGCAGGCTGATTATTGAAATCGACGGCAAAGACTACAGTATACAGTTCAGCGGGCCGAAAACCAGCCAGGAGGTGGTTGACGGCATCAACGCCGTGATCGGTTCCGTGGCCAAGGCGTCGCTCAATTCCAGCAACCGTCTGGTGATTACAGACCGCTCCACCGGCGTGAATTCAGTAATCAGAATTAAACAGATCCTGGAGGACCACTCCGGCGACCTGGCCAAGCTGGGCTTCGTGCAGGGCGATTCAGGCCGCGGCAAGGATGTCGCAGCTTTTTTCACCGCTCAGGTCGCAGAGACGCAGGGTTCAATAACTTCATTTGCCGCTCTGGCGGATACGCCGGTAACCACCAGCGGCACACTGGGCTTGAAAATAGACGGCGCCGACTACTCGATAGCTTTCACCGGCGCGTATAACCGCAGCGACGTGGTCAGCAAGATCAACAACACTATTGGCGAGGTTGCGCAAGCTTATCTCGACTCCAATAACTGTCTTGTGATACGCTCCCTAAAAACAGGCACGAGTTCGAGCGTCCAGGTAACCAGGGTTGACGCCGGGCTGGCCGGACTGAACCTGGCGGTGGGACAATACGGGGCAGGGGCCAACGGCATTACCGGTCTGGCGATTACTCTGGATAACTTTTACGCATCTTATGTTTCATCCGGTGGCATTCTCTCAAAAAAAGACCAACTGCTAAGCAACCAGATTGATGACATAGCAGATCAGATGAATGCCCTGACCGACCGCATTGTGGCAAAAGAAGAGCGGCTATGGAAGCAGTTTTCCGATATGGAAACCAGACTTCAAGAACTGCAGTATCAGAGCCAGACTATCAGCGCTTACCTCGGAGCACTCACAGGAAGTAGCAGCAGTAGTAGCTCCAGCAGCTCCAGCTAGAACGATATTGATTCAAATCACGGTGAAAGGACCACCTGGACAGAACAGACGGAGGGACATATAATGAATTCAGATAATCCTTACAACAAGTACCGCAAGAACGCCGTTATCACGGCCAACCAGCCGCAGCTGGCGGAGATGCTTTACAACGGGGTTGTGAAGTTCATCCGGCAGGCTATCAGCCACGTTGAGGATGACAACAAACAGGAAGCGCACAACGCTATTATACGCGCGCAGGAAATATTTGAATACCTGGCCGAAACCCTGAACGAGAAAGCAGACGTCGCGTTTAACCTGGCCCACCTTTACGACTACTCCTACCGCCGTCTTGTGGACGCCAATGTGGCTAAAGATACCGAAATATTGAAAGAGGTGCTCGGACTGGCTGAGAACCTGCGCGACACCTGGCATGAAGCCAGGCAAATAGTGGCCGGAGAGGCCGAACACGCGGATAACGCGGATAAGCTTGTTTGAGGAAGTTTGAGGAAAGGTGTGAGCGGACAATTGCCTGCCGACATAAGAAAAGCGATTGATGAAAAGCTGGCCTTGCTGGTGCAGATCGCCTCAATAGCGGAGGAACAAGCAGCGTTGGCGGGCAGTCTTGCCGAACCGGAAAAAGCAGCCGACTTTGACCGGTTGCTGGACAAACGCCAGCGTTGTATGAATCAGGTTGATGTTATAGATAAAAATATATCTACGCAAGGTTATGACAATGAATTAGTTTCCAAAATGAAAACAATCCTGGAACATATCCAGGATCTTGACCGGGAAACATATGAAGCAATTTCCAAAGAAGCAAATGTTTTAAAAAACCAGATAGCCGACTTGGCACGCCGCAAAAAAGGCTTGTTTACATACAACACCAATATAATGGCCCGCAAGAGCATGATTGTGGACAAATCAAGGTAAGGCAATAATTGCCTTACCTTTGACTATCCAGCATCACACCGGAAAAACCGCCTGTTCGTTCATAATCCGCCAAGAATTTATCCGGAGACAGCTTGCGCTTTATCTCGCCGCTTTTCTTGTCAACCACCGCGACGTAAATCTCTTCGCCGTCTTCCACTAACAAGAATTCATAAGTCAGATTATACATTTTGGAGGAGTCTTTCAGCTTTTCCAGCGCCCTGATTAATTCCTTGCGGTTAACGGCCGCCCCAGCCAGCCCCATTTCCATGTTCATAGTCTGATTGACTTTGGCCTGTGACTCGGCGGGGTTGCGCTGCGGCATTGCGTCATAGACTATCAGCGATTGAAGGCCGCCCGCGCCAATCTTCATTGCTACCACTTCCCATTTAGAAGCTTACTACATTATTCAACTCAAGTAATCAAGCAAACTGGTCTGCATGATCGCGGCGCCGGCCGCCAGCGAGGCCTCGTATGTCAGTTTCTTCTCGTTTAGTTCCACCGTCGCCTTGGCAATATCGGTGCTGTAGTAGCCGTCCATCATATCGTTAATATTTACCTCAAGGTTGCTGTATTGTTCGTCAACCGATTCCAGGTGGTTGGTTCTGGCGCCGATTCTTACCTGCTCCTGCACCAGCCAGCCGCTTTTTTCATCAAGAAAATCCAGGCACTGACTGATTTTTTCCGTCTGGTCGTTTTCGAGCTTCTTTCTTAGATAAACCAGGCAGTCAAAGATGTTCCCCGCGGTAAAAGTCGCGGCATCTGTTGAATCGGTTATGGACCCGTTAAATGTAAGGTCAATATTACCGTCATAGAACTCCCCGTTACCCTCGTCCAAGGTGAAAAATTTCAGACTGGCGCCTGCGTCGGCCGCGCTATCATTAAAAACCCACTTTCTGTCCTTCCCGTCATAGTTGACCCCAACACAGTCATCACCGGCGACCGCCTGCGCAGCCACGGAAATAACCGCTTTATCGCCCGCCTCGGCAAACCTGGTGAGGTTTATGTTCAAATCAATATCGTGCGTGCCGGAACCGTCACCGATAATGAGATGTGTCGGTGAATCCGGATTGCCGTCCTTGGGATCGGTATCGGTAAAAACCTGGCTTACACAGCCGTCGTAGCGGTTGCCGTCCTTATCATAGGTATGATAGGTAAACTTCACGGTTATATCGGTAACACCCACACCGCCGCTCTGATTCAAATTCAGCTCCAGCGCAGTTGCCACGGCGGGATCAATCTGGGTGACCTCTATAGTCGAATCTTGCCCCGTGGTGTTTGAGCGAAGCACCAGATGATCGCTGTCGTCGAGGTAAGCTTCTCCCGCCGTCCCCAACACGCTGTTGATCTGGCTGACGACATCGGCGTTGCTGGCGACGCCGGAAAAAGTCACCAGATAGTCAACGCCGTCAATTTTTAATCCTAGATTGCTGCCGTCAGGTATAGGGTTCGTCGTTACGTCAATGGGGTTGGCAGAAACGATCTCCGCGTTGTCATGTGTGTAGTTGACATTGGTCACTTCCATCAAGATGGAACTGTTAAAAGCATTAGAGGCGTCCACCACCCCGACATTGCTGACAATGGTATTCTCAGCCTGAGAGTAATAATCGGTAACCGTTGCTGTGGAATCGCCGGGGCTGACCCCGTCTACCGTGCTCACCTTGTACTCGCCGAACTGCAGGCCGTTAAACCCCGCCAGCAGCTTTAATCCTGCCAGGTCCTCATCAATCGACTTGACCTTGATATAGGTCCCCGGATTTGTACCGCTTGAGCTCAATACCAAATTATTATCAGCGTCCAAGGCCGCGCTGCCGTTAACTCCAAGCACACTGTTTATTGCAGTTAGCATCGCGGCGCCGGTGGACTCGCCGGTAAAAGTGACCTGATAATCGTTGCCGTCGATATTCAGCACCAGCTTGCCGTTAAGGGGCCCCCCGACCAAGTTGTCAAAAGCGTCTGTGACAGCGCCGAAAGACTTGACCATGTACTCATCACTGGTGATATCGACAGTGTCAACCGTTGAGCCGGCTCCTTTGGCCACATCAACCAGCTTGTCGAAAAAAAACCTTTTGCCGTTGATGTTTACCTCGTACCTGCCGTCCGGCGCAATTTCACGCAGCACAGAGCTGTCGTCGCCGCTGAAGGTGAAGTCATCGCCGGACCGGTGGAAAGGTGTCTCAGTGTTTTTCAAACCGGCAAAAATATATTTGCCGCCCAGAGAAGTATTCGCCACCTCAACCATCTCGTCCGTCATGGCATCAACCAGCTTGGCGAGGTCAATCCTGTCATCCTGAGTCAAGGTACCGCCATTCGCGCCATAAACTGTATTCGTACGCACCGTCTCTATGATATCTGTGGCATTACCCAAGCCCATGTCGGTCTGCGTGAGCCACCCCAGCCCGTCGGTGATGTTGCGCTGGTACTGCTTGTTCAAGTTCAGGTTGCTTTGCAGGGCCATGGTCTGGCTGTAACCGGCCGGATCGTCGCTCGGCCGGTTAATCTTGGTGCCCAGTGAAATCTGTTCCTGGGTTTTGGATATCCCGCTCAGATTTTTCTGAAACGCATATTGCATGCTGTTTGTAATCATCCGCTGGGTGACGCGCATTTTTGATCACCTCTCACAAAACTTATACCGCAGTGCGGTTAATCAGAGTGTCCAGCAGTTCGTCCATCACCGTAATTGTCCTGGCCGACGACTGGTAGGCGTATTGAAACTGGATCATTTTAGTCAGTTCCTCGTCGGTGGAAACACCAATCAACGACTCCCGCAGGTTATCGACCTGAGTCATCACCGCATTCTGCGTCCCGAGCCGGTCCGCCGAACCTTGCGTGTCGGCGCCGATCATGGTGGTCAGGCCGCGGTAGTAACCTTCAAATGTAGCGGTATTGCCAAGCATGGTCAAATCCGTGCGCAAACCACCGATATCAAGCGCCATATCGCCGTTGACATTGGTAATCGCCGACTGCACATCCGCCGACAAGTTAAAGTCGGCCGCGCCGGTGGCGGTGAAGAAATCCGGGTAAGTGCCGCTCGCCGTCGTGGTCGCGTGCAGCGCGTTGACAACATTTGTCAAGCCCAGGGCGAGCTCATCCATCATTGACATGTATTCGTCCACTTTATCAAGGGCGTCAAAATAGCCGACCAGCATGCCTGTTTCCGGGTTTGTCGCCGCCCAGCCTTCGGCGTCGGCGCGCGTTATATCCACCCTGCTGTTGTCGAAGGCAACCAACTCCTGGCCGTACAGGGACACCGACACATACCCGTCTGCAGAATTCTCCACGGTAACCCGGCCGATTTTGCCTAGCTCGTCCAGTAGCAGATCCCTCTTATCCAGCAAATCATTGGGCTGCTCGCCCAGCTTGATTATCCGCGCTATGGCCGTGCTGACCTCCGTAATCTGCTGGGTAAGGCTGTTGATTCGGGCGACCTTTTCATCGATCACACTGTCGATGTTATTGCGTACATCGGAAAGCTGCATGTAGGTCTGCCGGAAGGTAGTGGCCAGCTCAGCGCCCGCTTCGCGCACGGCGGCTTTAGGTCCGATGTCCTGGGGAGTGTTGTTCAAGTCTTCCCAGGCGTTAAAAAACTTGCCGATCAAAGTCTGGAGGCCATATTCCTCGTCCGGCTCGGGGAAAGCGGCCTCAACCTTTTTCAAAGATTCGTTCAGGCCTTCCCAGTAACCTTGCGAGCAGGCCACATCACGCCACTGGTTGTCCATATAAAGATCCCGGTAGCGGCGAATGTAAGTAATCTCCACCCCGGTGCCAATCTGGCCGGGAAGCAGCTTCTGGTTTAAAACCGGGTTGCAGTACGGATCGGTGGCCTCATGCACGGCTTCCTGCCTGCTGTACCCTTCCGTACTGGCGTTGGACAGATTATGGCCAACCACTTCCAAGGCCTGGCGCTCGGCTTGCAAGCCGCGCCGGCCTATCTCAAGGCCGAAAAATGTACCTGGTCCGGACATTTAAAAACCACCTTTCCGCAGTCAGGAGTCAGAATATTTCAAGACGATAAACATTTTTTTATTCTGACTCCTGCATTCTGATACCTGACTTATTTATATAGTCTTATTTACCAGCAGCTTTTTATTGCTTCCTTGATCGTAACCGCCGTTTACCCCGTAGGTAAGTCCGTCTTCCGGATTAACGGCGCTTAATATTATCCTGTTGAACATAAGCGCCCGCCTGGTCATAATCGCGTTAATCTTATTGACTTCACGCAGCAGATCAGCCTTCGAGCTCATTTCCCTTAGAAGCGTTTCCAGCTTATCCTTGGTTCCCCCGCTCGCGTGAGGGAGAACATCAGCCAGCCTGCTGCCGTGCGAAAGACCCAATTCAGCCTCCAGCGCCGCCTGAATGCGGCGGCGTTCTTCCTCCACCGCGGTCATATCGGCAACTAGATTGTTAACCTGCTTGACGGCTGCTTCAATAGCTTCCGCATCATTTTCTCTAAGGGCCGCCGTTTGCTGCTCACACGCCGAATAGAGGCCGGCCATGAGGCCGTCCTCGCGGGTAAGGCAGTCCACCAGGGAGTCCAGAGAACCAATCGGCCGGTTATCCAATGTCATCACCGCCTGATGTCTATGCTTATCTTATCTTCCAGGATACCGTCGGCAATCTTGCCAACGTCAGGCTTATAGGTACCTTCCTGAATACGTTTCTTAATCGAAGAAACCAAATCCTCCCGCACATCGGGAAGCTCTTTAAGCTCCGCGCGGTAAATCTGGGCCTGGCGAGCCTCCGGTGAGATATCCAGTATGTCGTCGCGCGTTATCTTGCCGCCGTCATTGTTTTTTTGAATGTTAGTTTTTTCTTGTTTTATTTGCTGGGCGGCATACGCTTTGGCGACGTCAAATCCGTTAGTCCCTTTAATGATCACCGGTTTCACCTTCTTTCCGGCTACTCTTTAATCCTATAAAGAATATCGGCATCCGGCCCAAAAACTTTAGATTATACTTTAGATTATATTGATAATTTCTTGAGCAATCTGCGGGAGAGGGGTGACGCGGTCGGCGGCTCCGGCCTCCACCGCCGCCCGGGGCATGCCGTAAACCACACAACTGCTTTCCGCTTCGGCAATAGTGCGGCCTTTGTAGTTTTTGATCTCTTTCATCCCCCTGGCGCCGTCCCGGCCCATGCCGGTCATCAGCACCCCCACAGTGGAATCGCCGAACATACGCGCCGCCGAAGTCATCACACCGTCCACCGACGGGCGGAACCCCCCCGGAGGCAACGGTGCGCTGCCTTTGTCCAGAACCACGGCGACACTGCCGCCCCTGTCACGAAAGGTCAAGTCGAACCCGGCCGGAGCGACCAGCACGCGGCCGGCCTTAATTAAATCGCCGTCTTCGGCGTGGCGCACTTCCAGGTGGCTTTTCCGGTCAAGGTGCTCGGCCAGGGGCTTGGAAAATCCCGCCGGGATGTGCTGCACAACAACCACCGGCACGGGAAAATCGCGCGGCAGGACAGGCACCACCTGTTGCAGCGCGGCAGGGCCGCCGGTGGAGCAGCCAATCACCACAATACGCGTACGGCCGGCAAAGCGCCCCGCGGGAAGAACCGGCTTCCCGCGCTCCGCCGCCGGTGCGGGCCTGTCCGCCCGGCGCCCGGAATCAGCAGCGGTTCCGCCAACACCGGCCGGCTTTGGCTTTAATGGACCCGCGACATTTAAAGGCCGCCGGGTAAAGCGGGAAAGCGGAACGGCGACAGCCACCTTAATTTTGCCGGCCAGTTCTTCGACCATCGGATTAAGTTTGGAAGGGCCGGTCGGCTTGGTAACAAAATCCAGCGCCCCGAAGGTGAGCGCCTCAATAGTCGCCCGGGTGCCCAATGAGGTGAGCGTGCTGCACATAATCACCGGCAGCGGGCACTCACGCATGATCCGGCGCAGCGCGGCAAGACCGTCGAGCACCGGCATTTCTACGTCAAGAGTAACAACATCAGGTTCAAGCGCCTTAATCTTATCCAGCGCGTCCTGGCCGTTCACAGCCGTTCCAATCACCCGAATGTCCTTATAATTACCCAGCATTTTACTGATCAGCTGGCGCATCAGGGCGGAATCGTCAACAACCAAAACCTTAGCTGGCGGCATATACTGCCTCCTCGACGCCGATCTCCTTCACCAGGCTCCGCACATCCACAATCAAGGCCACCTGGCCGTCACCAAGGATGGTGGCGCCGGAAAGACAGGGCACTTTACCAAGGTAATCGCCCAATGATTTGATCACTATTTCAAGCTCTCCCAATAATTTGTCCACGATCACTCCGACTTTTTTCTCCCCGATCCCCAGGACCACGACAAACAGGCGGTCCATTTCCGCGCAGGTTTCCCGCTCAAAAATATCGGATAGCCTGACCAAGGGCAGGACGCGCCCCCGCACCAGGATAACCTCGTTGTGTTTCACTCTCTTGATTTCCTCCGCCTTGACACTGATTGTCTCCACAACATTGGTAAGCGGGAAAGCGAATTGTTCGTTGCCCAGCTCCACCATCAAAGCCCGGATAATGGCCAGCGTGAGAGGAAGCTTAATGGTAAAGGTGGTTCCCACTCCAGGCACGCTGGAAACATCGGTAATCCCGTTTATCTGCTCAATATGGCTGCGCACTATATCCATACCCACACCCCGTCCGGAAAGGTCGCTGACTTTAGCGACCGTGGAGAAACCAGGCAAAAAGATCAGGTTCAGCGCCTCCTGATCAGACATCCTCTGAGCCACTTCACCGTTAATAAGACCCTTTTCCACAGCTTTGGCGCGGAGCTTGACCGGGTCCATCCCTTTCCCGTCGTCCTGTATGGTTATGATAATGTGGTTTTCCATATATGAAGCTTTAAGCTTCAGCACTCCGTTCCTTGGCTTGCCCAGTCTGACTCTCTCTTCCGGTCCCTCTACGCCGTGGTCGAGGGCATTCCTGATCAAGTGAATGAGAGGGTCGCCGATAACTTCGATGACATTGCGGTCAAGCTCGGTTTCATGACCTTCAACAATAAAATCTACTTCCTTGTTCAGCTTTTGGGCCAGGTCGCGCACCATTCTGGGGAAACGATTGAACACTTGCGCCACCGGCAGCATCCTGGCTTTCATGATCTGTTCCTGCAGGTCGCCGGCAACCTGACCCAGATGGCTGGAGATCTCGTTCATCGTTTCCACCATGTCCCCGGAACCGGAGCCGAAGCGCCCTTCGAAAATTTCCGCGAAACGGTTCAATCTGGTGCGGTCTATCACCAATTCTCCCACCAGGTTCATCAGGGTGTCCAGCTTCTGGACATCCACCCGGACAGTTTGCACGGTTTTTACTTCATGATCGGCCCGCGCCGCCTGCTCCGTTTTTTCCGCCGACGCGTCTGAAGCCGCCTGCTCGCGGACTTCCTGGCCGGCTGCCAGTTTTATGCGGTTTACCTCGGTCTTCGCCACTTCCGAAACAGTCATCAACAGGTTTCTGACCCGGTCCGGGTCCTCACCGGTGAGCAAAATAACCCGGAAACCGGTTTCAAAATTGCCTTCCTGAATATCCTCGGCGGGCGGCTGGCTTTTAATCACTTCACCCATCTGCTGGAGGGTTTCAAAAACCAGAAAGGCGCGGACAGATTTCATCTGACAGCCGGCATCAAGCTGAACAGTTACCCAGTAGGCCTGAAGACCTTTAAGCTCGGCCTCCCTGATCACATCTTCTTCAACTTCCCCGATGCCATCGTCAATAGCGCCGGCCGGCTGTTTTGACGGACCCCTGCCGCTTTCCGGCGCCTCGCCGGGCGAGGGGGGGGAACCAATTCCCTGGAACTGTTTCAGGCTGGTTACCACCTGTTCGATATCTACGGAAACGTCTTTGCCGATTATCTCGTCCCGCAGTATTTGCAGAGTGTCCAAAGCCATAAAGAGCGTGTCCACCAGCGGGCCGGACACGGGAAGAAGCCCTTTGCGCATTTGGTCGAAAAGGTTTTCTATCTCGTGGGTGAGGGAGGCCATCTTATCATAGCCCATCACGGCTGACGATCCTTTGATGGTATGGGCGGCCCGGAAAATCTCCTGGAGCGCCTCCTGGCTTCCCCCTTCGCGTTCCAGCACCAATATATTTTCATTAAGCACCTGAATTTTTTCTTCCAATTCGTCCAGGAAAACGCTGATTTCTTCGTCTGAAAACATATTTTCCACCCCTATGCTGTTTCTACTCCGAACCTCTGAAGCTCACTCTGTTCGTGCTCATACAGTACTTTATCCAGGTTGAGCAGGATCACCAGCCTGCCGTCCAGGATGGCTATTCCTCTCAAATAGGCCGCATCGATCCCGTGAATCATCGGCGGGGGCGGTTCAATACTGTCAAGCGGCACGCGAAGCACTTCAGACACCCCGTCAACAATCATGCCGATGGTGTTGCCCCCCACGTCCACAATGATAATTCTGCTGGAACTGGTTCTCTCCGCCAGCGGCAGGTTAAACCTCTTGCAAAGATCAATCACCGGGATAATTTTACCGCGCAGGTTGATCACGCCTTCTACAAAATGAGGAGTGCGCGGCACTCTGGTTATTGCCTCCATTCTGATTATTTCAAAAACAGCATCGATGTCAATCCCGTAGGTTTGCTCCGTTAGTTGAAAAACCACCATTTGGTCTTCCTTGCTGTCAATCTGTTTTTCGCCCTTAGCCATTCGCATATGCTCCTTTCTCTCATTTCGAGTATTCAGCAGTCAGGTGTCATAATCCAGTACAAATTGTTCTCCATACTGACTCCTGTCTTCTGACTCCTGCTTTTCATTGAACCTGTTCATTGTAAGGCGGTTTCACCGACATCGGTTCAGCCGTCTCGTACTTGCTTCTCAAAACCACTATATCAACACGCCGGTTTTTCTGGCGGTTCTCCGCGGTGTCGTTCGGTACACGCGGGCGATATTCCCCGTAGCCTGTCGCGGAAAGCCGGCGCTGCGGAAAGCTCAGTTCGCCGATCAATTCCTGCACAACGCTGGTGGCTCTGGCCACCGACAACTCCCAGTTTGAAGGAAATTCTTTGGTATTAATCGGCACATCGTCGGTATGCCCTTCAACCCTGATGTATTGTGTTGTCTTAATCAATATCTGACCGACCTTGACAATCAAATCCTTGGCGTAAGGTGTGAGTTGAGCCGAACCCGAGGGAAAAAGGGCTACATCCTGGAAGCTCAGCACTATGCCCCGCTCCTCCATGCTTACTGTTACCCGGCCGTTTAGCCCGTTTTGATCGATGTACGCCTGCAACTCGTTTTTGATTCGCTCCAGTTCGTTTTCTTCAGCTATTTCCGCTTCGGCGGAAATGCCGGGCGCCAGCGAAACGCCGGGATTGTTCAGCACCGACTGGCCGCCTCCCATCGCTCTTGACAGTGAAACAGCCATCGCCTCGAATTTTTTTGAGTTTATACTGCTGAGGGCGTACATGACGACAAAAAAGATCATCAGCAGAGTAATGAGGTCGGAGTACGTCAGCAGCCACCTTTCCATGCCGGCTTTACCTTCAGGTTCGGGCTGTTTCTTCCTTGACAACTATTCTTCCTCCTCAGATTCTTGCGCTCCGGCGCTGCTTTTCGGCTTCAAAAAAGCAGTCAGTCTTTCCCGGATCAATACAGGGTTGTAGCCGGCCTGGATGGACATGATTCCCTCCAGCATCATCTCACGCAGCATGGCCTCTTTTTTGCTGAGATTCTTCAGCTTGCCTGCTATCGGAATCCATAAAAGGTTGGCCGAGCCGACACCGTACAATGTGGCGATAAACGCGAGGGCGATGGAAGGTCCCAATTCCTCCGGTGATTCCAGGTTGCTGAGCACGTGCACCAGCCCCATCACCGTCCCGATGATACCCATGGTAGGGGCATACCCCCCGGCGGCCTCGAAAATATTGGCGCCGACATTGTGACGCTCCTGGACGGCGTACATCTCGGTCTCCATAATCTGGCGGACCAACTCCGGGTCCGTACCGTCCACTACAAGCTGAATTCCTTTGCGCATGAAGCTGTCATCCACGTTAGGCAGCTCATTCTCAAGATACAAGAGCCCCTCTCGGCGCACCTTGTCAGCCAGGGAGACCAACTGCTCAATCAGGGCTATTTCATCAGGCAGCTTTTGAAACAGAATAATTTTAAATAATTTCGGAACAGTCATGATTTCTTTCAGTGAAAAAGAAATTATTGTCGCACCGATGGTCCCTCCGAAAACAATCATGGCCGCGGTAGGCTTGATTAAAGATAGAACATGACCTCCATCAATTACGAAAGCTGTCACTAATGATAATATACCCAACAAGATACCGGCTACTGTAGTTATCTCCACGCTAGAACATCTCTCCCCGCAAATAAGCTGCTAATTACTTAATTTCGACATATCCCTGTTTATTCCTCCAATACTGGATGAAATTTCTTCTAAAAAACGAAAAAAGGAGACACTCTCACCCCCCTGCCAATTCACCTTTAGCCGTTGGCACACGCTCCTTTTTCGATTCAAGATAACCATACTTTCATTCGGCTCCTGACGGCTTTTGAGCATTCTGCTCATTGAAAGGCGGTTTAAGCGCCATCGGTTCAGCCGTCTCATATTTACTCTTTAACACAACGATATCGACCCGCCGGTTTTTCTGGCGGTTCTCCGCGGTGTCGTTCGGTACACGCGGGCGATATTCCCCATAGCCTGTCGCGGAAAGCCGGCGCTGCGGAAAGCTCAGTTCGCCGATCAATTCCTGCACAACGCTGGTGGCTCTGGCCACCGACAACTCCCAGTTTGAAGGAAATTCTTTGGTATTAATCGGCACATCGTCGGTATGCCCTTCAACCCTGATGTATTGTGTTGTCTTAATCAATATCTGACCGACCTTGACAATCAAATCCTTGGCGTAAGGTGTGAGTTGAGCCGAACCTGAGGGGAAAAGGGCTACATCCTGGAAGCTCAGCACTATGCCCCGCTCCTCCATGCTTACTGTTACCCGGCCGTTTAACCCGTTTTGATCGATGTAAGCCTGCAACTCGTTCTTGATTCGCTCCAGTTCGTTCTCTTCAGTTAATTCCGCTTCGGCGGAAATGCCGGGCGCCAGCGAAACGCCGGGGTTGTTCAATACCGACTGACCGCCGCCCATCGCTCTTGCCAGCGAGACAGCTATTGCCTCAAATTTTTTTGAATTTATGCTGCTGAGGGCGTACATAACGACGAAAAAGATCATCAGCAGGGTAATCAGGTCGGAGTATGTCAGCAACCACCTTTCCATACCGGCTTTACCGGAGCTTTCTGATTTCTTTTCCTTCATTAAAAAATCAATCTTCCCTTCCTATTGTTCTGCTGCTGCCGCTTCTTCTTTCTCACTGGTTTTCGGCTTTAAAAAGGCAGTCAGTCTTTCCCTGATCAGCACAGGGTTTAAGCCGGCTTGAATGGCCATAACCCCCTCCAGCATTATCTGGCGCTGCATGACTTCTTTATTGCTGAGATTCTTCAATTTGCCGGATATCGGAATCCAAAAAAGGTTGGCCGAGCCGACACCGTACAGCGTGGCGATAAACGCGAGAGCGATAGAAGGCCCCAATTCCTGCGGCGATTCCAGGTTGCTGAGCACGTGCACCAGCCCCATCACCGTGCCGATAATACCCATGGTAGGAGCGTAGCCCCCGGCCGCCTCGAAAATGTTCGCGCCGATTTGGTGGCGCTCCTGAACAGCATACATTTCGGTCTCCATAATCTTTCGAACAAGCTCCGGTTCGGTGCCGTCCACCACAAGCTGAATTCCCTTGCGCAGGAAACTGTCCCCCATGCCGGGCAATTCATTCTCAAGATACAAAAGGCCCTCCC
Organism: Pelotomaculum terephthalicicum JT; assembly: GCF_022410535.1. Classification (GTDB taxonomy): domain Bacteria; phylum Bacillota; class Desulfotomaculia; order Desulfotomaculales; family Pelotomaculaceae; genus Pelotomaculum_D; species Pelotomaculum_D terephthalicicum. The sequence goes on from NZ_JAKNBL010000009.1 coordinate 69,873, forward strand.
GTCGTACTTTGTCAGCCAGGGACACCAACTGCTCAATCAAAGATATTTCGTCGGGCAGCTTTTGAAACAGGATAATTTTGAATAATTTTGGAACAGTCATCACTTCCTTCAGCGAAAAAGAAACCACCGTCGCGCCGATGGTCCCTCCAAAAACAATCAGGGCCGCAGTAGGTTTGAACAATGACGCAACCTGTCCACCGTCAATGACGAAAGCTATCACAAGAGACAAAACACCTAACAATATTCCGGTAATTGTTGTGACTTCCACGGCTAACTCTCTCCCCAAAAATGTTATATTTTAACTTAGATACACTACTTCGACACATACGACATTATTCCTCCATATATGGATGTAATTTCTTATAATGAGTTAATTTTCTTAAAAAAACAAGGGAGCAAGTGAAGACGGTATTTGCCTGGCGCCTTTGAGGCGACAAGCAAATACTGTCTTCACTTGCTCCCAATCCGATCGATTAATTACTGTCGTTTAAATAATTTTTTAGTAACTTTTTAATAATTTTTTTAATATACTTTTACATCCTCTAATCCGGCCAGCACTCTCAGTCCACCGGCCGCGAGGGCCTCCATCTCGTTTTCGCCCGGATAAACGCGGACCGGGGCGATAAAACGAACTCTTTCTTCAATCCACCCCACCAGCATGCGGCTATGGGCAATACCGCCCGTTATGACGACAGCGTCGACATCGCCCTTCAGGATGGCGCCGCAAGCGCCTATTTCCTTTGCCACCTGGTACGCCATCGCCTCATAAATCAATTTGGCCTGCTCGTCGCCCCGCTCAATCCGTTCCTCCACCTCCAGCGCGTCGGCTGTTCCCAGGTAAGCTACAAGCCCGCCTCCTCCGACAATTTTTTTCATCATCTCTTTCCTGGTGTAAAGACCGCTGTAGCACATCTCCACCAGTTTTCCCGCGGGCAGCCCCCCGCTCCTCTCAGGCGTGAACGGACCGTCACCTGCCAGCGCGTCATTCACGTCGATAACTCGTCCCCGCAAATGAGCGCCTACCGATATGCCGCCACCCAGGTGAGCAACAACGAGGTTTATTTCAGAATAGTTTTTCCCCATGTCTTCCGCCGCCCGCCTGGCCACGGCCTTCTGGTTGAGCGCGTGGAAGAGGCTCTCCCTGGGATTTTCCGGCATCCCGGAAATGCGTGACACAGGCTCCTTTTCGTCAATACACACCGGGTCCACGATATACGCCGGGATGCCCAGTTCCCCCGCAATGGAGTGGGCGATCAGGCCGCCCAGATTCGAAGCGTGCGACCCGCGTCTTTCCGCTTCCAAATCCTCAAGCATCTCTTTGTTCACCAAATAGGTGCCCCCCGGAACGGGCCTCAGCAAGCCGCCCCTGCCGACCACAGCGTCCAGCTCCCCAGGTTTAACACCTGATTTCGCAATAGCGTCAATAACCAGCCGCCGTCTGTAGGCAAACTGCCCGGTAACTCCCGGGAATTTCTTCAGTTCTTCGCCGCCGTGTCTCAGCGTTTCGGAAAAAATGGGGTCGTTGTCCCGAAAAACCGCAAGCTTGGTCGAGGTTGAACCTGGGTTGATGATTAGCTGCAAAAAACTTTTCATATTCATGCAACCCCCTTGGATATCAACATTTTGGTCAAAAAATAATCATAATTTATTTAATATTCGCCATAAGCACTCCGATAGCGACGGACACCAGCTTCGCTTCGGAAGAATCAGCCCGCGACGTCAGGATTACCGGGGCGCTGGCGCCTACAATCAGGCCGGTTATTTTCGCCCCCCCCAGGAATACCAGCGCTTTATAAAGCACGTTGGCCGCGTCGATATTGTCCAGCAGGAGGATATCGGCTTGGCCGGCGACAGCGCTTTTTACGCCTTTGGCCCTGGCGGACTCCTTGGATAAGGCCAGATCCAGGGCCAGCGGCCCGTCAACAATGCAGTCCTTGATTTGGCCTCTTTCAGCCATCTTGCAAAGCATACCCGCGTCCACAGAACTGGTCATGTCAGGATTCACCAGTTCCATATGAGAGATGAGCGCCACTTTGGGATTTTCAATTCGCAGTGACTTGGCAACGGATACAGCGTTTTTAACCATATCAACCTTTTGGACAAAGGTTGGCTTGATATTCATCCCGGCATCCGTCATCAGCATCAATCTATTGTAACCGGGTGATTCGAACACAGCCACGTGACTTAAGACTTTCCCGGTGCGGAGGCCGATATTTTTGTCCAGAACCGCCTTTAACACAGTCGGTGAATTAACCGCGCCCTTCATCACCATATCGGCTTCCCCGCTGTGGACCATTTGCACCGCTTTTCTGGCCGCGTTATTAATCTCCGGTTCGTTGATTACTTCAAAATTGCTGATATCAATGCCTCTTTCGCTTGATATTCGGGCAATCTCGTCAGCGTCACCAACCAACACGGCATTGGCGATACCGTTTTCCTGGCATTCCCTGGCGGCTTCTATTACCTCCCCGTCCTGAGCTACAGCTATGGCAACCTTTTTCGGAGGGCATTTCTTAGCTTCTTCCACTATGTCTGCAAAACTCTTCATTAAAGCAATCACCTCTCTTATGGATTAGAAATAATTATTCATTCTGGCTCCTGGCTCCCGACTCCTCTCAGCAACTGATCAACTCATATTTCCTGGTGCCCAGCCCGATTTCTTCAGCGTAATCCAGTTGGCGCCGCCAGTCTATACCGGGATACAATGCGAGAAACTTATCCCCCACGTCTCCTTTACCGGCCAAACGGCTGCCCGGCAAAACCTTTTCCCGGTTGACCAAATCAACGCAAGCCTGATCAAGGGCGACCGGGTCACGCGAGGCCAGGATGCCGATATCCCTTACCAGGGGAGCGTCGCTAAAACCACAACAATCACAATCAGGGGTTACTTGGGTAACAAATGAGATAAAACCGTATTTGCCGTTCTTATTTTTTATCGCGCCTTCAGCATACTCCACTATTTTCTCCTGCATCCGATCCGGCTCGGACTGCCAGTCGATTTCGATAGCGCCGGCCGGGCAGGTCACGGTACATTCACCGCAGCCGATACACTTGCCGGGCTCGATAACAGATACTTTTTGCCGTACTGAGATCGCTCCTGCCGGGCACCACCGGCCGCATTTTGCACAGCCCTTGCACTTGTCGGCGCTCACCACCGGGTGAACATCGGAGTGCATCATTAATTTGCCGCTTCTGGAACCCAGCCCCATCCCGAGATTCTTTAAAACACCTCCAAACCCGACAAGCTCATGGCCTTTAAAATGAGTAACTGCGATCAGGGCGTCGGCGTGGTACGCGGACGCACCGATTTTTACTTCATTAAAATGTTTCCGGCTGATTTGCACATTCACGTACTCTTTTCCCGACAGCCCGTCGGCGATGATTAGCGGGGCGCCCATCACCGCATAGGCGAAACCGTTCTCAACAGCTGTCTGCAGGTGGTCGACGGCGTTTGCACGGCTGCCTTTGTAGAGCGTGTTGGCATCCGTGAGAAACGGCTTGCCGCCCAACTCCTTCACCTTGTCCACAATCCGGCGCACAAACTGGGGGCGGACATAACCGGTGTTGCCCCGCTCGCCGAAATGCAGCTTAATGGCGACCAGCTCTTCCGGCGCGATAATTTCCTGCAGTCCGGCCCGCACAAACAACCTTTCCACTTTATCCAGCAGGCTCAGATCATTTCCCGCACGCATATCGGTAAAATATACTTTCGCGCTCACAGCATAATCCCCCGCGCAGCATAGATTAATTTACTTTATGATTTCTATTGTCTCTTTTGTTATTCCTGCCTGCGAATAAAAACTATTCATTAAAACTATTCTTTAAAATCTGAACAAATTCGTGGGGTCAGCCCTTGACATTGAAATTCGTGGGGTCAGTGAAATTCGTGGGGTCAGCCCTTGACATTGGACAATTCTGCAGGTTAGCGATCATTATATTTTAATCATAAGGTTCTAGCCATATTATTACCCCATAATTTGTTGTGCTTGTCCAATGTCAAGGGCTGACCCCTTAATAAGAAAAAAAAGGCCTTCCCAGAGGGAAGCTTTTACGGACAACTAATTATCAATATACTCCATCACCTCAAAACTGAGTATTTTGTCGAAAACAATATACTCCTTCATGCTGAGAAACGGTCCAGAATTGTATATATTGGTTACCTCATAAAAATCTTTAGGCTTGCTGCTGTACCACTTAATAAATGCATCAACTTCCGCCATGGTGAGGTCATATTCCTTCTGGATGCCGTTAACCATCGTGATTACCATGAGCGCCCTATTCTCACTTGATTCTGTTTCTTGCGTCGCGGCATGTGCTTCATCCAAATTGCCGTTTTCGCCTGCAGCGTTAATATCAGCAACAGTGGCGCTTATCTCATTGGAATCTCCGCTTTCGCCATCGGCTGTAACTGCGGATACCACATAATAATAGGTGGTACCGTTGCTCATATCGGTATCGGCATCAATATAGGTCGTTTCTTTTATGCTAGTCGCGATAACCTCATATGGCCCGCCAGAGGTTGTTGCCCTTTTAACATTGTAACACGTCGCATTGGGAACTGAGTCCCAGGTAAGAGTGAATTTAATCAATAATCACCACCTCACAAAATACCTTTAATTACTCTATTCGACAATAAAAGGATTTTTCCTTCCAAAATGAACTACAAGTTCCGACAAATCCCAATAAATATATAGGAATGGAAATGATAATTGTTTCAGGAAATAAATCTAAAAGGTCCCAATTTTTAGAGCAGGCTCGCAATATTTAAGACTAAACGATTTAGCAAGACCAAAAATCAAACCCGGGCAGTTGGTAATCCCGCCCGGGTCTTTTCGTTCGCTCTACAGCCGTTTTAATCAGCCTTTTTCAAAAACCAGCCCGCCGGCCGGGTCTGTGCCCACCGTGACACGATCACCCGCGGTGCCTTTTCCTTCCAGGATATAAACTGATAGCGGGTTTTCCAGCCGCTTCTGAATCGCGCGTTTGAGCGGCCGCGCGCCGTATACCGGGTCAAACCCCTCCCTGGCCAGGAGCGCCCCGGCTTCCGCCGTCACTTCCAGGGATATGCCCAGTTTAGCCAGGCGCTGTTTTAACAATGCCAACTGGATGTCAACGATTTTGGCAATCTCTTCCTGGCCGAGGTTGTTGAAAACAACCACCTCGTCGACCCGGTTCAGAAATTCGGGGCGGAAACTGGCCTTCAGCTCTTCCATCACACGCGCTTCCAGCTCGGCCCGGTTGCCCCCGTTCAATTCTCTGAACCAGTGCCCGCCCAGGTTGGAGGTCATGATCACCACGGTGTTGCGGAAATCAACCGTCCGGCCGTGCCCGTCGGTCAGCCTGCCGTCGTCAAGCAGCTGCAGCAGGATATTGAACACGTCCGGGTGCGCCTTCTCAATTTCATCGAAAAGGATTACTGCATACGGACGGCGGCGCACGGCTTCCGTCAGCTGTCCGCCTTCGTCGTAACCGACGTAGCCGGGGGGCGCCCCGATCAGGCGCGACACGGTGTGTTTTTCCATGTATTCGCTCATATCGTAGCGCAGCATCGCCCGCTCGTCGTTAAACAACAGGTAGGCCAGCGACCTGGCCAGTTCGGTCTTGCCCACTCCTGTCGGGCCGAGAAAGATAAACGAACCCATCGGCCGGTCCGGGTCGGAGACTCCCGCCCTGGCCCGGCGAATGGCGTCGGACACCGCCTGCACCGCGCGGTCCTGGCCGACCACCCGTCTGTGGATGAATTCCTCCATCTGCAAAAGCTTCTGCACCTCGCCTTCGAGCATGCGGGATACCGGAATGCCGGTCCACTTGGCCACCACTTCGGCGATGTCTTCCTCATCCACTTCTTCTTTCAGCATTTTATGCGCTTTTTGCAAATCCGCCAGCTTCTCATTTCTTTGCTGCAGGCGCTGGTTCAGCCCGGGCAATACCCCATAGCGCAATTCCGCCACCTTGCCCAGGTCGCCGTCCCGCTCGGCGGTCTGCTCGGCCAGTCTGGTTTCCTCGATCTGCCCCTTGATCTCCCGGATGTCCTGGATCAGTTCTTTTTCCTTGCGCCAATGTTCCTTCAATTCCTCCATTTTGCCCTTCAAGTCCCGCAATTCGTCCTCCATCCTGGCCAGCCGCTCGATGCTTCCTTTGTCCTGCTCTTTAGACAGGGCCTGTTTCTCTACTTCCAACTGTCTGATCCGCCGATCGATCTCGTCAATCTCGGTGGGCATGCTGTCTATCTCAATACGCAGCCGGGAAGCCGCCTCATCGATCAGGTCGATGGCTTTATCCGGCAAGAAACGTTCGGTGATATAGCGGTTGGACAAAGTCGCGGCGGCTACCAGGGCGGCGTCCTTTACCCGCACCCCGTGGTGCACTTCGTATTTTTCTTTTAAACCGCGCAATATGGCAATGGTGTCCTCCACACCGGGCTCACCCACATAAACCTGCTGGAACCGCCGCTCCAGGGCGGCGTCCTTTTCAATATGCTTGCGGTATTCGTCAAGCGTGGTGGCGCCCACGCAGCGCAGTTCGCCCCTGGCCAGCGCCGGCTTGAGCATGTTGGCCGCGTCGACCGCTCCCTCGGCGGCGCCGGCCCCCACCAGGGTATGCAATTCATCAATAAACAGGACGATTTCACCGTTGGCCTCGTTGATTTCTTTCAGCACTGCCTTCAGCCGGTCCTCGAACTCGCCCCGGTATTTTGACCCGGCCACCATCGCCCCGATGTCCAGGGCAAGCAGCCGCTTGTTTTTCAAGCCCTCCGGCACGTCCCCGCTGAGAATGCGCTGGGCCAGCCCTTCCACGATGGCGGTTTTGCCGACCCCCGGCTCCCCGATCAAAACCGGGTTGTTTTTTGTGCGCCGGGAGAGGACCTGGACCACCCTGCGAATTTCTTCATCCCTGCCGATCACCGGGTCCAGTTTCCCTTTGCGGGCCATGTCGGTAAGGTCCCGGGTAAAGCGGGCCAGCGACTGGTATTTATCCTCCGGGTTCTGGTCGGTAACCCGCTGGGTGCCGCGGATCTCCACCAGGATTTTATACACCCGGTCCGCGGTCACCCCGGCCCGCCGCAGGATCCGCCCGGCTTCGCCGTCCCGCCGGGCAACCATCCCCAGCAGGATATGCTCGGTGCTTAGGTATTCGTCCTTTAAACGCTCGGCTTCCTTCCAGGCCAGGTCAATCGCTTCCGCAAGCCCCTTGGAAACATACATCCCGCCGCCGCCCTGCACTTTGGGCAGGCGGTCGACAGCAGCTTCAACCTGGCTCTTCAGTTTCGCCGGATCTATTTCCATTTTCCGCAATATTTGACCGACGACCCCTTCTTCTTGCTCAAGCAGGCCCAGCAAAACATGTTCTTCCTCCATTTGCTGGTGGCTGTGTTTTGCCATCATGCTCTGGGCCGCTTCAAAGGCTTCCTGGGTCTTCAAGGTAAGTTTATCCATACGCATCGTTCAAACCCTCCTTCCGGGCTTCTTCAACATATTAAACAGGCGGGCGCGTGGATTTTCTTTATTCAGCTCCGCCAGCGTCTTATACAGTTCTTCTTCACGCCGGGTCACAGTCTCAGGGATCACCACTTTTACTTTCACCAGCAGGTTTCCGGGACCGCCTCCGCCGGGGTCCGGCATGCCCATGCCGCGCAGGCGAAAAACCTTGCCGGTTTGAGTGCGCGGGGGAATTTTCAGAGAAACCGTACCTTTTAAAGTCGGGATGTTCACTTCCCCGCCCAGCACAGCCTCAGTTACCGCAACCGGCACTTCATACTCCAGGTCTTTATCCTTAATCTTGAAAAGCGGATGGGGACGCAGGCTGACGGAGAGATACAAGTCGCCCGCCGGGCCGCCTTTCTGCATGCTTTCTCCCTGCTGCGGCACCCGGAGCTTATAGCCCTCCCGCATGCCGGGCGGAACTTTCACTTTCAAATGACGCCCGTTGACCAAAAACTCTTTGTTTGCCCCGGCAAAAGCCTCTTCCAGGCTGAGCTCCAACCGCGCTTCGGTATCCGCGCCGCCCCGGCCCCGGCCACGCCTTTCCCAAAACAGGTCGGTGTCGGTAAACGGGTCCATGTCGCCGAAAAAAGTCCTGAAAAAGTCACTGAACCCGCCGTATCCCGGGCTCTCATAGTGGAAACGGACACCGCCGGGACCGGCTTCCCGCCATTGCCCCCGGCCTTTCTGATAATTGCTCCAGTCGAAATTCTGCCAGTCCGCGCCTATATCCGCGCCAATTTCATCGTATTTCTTCCGTTTTTCCGGATCGCTCAAGACTTCATACGCCTCGCTGATCTCTTTAAACCGCTCCTCGGCCTTTTTATCGCCCGGGTTGGCATCCGGGTGAAAGCGCCGGGCCAGCTCCCGGTATGCCTTCTTAATTTCCTTTACGCCGGCCGTCTTTTCCACTCCAAGTATGCTATAATAATCTTTGTAATGCACGCCGGTTCACCCCCTTTCTATACGATACCGGTTTATTCCGCTAATTATTATTATTCTCATAAAAAGGCGAGGGTAAATCCCTCGTCCGAATTATTAGTCAACCAACCGGGAGCCAGATGTTTATCCTTCAATATTAATATTGATTTCTTTCTTTCTGGCGTCCTCTTCTTTGGGGAGAGTGATTTCCAAAACGCCGTCATGATAGCGGGCTCTCAATTTATCTTGCTTCACCGGCATATTCAAGGTAAACGACCGGCTGAATGAACCATAGCTGCGCTCGACCCTGAGGTAGTTGGCATTTTCTTCTTTTTCTTCCTTTTGGCGTTCCGCCCGGATAGTCAATAAATTATCAGTTAAAATGACTTTGATGTTATCTTTGTTGAACCCCGGCAGTTCCGCCTTGATCAGGAACTCCCCGGGAGTGTCTTTAATATCCACGGGAAACGCTCCCTCCTGGGTTAGGGCAGCTTCAGGCTCCCTCCAGAAGCGAAAGCTATCGTCAAAAAGCCTGTTGATCGAAGACTGCAAGCCTGACAAATCACGGAAAGGATCCCATTTAACCAATGCCATGAAAAAACACCTCCTGATTTTTTAAAAAATAATTTTTATAGGCGATTGCTCCCGGTGGTTGAATTGTCATTATTTAACCTTGACTATCTTTGACCTTAGTATAATCCATACGTGGACGATTGTCAAGTTTTTCTCTGTAATTTTTTTGCTAAAAATGTGGGAGAATATTTCTCTATAATCTCTATAATAATGAAGCAATTTCAATATGGGTGGCACTTGTACATAAGGCGACGAGCAGCGGTGAAAGGATTGAACCAAATTGCTATTGATTTTGGGATCGATATTAATTTTAGGATTTCTCATTGGCGCAGCCACTGTGATTTATTTTCAAAACAAGCCGCCGCGCGGCGGAAAACCATAACATGAGACGGTGAGGAGTCCCCTTGGGGGCTCTTTTTTAGTGAAATATCCGGGGATAAACAAGCATAAACTTACATCAAAAAGAAAGGAGGGTTCCCGGTGAGAATTCTCTCTGCTGTTATCGCCGGACTAGCAGCCGGACTCCTGTTTTGCCTGCTCGTCTTCCTGGCAAGCCCCAAAGCCGCATTTCCAGCGTTTCTGATCGCCTGGTTCATATTCAGCCTGTTATTTTACCGCAAGGCGGAATCATCCGGAAAAATTTGGTCCAGGGCTTGCCTCGCCGCCGGAGCGGAGTGCCTGGCCATCCCGCTGGCATCATGGTTTTTGCCTTTCTTTTGCGGACAGCAAGCGGTGCAGGCCGCAAAACAAAACGCATACAACGCAAGTCAAGCTTTTGGCTCAGCGTTCGGCGGCGGCCTGATAAATATGCTGGCCGGCTACGCCGGTATATTGATCGGCCTATTGCTTATCTTCATCGCCTATCTTTCATTAAAACCGGTAAGAAGATAAAGGGAGACAGTGGTAGCATGTAGCATGCATTAAATTATGCTTTCAAGCACCTCAAGGGTGCTTTTTTGTTGAGCGAGTGTGATAGTTTTTGGGCCTTTTAGTATAATAGAATGGGTACCAGGTAAACGTCAGTTTGTTCCTGTTCAGCCGTATTTTGTTCATTTAATTTATCATGCAGAATATTCATAAATGCGCCCCTCTCCACGGATTTTTCTCATAGTAACATTGTTTGCTTAAAATAATCTTAGTGTTGTCTGTGTTTTTCATGAAAGTTATATGAATTTTTTCAAAAGAAAACCACCTCTTCAGGTGGCAAAAAAGGAAAATGGGTAAGTTGGTAAGGGGTCAGCCCTTGACATTGGACAAGCGCAACAAAGTGGTAAGGGGTCAGCCCTTGACATTGGACAAGCGCAACAAATAATGGGGTGATAATACAACTAGACCCTTATGATTAAAAATACAATGACCGCTAACCCACAAAGTTGTCCAATGTCAAGGGCTGACCCCACTTTTGGACCCCACTTTTGCTAAATGCTAATTGGTATTCTAAAGCCGTATTTCATATAAAGCCAGATGCAAACAACTAAAATCAAAGCTATTATGAGAAACTTGATTATCCCTTTAAATACTCTAATAACAAAAAAGAATATTAATAACGCGACGATAACGTATAAAAGCGATGTTAAGTCCAATAAGAATCCCTCCTATTCTTCTTCCCTAAAATACTTCGACAAAAGGAAGGTTTTCCCTGCAACACAAAGCAGGCTGTTTTTCTCTTAAGGAGCAAGGTAAAGGGGGTCAATTCTTTTGCATTTTTTTCATAAAACTGGGCCAAACTATTTTAAACCGAATAAGGAGGTGGATATCGATGACTCAAATTACGGAAATGGAGCTTCTCCAAACGGGAGAACTGCTCAGGTCGGAAGCGCTGGCCATCGCCAAGTACGCGACGTGCGCCCAGCAGTCCACCGACCCGAAACTTCAGCAGATATACTCTGCCGCTGCGGACAGACACCGGGGCCACTATGAAACGATTTTAAGAAGCGTACAAAACCTGGCCGGCCAAAGATAATTCTAAGGAGATGAAATAATGCTGGAAGAAAAAGACCGTTTAACTGATTCCCTGGTTATGGAAAAATACATTGCCGACAACTGCAATTCCGCCGCCATTGAGGCATCCAGCCCGCAACTGAAGGAAGCGTTTATCAATATTTTAAGAGATGAATATCTAATTCAACACGAAATATTTAACGAAATGAATAACCGCGGCTGGTATCAGCCCAAAACAGCGAATATCAACGATATTAACCAGAATCTTAACAAATGGAACCAGGAGTTGCAGCGGGTGCAAACTACCGCCTATCAGAGAACAGGGGCACAGCCCGGCAGCTATCAGGCGGTTTTCCCGCAATACGGGTTTCAAACAGGCACCGGTACGCCACAAAATCCGATAGCTTAACCTGAATAATTACCCCCTGCCCAGGGGGTAATTATTACTTTCACACTCCCGCAGCAACCATTCACACCCGGTTTTTTTTCGTTTCAAATAATATTCTCGACCATTCAGCCGTCCATAATGCATTTAGGGGGCTTATTCTGTTAACTAAAAGCATATTTCTTAATTAATTAAAAATAATGATGTAATATATTAACGGTCGAAATGTGCTTAAGAGCCGATAGAATCATCCAATACCCAATACTATTATGGAGGGGAAAACATGGCCGAAATGAAATCGATGATGGTTGAAAACAGGGTTTTCAACCCTTCTCCGGAGTTTGTCTCAAAAGCCAGGATTAAAAGTCTGGATGAGTACAAGGAGATGTACCGCAGGTCCGTCGAAAGCCCGAACGAATTCTGGGCGCAGATGGCTGAAGAAAATCTGACCTGGTTTAAGAAGTGGGAAAGTGTTGAAGAATACAGTTTCGAAGGTGACATATTTGTCCGCTATTTCGCTGGCGGCAAGCTGAACGTATCATACAACTGCCTGGACCGCCACCTGGATGGCCCGCGGAGGAACAAAGCCGCGCTTATCTGGCAGGGCGAGCCTTTAGAGGATAGCAAGACTTACACTTATCAACAGCTGCATCATGAAGTCTGCAAATTTGCCAATGTTCTGAAGAGCCAAGGCGTTAAAAGAGGAGACCGGGTGGGCATCTACCTGCCGATGATTCCTGAACTGGCTATTGCCATGCTGGCCTGCACCAGGATCGGCGCCATCCACTGCATCGTATTCGGCGGTTTCAGCGCCGAAGCGATTCGCGACAGAATGCTGGACGCCAAAGCGGAAATACTGATCACCAACAACTTTGGTTACCGTTCCGGCAAATTCCTGGGATCCAAAGACGTAGCCGACGCCGCCATGGCCCAATGCCCCGACATCAAAAAGTGCATCGTGGTCAAGAGAGTGGACAAAGAATGCAACATGGTGGAAGGACGCGACGTATACTGGGACGACTTGATGGCAGAAGCTTCTCACATATGCGAACCGGAAGCAATGGATTCGGAAGATCCCCTTTTCATTCTATATACAAGCGGCAGCACCGGCAAACCCAAAGGTGTTATGCATACCACGGCTGGATACCACCTCTATGCGATGATGACCGTGAAATATTTCTTTGACATTCGCGATGAAGACGTTTATTTCTGCACAGCGGATATCGGCTGGGTAACCGGACACAGCTATTGTGTTTACGGCCCGCTGGGATTAGGGGCTACTTCCGTGATATTTGAAGGCGTGCCGAGCTATCCCGAGCCGGACAGGTTCTGGCAAATTGTAGAGAAATACGGCGTAAACGTTTTCTATACCGCTCCCACCGCCATCCGGGCAATGATGAAGGACGGCGATCAATGGCCCAACGGCAGAGACCTCAGTTCCCTGCGCTTGTTGGCTTCGGTCGGCGAGCCGATTAACCCGGAAGCCTGGATGTGGTACTACACAGTTATCGGCAAGGAAAAATGCCCGATTGTCGACACATGGTGGCAGACCGAAACCGGCGGGCACTTAATCGCCCCGATGCCGGGCGCGCACCCGATGAAACCCGGTTCCGCCGTGAATCCGTTCTTCGGCGTAGTCCCCGCGTTGCTTACGGCTGAAGGCAAAGAAGCCGGCGTGAACGAGGGCGGCCACCTTTGCATGAAGAAGCCCTGGCCCGGCATTATGCGCGGTGTATACGGGGATCCCAACAGATTTAAAGAAACCTACTTTGTGCAGCAGCCCGGCTACTATTTCAGCGGCGACGGCGCGCGCAAGGATGAGGACGGTTACTACTGGCTGCTTGGCCGCGTGGACGACGTGATCAACGTTTCCGGTCACCGGATGGGCACCGCGGAAGTGGAAAGCGCCCTGGTAGCGCACCCGACAGTCGCGGAAGCTGCGGTTGTAGGTTTCCCGCACGACATTAAAGGTGAAGGAATTTACGCTTACGTAACGCTGAAGGAAGGCGTGGAAGGCACCGACGCGCTCAAGAAAGAGCTTGTGGCGCACGTGCGTAAGGAAATTGGTCCCATTGCCTCGCCTGACAAGATTCAATTCGCGCCTGGTATGCCTAAGACCAGAAGCGGTAAGATTATGAGAAGGATCCTGAGAAAGATCGCCGCCGGCGCTATTGACGAACTGGGCGACACCTCGACACTGGCCGATTCCACAGTGGTCGACAACCTGGTGGCAAACAGGCAGTAAGCATAATCAAATTAACAACAAACTTAAGTATTTTAGAAGCGGGCTTGAAAATTCGAGCCCGCTTTTTAAGTAAATGGAACATTAACGGGTGTTTTTTCGTCTGATATGTTAAAAGCACCTTACCAGGGTAACAATACCAAGATGTGAGGGATCATGATGAGAAAGCGCTTGATAAAAACACTGCTGACGGTGTTTGTATTGAGTTTTATCTGCGCCGCGAGCGTATTTGCGGATACAAAAGGGATAAACCTAATTATTAACGGACAAAAACTTGAAGGTGCCGGAGTTTTGGTAGACGGCCAGGTAATGATACCAATCGATGGGCTGGCCAGGGCCATGGGCGGCACATTTGAATGGACGCCTGAAAGTGATACAGCATCGGTGACTCTGCCCATTCCAAATGTGCGTCCGGGGATTTACCTGACAGACGACTATACAATAAAAGTTAATAAAATCGTTGAAGGAATTACAATGTTAACCGTGTCGGGAGAAGTCACCAACACAGGCAACCGCAAGCTAACTAGTCTGACTGTATACGGCAAACTATTGAACGCCGATGGGCAGGAACTGACACGAACATTTACCACAAACCTCGAACCGACCGAACTTGCCCCAGGTGATACGGGTACTTTTGAAGTCATCTTCATGGATTACGACAAGTATAAAGAAAACAACGCGAGATACGGCATTTACGTTCAGGGATTCCCGCTTTAACTAAACAATTATTATCTCAGCAATTTCAGCAACTGTGAAGGAAGCGTTATTTCTCAGGCAATTAAAGGAGGCTGCGTCAAAAGAGTTCCCGTATCACTATCAAAGTGGTACGGGATTGCTGTTTTAAATCATTATTTCGGGCCATTGTGGGGACAAATTTTTTTTAAATTACTTTAATACAGAATCTTTTATACAGATACAACTTCTTTTACCTCTGGAACCTCTTGCTTGAGCATCCGCTCAATACCCTGCTTGAGGGTTATTGTGGCGCTCGGACACCCGCCGCAAGCCCCTTTCAACCGCACTTTAACCAACCCGTCGGGAGCGACTTCCACAAGCTCAACATCTCCGCCGTCTCTTTGGAGAAACGGCCGTACTTTATTAATAACTTCCTGAACTCTTTCTTCCATCTCACAACCCTCCTTCATAATATATCTTATCATGGACAATATATTTCTAATCTATTTTACCTATTATATCTCCGACTGACAAGAAAAAATACTGTTTTCAAAATAAGGCGTCAATAAAAATTACCTCAGGTTTACTTTGATAGTGGCAGTTTGTGTATCAGTCAACAATTTACTATACAACTTCTTCTGTTGTTCCATATCTGTTTGCACCTTGTTAAGCCGTGCCTGCGCTACTTCCGATTCGGCCAGAGGAGCGGCCTTTCCCATCGCTTGTTGGAGTATTCTTTCTTCATTCGCCAAATCTCTAATATTACTCTCATAACTTGATATTTTTCCGCTGACATCTTCACCCGCAACTCGTCTCGTGTCAGCGTCACCCATCTCCCTGATGCCGCTTAGCACATAATTAAACCGATCCGCAGGCACCTTGACGGTTAGCGTTCCTTCCTCCTGAGAACCGCCCGGCACCAAGTAACCCCCGTTGTCATCAGCCAAGTTGGCAATTTTTTCCGGCACGTCAGACGGATCTTCTGTTGACAGGGCTAGAGTGGCATCCAGCACCAAGTTATTCAACTTCTTATTTGAAGCCGGAATATTACCATAGGCAACTTGTGTAATAATTGCTTCTTCTTTTTCGGCCATTTTTTGTGGTACAACGGGTAATCCGGCTGGTGACCCCGGAGCATTACTTGGCTCATTCTTATGCGCCGGACTATCCTCTTTGGGGCCAGTTTCACTTGTATCTGCACTTCCATCATTTTTTGTTTCACTGTCCGGCGCCGGCTCATTCTGTTGTTCATGAACAAATAATGAAGATATCCTTTGGTACCACTGGTTCGGCATTCCATACATCAATGTGGTTATTCCAAGTATAACAACGAACATGGCGGCAAAAGAGCACGCACGCAGCCAACCGCTCTTTCTGAAGCTCATAAAAACGCCACCGTAACCGGCTTTTTCACGCGTCGGTATCGCAATCTTGCTCATGACCAGGGCACTGAACCCAGGGGGCGGCTCTACCTCCGGCAAGTCTTTTATGAAATTAACAGTTTCTTTAAGAACATCATATTTTTCCCGGCAACTTGCGCAAACAGCCAAGTGAGAAGTAACGTCTTCACTTTCCGGCAGAGCAAGTACTTCATCCAGATAAGGAGAAAGCAGTTCCTCAACTTCCAGGCACTGCATCTCTCATCCCCCCCTATTTAGCTAGACGCGAGCCGCCGCCCTAAAGTTCCCTACGGTCGTTAAATTTTTCTTTAAACGCCTGCCTGGCACGACTTAAGCGGGATTTAACCGTGCCTAAGGAACACTTTAATATATCGGCTATCTCTTCGTATGAGAAGCCCTGCACTTCCCGCATTATTAAAATCAAGCGGTGCTCTTTATTAAGACTGTCAATACACTCCTGGATCATGCCATTAAACTCTTTTTGCTCAACCACTTCCTCAGGTGAAGGAGTTCGACCGGATACCCGCGACATGATATGATCACCGTTATTTTCCGTTTCATTATCCAAAGACACAAAGTGGTATTTTTGCCGACGGCGTATCTCATCGCGACAAACATTAGCGGTAATACGGTATAGCCACGTCATAAAACTGGACTCTCCCCGGAAACTCGGCAAGGCATGGTAGAGCCTTAAAAAAGTATCTTGAGCAAGGTCGGACGCGTCAGCGTGATTGCCGATAAAACGGTATGCCACAGTGTAAACTTTATTCTCATAACGGTGGACGAGTTGCTCAAAGGCATCCATATCCCCGTTTTTACTTCTCTCGATGAGGATCTCATCGGCCGGTTGCATTCCATCCCTC
The DNA here is from genome assembly GCF_022410535.1 of Pelotomaculum terephthalicicum JT. Taxonomy (GTDB): domain Bacteria; phylum Bacillota; class Desulfotomaculia; order Desulfotomaculales; family Pelotomaculaceae; genus Pelotomaculum_D; species Pelotomaculum_D terephthalicicum. Next base: position 86,354 of record NZ_JAKNBL010000009.1, read on the forward strand.
CTCTGCGAAGGGCAACCATGAACAGGGAAACAGAACCTGTAAACAATGCACGGTAATTATCATGCTTATCCCGTTCACTTATCAATATGTTTTTCGACATTATACCTGTTAAATCCTTCATTTAGTTAAGTATTTCGGAGCAGCTTATCCTGTAAAATATGGCACTAGAAGACATCTTACTGCCTTTGGCATATTGACGGCATATCTCTTTTCTGCTAGAATAAATCTTGCTGAAAACTTATATGCCGATGTGGCGGAATTGGCAGACGCGGCGGTCTCAAAAACCGTTGGATAACCTCCATGCCGGTTCGACTCCGGCCATCGGCACCAGAAGTCAATGCTCTTAAAGCCGCGACACAAGCGGATTTGAGGGCTTTTTCTTTTCTAGCGGCACCTTTCTGTTTGCCCACGGCATACCGTCACATAAACCATTTTAGCGCAAATTTGCAGTGCTCTCATCTCCCTATTTACCTGGCATTTCGCCCGCTTTGGAGGGATGTCAGGAGGGATATACGCCGATGATGGCGTTGGCCGAAGCGACCTTGGAGCTGAAATCCAGGTGTGTGTAGATGTTCGAGGTGGTGGAAATATCACTGTGCCCCAACCACTCCTGGATCTCCTTCAGGCTGACTCCGTTGGCGTACAACAAACTGGCGCAGCTATGGCGCAGGTCGTGGAAACGGATTTTTTTCAAACCGTGGTTTTTCAGCGTGAGCGCGAAATTCTGGGTGATATAGCCCGGCTTGATCCGTTCTCCCAGCTCGTTCACGTAGAGGTAGCCGAGATACTCCCGGCAATAGGCTTTTCCGCAAACCTTTTGATTGCGCTCCTGCTCAACCTTCATCCGCCGGAGAAGCTTTGCAAAGGGCTCTACCAACGGCAGGGTGCGGTGGCTCGACTTGGTTTTGGCGCGGTCCTTTTCCACGATGATGGCTTTTCCGTCCACCCTTACCTCGGTTACGGTGTGCTTGATGGTCAGCGTCTTTTTTTCAAAGTCAATGGCGTCCCATTTCAGCCCCACGATCTCACTGCGGCGCAGTCCGTAAAACGCGCCCAGGATAACGGCCAGCTCTATCGGTTTGTTTTTCACGACGGCGAACAGGGCTTCCAGCTCCCCGGCATCGTAAATGCTGCCCACGAATTTTCCGGGTTTGGGCCGCTCGATCCGGTCGGCAGGGTTAAAGGCGATCAGGCCCACCTTGAAAGCGTACTGCAACGCCTTGCGAATGTTGGCGTGGCGGTGGATCACCGTGCAGGCGCTTAAGCCTTTCTCGTTCAGCTCGTACTGATAATAGTCCTGGATGTGCTTCGGCGTAACATCCTTTAACGTAAGCTTGAAGTCCTTAAAATAAGGAATAACGCGGCTCTTGATGCACATAGCGTAAGAGGCGTAGGTGGTCATTTCCACATTGTGTTTGATCATCTCCAGCCATTCCAGCAGGAAGTCGGTAAACAGTATCCGCACCTCGCCGGAGATCGGGTTTACCTTGTCGGCCGGATTGTCCCGGATCAATTCAAGCTCCACGGCATAGGCCAATAAGCAAAACAAAGGAAGCGGAAAAATAAAAACCTCCGCTTCCTTTGATGTCAGCCTATAAAAGCTCACCGGCAACCGATGGGCTTTTATTGACAGGCAAGCATGAAAGGCCCGCCAAAGGGAAGCGCGGAAAGGGGGGCGCGCTCCTATGCGGGCCTATTGTGTTAAGCTACCCTGAATGTCAGGATTCTGGTTATGAGCTTCGTTTCCAGCCTGCGGCGAAATTCAGGGTCTACGCACAGATGGGGATTGCCGTTTTCGTCGTAAAGCTGCCTTATGGACAGCGCGGCAATATACCTCTCGTAGTGCTTTAGGACGGCGTTGATTGCGTTGATGTCGCCGTTGCTTGCCGCCGCAATGACGGGAAAAGGAAGCAAGCCGTTATTACCGGTTTTAGCGTGTGTGCTATTCATCCGCTTTTCCCTCCATGAATTTTTTAATTCCTGCAAAGTGCTTGTTCGACGATAGGCAACGGTGCGCCGGACAAGGTTCAAGAGTTCTCCGATCTCCCTGTCCGTCATGTCAAGAAAATAAAACAGCAGGATAATGTCGCGCCTGTCCGTCGGCAGAGCTTTCAAGGCTTCGCCTATGCGCTCATCCGCCACAGCAATGTCGTGGCCCAATACGTTAAAGCTGTATATCTCCTTGAAATACTCGTCCATGACGGCCAACTGCACCAATTCCTTTTTGGACAGCTCGTCCAAAGATATTTCCTGCTCTCTGCGTCTTTTCAGCTCGTCGTAATAGTCGCGGGCTTCATGCTTGAGTATCTTTTTGCAAAAGCTGTCAAAGGTGTGCCGCTTGTGTTCTTCGTGGGAATGAGGCTTCATGTTCTCACCTCCCTTCGCGTCCGCAAAGGCGGGTGATGGCTTCCCCTTTCGCCACTACTACGGTAGGGATGAAAAATTTGGCAAAATGAACGGCAAAAAGTGAACAACAATTTGCCGTAAAACGCAAAAAAGCCCGACTGGATAAAAACCAATCGGGCGCAGGAGCTTGTATATCTTAACGTGTAATGTGTGTAGGTAACTTCATAACCGCAATAGTCCCATAAAGCATCAAGTCTTTTTTTGAAAAGTAGAATGGTATCAGATTATGTCGAAGGCAAATAAACACGGCGGCATCCTCCTTGTGCCGCCGTGTCCTTAAAAAGGGACGAACTTAATACACCCTCTGCTATGCTATTTTTAAAAAAGGAAAACGGCGGCCTTGATTTTTATTTCAAAACCGCCGTTTGGCATTGAGCCATCTTCTCATTGAGCCATCTTCTATAGTATGATTATTACCGCCGAAACAACGGTTTTTTTGTAGCTTTCAAGAAGTGAACCAGTGTAGTGCCGTAAGAGAAAACCTCACTCCTAACAATTGTAAAATTGAGTTCTTCGTTCAATAATCCACTGCATTTCCAACGCTGTCTTCTGAGCACAATTTTTACCCGATACGTTTGGCGTTAGAGCAACTATTTCTTGGCTGCTGACAGCTTGTAAAATGGTTATCAGCAGTTATTTAATGTCAGAGCTTGGATTAAAATCACTGGTTGTATCGATAAGAACCGTGTTGGTGCGGCCATCCCAAACCACGCCGAGGTTCAGCATACGGGCGATGTCGTGCAGCTTTAAATAATTGCTGCCTCCAATATGATAGCCGGCACCACCCATTTTAAGATCACCGATATAAAGCCTGGCTGTGCTTCCCCTGGCAGATACTTGCGTAATGGTGCTATCGGCAAGGCTTTTCGTTTTCATTCTTCTGTGTAACCTTTTTCTATCTCTACATTTAATCGGGTAGCACGACAATTTTATTCTGGTATCGCTCGTACAATCATTTTATGGTATCGTTACATATTCACGCTGGCGGTAGACGATATTGCCGCCGTCATCCAACAAACCAATATCCAGCCGATAGGTTTTGCCGCTGTAAAGCTTATATTTCGGATCGGTATTGCGACTGGCATCGCTCACTACGTCACCGGTCACTAGGTGTACCACAGAAGTCTCTATCTCCTCTCTGGGAGTTAAAATGATATTCTGAGGAGGATAGCCCTTTTCAATTTCTCCGGCCCCGCTTAATATTTCCAATCCTCTGTCGTCGGTTACGTATATTTCATAGGAGGATATGGCATCCAAAGTGATATCCGTTTTCAAAATAATGCTGTCTGTGGAAGCGGCCGATACGGCGCAACTGATGCCGTCAACTTTTTTGTTTTTATAATCTTTTTCAAAATCCGCAAAAAACCGCGGAAACTCGGGGTTTTCCAGTTCATACAAAAAAGCCTGTTCAAAATCTCCGATAAACTCAAAATTGTCCGCTTCCAGGTAGTCGTATTGATCAAAACTTGCCGCCGGCACGTTGTCGTTTTCGTTCGCAGTATCAAAATTTACCGAGGCAAAGGAGATCTTTTTCTCACCGTCATAAGCAAAATATACGGAGACATGCCTTTTCTGTCCGGAATTCGGGGATATCAGACTTGCTACAGGTAAATTTCTATACTCGGGGTACCCTATATTATTAAATTCATGAAATTCCATCCCGCCTAAGGTGGAGGCTTCGTATACTCTTTTATTTTTATACAATATCGTGTTTGATGTCCCATAAAGGCCATATGCGCCGGAGGATAATTTTGCTTGCCCTCTTGTTCCTTTCAGCTCCAGTATAATGTGAGTCTCTACCCGTCCCTTGGTATCCCTTGTTTGTATACGGTTGATGGCGATGTCGGCATTTCTGTCGTCGCCGGTAATATCATTTACCCAAGGGGGTAGAGTTTTCCCCAGAACATTTACGCTGAATTTCACACCGTCCTTAAAATACACCTCATTTTGCGTTCTGTATTCCAGCCCGTCCTTGGTCATATCCGCCAGCGCGCTGCCGGTAAATATCGCTGTCGCTGTTACGACCGCCGCCGTAAGCACCGAAATGATCGATAGGATTTTCTTCGTTTTTTTTGCCTGTTTAATCATAGCGAATCTCCTTTTGATTTGTTTTGCGTCCGGACACATGGCGGTGGTAAAGGTTTGGTTTTTTAAGCCGGTGGCAGATAGCAGGCTGAGGATGGTTTTCATATAATTGTCTTTGTTTTCATCGTCCATATCCTTTGTCACCACCGCATCACAGGATATTTCGCAATCCTCAACCATATTTTTAACGACAAAGTAAACCAGGGGATTAAACCAGTGAACCGCCTTGACAAGCATGGCCAACCATTTATAGATCAGATCTTTTCGCTTGTAATGGGTAAGCTCATGCCGTAAAACAAAGGACAGGTTTTCACTCAACATATCAATATGGGGCAGCACTATAACGGGGCGGAAAATCCCAACCAGCAACGGCGCCGTTACCCCGTCCATCATCAGGAGTCCGATTTTGCGCCTTATTTTCATAGCCCCTTTGCATTCCTCAAGCTCCCGGCAATCCTTAACAGCAAAAGCGTTTTTCCTGATTTTGTGCCAAAAAACAATGTAACTGACGATACCGCATAACAGGAACAGGGCTGCGCCAAAGAGCCAAATCAAAGCCATTGCATCAATTATACCAATGGAAACATTGGGTGCCAGCTCAATACTTCTGTATTCCATGGGCGTACCGTCAAGGATTTTCGTTTCCTGATGACGTATAGGCGGCGGCTGATCTGTTGTTTGCGTTGCATTTGTCTGCTCTATTACGGCGGGGGGAGGCGCAGATGGAGCTTCGATGGTATGGGGCGGTAGTTTTATGGAAACGGGCACCACCATGGCGAGCAGGACGATAAGCCATATGTAATACTGCCATTTTGGGCTGAATGCTTTCCTGGTCAGTGGCTTTAACAGCAGCAGGATGCCCGCAAGCACGTCACCCACCACAGACAGGGTGAGAATTGTTTGGAAAATCGATTGTAGCATCATTCCCCCTCCTAAAGCTTGAACAGCTTCTTGATCTCTTGGATATCCTGCTCTGATATCTCTTTGTTCTCATAGAGCGCTACCACCAGATTTTTAAGAGAGCCGTCGTAAATTTTGCCAATCAGTTTCTTGGCCTGACGGATTTTATAAGCGTTCTCATCCAGCAATGGTGTGTAGAAATAGGATTTCCCTCTTTTCTCATAAGTGATTGCGCCTTTTTCGGCCAATCGGCTCAGTAAGGTTGAAACAGTGGTGTATTTCCACGTCTTATCCTCTAGCCTGTCACAGATATCGTAGGAAGACAACGGCGCGTCGCTTTTCCATAAAATTTTCATAATCTCCAGTTCCGCCTCGGTAATATTTACCTTTGACATTAAGTCACCTCCATTATTTGAGACTACAATTGTCGTTGGTATCTAAATACTACATTCGTAGTTTAAATTTGTCAAGTATTTTTGAAATTTATAAGGGGGAGCGCTGGCTTAAGCCAGGTTCCCCCTGGTAATCATGCAAGCCCGGCCCCTTTCTGCGAAAAGAGGTGCGGGTCACGTCATTCTGAGCCTTGTAGCCTGAAAAGTCGTTAAACCCGCCAATGCCACTGATCAAGAGCTGTCCGTTCTCCTCTGAAAAGGTAAGGTTGTCTATGGTATATCCAGCAAATCCCTCGGAGGTCATACCCTCATAGAACACGACCGCGACATTACCTGTTATCTCGATTACAAAGCTATTCACCCAAGGGCTGGAGACACCCGTTACCCAATTAATGGCCTCGTAGTAATCTTTGAATTCAGATTGCAGCTCCACACTCAGCAGATTGTACTGCGCATGGCCGTCGCGGTCTTGAACCGCCCGCGCCCACTTAGCGGCTATTGTATTCTTTTCGATTGCCGCTTCTTTCGGCACAAGACTTTTTGCGATTTCCATTGCCGTTCCCTCGTCTACTTTGGCGGAGTCAAAACAAAAGTTAAAGGCGCAACGGAGATCCGCAAGCATGATGTATAAATGAAGCTCATCCACATAGGAATCGTCATTTGCCGCCGCGGGCTGCGTCGCCCGGATCAACGCTTTGGCGGCAGGATAAGCAAAGCCGCTTAAATTTTCATTTGAAAGCGTTTCCCTGTGATTGTCCTGAAACTGGGAAACGGGATTATCCGGGTCGTAATTTCTGATTATAAAGGAGCCGACCGATTCACCGGAACGAGTAAAACCTAAATCATAGGTGTTGCCACTAGCACTCCAGCCTTCCGGAAGCGAAAACGAATAGATACCTGTATCGTATATTAAGGTGTTAATTTCGACTGTACACTCTTCTTCGTCGCAGGTGGAGGCAAGCAATAAATTAGCCGCGAGATCGGAAAGCATTATAAAATGAGTATTATTTATGGTATACGCGCGTATTGGAATCTGCCTCTTATCAATATAAAAGAGCGTCGTAGGCAAATGTGCAACGGTGCCTTTGTCACTGGACAGTTCGGACGGTTCGGACAACTCGCCGCCCACCGGCGTATAAGCCATTCCGGTTGTCAGCAAAACCGCATTTTGGTTTCCATCCCAGCTTATTTCAAACTGTTTTTTCGTGCCATTCAGTGACATCGCCAGGTCGCGCAGTTTGAAATATACACTGCCATCGATTTTATATGCCCACAGGGCTACACTTTTGCCATCGATGGAAAGTATATATTGAACGGGCGTTGCAGCAACATCGAGCGTGCCGACCGCCGCCAGCGCCGGGGTGCATAAAAGCGAGAATACCAATACCGCAGCCAATATCAAGTTAATTCGTTGTCTTATATATTCCACCATTACTATCACTCCTCGTATATATCATTTCATCATATAATTTACTGCTTTATTTACTGTCACTCCAAAACGCTTTTTTACTAAAAATATTGGTAAGCAAATTGCTTTTGCAATTTGTTGAATAGAAAATTTTTGCCAGTAAAAAAGCAGTAAAATATATCTTTCATCAAAGTTTAGACTACCAAGCATTTGAATAAGTTCCTTTTTCTTAACATCTACCTGCTCTTCTATGTCTTCTGATGTTTTGATAAGTATCGTAGAGCCATTCCACTCGGACTTTTTTTGTATCTTTCTGCCATACTTATATAATAATTTGATACTTCGCTCTTTAAATAAATTGGCATCCGCCTTGTCCGAAATATTATTGAAAGCTTCGCAAAACACATTAATTGTGATTTGTTCGGCTGCCTTCTTATTGCCCAAGGTATAAAGTGCTAATTTATACAGTTGCTTTGCGGTTGCATTATAGAGGAATTCAACCTGATTCTGTATTTCCTGATTGCTTTCCAAAACGCTGACCTCCACCGAAACAATTTATACCTTATACACGAAAATAAGCGCCTGGGTGCATATTACGCTGAGAAAAAACACCTAAACCGCCGAAGTTAAACACTTAGACCGTTTTAATTGAACAGTCTCTCCGCAGAAACTGTACATTGATAGCCAAATAACCACATGGTATACTCATAATGC
>NZ_JAKNBL010000090.1 GCF_022410535.1 Pelotomaculum terephthalicicum JT
ATAAATTCAATTTAGCAGAAGGGCCATATCCAGTGTTCAACTTCTTCGGAACCGGTGTTCAGTTTCAAACGGGGACACTGTTTAATCTTAGCGGTCAAACTGTTCAGTTTTACCCGGTATACTCACTGGAAATCTTGAAATTATGGTTTCAAATTCTTCAGGGGTTATCACCTTGTGGTCAATTTCAAGCTTGGAATGCTCATACTTTGGATATTTCACGTACTGCATAGGGTTGTCCTTTATGAACTTGCATGGATGCACAGCATATTTCAAAGAACCGCTTAAAACAGTCATCATGTTGGTCAGGTGATGTTTGCTGACCCCACTTAAATACTTGTTGTTCACAAATTCCTGAAGCATTGCAGGTGTCAGTGATTTCAGCTTGTAAATGCCGAAAGCAGGTTTGATGTGATTCCTGATGATGATTTCATAACCAACCTGGGTGTTGTACTTGCAGTTCACCAGCACATAGTTCTTATACCAGTAATCCATGTAATCAGACACTGATATTTCTGTGGGTTCAAAGTGCAGACCAGCATTTTCATATTCCTGAAGTGCAATTCTCAAAGCAGCTTCAGCATCTTTCTTGGTTCTGCCCCCAACCCTTTCAATTCGTTTCCTTTTCCCATCCACATTGGAAGCTTCAAATGAATAGTACCACTTGCTTCCCCTTTCCCTTACATGACCTTCCATACAATCATCCTTTCTAAAATTGAGTATAAAAAATACACCTATTGCTGAACAGGTGCTTCAAATGATATAATATGACTGCTAATCGGTATTATATCGGGCATCTGTCCGAATAGTATCTATGTGAAAATCGTTCTCTGTGTTGGTAGCACAGGGGGCGATTTTTTATTTTATTCGGCTTCCTTCTTATATTTCTGTTGTTCTGTCAAGTCTGTCGTGTATTCCAGTGCCTTGCTTTGACCCAATTCATTCAATGATTCAAAGGTTTTCAGCAACTGAACTGCCTTTTCCCCAAAGCAGAAACCCACTTCTTCAATCAATTTAACTTCAGTGGCAAGCTTTCCATCAGCATTGTATTTCAAATCCCAATAATCTGCCCCCATGAGATTGAAAGGCGAAACTTCCAGGACAGAAGCAATTTGTTCTAACACATCAGTTGGGATTTGAACCAATCCCTTTTCATATTTTCGGATTGAACTTTCTGTCTTTCCTATTTTATCCGCTAATTCCTGTTGGGTTAGCTTCTTATTTTTACGTTCCCTTTTTATGTTGTTTCCAATCTCAATTGAATTCACGAATTCACCGCCTTTCTATATAACAGGTTCATGATACCATAACCGACAATTAAAATCAAGGTTTTTTATTCAAACTTAATTTTTTGTATTGACAACGACAATTATATTGTCTATAATGAATTCAAAAGCGACAATAAAATTGTCGGAAACAGGGGTGATTAAATGAAAATCGACAATCAAAAACTTGATTTGGTTATGGCAAGAAACTGTTTATCTTCAGAAAAGTTATCGGAAATCACAGGTGTTTCACAGGTCACCATTGCAAGAATAAAAAATGGTGTTTCCGCTAGCCTAAAATGGCCGAAAGCTGACGGTATTGCCTGTCCGGAACTTGCTGGATATAATGACCATATTACAGCAAAGGAAAAAGGATGTCTCCGTTGTGCATGATCTGTTAGCGCAGA
>NZ_JAKNBL010000091.1 GCF_022410535.1 Pelotomaculum terephthalicicum JT
TTAAGAGGCATCGACCTGACCGTCACCCAGGGAGAAATGGTGGCGATTATGGGCTCCTCCGGCTCCGGCAAAAGCACCTTGCTGAATATTATCGGCTGTCTGGACAAACCAACCGAAGGCGCCTACTATCTCGACGGAGAAAACGTCTCTGGACTGGACAAAAATAAGCTGGCCGCAGTCCGCAACAAAAGAATCGGTTTTGTTTTCCAGGGCTTCAACCTGCTGGGCCGGATGACCGTGCAGGCCAACATCCAGCTGCCGATGATCTACGCCGGGACAGATAAGGGTGAAATGGCGGCCAGGGCCGAGGAAGCCTTGAGCTGGGTCGGCCTGGCAAAATATCTGGGCCATTATCCTAACCAGATGTCGGGCGGCCAGCAGCAGCGGGTCGCCATCGCCCGCGCCCTGGTGAACAACCCTTCTTTGCTCCTGGCGGACGAACCGACAGGCGCGCTGGACTCTAAAACGAGTATTGAGATAGTTTCTTTGATCCAGCAGCTGAATAAGGAAAAAGGCATTACCGTGGTCATGGTTACTCATGAAAAGGATATCTCGCAGTACTGCCGCCGTTTGGTTAATTTAAGGGACGGCCGGATCACGGAAGACGCTCCCGTGCCACAGCAACGGAACGCCGCGGAAGACCTGGCGGCCTTCCCGGCGGAAACGGAGGCAGGCGCATGAATCTCGCCAACAACTTTGAGGTGGCGGCAAACGGCATAAAGGCAAATAAGCTGAGGGCTTCCCTGACGATGCTCGGCATCATCATCGGCGTTTCGGCTGTAATCATCATGATTTCCGTGGGGCAGGGCGCCAGCAAGAAGATATCGGACCAGATTTCCAGCATGGGCTCGAATTTGCTGATGGTATCCGCCGGGGCCGGGCAGGGAGCGGTCCGCGGGTCCGGGGGAAACGTAAACACCCTTACCGTTGCAGATGCGGAAGCCATTAGCGAACTGAACAAGGTGGTCTATGTGGCGCCCGAGCTAAGCTCAAGCGCCACGGTCGGGTACGCCAGCCAGACCTGGACCACTCAGTTTGACGGGACCACGCCGGAATACCAGCTGATCAAGGACTGGCCGACCACTTCCGGTTCGTTCTTTACCGAGGATGACGTAACGGGAGCCACTCCGGTGGCTGTGCTGGGCCAAACGGTGGTTGACAACCTTTATCCCGACGGTACGGAGCCGGTCGGCACGACCATCAGGATTAATAAATTGAGCTTTACCGTGGTCGGCGTGCTCAAGTCCAAAAGCGCCTCCATGGGCGGCCAGGACCAGGACGACGTGATCTACATACCCATAACAACCGCCCAAAGAAGAATGCTCGGGGTAAATTACGTCAGGATGATTAACGTGCAGACCGACTCCCAGGAAAGCATGAGCTATGTCCAAAGCAGCATTGAGAATCTTTTGCGGCAAAGGCACCGCCTGACGGGAACCA
>NZ_JAKNBL010000093.1 GCF_022410535.1 Pelotomaculum terephthalicicum JT
GCTGTTCCCATATGTTGCAAAGCTTGCTATCCATTCCTGAACATCCTTCCTTTTCTTAATGTCCAGGCTTATTTTCTCATGTCTTTTTTCTATATTGAAGGTGTCTTCTTTTTGACGCTTACGTTTATAGAGCAATGACTTCCGGAGGTCCATATACTAATCTAACGCCGAACGGTGTAACAGCGACAGCCTATACCGACAACGATGTGACCAACGGCATAACATATTACTACGTGGTTACCGCCCTGATAGATGGCAAGGAAAGCGGCAATTCTAACGAAGCATCCGCCACCCCGCAGGCTTCCAGCAGCGAAGGCCGGGCGATTCTTTGGGTAACAATGGCCAACGGCTCGGATATCGATTACGATCTGTCTATGACGGAAATCCAGAACTTTATCAACTGGTATCAGAGTAAAGCTTCCGGCGGCGTAGGAGCTCCGTTCTATACCTTCAGCAAAAACCCCATATCACCATACACCAGTAGAATGGATTATTTGGTTTTTAATCAGATTGTTTGCTGGAAGGTAAATCAGTATTAGTTATCTGGTTAATGAAAGCCCTGCTCTTCGGAGTGGGGGTTGCTTCATTTTTACCGCATTTTAAGGGATAAAATAGTGTTAATATAAGTATGTGTAAATGATCACCTTTCTTTTAAAACGCTCACCGTTACAACTGGGGGGCGTTTTACTTTCCCCTAGTTCACAAAACCTTCAAATTATTTTCATGGAAATCACAGGTAACATTAAGTTTATTTTCAGCCAGCAGTGTTAACATGAAAGCACCGAAAATAGTCGGCTAATTGCTGGATTATTTTTTTCAACATTTTCCAATCCTCCATTAGTAATTGTTTCCAACAATGACCAGAATTATAATCCGGTCTGTCCAATAGTTACGGTAGCTCCTTTGTCAAGAAGGGTAGACCTGTTCAGGCCAAACGATCTAGAATTATTTGCCGGGCGTGACGGAGTAAGGAGTAATTGCATATTGCGCTTCAGTTTAGCTCAGCCAGTATTAAAGAAAGATATTGAATCATTGAAAGGCGAAATAAGCGTAGGCAAGAAGCAAGAACTGCTTACAATAATAGATGAATTTTACAATATAAATTAAACTACTCAAAGGATATGTGAACGGTCAATAAAAATACAGCATTTTCGGCCATTTAAAATGCAGCACTTGGCCACATATTTTACTGGAAATTTATTAACTTCTTTGAAACTGCCGGTATAGGCGGGATGGAAGGAGCCCGTA
>NZ_JAKNBL010000094.1 GCF_022410535.1 Pelotomaculum terephthalicicum JT
CCTCAAATATTATTCAAAAAAGATGACAGGCGGACTAACGGACTTTTTCATTTTTGGTCACTTTATCCGTCAAAACATGGACAACTTATACCAGCTGTTTTTGGTCATTATGCGGTAGCATTAACAGTAGATAAATAGATTTTAAAGGGGCACCGCAAGCACATATTATAGCGTAGTATTTATTACGCCGTTTTATTGTTTGAAAGATGATCCATAAAAAAATGAAAACATAGAGTAATAAAGAACCGATTTTTACATGTTTAAAGCTTTGAGTATCTAGTGCTTTTACCATCTCTTTTTCCGACTCTAGCGCATCTTTACGCCACTGTAAGACGATGTTGGGATTATTACTTAAAATACTGGGTTTTGAGTTACTTCCCGATAGTTTTATATAAGCGGATGTATAGTCTGCTTGTGGATGCGAGGTCTTTTCTGATATCTCATTAATTACATTGTTTAGTGATTCTTTAGTTACATCTGCAACAACCTGTCTTGGATAAGCAGTTTCATATAAAATGCCTCCGACTTTTAATGTAACTGGGGGAGAATTAATTTTATATGAATTCCAATCTATGGTAATGTAATCTTCTATGTTTATATTTAGCTCATCTGCAATGCGAGCACTAACAACAGCTTTGCCGATATTGAAGCTTCCTTTTATTAGAAGGTTTTTATTAGTGGGCATTAAGGTAGATGCATTGATTATATCGTTGACGAATAAAATATCTGCTATAATCCTCTTGCCAGAGCTTTTACTAGATATATAAGTCGTAAACGCAGTTATTCCAACATACTGTTCAACCGATTGATCAGCTTTAATGCTATTAATATCCGATTCAAATAATGGTCCTGATATTTTAAGATCATAGTCTGCGGTTTCGAAGGGGGCTTGCCTCAAATAGCTATAACTCATAGGCAATAGAAAGAGAATAATTACGATAGCAAATATAATAGTTAATAAAAGGCATTGCCTTAATTGGAATAAATATTGGTACTTATATTCTTTTAACAGTAGAAAAAAAGAAAGGGAAAGACTTTTCATTCTTTTCACCCTTTAAAAAATATTTTACGAACCACATATATCTATTTATACTAGTAGTTTGTTAACTCTTAAACTGTGGATAAAGCCGCTTTAATTTGGTTCTTGCTTCAGCGGTCGTAAATTGCCAGTCAACACCTTTTTGATTTCTATTTCTTGCGGTTTCCCAAACTGCCAG
>NZ_JAKNBL010000095.1 GCF_022410535.1 Pelotomaculum terephthalicicum JT
TTCTTCCCGTAAGACTTCCAGCACGATTTTTGATTTTTCTTGGGGTGTGAATTTTCTTCTCTTTTCCATGACTCCATTCTAACTTATTTTGCCCTTCCCGTCTGTCTTGTTTTCTGGGTCCATTATATCACTTATCCTTATATATGGTTACGCGCTCCTGAAGAAGAAAATATTGATTTTAAGAAAAGTTTAGGCCGGCCGTCATTTGATGCATTTTGCAACGACCCGGTCAACTCGGCAACAGGCAACTTTATATACGACCATACCGACCTGAATATACCTGCCAGGATTCCTCTTGAGTTCACCAGGTATTACAATTCCCGTGACGATTATACAGGTCCTTTAGGGAAAGGATGGCAGCATAATTACAATACTTATTTGACAGTGAACGAGGACAATTCCGTTGAAGTTAAATACCCTGACGGGCACATGTTCCTATTTACTTATGAAAACGGCTCATATAGCCGTCCGACCGGCTGCTTCGAAAATCTCAGCCAAAACACTGACGGGACATATGTCCTTACCTTCAAGAATCAAACCGAGTATGTTTTTGACTCACAGGGCAGGTTGACAAATATTACCGATAAAAACGATAACTTAATTACCATGCAATATACCGGATCATTATTAACAACCGCCGCCGAGCCAGCCGGGCGTTCCCTTAATTTTGAATATGATACCAACGACCGGTTAATCAGAATTACCGACCCGGCCGGGAGAACGGTTGTTTTTAGCTATGACACTGATGGCAATCTGTCTTCCGTACAGGATCTTAATGGAGGCAGCACATCCTTTGCCTATGGGCAATATGGCCTGACCACGATCACCGACCCGAAAGGCAACAATGAAGTAATAAACGAATACGATGTGGATTCCCGTGTTATCAGACAAGAAGACGCCAGGGGAAATGTAACATTATTTTCTTACAACCCCACGGAGAGAAAAAATGCCATGACCGATCCCAACGGCAATACGGCATACTTCTATTACGATGATAAATACAGGATAATTCAAATAGATTATCCGCAAAACCTGACGCAGTTATATACCTTTGATGAAAACTATAACAGAACCAGTGAAACCGTAAGCGTCAAAAAGAAGACACCTTCAATATAGAAAAAAGACATGAGAAAATAAGCCTGGACATTAAGAAAAGGAAGGATGTTCAGGAATGGATAGCAAGCTTTGCAACATATGGGAACAGCGACT